>NZ_JBIVTR010000001.1:1144655-1194882 GCF_044756785.1 Streptomyces sp. NPDC091649 | reverse complement strand
TGGGGGACGGCGTGCTCGGTCAGCCCCGCCAGGGCAGCTCGGCCGTGACCGTCGTCGGGCCACCGGCGGGGGAGTCGACCACGAGGACCCCGTCATGCCCGAGATCCGTGAGCAGACGGGTGAGACCCTCCCGCAGCAGGACCGAATCCTCGGCGATGACCACGCGCACTCTGTTCTCCACGTTCTCCACGACTGCGTGTCCCCCACTGTTCCGAATATGCCGCGTTCCTCGCGGCCCCGCACGCACCGCGCCCGACCACCGCGCACCGCGCCCCATCGGCTCAAGCATCCCAGGCCCCGGACCCCGATGGGGGGGCCTGTGGATAACCCGCGCGGAGGGTGCTCACGGCCGTGCTCCCGTCGCCGTCCGAGAGGCATGGCGACGGGGCGCACGTCAGAGGAGCGGGGGGAAGGGGGAGGGGAGGGGCTCCGACGGCCGGAGGGCGGAGGGGAGCGGGCGAAAGGGAGCGGAGTGCGGCGGAGAGCGCGGCAGTGACGGAGGAGTGGGGGACGGCGTGCTCGGTCAGCCCCGCCAGGGCAGCTCGGCCGTGACCGTCGTCGGGCCACCGGCGGGGGAGTCGACCACGAGGACCCCGTCAACGGCGTCCAGCCGCTCCGTCAACCCGGCCAGGCCGCCGCCAGTGGCCGGCGACGCCCCGCCTCGGCCGTTGTCCGTGACCTGGAGCATCAGCCGGTCGGCCGCCCGCCACACGTCGACCGTGGCCCGGGTCGCCCGGGCGTGCTTGCTGATGTTCTGGAGGAGCTCCGAGACGGTGAAGTACGCGATCCCCTCGATCGCCTGCGCCGGCCGTGAGTCCAGGTCGACCTCGACCGTCACGGGCACGGTGCAGCGGGAGGCTATCGCCGACAGTGCGGCGTCCAGGCCCCGGTCGGTGAGGACGGCGGGGTGGATTCCGCGGGCCAGGTCGCGCAGCTCCTGGAGGGCGACCTTGATCTCGCCGTGCGCCTCGTCGACCATGCGGGCGGCGGCCTCGGGGTCGTCGGTGAGCTTCTCCTTCGCCAGGCCCAGATCCATGGCGAGGGCGACCAGGCGGGCCTGGGCGCCGTCGTGCAGGTCGCGTTCGATGCGGCGGAGGTCGGCGGCGGCGGTGTCCACGACCACACCCCGGTCCGACTCCAGCTCGGAGACCCGGGTGGCCAGTCGGGACGGGCCCAGCAGACCGGTGACCAACAGCCGGTCCACCGTCAGCAGCCCTCGCACGATCCACGGCGCCGCCAGCACGAGCGCCAGGCCCACGGCCCCGGTCACCGCCAGCTCGCCGGGCGAGTCCAGGTACTCCTGGTGGGTGCGGTCCCCGTACAGCTGGATGCCGTCCTGCCCCCCGAACACCGGGAAGAGCCAGAACCACAGCGGGTACGTCAGCGCCACCAGACCGTACGTCCAGAACGTGATCGCGACGACGAACGTGAACGTGGCCCACGGGAAGTGCAGCAGTGTGTACAACAGGTGCCGCCAGGACACCCCGCTCTTGAGGACCGCGCCCATCCAGGACATCGGGCCGCCGGTCTTCCCCCGCACCCGCTCCGGGTCAGCCACCTCCACCCGCAGCAACGCGCGCGCTCGGTGCCGCTCCAGTGCCCCGAAGCCCCGGCAGACGGCGAGACCGGCCGCGAGGACCGGAATCCCGATGAAGGTGACCAGCAGGCCCGCGCTCATCGACGTCATCGTGACCGCGAAGACGAACATCACCGTGCTGAGCGGAAAACTCAGCAGCGTGTAGAGGAGCTCGCGCCAGGCGCGTGCCTCCAGCGGCGCACGCAGCGGTGCAGGGAGGAAATGCTTTGCCGGGGTCTTCGCCCCGAAGCCGGGGCCGGAACCCTGATGCTCCCGGTCCCGCGTGTCCGGTCCGTATGCCGTGGCCATGAGTCCCGTCCGTTCCGTCTCTGTCTCAGTCTCTCAGTGGGCTGTGCGTGGGGCAGTGGGCTGTGTGTGGGGCGGTCGGCTGTGTGTGGGGCGGGGTGGGGTGGTGGGGCTGTGCCTGGGTGAGCCATGCGTCGGCCGGCTTCGCCGTGGTGTCGGAGGCGGCCCGCCACCACGGACCGTTCTCCCCCGAGAACCCCGGCTCTCCCCCAAGGGTCCCGGCCGGTGGTCTTCGGCACCATGAGGCCCCTCTCCGTATCGGACCGGGGGTTTTCCCCACCCCCCGGGGCCCGCCCCGGAGCGGCCGAGACAGGCCGGAGCCACCCCTGGAGCCGCTGCGGTGGGCCGGAGCCGCCTGGAGGCCGCCCGGGCCCGCCTCGGAGCCGCCCGTGGCCGGCCAGGCCCGGCCGGGAGGAGGCCGGGTGGCCGGTCGGTCAGGCGTCCGGCCGGGCGGTGTCCGGTCGGTCCGGTGTCCGGCCGGCGGGGATCAGGCGGCCCGGTCGCGCCAGGGCAGCTCGGAGGTGACGGTCGTCGGCCCGCCCTCCGGCGAGTCCAGGACGAGCACCCCGTCGACCGCGTCCAGCCGCTCGGCGAGCCCCGCCAACCCCGAACCGCCGTCCATCCGGGCCCCGCCCGCTCCGTCGTCCATGACCTGGAGCATCAGCCGGTCCCCGGAACGCCAGACCTCCACCGAGGCCGACCGCGCCCCGCTGTGCTTGCTGACGTTCTGGAGAAGCTCCGAGACGGTGAAGTACGCGATGCCCTCGATCGCCTCCGCCGGGCGCCCCCGGAGGCCCACCGACACCTTGACCGGGACCGTGCAGCGGGAGGCGATGGCGGAGAGTGCGGCGTCCAGGCCCCGGTCGGTGAGGACGGCGGGGTGGATTCCGCGGGCCAGGTCGCGCAGCTCCTGGAGGGCGACCTTGATCTCGCCGTGCGCCTCGTCGACCATGCGGGCGGCGGTCTCCGGGTCGTCGGTGAGCTTCTCCTTCGCCAGACCGAGCCCCATGGCGAGGGCGACCAGGCGGGCCTGGGCGCCGTCGTGCAGGTCGCGTTCGATGCGGCGCAGGTCGGCGGCGGCGGTGTCCACAACCACGCCCCGGCCCGACTCCAGCTCGGCGATGCGCCGCTCCAGCTCGTCCGAGGGCGACAGCAGACCGCGCACCATCGCCCGGTCCACCGCCGTCAGTCCCCGTGTGATGAACGGCAGCACCGGCCACAGGACGAACAGGCTCGCCAGTGTCACCGCGAACGTCAGCGCCCCCCACGGCAGTCGGATGAACCCGTACAGCAAGGCCCGCCAGCCCACCGGGTCCTTCAGTCCGGCCCACAGCCGGACGAAGAACCCCTGGCCCCGGTGGCCGCGCGCCAGCGGACTCGGCTCCTCGACGCGTACGCCGAGCATCCACCGCGCCCGCCGCCGCTCCAGCCGTCCCAGCAGCCGAGAGCCCTGGAGCCCGCCGACCAGAAGCGGCAGACCGATCACGGTGACGGAGAGCCCGGCGCCGACGGAGATCACGAGGACCGTGTAGACGAACCCCACGACGGCCAACGGCAGGTTGGCGATCAGATACGCCACCTCCCGCCAGGCCCACCGGTCGAGGGCGAAGCGGGCGGGCGGCAGCCGGTCGGGGTCCGGCAGGGAAGGGCTCATGGTCATAGCCACAGCCTGCCGGGCCGCACGCGCGCACACCATGGGGCTCATGGGTGGAGTGAAGTGGGGATAACCCCACCCGATGCCCGACGCGGCTGCTTACGCTCCGTTTAGCAGGCCCTAGACTCCCGTGCGTACAGAACGTGCGTACAGAACAGGTACGCGGGAGTGACGCGGACGACGAGGGAGCGAGGGACGGACGTGGCCGATGTTACGGACGTGACCGGCGTGACCGGTGCGGCGGACGCTGCGGGCACGGCCGGCGTGGCGGGCGCCGCAGACGTGTTCGACGTACCGCATGCGCTCGATGTGGTCGATGTGCCCGCTGTGTCGCATGTGGCCGGTGTATCGCATGTGACCGGTGTGCCGAACGCGGCCGGTGTGTCCGGCGCTCCGGGGGAGGGACCCGCCGTGCTCGCCTCGGAGTACTTCCAGAGCTACTCGGTCATCGGCCTGCTCGCCCTGGTCGGTGTCCTGTTCGTCGCCGTGGCCTTCGGGGCCGGGCGGTTGCTGCGCCCCGTCGTTCCCACCCCGGAGAAGCTCCTCACCTACGAGTGCGGCGTCGACCCGGTCGGCGAGGGCTGGGCGCACACCCAGGTCCGGTACTACGTCTACGCGTTCCTGTACGTGATCTTCGCCGTCGACTCCATCTTCCTGTTCCCGTGGGCCACGGTGTTCGCGGCGCCCGGGTACGGCGCCACGACCCTGGTCGAAATGTTCATCTTCCTCGGCTTCCTGGCCGTGGGACTGCTCTACGCATGGAAGAAGGGCGTCCTCGCATGGGCCTGACGAGCCGGCCGACTCCCGCGTCACAGCAGCCCGCGTCCCCGGCCGAACCGGTCCTTCTCCCCGAGCCCAAGCGCCTCGGCGTGCTCTCCCGGCTCGCACCGGAGCCGATGAAGGTCGTCCTCAACTGGGGCCGCCGCTACAGCCTGTGGGTCTTCAACTTCGGACTCGCCTGCTGCGCCATCGAGTTCATCGCCGCCTCCATGGCGCGCCACGACTTCATCCGGCTCGGCGTGATCCCCTTCGCCCCCGGCCCCCGCCAGGCCGACCTCATGATCGTGTCGGGCACGGTGACGGACAAGATGGCCCCGGCCGTGAAGCGGCTGTACGAGCAGATGCCCGAACCGAAGTACGTCATCTCCTTCGGCGCCTGCTCCAACTGCGGCGGCCCCTACTGGGACTCGTACTCCGTGACCAAGGGCGTCGACCAGATCATCCCCGTCGATGTGTACGTACCCGGCTGCCCGCCCCGGCCCGAGGCGCTCCTCCAGGGCATTCTCAAGCTCCAGGAGAAGATCGCGCGCGAATCCCTCGCCGAGCGGTACGCCCCCGGAACGGCGGGCCGGGGCCCGTCCACCGATGCCCTGCGCAGCGGCCTGGTCGCCCCGCCGGCACCGGCCTCGGCCCGGCCGCCGGCTTCCCCGGAGGCGTCGAAGCCGGGGGAGGAGGGGCGATGAGCGACCACCACCGGCACCCGGAATCCGCGGCCGAGGCCCACGACCGGCTGCCGGACGCGGTCACCGACCTGTTCGGCGAGGAGGCCACGGCGGAGTCGGCGTACGACCTGCTGACCGTCGACGTCCCCGCCGCCGCATGGCTCACCGCACTGCGGACGGCCCGCGACGACCTGGGGTGCAGCTACTTCGACTGGCTCAGCGCCGTGGACGAACCGGGCGTCGGCTTCCGTGTATGCGCCCATGTCGTGGCCCTGGGCAACGGCACGGTGCGGCGGCTGCTGGTACGGACGACCGTGCCGCACGAAGCGGCGGTCCTGCCCAGCGCCATCGACGTCTACGCGGGCGCCGCGTGGCACGAGCGCGAGACGCACGAGATGTTCGGCGTCGCGTTCGAGGGTCACCCCCATCTCGTACCGCTGCTGCTGCCGGAAGGCTTCGAGGGCCACCCGCTGCGCAAGGACTTCGTCCTGGCCGCGCGCGTCGCCAAGGCATGGCCCGGGGCGAAGGAGCCGGGGGAGCCGGCGGAGGGCCACACGGGTCCCCGGCGACGCGCCATGCTTCCGCCCGGGGTTCCCGACCCGAACGAATGGGGCCCCCTGAAGGGCCAGCTCCCTCCGGCCGCCGCCCGTCCGGCCCGGACCGCCCGCCCCGCGACCGACCGCCCGCCCCGCCGCACCCGTACCGCGGGCGAGGGGTCGGCGGCCCAACGCCCCACGGCAAGCGGTCCGGAGACCACTGCGGCGAGCGGTGCGGAGGCGCCTGCCGCGAGCGGTGCGGAGGCGCCTGCCGCGACCGGTGCGGAGGCACCTGCGGCGAGCGGTGCGGAGACGCCTGCCGCGACCGGCCCGGGCACCACCGCGGCACCCGGCGCGGAGACGCCCGCATCTCCGGAGGCACCCCAGAAGTCCCGCCCGCGCCGTTCCCGGTCGGCCTCGGAGGGCTCGGCCAGTCAGAGCGCGGAGCGCGACGTGCCGTCGACGCCTCCGGCCCGACCGGCACGCCGTTCCCGTTCCGCGTCGGAGGGTTCGGCCAGCCAGCGTCCGGCGTCGGGCGCGCCCGGGGACGCCCCGGGGCCTGTGCCCCGGGTGCGCAGCACGGACGCGCCGTGGCACGACGCCCGGCCGGCCTTCGACGCACCCCCCGACGCCAAGCCCGCTCCCGACGCCAAGCCCGCTCCCGGTGACGCCCCGGGACGGAGCGAGACCCCGGGACGGGGCGACGCTCCCGAGCCGGCCTCCGCTCCCGAGCCGGCCTCCGCTCCCGAGCCGGCCTCCGCTCCCGAGCCGGCCTCCGCTCCCGAGCCGGCCTCCGCCCCCGAACAGGGCGACGCCCCGGTGCCGGGCGACGCCCCCGTGCCGGGCGACAAGCCCGCACCCGACACGCCGACCACCGCTCCGGAGCACACCGCCCCAGACCGCCCCGCCCCAGACCGCCCCGCCCCAGACCAGTCCGCCCCAGACCACCCCGCCGGAGGCGATCCCGAGTGAACGACGTTCTCGACGTCGCCCTCCGTCTGGCCATCGTCTTCGTCGTGTTCCTGGTCGCCCCCCTGCTCGTGGGCCAGACGGAGCACAAGGTGATGGCCCACATGCAGGGCCGCCTCGGCCCCATGTACGCAGGCGGCTTCCACGGCTGGGCCCAGCTCGTCGCGGACGGCGTGAAGTTCGCACAGAAGGAGGACGTGGTCCCGGCCGCCGCCGACCGCCGCGTCTTCCAGCTCGCCCCCGCCGTCGCCCTCCTCCCGTACCTCCTGGTCCTCGTGGTCATCCCCGTCGGCCCCCGGGACGGTGCGGTCGGCCAGGCCGTCGACGCGGGCATCTTCTTCGTGCTCGCCGTCATGGGCATCGGCGTCCTCGGCTCCCTCATGGCGGGCTGGGCCTCCGCCAACAAGTTCTCCCTCCTCGGCGGCCTCCGTACCGCCGCGCAGCTCCTCTCCTACGAGCTGCCGATGCTTCTGGCCGCCGCCTCCGTGGCCATGGCGGCCGGCACGGTCTCGCTCACGGGCATCCTCGACGCCTTCGCGTGGTGGTGGCTGCCGTGGCAGATCGTCGGCGCCCTGGTCTTCTTCGTGGCCGGTCTCGCCGAACTCCAGCGCCCGCCGTTCGACATGCCGGTGGCCGACTCCGAGATCATCTTCGGCGCGTACACCGAGTACACCGGTCTGCGCTTCGCACTGTTCCTCCTCGCCGAGTACGCGGGCATCGTCATCCTGTGCGCCCTGACGACCGTCCTCTTCCTCGGCGGCTGGCACGGCCCGTTCGGCGCCGACGGACTGGGCTGGCTCTGGACCGTCCTCAAGACCGCCCTCCTCGCGTTCGTCGTCATCTGGCTGCGCGTCAGCTACCCGCGCCTGCGTGAGGACCAGTTGCAGAAGCTCGCCTGGACCACCCTCGTCCCGCTCGCCCTGGCGCAGATCGCGCTCACCGGCATCGTGAAGGTGGCGATCAGCTGATGCCCCCGATCCCTGGATCCGGCCTGGCCAAAGGTCTTGCCGTCACCCTGCGCACGATGACGAGGAAGACCGTCACCGCGCAGTACCCGGACGCCCAGCCCGAACTCCCGCCACGCTCCCGCGGCGTCATCGGGCTGTTCGAGGAGAACTGCACGGTCTGCATGCTCTGCGCCCGTGAGTGCCCCGACTGGTGCATCTACATCGACTCCCACAAGGAGACGTCCCCGCCCGCCGCTCCCGGCGGACGGGAGCGCAGCCGGAACGTCCTCGACCGCTTCGCCATCGACTTCTCCCTCTGCATGTACTGCGGCATCTGCATCGAGGTGTGCCCCTTCGACGCGCTGTTCTGGTCGCCCGAGTTCGAGTACGCGGAGACGGACATCCACGAGCTCACCCACGAGCGCGACAAGCTCCGCGAATGGATGTGGACCGTGCCGGAGCCGCCCGCCCTCGACCCCGGTGCCGAGGAGCCCAAGGAGATCGCCGCCGCCCGCAAGGCCGCGGACAAGCTCGCCGCCCAACGCGCACAGGAACAGCAGGCTCAGCAGGCAGAGCGGGAACAGTACGAACAGGAACAGGCACAGGAACAGACAGGCGAGAAGGGAGGAAGCGCGTGATGCCCCACATCGCACCTTCCTTGCTCACCGCCGCCGCCGCGGGCGACCACCCCGGTTTCCTCTCCCCGTCCGGCGTCGAGATCGCGTTCCTCCTCGTCGGCCTCGCCACCCTCGGCGCCGCCGTCATCACCGTCACGACCAAGCAGTTGGTGCACGCCGCTCTCTGGCTCGTCGTGGCGCTCGGCGGACTGGCCGTCGAATACCTCCTGCTCACGGCGGAGTTCATCGCCTGGGTCCAGGTACTGATCTACGTCGGTTCCATCGTGGTCCTCCTCCTCTTCGGCCTGATGCTCACCCGGGCCCCCATCGGCCGTTCCCCGGACGCCGATTCGGGCAATCGGTGGGTCGCGCTCGGCGTGGCCCTCGCCGCGGCGGCGGCCCTCGTCTGGGTCGTGGCCGACGCCTTCCGCACCACCTGGATCGATCTCGACGGGCCCGCGCAGGGGTCCACGGAGGTCACCGGCGCCTTCCTGTTCCGGAACTGGGTGCTGCCCTTCGAAGCGCTCTCCGTCCTGCTGCTGGCCGCCCTCGTCGGCGCGATCGTCCTGTCCCGCAAACGCGACACGGACACCACGGTCCGCCCCGTCACCCGGGGCACGGCCAAGCCCAGGACGGATGTGCCGGGCCCGCCCGCGTCGCCCGGCGCATCCGGCGCATCCGGCACATCCGGCGAACCCGGTACGCCCGGTACGCCCGGCGCATCCGGTCAGGAGGAACAGGGCTGATGCACCTCGCCTATCCCGCGGTGCTCGCCGCCCTCCTCTTCTGCGTCGGCCTCTACGGCGTACTCGCCCGCCGCAACGCGATCCTGGTCCTGATGTCCGTCGAGCTGATGCTCAACGCCGTCAACCTCAACCTCGTCGCCTTCGACGTCTGGCTCCGCGACACCCTCCACTCCGGCCAGGCCCTCACGCTCTTCACCATCGCCATCGCCGCCGCCGAGATCGGCATCGGCCTCGCGATCGTCCTGTCCGTCTACCGCAACCGGGGCACCTCCGACATCGACCGGCTCCGCGACACCGCCGAGACCGACGAAACCGAGAAGCTGCCCGACACGGCCCGGACCGACACCGCTGAGACCGACACCGCTGGGACCGACACCGCTGGGACCGACACCGCCGAGCACGCCGAGACGTCCGCCCGCCAGGCGGACGAGAACCCGGGGAAGACGAAGAAGGCAGAGGCCACCAGGTGACCACCACGACCCTCGCCGCCCTCGTCCCCCTCATCCCGTTCCTCGGCGCCCTCGCCGGGCTCGCCGTAGGCCGCGCCGCCCCCGGCTTCGTCCGCCCGCTGGCGATTCTCCCGACCCTCACCGCGGCCGTGCTCGCCGTGACCGTCGCCGTCCGCCAGGGCGGCGGCCGGGCCATCGACGCCGCGACCCAGCTCACGCCGACCGGATCCGTCCCGATCGACCTGGCGCTGCACCTCGACGGCTTCGCCGTTCTGGTCGCCGTCCTCGTCACCGTCGTCGCCACCTGCGTACAGCTCTACTCCACGGCCTACCTCCGCGACGACGCCCGCTATCCCTCCTACGCGGCCCTCATCTCCCTCTTCACCGCCGCGATGCTCCTGGTCGTCTACTCCGGCGACCTGATGGTGCTCCTGGTCGGCTGGGAGATCATGGGCATCTGCTCGTACTTCCTCGTCGGCCACTACTGGGAGACGCCCCAGGCCCGAGCCGCCTCTCTCAAAGCCTTCCTGGTCACCAAACTCGGCGACGTCCCCTTCCTGATCGGTCTGTTCGCGCTCGCCGCCGACACCGGCAGCTTCCGGATCACCGAGATCCTCGCCGCCGTCGGCAACGGCGGACTCGACCACCCCACCCTCATCGCCCTGCTGCTCCTGGCGGGCGTCGCGGGCAAGTCGGCCCAGTTCCCCCTGCACACCTGGCTGCCCGACGCGATGGCCGGCCCCACCCCCGTCTCCGCGCTCATCCACGCGGCGACGATGGTCGCCGCCGGCATCTACTTCGTGGCCCGCCTGCTGCCCGTCTTCGCGGCCTCCGGCGCGGCGCTCGTCGTCCTCGCCGTGATGGCCGCCGTCACGATGATCGGGTCCGGGCTCGCCGCCCTCGCCCAGGACGACATCAAACGCGTCCTCGCCTACTCGACCATCGGCCAGCTCGGCTACATGTCGGGGGCCCTCGCCGTCGGCGACCGGGGCGCCGCCGTCTTCCACCTGATTTCGCACGGTGCGTTCAAAGCCGTCCTCTTCCTCGCCGCGGGCGTCGTCATCCACGCCGCGGGCACCAACTCACTGGCCGCCATGTCCCGGATGGGAGACCTCGCCCGTCGCGTCCCGGACGCCTTCTGGACGATGACCGTCGCCCTCCTCGCGCTGGCCGCCATCCCGCCGTTCGCCGGCTTCTTCTCCAAGGAAGCCGTCCTCGTCGCCGCCGAGCACACCGCCCTCGGGGACCGGACCGTCGCCCCGGCCGCCGCGGGCTGGACGATCCTGATCGCGGGGCTCCTCGCCGCCGTGCTGACCGCCGCCTACGCCGTACGCCTCTGGCTCCTCGCCTTCCGCGGACGCGGCGCCGAAGCCCCCGACCACGGCAGGCAGCCCCTCGCCATGACCTCCGTCCTGTGGATCCTGGCCGTCCCCACCATGGGCTTCGGCCTCACCGCCGGGGTGATCGGTGACTGGTTCGACGGGCACGGCCTCACGCCGTCCCTCACCACCGCCGTCCTGTCCACCGGGGTCGGCGTCGCCGGCGGGCTCATCACCTACGGCGCGTGGCGGCACACCACCGCCCTCGCGGCACGCACCCCCATCGGCGCCGTCGCCGCCCACCCCGGCGCCGAACCCGCCCTCGTCGAAGCCGAGGCCATGACGTCCCACACCGCCGTCTACGGCACCATCGCGGACGCCGCCGACCCGGCCGACCCCGGCAGGCTCCTCCTCGGGCCCCTGCACCGCCACGCGGCCACCGGCTTCCACCTCGACGCCCTGTACACGGTGCTGTTCGTCCGGCCCGTCCAGGAGTCGGCCCGCCTCGTCCGCTTCCTGGACCGCGAGGTCGTCGACACCTACGTCAACGGAACGGGCGCCGTCACCCGCCTCCTGGGCACCGCCGTCCGCCGGGCCCAGACCGGCAACGTGCAGACCTACGTCAGCGCCCTGCTCGCCGGGTCCCTCGTCCTGGCGATCGCCGCCGTCGTCTTCGCCAACGTCAACGCGGGGTCGTGACCGTGACCGATATCAGTGCGTCCGTGATGCAGTTCCTTCTGGCGTTCATCGTCGTCGCCCCGCTCCTCGGCGCCGTGGCCGCCCTGCTCCCCGCCCCGCCCGGCCTCAAGGGCAAGAGCCCCGACCAGGCCGTGCTTCGCCACGGCGTCACCGTCACCGGCGCCGTCCTCGTCGCCGCGATCGTCCTGGCCATCGGCTTCGACCACGACCACCCCGCGACGATGCAGGCGACCACCGACATCAGCTGGATCCCGGCGCTCGACGTCCGCATCCACCTCGGCATCGACGGCATCTCCCTCCCCCTCCTGGTCCTGACCGCGCTCCTGACCTTCCTCTGCGCGCTGTACAGCTACTCCAAGCCGCCCGCGGGCCCCTCGCCGAAGGCGTTCGTCGCCCTCGTCCTCGTCCTGGAATCCGGCACCCTCGCCACCTTCGCCGTCCTGGACCTGCTGCTCTTCTTCCTCGCCTTCGAGATGGTCCTCATCCCGATGTACTTCCTCATCGCCCGCTGGGGCGGCGGCCAACGGCAGGCAGCCGCCTGGAAGTTCATCCTCTACACCCTGCTCGGCTCCGTCGTCATGCTGCTGGGCCTCCTCCTCGTCGGGCTGAAGAGCGGCACCTTCGACATGGTGGCACTCGCCACTGACAACGGCCGGGGCCTCACCACATCCGTGCAGGTCATCGCCGTACTCGCGATCGGTCTCGGCCTCGCCGTGAAGACCCCGATGTGGCCGCTGCACAGCTGGCTCCCCGACGCCCACACCGCCGCCCCCACCGTGGGATCCGTACTCCTCGCGGGCGTCCTGCTGAAGATGGGAACGTACGGATTCGTCCGGATCCTGCTCCCGATCGCCCCCGACGGGATGCGGACCTTCGCGCCCTACCTCGCCGCGTTCGCCGTCGTCGGCATCGTCTACGGCTCCCTCGCCTGCCTGGCCCTGGCCCGCACCGGCGCCAAGGGCGACCTCAAGCGGCTCATCGCCTACTCGTCCGTCGGCCACATGGGCTTCGTCCTCCTCGGCATCGCCACCATGACCCCCACCGGAGTCAACGGCGCGCTCTTCGCCAACATCGCCCACGGCCTCATCACCGGCCTGCTGTTCTTCCTGGTCGGCGCGGTCAAGGACCGCTACGGAACCGCCGACCTCGACACCCTCGCCGGAGCGACCGGGGCCGCGCTCTACGGCCGGGCGCCCCGCCTCGGCGCGCTGCTCGCCTTCGCCGCCGTCGCCTCCCTCGGCCTGCCCGGACTCGCCGGATTCTGGGGCGAGATGCTCACCCTGTTCGGGGCGTACAGCCCCGCCGAGGGCCTCAGCCGCCCCGCCTTCCGCACCTTCATGGCCATCGGGGCGTTCGGCACCCTGCTCACCGCCGCGTACATGCTCATCGTCGTTCGCCGCGTCTGCATGGGCGAGCGCCCGCCCCACCCCCAGCCATCGCCCGACGACCCGGCCCCGCGAACGGCGGACGGCCCCCGGCCGTCCGCGGCCGCCGCAGCCCGACCCGCCGCCACCGCCCCGCAGCTCGCCGACATCCGGACGTACGAAGCCGTCGCCTGGACCCCGCTCGCCGCGCTCACCGTCCTCGCCGGTCTCTGGCCCGCCGTCCTCCTCGGCCTCACCGACCCGGCCGTGCAGAAGCTCCTCGCAGGAGGCAAGTCGTGACCGCGGACCTCAGCACCGCCCCGGGCCCGGCCGCCCCCGGCGACGCCACCGGAAGCCTCCTCGCGGCCGACACCCCCAGCCTCGTCCAGTCCATCGACTGGCTCGCCATCGCGCCGCCCACTCTGACCGCCCTGGCGGCCCTGGCCGTCCTCGTCGCCGACCTGTTCCTGCCCGCGCACCGCAAACGCGTCCTCGGCCTCGGCGCCCTCACCGCCCTCGCCGCCGCCCTGGCGCTCCTGATCCCCCTGCGCGCCGGGGACCGGTCCACCTTCTGCGTCACCACCGGCGCCCAGGCATGCAGCTACACCGCCGACCACTTCACCGTCGTCATCCAGGCGCTCGTCCTCGGCGGCGCGTTCCTCACCGTCCTGCTCTCGCTCGACGACACCCGCGAACTGCCGGCCGGGGAGTACTGGTTCCTGCTCCTGGCCTCCGCCGCCGGGGCCGCCCTGCTGCCCGCCTCCCGCGACCTCGCCACGCTCGTCGTCGCCCTCGAAGTGGCCTCGCTGCCGGCCTTCGCCCTCGTCGGCATCAAACGCGGCGACCGGCGCTCGTCCGAGGCCGCGCTGAAGTTCTTCCTCTCCTCGGTCGTCGCCACCGCCGTCATGCTGCTCGGCGTCAGCTTCGTGTACGCGAGCACCGGCACCCTGCACCTCACCGAGATCGCCGGCCGCCTCGACGACGTACCTCCGGCGCTCGACACCCTCGTCAAGACCGGAGTGGCCCTCACTCTCGTCGGCTTCGCCTTCAAGACCGCCGCCGCACCCTTCCACTTCTGGGTGCCCGACACCTACGTCGGCGCGCCCCTCCCGATCGCCGCCTACCTCTCCGTCGTGGGGAAGGCCGTCGGGTTCTCGGGGCTCATCCTGGTGACCGTCATCGCGTTCCCCTCCCACGCCGACGTCTGGGGGCCCGCACTCGCCGTCCTCGCCGCGCTCACCATGACCGTCGGCAACGTCGCGGCCCTCCGCCAGAACGCCGCCCGCGCCCGCAGCGCCGTTCGTCTCCTCGCCTGGTCCTCGGTCGCCCAGGCCGGTTACCTCCTGGTCCCGATCGCCGCCGCCGCGTACTCCAGCGACGAACAGATCGGCTCCACGGTGGCGTACGCCCTCATGTACGCCGTCGTGAACCTGGGCGCGTTCGCGGTCGCCGCCCTCGTCGCCCGCACCCACCCGGGCAACCGGCTCTCCGACTACCGCGGCCTGTACGCCACCCGCCCCCTCGCTGCCCTGGCCCTCGGGTTCTTCCTGCTCTGCCTGGCAGGACTGCCGCCCGGCATCATCGGACTCTTCGCGAAGGTCACCGTCTTCTCCGCGGCGGTCGACGCGGGCCTCGGCTGGCTCGCCGTCGTCATGGCCGTCAACGTGGTGATCGCCCTCTACTACTACCTTCAGTGGACCGCGATCCTCTTCCGTACGCCCGACGGCACCCCGGAAGCCGCCGGGTCGGCCACCGGAGCCCCGGCCCCCGCCCCGCCGCGCCGTCTGCGCGCTCCCGCCCCGCTCACCACGGCGATCGTCCTCACCGCCGCCGCCGGAATCCTGCTCTCCGGGGCCCCGCAGGCCGTCCTGCGCTTTGCCTCCGTCAGCCTCTTCTGAGGTCTCCCGGCCCCGGAGGACCGGTTTGCCCGCGGCCACCGGCGCAGGGCAAGGTCTGGGCTGCATACGTCACGTAATCGGCGTGGACGTGTCGGAAGCGAGAAGGAGACAGAGCAGTGCTGAACGGGTTCAAGGACTTCATCCTGCGCGGGAACGTCATCTCGATGGCGATCGGTCTCGCCGTCGGGGCCGCCTTCACCGCCGTCGTGACGGGCTTCAGCAACGCCTTCATCACGCCGCTGATCGGCCTCGCCACCCGTGGCACCGGAGACTTCAGCAAGGCTTCCTACAAGGTCGACGGCGTCGTGTTCCCGTACGGCCTCTTCATCAGCGCCGCCATCGCCTTCCTGATCACCGCCGCGGTCCTCTACTTCTGCGTGGTGGTCCCCATGGCCAAGGTGCAGAACCGCTTCACCAAGGAGGCGGAGGAAGAGGTCGTCAACATCAAGGCCGCCCTCCGCGACTGCCCGCGCTGCTACAGCGAGATTCCTGCCGTCGCCTCCCGCTGCGGCCACTGCACCAGCGAGGTCGAGCCCGACCCCGAGGCGCTCTCCCTCGTCAAGCTCCCCGCCCAGCAGCACTGACGCCGCCGGCGACGGCGCACCGGCCGCACAACGCCACCGACGTCACAGCGGCTCCGCCCGGGACCGTGGCACCGCGCCCGTACCCCGGAACCGCCCCAGGACCACAGCACCCACCGCGCGGCGCCACGCGGTGACCCGGCCGCCCCGAGGCCCGTCACACCCACGAGGCCCCCTGCCACCCGTACGGCTCAGCGCCCCTCCGTACGAGGCCGGGGGCCCGACCGGCGTGAACACACCGCACCGCCCCGCCCTCCAGCCGCACGCACAAGGGAACTAGCTCCCCTCGCCTGGCGTTGACCAGTGCAGGAGGCTCCACTGGGAAGTGGAGCACCACCATGCAAAGGGTTCCCCTGCTGCACCACTTGGAGGGCGTACCGTGCACCGCCGGCACAACGGGCTGAAGACCGCCGTACTCCTCGGGGGACTGTCCGCACTCATCATCGTCATCGGCAGCTTCTTCGGACGTACGGGCCTCGTCGTCGCGCTTCTGGTAGCCGTCGGCACCAACGCCTACGCGTACTGGAACAGCGACAAGCTCGCCCTGCGGGCCATGCGCGCCCGCCCCGTCAGCGAATTCGAGGCGCCGCAGCTCTACCGCACCGTCCGCGAGCTCTCCACGGCGGCCCGCCAGCCCATGCCGCGCCTCTACATCTCCCCGACACAGGCGCCCAACGCCTTCGCCACCGGACGCAACCCCCGCAACGCCGCCGTCTGCTGCACCGAGGGCATCCTCCAGATCCTCGACGAACGCGAGCTGCGCGGCGTTCTCGGCCACGAGCTCAGCCATGTCTACAACCGGGACATCCTCATCTCGTCCGTCGCCGGAGCCCTCGCCTCCGTCGTGATGTTCCTGGTCAACTTCGCCTGGCTCATCCCGGTGGGCCGCTCCAACGACGACGAGGGGCCTGGCCTCCTGGGCATGCTCCTGATCATGATTCTGGGGCCGCTCGCCGCCTCCGTCATCCAACTCGCCGTCAGCCGCTCCCGCGAGTACGAGGCCGACGCCTCGGGCGCCCAGCTCACCGGCGACCCGCTGGCGCTCGCCAGTGCCCTGCGCAAGCTCGACGCCGGGACGAAACAACTCCCGCTGCCACCTGAGCCGAGGATCGAGACCGCGAGCCACATGATGATCGCGAATCCCTTCCGGCCCGGTCGGGGGGCGGCGAGAATGTTCTCCACCCACCCGCCGATGGCGGAGCGAATCGCCCGACTAGAACAGATGGCAGGTCATCGCCCGTGAAAACCATCCTGAACATCATCTGGCTGATCCTCTGCGGGTTCTGGATGTTCCTCGGCTACCTGCTCGCGGGCGTCCTGCTCTGCATCACCATCATCGGCATCCCCTTCGGGCTCGCCGCCTTCAGGATCGGCGTCTACGCCCTCTGGCCGTTCGGCTACACCGTCGTGGACCGCCGGGACGCCGGTTCGCCCTCCTGCGTGGGGAACGTCCTCTGGCTGATTCTCGCCGGATGGTGGCTCGCCCTCGGCCACATCACCACCGGCATCGCCCTGTGCGTCACGATCATCGGCATCCCCCTGGGCATCGCCAACTTCAAGCTGATCCCCGTCTCCCTCATGCCCTTCGGCAAGGAGATCGTCCCTACGGACCAGCCCTTCGTCACCCGCTAGGCGCTGACCCCCCAGCGCCGACGGGACGACCGTCAGCGGTGCCGGCACCGGCCGGAGGCGTCCGCCCCGACCCCGCGGCCGTCCCCGGGCAACCGAACGCGCATGCGCGGCGTCTTGGGTTTCAAGAGGAAGCAAGGGGTAGGGGCAGCAGCATGGGCATCATCAGTTGGATCATTCTCGGGCTGCTGGCCGGAGTCATAGCGAAAATCCTCCTCCCGGGACGCGACCCGGGCGGCATCATCGGCACCACTCTCATCGGCGTCGCCGGGGCCTTCGTCGGAGGCTGGCTCTCCAGCGAATTCCTCGACCGCCCCATCAGCAACGACTTCTACGACACCGCGACCTGGATCGCCGCCATCGCCGGTTCACTGGTCCTGCTCATCGCCTACCGACTGCTGTTCGGCAACTCCCGCGAACGCCGCTGACCCGGGGCCGTCACCGGGGCCCGGCAGGCCACCGGCGTACACCGTCCCCCCGCGCGTCCGGTGACGTCATCCCCGTCTCCCGCAGCGTCAGGTTCAGCCGGCCGGTCCGCAGCCCCGCCGCCGGGTCGGCCGGCCCCGCGTACACCTTCGGCACCCCGTGGAACGCGAAACGCGAGGGCCCGCCGAAGACGAACAGATCCCCGGACCCCAACTCCACGTCCGTATAGGGCTGCCCGCGTCCTTCCGTGTTCCCGAAGCGGAACACGCACCTCGCCCCGATGCTCAGCGACACCACGGGAGCGCTCGACCGCTCCCCCTTGTCCTGGTGCATGCCCATCCGGGCGTCGTCGTCGTAGAAGTTGATCAGCGCGGTGTCCGGTGCGAACGCCTCCGCCGCCCCCGCGTCCCCGTACGCCTCGGCCACCGCCGCCCGCCCCAGGTCGCCCAGCCAGCCAGGGAACGCGGCCACCCGGGCGCCGTTCACGTCGTCAGCCGTACGCACGTACCGGTACGGCTGCCAGTGCCACCCCAAACACACCGTCCGCACCGACATCACCCCGCCGCCCGGCAGCACCGTGTGCCGGAACGGGACCGGCCCCCGCGCCCACTGACGGCACGCCGACACCAACTCCGCCCGCCGCTCCACCGGCAGCCACTCCGGCACATGGACGGCGCCCGGTGCGACCTCCCGCCGGGGCCGGCGGAACAGACCGTCCGAGGAAGGCGGAAGCCCAGGTTCCACGGCTCAGCCCGCCACGCCTTCGATGCCCAACAGCAGCTTCTTCCGCTCCAGTCCGGCCGCGTACCCCCGCAGCGCCCCGTCCGCCCCGATCACCCGGTGGCACGGCCGCACGACCAGCAACGGATTGCGCCCGATCGCCGTGCCCACCGCCCGCACCCCCGCGCCGGAGGCCCCGACCCGCGCCGCGACCTCCCCGTACGAGACGGTGCTCCCGTACGGGATCGACTCCAGCACCGCCCAGACCCGCCGCTGGAACTCCGTGCCCGGGCCCTGTGCCAACGGCACGTCGAACCGCGTCGAGCGGCCCGCGAAGTACGCCTCCAACTGCGCGGCGGCCTCCGCGAACGCCTCAGGGGCGTGCCGCCAGCCGTCCTGGACGGCCACGCCGCCCTTCTGACCCGGCATCGACAGCGAACGCAGCCGGGCCCCGGCGCCTCCGGCCGCGTCCGGCCCGCCCACCGCGGTCTCGCCGACCAGCAGCAACTCGCCCAGCGGGCTCTCCACCCGCGCATACACCGTCGTCGTCATGCCCGATCACTTCTCCCGTCCGTACGGCCAGTCTGCGCCCCACCGCCGAACTCCACCGGCGGTATTCGGACACCGCACCGGGCCCCGGTCCCGGAACACGAAGAGGCACACCGCCGAGGCCGGCCTCGGCGGTGTGCCTCCGCTGCACTCAGCCCGGTCCGGTCCGACCGGTCAGGCAACGCCCGTACGGATCGAAGCAGCGGGTCAGCGGTAGTTCACGAACTGCACGGCGAAGTCGAAGTCCTGCCCCTTCAGCAGCGCCTGCACGGCCTGCAGGTCGTCCCGGCTCTTCGAGCTGACCCGCAGCTCGTCACCCTGGACCTGCGCCTTGACGCCCTTCGGGCCCTCGTCGCGGATGATCTTCGCCACCTTCTTGGCGTTGTCCTGGGAGATGCCTTCCTCGATCGTGGCGAAGATCTTGTACTCCTTGCCGGAGAGCTGCGGCTCACCGGCGTCCAGCGACTTCAGCGAGATGCCGCGCTTGATCAGCTTGGACTGGAAGGTGTCGAGGATGGCCTTGACGCGCTCCTCGCCGTTCGCCTCCATCAGGATCTTCTCGCCCGACCACGAGATCGAGGCGCCCGTGCCCTTGAAGTCGTAACGCTGGGAGATCTCCTTGGCGGTCTGGTTGAGGGCGTTGTCGACCTCCTGCCGCTCGACCTTCGAGACGATGTCGAAACTGGAGTCGGCCATGACGTGTGGCTCCTTGCGTCGAATGCTGTGGGATACGGCGCAAGCCTAGCCACCACCGCCCCCTCCGGCCGCTGATCAATCAGGTGGCGGAGCACCCCCGGCCATCAGGTATTGTTTACGTCGTCGCCAAGGAACTCCACACGAGATCCGACGCGTCGTTCGAGGCGGTGTGCCCGAGTGGCCAAAGGGAGCAGACTGTAAATCTGCCGGCTCAGCCTACCCAGGTTCGAACCCTGGCGCCGCCACGCGAACGAAGCCCCCGACCAGTCCGTCCGGTCGGGGGCTTTCTCGTTGTCGGGGCGGGGCGGGGCCGGCCGGATCAGTTGCCCGCGACGTCCTTCACGGCCACCGTCACCGGCACGTTCCCGGAGATCGCTTCGAGGGTGAGACCCGCCGTCGCCGGGGTGTCCAGCAGCTCCAGCAGCGTGGCCGCCACGTCGTCGCGGGGGATCGGGCCGCGGCCCGTCGAGACGGCCAGGAGGACCTGTCCGGTGCCCGCGTCGTCGGTCAGCATGCCGGGGCGCAGGATCGTCCAGTCCAGCGCGCTGCGGGAGCGCACGTCGGCGTCGGCCGCGCCCTTGGCCCGCAGATACACGTCGAAGACCTCGTCGCCGGGGTGGTCCGGGTCGGCGCCCATCGAGGAGACGACGAGGTACCGGCGTACGCCCGCCGCCTCGGCCGCGTCGGCGAACAGCACGGCCGCGTCGCGATCGACGGTGTCCTTGCGGGCGACACCGCTGTTCGGCCCCGCGCCCGCCGCGAAGACGGCCGCGTCCGCGCCGCGCAGAACCTCCGCGGTCTGCTCCACGGTGGCCGATTCGAGGTCCAGCACGACGGGCCGGGCGCCGGCTTCGGTCAGGTCCTGACTCTGTTGGGGGTTGCGGATGATCCCTACGGCTTCATCCCCGCGTGCGGCGAGCAGCCGCTCCAGCCGCAGTGCGATCTGTCCGTGTCCACCTGCGATGACAATGCGCATACCCCCGACCGTACGCCCGGGGGCGGGGGCGCGCTCAGTCCGTCGGCCCCGCGCCGGAGTCGGACCGCCCCTGTCGGGGGAGTCCACCGGGGCCCGCGGTGGCGTCGGAGCCCGAGTCGCGGTACTCGCGCACGGCGCTGGTGCGGGCGACGATCCGGCCGCGGTGGATGACGATGCGGCTGTACGCGACGGAGAGCACCGCGGAGAGCCGTTCGCCGCGTACGGCGAGGAGTTCGGCGGGGAAGCCCGCCTCGACCCGCACGTCGGGAAGGCCGAGGGCCGCGCGGGCGGTCGTGGAGACCAGGGCGTACGCCTGTTCGGCGCGCAGTCCTGCCTGCGAGGCGAGGAGGTAGGCGGCTTCGAGCGGATCGCCGCGGCCGACGGGGTTGGCCGTGTCCCGCAGCGCGCCGCTGCCCGCCGCGACGCGCACGCCGGCGGAGCGCAGGAGGCGTACGGGGGCGGCCGTACGGCGTTCCGCGCCGGCGCAGCCGCCCTGGGGCAGGCAGACCACGGTGATCCCGGCGGCGGCGAGCTGGTCGGCGGCGCGGGTCGCGGCGTTCAGGGGCAGGTGGGCCAGGCCGCCGCAGGGGCCGAGGGCGACGCCAGGGCGCAGGCCGGCGGCCATCGCGGCGAGCCGGGCCAGACGGGCGGGGTCGTCGCCGTCGGTGTGCAGGTCCACCGGGCGGCCGTGCTCGGCGGCGATCTCCAGGACGGCTTCGGTGTAGCCGGTGGGGTCCGGGTCGAGGTCGGGGCAGCCGCCGACGACGGGCGTGCCCATGCTCATCGCGTCCCTGAGCATCGCGAGGCTGTCCGCTCCCGCGACGCCGGTGAGGAGCCGGGGGACCGCGACGGGCGTGACGTCGGCGAGGCCGTGCAGGGCGCGCCGGGCCCGCAGGACGGCTTCGAGCGGGGCGAGGCCCTGGACGTCGCCGACGCGGACGTGGGTGCGCAGGGCGGTGGCGCCGTGGCCGAGCTGGAGGAGGGCGGCCTCGGTGGCGCGGCGCTGGATGTCCTCGGTGCGCCGGGAGGCGGGGCCGGGGCTGCCGGGGCCCACGCTGTCCGCGGTGAGGGCGGTGTCGCCGTGCGCGTGGGGCTCGGCCGGGGCGGGGAGGAGGAGGTAGCCGCGCAGATCGACGCGGGGACCGCGGGCGGTGAGGCTGCCCGCGGTGCCCACGGCCTCGATCCGGCCGCCGCTGAGGCGTACGTCCACGGCTCGGCCGTCGGCGAGGCGGGCTCCGCCGAGGACGAGGGCGGGGGTGTCGGCGGGGGCGGCCGCGTCGGCGCTGTCGGGCGCGTTGTCGTCGGGCCGCCGCGGCTGGCTGTCGGGCATCGCGCTCCTGGGAGGGGTGCAAGGTCACACGGAGTGACCACACCTTAGGGGCGTGCGGCGGCGGCTTCCGGGAGGAGCCGAATAGTCGTACCGGTGTGCCCGTACCGGGGGCCGGCCGGGGCCGTTCCGGAGTCGGCCGCGGCCTGGATCAAGGGCTGATCAGGGGGTGTGAGGGGCCCCGGGCGGGGGGCCGGAGCAAGCGGCACAAACGGATTTGGGCAACCGGCGGGGGACCGTGTAATGTCTTCATCGCTCGCCCCAATAGCTCAGTCGGTAGAGCGTCTCCATGGTAAGGAGAAGGTCTGCGGTTCGATTCCGCATTGGGGCTCTGGTGATCGGGAAACCCCGCTTCGGCGGGGGGACTCACATCATCAAAGCGGTGTAGCTCAGTCGGTAGAGCAAGCGGCTCATAATCGCTGTGTCACCGGTTCAAGTCCGGTCACCGCTACTAACGGTAGCCGATTGCTGGGTCGGTCCTTCGATCGGCTACCCTTTTATGCGTTCATCCGTCCACCGTCCGTCCAAGGAGCACTCACGTGGCTGCCACCGACGTCCGCCCGAAGATCACGCTGGCCTGCGTGGAGTGCAAGGAGCGGAACTACATCACCAAGAAGAACCGGCGTAACAACCCGGACCGTCTTGAGATGAAGAAGCACTGCCCGCGCTGCAACTCGCACACCGCGCACCGCGAAACGCGCTGAATCAGGCTCGTACACGAGGCCGTCCCCTCTGGGGGCGGCCTCGTGTCGTTGTATGGGGTGGGCTCCCCTCATGGGGCGTGCCCTTATTCGTCTTTCATCAGGAGGTAGCGAGCTGATGGCGCTCGACCAGTCCTTCGTGGGGCGGACCTATCCGCCCACTCCGGCGTACGAGGTCGGCCGGGAGAAGATCCGCGAGTTCGCCGAGGCGGTGGGCGATTCCCATCCGGCGTACGTCGACGCGGAGGCCGCCCGCGCGCTCGGTCATGCCGATGTGATCGCACCGCCCACGTTCGTCTTCGCGATCACCTACCGGGCCGCCGGAGAGGTGGTGCAGGACCCGCAGCTGGGCCTGGACTACAGCCGGGTGGTGCACGGGGACCAGAAGTTCTCGTACGTGCGTCCGGTACGCGCGGGGGACCGGCTGACGGTCACGTCGACGATCGAG
This sequence comes from Streptomyces sp. NPDC091649, assembly GCF_044756785.1. Lineage (NCBI taxonomy): Bacteria > Bacillati > Actinomycetota > Actinomycetes > Kitasatosporales > Streptomycetaceae > Streptomyces > Streptomyces sp. NPDC091649. The sequence goes on along the minus strand of NZ_JBIVTR010000001.1, from coordinate 1,172,307 downwards.
GGCATCAAGTCCCTGGCGGGCAACGATGTCCTGGACGTCCGCGGGGATGTCCGCGACGAGGCCGGCGAACTGGTGGTCACGACGTTGATGAAGCTGGTGGCGCGCGCCGCCGAGGAGGCGTGATGACGGCGAAGGTCTCTTACGGTTCGGTCGAGGTCGGTACGGAGCTGCCGGCGCAGACGTTCCCGGTGACGCGGGCCACGCTCGTGCGGTACGCGGGCGCCTCGGGCGACTTCAACCCCATCCACTGGAACGAGAAGTTCGCGCGGGAGGTCGGGCTGCCGGACGTGATCGCCCACGGCATGTTCACGATGGCCGAGGCGATCCGGGTGGTGACCGACTGGGCCGGCGACCCGGGCGCGGTCGTCGACTACGGAGTGCGTTTCACGAGGCCGGTCGTCGTACCCAACGACGACGAGGGCGCTCTGATCGAGGTCAGCGGCAAGGTCGCGGCGAAGCTGGACGACCACCTGGTCCGGGTCGACCTGCTCGCCATGTGCGACGGCAAGAAGGTGCTGGGGATGTCCCGGGCCGTGGTCCGGCTCGCCTGAGGCGTGCCGCCGGCCCGGCCGGCCGGAGCGCTGGGGCCCCCGAGCCGGTGGCCGCCTGAGCACCCGGACCCCGGTGTACGGTCCGTGGCCCCGCACGAGCGGCGGGGGCGCGGACCGTACTCTTGTCCCCGTGCAGGAACTCCACGACGCCCCCCTCGCCCCCCTGACCACCTTCCGGCTCGGCGGCCCCGCCGCCCGGCTGCTGACCGCCACGACCGACGCCGAGGTGATCGCCGCCGTGCGCGAGGCCGACGCGGACGGCACCCCGCTGCTGGTGATCGGCGGCGGCTCCAACCTGGTCATCGGGGACAAGGGCTTCGAGGGCACCGCGCTGCGGATCGCCACCAAGGGTTTCGCGCTCTCGGGGACGTCCCTGGAGCTGGCGGCCGGCGAGGTGTGGACCGACGCCGTCGCGCGGACCGTCGAGGCGGGCCTCGCGGGCGTCGAGTGCCTGGCGGGCATCCCCGGATCCGCGGGCGCGACGCCCATCCAGAACGTCGGCGCGTACGGTCAGGAGGTGTCCTCCACCATCACGGAGGTGGTCGCCTACGACCGGCACAGCCAGGAGACCGTGACGATTCCGAACGCGGAGTGCGCGTTCTCGTACCGCCACAGTCGTTTCAAGGCCGAACCCGACCGGTTCGTCGTGCTGCGTGTCCGGTTCGAGCTGGAAGAGGCGGCCGGGCTCTCCGCACCCCTGAAGTACCCCGAAACGGCCCGGGCGATGGGCGTCGAGCAGGGCGACCGCGTCCCGCTGCCGGCCGCCCGTGAGACCGTGCTGCGGCTGCGCGCCGGCAAGGGCATGGTGCTGGACCCGGAGGACCACGACACCTGGTCGGCGGGGTCCTTCTTCACCAACCCGATCCTCGAGGCCGCCGCGTTCGAGGACTTCCTCCACCGGGTCCGCGAGCGGCTCGGCCGGGACGTGACGCCGCCGGCCTTCCCCGCCGAGGACGGCCGGACCAAGACCTCGGCGGCCTGGCTGATCGACCGGGCCGGATTCACCAAGGGCTACGGCACCGGCCCCGCCCGGATCTCCGCCAAACACACCCTCGCCCTCACCAACCGGGGTACGGCCACCACCGAGGACCTGCTCGCCCTCGCCCGCGAGGTCGTCGCCGGGGTGCACGCGGCCTTCGGCGTCACCCTCGTCAACGAGCCGGTGACGGTCGGCGTGAGCCTGTAGAAGGCGTACGCCGGCCGGCCGGGTACGTACGCCGGCCGGCAGAGACCGTACGCCGGGCGGCAGCCAGACGTCCGCGGTCAGTACGCGACGCCCACGCCCTGCCGCACGGCCGCCGGGTCGTCGGTCAACGCCAGCATCGCGTGCGCCACATCGGCCCGGGAGATCGACCGGCTGCTGCGCGGCGTACCGCCCACGACCTGCCGGTAGACACCCGTGAGCGGCCCGTCCGTGAGCTTCGGGGGACGTACCGAGGTCCAGTCCGTCCCACTGCGGACCAGCGCCGCCTCCATCCGGGCGAGATCGGCGTACAGCTCGGCCAGGACCGCCCCGATCCCCTTGCGCACCAGTCGGTCGACCAGCGGTTCGTCCGCCGGCTCCGGCCCGATCGGCACCGCGCTCACCACCAGCAGCCGCCGGGCCCCCTCGGCCTCCATCGCGGCCAGGACCTGCCCGGTCAGCCGTTCGACGACGCCGTTCGCCTTCCGGCCGCGCGAGCCCAGCCCGGAGAGCACCGCGTCCCGGCCCGCCACCGCCGCCCGCACCGCCGCCGGGTCGTCCAGCGGTACGACGGCGTGCAGCGCGGTGCGGTCCGGTGAATCCGGCAGCCGGCCGGGATCGCGGACCACGGCCGTCACCTCGTGGCCCGCCGCGAGGGCCTGCCCGACGATCTCCCGACCGACGCCGCCGGTCGCCCCGAACACGGTGATTCGCATGGTGCGCTCCCTGGTGGGTGAGTGTTCACTCACCCCTAGAGTGAGTTGTCCCCACCCGGACGTCAAGATCTCCGGGTCACACGGCCTGTTGGAGCACGCATGGACCAGAAGCCCGCCCGCGTCCGGATCGTCGACGCGGCGCACGAGCTGATGCTCTCCATCGGCCTCGCCCGGACCACCACCAAGGAGATCGCCAGGGCGGCCGGCTGCTCGGAGGCCGCGCTCTACAAGTACTTCTCCGGCAAGGAGGAGCTGTTCGTCACCGTCCTCGCGGAGCGGCTGCCCCGCCTCGGAAACCTGCTCGGCGGACTGACGGCGGGCGAGGGCGCCGTCGAGGGCAATCTCGTGGACGTCGCCCGGCAGGCCGCCCTGTTCTACGAGCAGACCTTCCCCATGGCCGCCTCCCTGTACGCCGAACCCCGGCTCAAGCGCCGCCACGAGGAGGGCATGCGGGAGCTGGGAGTCGGGCCCCACCTGCCGATCCGGCAACTCGACGCCTACCTGCGCGCCGAACAGGCGGCGGGCCGTGTCCGGGCCGACGCGGACACCTATGCCGCCGCCTCCCTGCTGCTGGGCGCCTGCGCCCAGCGGGCCTTCGCCTACGCGGCGCTCCCCGGCGGCGAGCCTCCGCAGCCCCTGGACGACTTCGCCGCCTCCCTCGCCCGCACGCTGCTGGGCGGGATCGGCCCGGGAGCCCCCGGGATCAGCTAGCCAGCCAGTCGTCGATCCCGGAGAGCAGCTTCTCCCGTACGTCCACGGGGGCCGCCGATCCGCGCACCGACTGGCGGGCCAGCTCGGCCAGCTCCTCGTCGGTGAACCCGTGGTGCCGGCGCACCAGGTCGTACTGGGCGGCCAGCCGCGAACCGAACAGCAGCGGGTCGTCCGCTCCCAGCGCCATCGGTACGCCCGCGTCGAACAGAGTGCGCAGGGGGACGTCGGCGGGCTTCTCGTAGACGCCGAGCGCCACGTTGGACGACGGGCAGACCTCGCAGGTGACCCCGCGCTCGGCGAGCTTGCGCAGCAGCCGCGGGTCCTCGGCGGCCCGGACACCGTGGCCGATGCGCGAGGCGTCCAGGTCGTCGAGGCAGTCGCGCACGCTGGAGGGCCCGGACAGCTCGCCGCCGTGCGGAGCCGCCAGCAGGCCGCCCTCGCGGGCGATGGCGAAGGCCCGGTCGAAGTCGCGGGCCATGCCGCGCCGCTCGTCGTTGGACAGCCCGAAGCCGACGACGCCCCGGTCCGCGTACCGCACGGCCAGCCGGGCCAGGGTGCGGGCGTCCAGCGGGTGCTTCATCCGGTTGGCGGCGATCACCACGCGCATGCCGAGGCCGGTGTCCCGGGCGGCGCTGTCCACGGCGTCGAGGATGATCTCGATCGCCGGGATCAGCCCGCCCAGCAGCGGGGCGTACGAGGTGGGATCGACCTGGATCTCCAGCCAGCCGGAGCCGTCCGCGACATCCTCCTGGGCGCTCTCGCGCACCAGACGGTGGATGTCCTCCGGTGACCGCAGACACGACCGGGCGATGTCGTAGAGCCGCTGGAAACGGAACCAGCCGCGCTCATCGGTCGCCCGCAGTTTCGGCGGCTCACCGCCGGTCAGGGCGTCGGGGAGATGGACCCCGTACTTGTCGGCGAGTTCGAGCAGGGTGGTGGGCCGCATCGACCCGGTGAAGTGCAGGTGCAGGTGGGCCTTGGGCAACAGACGTACATCACGCTCCATTGGAAGATCCTGCCGCACGGGCGGGCCGGAGCGGTAGCCGCTTTCCCCTACGGGGTGCGGCTCGAACAAAAAGGTGCCCCCGGCCGGTGGAGGGTTCCAGCGGCCGGGGGCACCTTCGTGAGCGGTTCTCGGCAGACCGGTCAGGCCGTGGCCTCGCCCAGCAGCTTCTGCATCCGCGAGACGCCCTCGATCAGGTCGTCGTCGCCCAGCGCGTAGGACAGGCGCAGGTAGCCCGGGGTGCCGAACGCCTCGCCGGGGACGACGGCGACCTCGGCCTCGTCCAGGATGAGCGCGGCCAGCTCGACGGTGGTGGCCGGACGCTTGCCGCGGATCTCCTTGCCGAGCAGCTCCTTGACCGCCGGGTAGGCGTAGAACGCGCCCTCGGGCACCGGGCAGAACACGCCGTCGATCTCGTTGAGCATCCGCACGATCAGCTTGCGGCGGCGGTCGAAGGCGGTGCGCATCTCGGCGACGGCGTCCAGCGGACCGGAGACCGCCGCGAGGGCGGCGACCTGGGCGACGTTGGAGACGTTGGACGTGGCGTGCGACTGGAGGTTGGTCGCGGCCTTCACCACGTCCTTCGGGCCGACGATCCAGCCCACCCGCCAGCCGGTCATCGCGTACGTCTTGGCGACGCCGTTGACGACGACGCACTTGTCCCGCAGCTCGGGGACGATCGCCGGGAGGGAGGTGAAGGTCGCGTCGCCGTACACCAGGTGCTCGTAGATCTCGTCGGTGAGCACCCAGAGGCCGTGCTCGACGGCCCAGCGGCCGATGGCCTCGGCGTCGGCCTCGCTGTAGACGGCGCCGGTCGGGTTGGACGGCGAGACGAACAGGACGACCTTGGTCTTCTCCGTGCGCGCGGCCTCCAGCTGCTCGACGGAGACCCGGTAGCCGGTGGTCTCGTCGGCCACGACCTCGACCGGGACCCCGCCGGCGAGCCGGATCGACTCGGGATAGGTGGTCCAGTACGGGGCGGGGACGATGACCTCGTCGCCCGGGTCGAGAATCGCGGCGAACGCCTCGTAGATGGCCTGCTTGCCGCCGTTGGTCACCAGGATCTGGCCGGGGTCGACCTCGTAGCCGGAGTCGCGCAGCGTCTTCTGCGCGATGGCGGCCTTGAGCTCGGGGAGCCCGCCGGCCGGGGTGTAGCGGTGGTACTTCGGGTTGCGGCAGGCGTCGACCGCGGCGTCGACGATGTAGCCGGGCGTCGGGAAGTCGGGCTCGCCGGCCCCGAAGCCGATCACCGGGCGCCCGGCGGCCTTGAGGGCCTTGGCCTTGGCGTCGACGGCGAGGGTCGCGGACTCGGAGATCGCACCGATGCGGGCGGAAACCCGGCGCTCGGACGGTGAAGTTGCAGCGCTCATGGGCCCCATGCTCGCAGACCGCGAAAGCCGCCGGCACAGGGGTTTCAGGGTCCGGACAGGACCCGGACAGCATCCGGACAGGACCGGTCGGTAGTTGTCTGTTCGACGCGACGGCCCCGAGCACGTACACTCACCTGTCGTTGGCCTTCACCAGCCGCACCGTTCCTGCACCCGGTCACCGGGGAAGATGCGGTAGGTTGGTGGAAACCACAAAGGGTCGTAGCTCAATTGGTAGAGCACTGGTCTCCAAAACCAGCGGTTGGGGGTTCAAGTCCCTCCGGCCCTGCTACACACTCCTTCGCCAGGATGTGTGCGCATGTACGTACTTCATTGCACAGCCGTGCGGCTCCACCGGGCGCGGCACGGCCACGACCCGGAATCAGGTGAGTAGCGTGACGGACGCCGTGGGCTCCATCGACATGCCTGATGCTGAGGATGAAGCTCCCGAGTCGAAGAAGAAGACTCGGAAGGGCGGCAAGCGCGGCAAGAAGGGCCCCCTGGGCCGGCTCGCGCTGTTCTACCGCCAGATCGTCGCCGAACTCCGTAAGGTCGTCTGGCCGACGCGTAGCCAGCTGACGACGTACACCTCCGTGGTGATCGTCTTCGTCGTCGTCATGATCGGTCTTGTTACCGTTCTCGACATGGGATTCGCGCGGGTCATCAAGTACGTCTTCGGCTGATCCCGCGGAAGGCGTCCGACCGGCGCCCCTTTCGCACGTTCCACCCTTTGTATCCAGGAAGAAGCAGCCATCGTGTCTGACCCGAACCTGAACGACGCCGTCGAGCCCGAGGCTGGCGCCTTCGAGTCCGCCAAGGACGAGCTCGACATCGTTGAGGCTGCTGACTCCGTGGACCCGGACCAGGCCCAGGCCGCAGACCTCGCCGCCGGCGAGCCCGCCGAGCAGGCCGCCGTGAACGTCGAGGCCGAGAAGTCCGACGAGCCCGGCGAGAGCGCCGCCGCAGCCGAGTCCGACGAGGAAGAGGCCGCCGAGGCGGTCGAGGCCGACGACGAGGGAGAGGCCGAGCCGGCCGCCCCCGTCGACCCCGTCGCCGCCCTGCGCGAAGAGCTCCGCGGCCTCCCCGGCGAGTGGTACGTCATCCACACGTACGCCGGTTACGAGAAGCGCGTGAAGGCCAACCTGGAGCAGCGTGCCGTCTCGCTGAACGTGGAGGAGTTCGTCTATCAGGCCGAGGTGCCCGAAGAGGAAATCGTCCAGATCAAGAACGGCGAGCGCAAGAACGTCCGGCAGAACAAGCTCCCCGGCTACGTGCTGGTGCGCATGGACCTGACGAACGAGTCCTGGGGCGTCGTGCGGAACACGCCGGGCGTCACCGGCTTCGTGGGCAACGCCTACGACCCGTACCCGCTGACCCTGGACGAGATCGTCAAGATGCTCGCCCCGGAGGCCGAGGAGAAGGCCGCCCGCGAGGCCGCCGAGGCCGAGGGCAAGCCTGCTCCGTCCCGCAAGGTCGAGGTCCAGGTGCTGGACTTCGAGGTCGGTGACTCGGTCACCGTCACGGACGGCCCCTTCGCCACGCTGCAGGCCACGATCAACGAGATCAACGCCGACTCGAAGAAGGTCAAGGGCCTCGTCGAGATCTTCGGCCGCGAGACTCCGGTCGAGCTCAGCTTCGACCAGATCCAGAAGAACTAGCGCCTCCCGCCGGTTTCTGGACACATGCCTACCCAGCAGGTCAGAGGGGCTTCGCGGCCGCTCTGACCTGCTGGGTTTTTGGTCGCACAGCTATACCCGTTATCGTTGTGCGGTATGCCTCCATCCGGATGACCGGAATCGGCGGCGAAACACTCTCATAGGACCCGGAGAGAGCAATGCCTCCCAAGAAGAAGAAGGTCACGGGGCTTATCAAGCTCCAGATCAACGCCGGTGCGGCGAACCCGGCCCCGCCGGTCGGCCCCGCGCTCGGCCAGCACGGCGTCAACATCATGGAGTTCTGCAAGGCCTACAACGCCGCGACCGAGTCGCAGCGTGGCATGGTCGTGCCGGTGGAGATCACGGTCTACGAGGACCGTTCCTTCACCTTCATCACGAAGACTCCGCCGGCCGCCAAGCTGATCCTCAAGGCCGCGGGTGTGGACAAGGGCTCCGGCGAGCCGCACAAGACCAAGGTCGCCAAGCTGACGGCCGCCCAGGTCCGCGAGATCGCCACGACGAAGCTCCCCGACCTGAACGCCAATGACCTCGACGCCGCGTCGAAGATCATTGTCGGCACCGCCCGTTCCATGGGCATCACGGTCGAAGGCTGATCCAGCCCCGTAACCACCAGTGGTAGGACCAAGCGCTGGTCCGCACCACGACTCCACATTCGGAAACCACAGGAGTAGAAGTGAAGCGCAGCAAGAACCTCCGCGCTGCGGACGCCAAGATCGACCGGGAGCGCAACTACGCCCCGCTCGAGGCCGTCCGTCTCGCCAAGGAAACGTCCACCACGAAGTTCGACGGCACCGTCGAGGTCGCCTTTGCCCTGGGTGTCGACCCGCGCAAGGCCGACCAGATGGTCCGCGGCACCGTGAACCTCCCGCACGGCACCGGCAAGACCGCCCGGGTCCTGGTCTTCGCGACCGGTGACCGTGCTGCGGCCGCGGAAGCCGCCGGAGCCGACATCGTCGGCGCCGACGAGCTCATCGACGAGGTGGCGAAGGGCCGTCTGGACTTCGACGCCGTCGTCGCGACCCCGGACCTCATGGGCAAGGTCGGCCGCCTGGGCCGCGTGCTCGGTCCGCGTGGTCTGATGCCGAACCCGAAGACCGGCACCGTCACCCCCGATGTCGTGAAGGCTGTCAACGACATCAAGGGCGGCAAGATCGAGTTCCGCGTCGACAAGCACTCGAACCTGCACTTCATCATCGGCAAGACCTCGTTCGACGAGACCAAGCTGGTGGAGAACTACGCAGCGGCGCTGGACGAGATCCTCCGTCTGAAGCCGTCCGCCGCCAAGGGCCGCTACATCAAGAAGGCCACCCTGGCCACCACGATGGGCCCCGGCATCCCGCTGGACGCCAACCGCACCCGCAACCTCCTCGTCGAGGAGGACCCGGCCGCCGTCTGAGCCTTTCGTGCTCACCCGGTAGCCGCGTCGTACGCGTGCACTGTGTGAACGGGCCCCGCAACCTTTCGAGGTGCGGGGCCCGTCCTCGTATCCGTGAGGCCCTCTCCCTGTCAGTGCCCTGTGGCACTGTAGTGCGGGGGACGAAAGACGATACGAGGGGTGGACGGCACATGAGGACGAGCACGGCACGACGCATGGGCACGGCTCTGGCCGCCGCGGCGGCACTGACGTCGATAGCGGCCTGCGGTGGCTCAGACGGCTCGGGGGGCAGCAGCGGCTCCGGCAAGGACAAGGCCGGCGCCATCGGCAAGGTGAGCCCTGTGGCCGCGCTGAAGCAGGTGCAGCAGAAGACCGGTGGCGCCCAGTCCGCGAAGGTCGAGGGCACCACCGAGATGGGCACCGCCGTGTCCATGAAGCAGTCCGGCGCCATCGGCTGGGCCGACGGCCTCTCGGGCACGCTGACCATCACGTACACCGGTGGCACCATGGGCGACGCCCTGAAGCAGGCCGGCGGCGACGGATCGATGGAGGCGCGGTACTTCAAGGACGAGTACTACGCCAACATGGGTGACGGCATGGCGGCCAACACCGGCGGGAAGCACTGGATCCGGTATTCCTACAAGGACATCGCCGAGCTGGGCGGCGCCTCCGGCGACGTCATGAAGGACCAGCTCCAGAACAGCACGCCCGAGCAGGGCGTGAAGGCGCTCCTGGCCTCCGGCGACGTGAAGAAGGTCGGCCAGGAGGACGTCCGCGGGGTTCCCGCGACGCACTACTCCGGCACGGTCGACGTGGCGGAGCTGACCGCGAAGAACAGCAACCTGGACGCCGAGCAGCTGGCCGCCTTCAAGGAGCAGCTGGCCCTGGCCGGGGTGAGCACCCAGACCGTCGACATCTGGGTCGACAAGAACGACCTCCTGGTGAAGAAGACCGAGCGCGGCGAGATGAAGACCGGCACGTTCAACTCGACGCTCTTCTACAGCGACTACGGCATCGAGGTCCCCTCCGAGAGGCCGCCGGCTTCGGACACCGTGGACTTCAAGGAGATGATGAAGCAGGAGGGCGGCGCCACGGTCGGGGCCTCCTGACACCTCCCGCACAGGACGAAGGGGGACGGATTTGCCCGTCCCCCGTCCGGTCGCGTAGTCTCACCAAGAAGCCAAAGACCGCTGGTCGTCACTGTGCCTCGTCAGAGGGACGGTGACCGAAGGTTCCGCTAGATCGGACGACCCGCGCAGGTGACTGTGGAACGCTCCCGGACTCTGTCCGGTCGAGTCGCGCCCTGGCACTTGTGCTGGGGCGTTTCGTCTTTCCCGGCCCCTTCTGAGCGGTCCTCATCACCCGGAAGGAGGCCGACGCTCATGGCAAGGCCCGACAAGGCTGCCTCGGTAGCCGAGCTGACGGACCAGTTCCGCAGCTCGAGCGCCGCTGTGCTGACCGAGTACCGGGGTCTCACCGTGGCACAGCTCAAGGAGCTGCGCCGTTCGCTCGGTGAGAACGCCCAGTACGCCGTGGTGAAGAACACGCTGACCAAGATCGCGGCCAACGAGGCCGGGATCGACACGCTGGACGACCTGTTCTCGGGTCCGACGGCGGTTGCCTTCGTCACCGGTGACCCGGTGGAGTCGGCGAAGGGTCTTCGTGACTTCGCCAAGGACAACCCCAACCTCGTCATCAAGGGCGGTGTCCTTGATGGTAAGGCGCTGTCCGCCGATGAGTTCAAGAAGCTCGCGGACCTCGAGTCCCGCGAGGTTCTGCTCTCCAAGCTGGCCGGTGCTTTCAAGGGCAAGCAGACGCAGGCGGCGCAGGTCTTCCAGGCCCTGCCGTCGAAGTTCGTCCGCACCGCGGAAGCGCTTCGCGCCAAGAAGGAAGAGCAGGGCGGTGCCGGTACTCCGGCTCCCGCCGAGGCCGCCGAGTAATTTCGCTCAGCGGTCCAGCGGGCTCCACGTACGCCCGCCGACACATACATCCGGCACCTGCCGAATAGTGGAAGGACGCCTATCATGGCGAAGCTGTCCCAGGACGACCTGCTCGCGCAGTTCGAAGAGATGACCCTCATCGAGCTCTCCGAGTTCGTGAAGGCATTCGAGGAGAAGTTCGACGTCACCGCCGCCGCCGCGGTCGCCGTCGCCGGTCCGGCCGGCCCGGGCGCCGTCGCCGAGGCCGTCGAGGAGCAGGACGAGTTCGACGTCATCCTCACCGGTGCCGGCGAGAAGAAGATCCAGGTCATCAAGGTCGTGCGTGAGCTGACCTCGCTCGGCCTGAAGGAGGCCAAGGACCTCGTCGACGGCACCCCGAAGCCGGTCCTCGAGAAGGTCGCCAAGGAGGCCGCCGAGAAGGCTGCCGAGTCCCTCAAGGCCGCTGGCGCTTCCGTCGAGGTCAAGTGACTTCGAGAGTCCTCTGACTCTCCCGGGGCCGTCCTCGCCGTAAGGCGATGACGTCACCTCACCGAAGGGCGATCACCCATCCGGGTGGTCGCCCTTCGGCGTGCCCGTGGCGGGTGCCTTGCTCTTCCGCCGACGACGAGTAGGGTGATCTTCGCCGTGCGCCTCTCGCGGGCCCCTCAGGGGCGTCCTGCGGGCTTCCGGGGGTGGCCGGTGAAGGCCCCTGGAGGTCCGATCGGACCGGCGGGCCTTGACGAACCGGACGCGGCGCGCAATTCTCAGGACGCGTCATCACTTCGATCCGTATCCGAGGCATGGATCGAGAGTGAAGCGGGCAGTAAGGAAGTGCGCACCCCGCGCGAGGGCTAGACATAGGTGTTGAGAACAGCTGTTGAGAGCAACGTGGGTCTCTGAGAACCCCGACTGGACATCAGTGTGCCGCTTGGCTACACTGACCCTTTGCGCTGCCTGTTAGCTGCCTCCTGCCCGTCACCAGGGGCATGCCCACGCTGAAGCACCGATGACCGACCCCATCCGACCTGGTCGTATTGCGACCGATTCGGAACGGTCTGTCTTGGTGGCCAGGGTGGGACCGGTACGCGCGTAGTGAGTCCGAGCCCTCGGAAGGACCCCCTCTTGGCCGCCTCGCGCAACGCCTCGACCGCGAATACGAACAACGGTGCCAGCACCGCCCCGCTGCGCATCTCCTTTGCAAAGATCAAGGAGCCCCTCGAGGTTCCGAACCTCCTCGCGCTGCAGACCGAGAGCTTTGACTGGCTCCTCGGCAACGCCGCCTGGAAGGCTCGCGTCGAGGCTGCTCTGGACAGTGGACAAGACGTCCCCACCAAGTCCGGCCTGGAGGAGATCTTCGAGGAGATCTCACCGATCGAGGACTTCTCCGGGTCGATGTCGCTTACGTTCCGCGACCACCGCTTCGAGCCCCCCAAGAACTCGATCGACGAGTGCAAGGAGCGCGACTTCACGTTCGCCGCCCCGCTCTTCGTCACGGCCGAGTTCACCAACAACGAGACCGGCGAGATCAAGTCCCAGACGGTCTTCATGGGCGATTTCCCGCTCATGACCAACAAGGGCACCTTCGTCATCAACGGCACCGAGCGTGTCGTCGTGTCGCAGCTGGTCCGCTCGCCGGGTGTCTACTTCGACTCCTCCATCGACAAGACGTCCGACAAGGACATCTTCTCCGCCAAGATCATCCCGTCCCGGGGCGCCTGGCTGGAGATGGAGATCGACAAGCGCGACATGGTCGGTGTCCGCATCGACCGCAAGCGCAAGCAGTCCGTCACCGTCCTCCTCAAGGCGCTCGGCTGGAGCACCGAGCAGATCCTGGAGGAGTTCGGCGAGTACGAGTCGATGCGCGCCACCCTGGAGAAGGACCACACCCAGGGCCAGGACGACGCACTGCTCGACATCTACCGCAAGCTGCGTCCGGGCGAGCCGCCGACGCGCGAGGCCGCTCAGACGCTGCTCGAGAACCTCTACTTCAACCCGAAGCGCTACGACCTCGCGAAGGTCGGCCGCTACAAGGTGAACAAGAAGCTCGGCGCCGACGAGCCGCTGGACGCCGGGGTGCTCACCTCGGACGACGTCATCGCGACCATCAAGTACCTGGTCAAGCTGCACGCCGGCGAGACCGAGACGACCGGCGAGTCGGGCCGGGAGATCGTCGTCGAGACCGACGACATCGACCACTTCGGCAACCGTCGTCTGCGCAACGTCGGCGAGCTCATCCAGAACCAGGTCCGTACGGGCCTGGCGCGGATGGAGCGCGTCGTGCGTGAGCGCATGACCACGCAGGACGTCGAGGCGATCACGCCGCAGACCCTGATCAACATCCGGCCGGTCGTCGCCTCCATCAAGGAGTTCTTCGGCACCAGCCAGCTGTCGCAGTTCATGGACCAGAACAACCCGCTGTCGGGTCTTACCCACAAGCGCCGCCTGTCGGCTCTTGGCCCGGGTGGTCTCTCCCGTGAGCGGGCCGGCTTCGAGGTCCGAGACGTGCACCCGTCCCACTACGGACGCATGTGCCCGATCGAGACCCCCGAAGGCCCGAACATCGGTCTGATCGGTTCGCTCGCCTCGTACGGCCGCGTCAACGCGTTCGGCTTCATCGAGACGCCGTACCGCAAGGTCGTCGACGGCCAGGTCACCGATGACGTCGACTACATCACGGCCGACGAGGAGGACCGCTTCGTCATCGCCCAGGCGAACGCGACCCTCTCCGAGGAGCTGCGCTTCACCGAGCCCCGCGTCCTGGTCCGCCGCCGCGGCGGAGAGGTCGACTACGTGCCCGGCACGGAAGTCGACTACATGGACGTCTCGCCGCGCCAGATGGTGTCCGTCGCCACCGCGATGATCCCCTTCCTGGAGCACGACGACGCCAACCGTGCCCTCATGGGCGCGAACATGATGCGGCAGGCGGTGCCGCTCATCAAGTCGGAGGCCCCGCTCGTCGGCACCGGCATGGAGTACCGCTGCGCCACCGACGCCGGCGACGTGCTCAAGGCGGAGAAGGACGGTGTGGTCCAGGAGGTCTCCGCGGACTACATCACCGTCACGAACGACGACGGCACGTACACCACGTACCGCATCGCCAAGTTCATGCGCTCCAACCAGGGCACCTCGGTCAACCAGAAGGTCGTCGTCGCCGAGGGCGACCGGATCGTGGCCGACCAGGTGCTCGCCGACGGACCGGCCACCGAGAACGGTGAGATGGCCCTCGGCAAGAACCTGCTCGTGGCCTTCATGCCGTGGGAGGGTCACAACTACGAGGACGCGATCATCCTGTCGCAGCGCCTCGTGCAGGACGACGTCCTCTCCTCGATCCACATCGAGGAGCACGAGGTCGACGCCCGTGACACCAAGCTCGGTCCGGAGGAGATCACCCGGGACATCCCGAACGTCTCCGAAGAGGTCCTCGCCGACCTCGACGAGCGCGGCATCATCCGGATCGGCGCCGAGGTCGTCGCCGGCGACATCCTCGTCGGCAAGGTCACGCCCAAGGGCGAGACCGAGCTGACCCCCGAGGAGCGCCTGCTCCGCGCGATCTTCGGTGAGAAGGCGCGCGAGGTGCGCGACACCTCGCTGAAGGTGCCGCACGGTGAGATCGGCAAGGTCATCGGCGTCCGCGTCTTCGACCGCGAAGAGGGCGACGAGCTGCCGCCGGGCGTGAACCAGCTGGTCCGCGTCTACGTCGCGCAGAAGCGCAAGATCACCGACGGTGACAAGCTCGCCGGCCGTCACGGCAACAAGGGCGTCATCTCGAAGATCCTGCCGATCGAGGACATGCCGTTCCTGGAGGACGGCACCCCGGTCGACATCATCCTCAACCCGCTGGGCGTCCCGTCCCGAATGAACCCGGGACAGGTCCTGGAGATCCACCTCGGCTGGCTCGCCAGCCGCGGCTGGGACGTCTCCGGCCTCGGTGACGAGTGGGCCCAGCGCCTGCAGGCCATCGGCGCCGACCAGGTCGCTCCCGGCACCAACGTCGCCACGCCCGTCTTCGACGGTGCGCGCGAGGACGAGATCACCGGCCTCTTCCAGGCCACGATCCCCAACCGCGACGGCGACCGCCTGGTCCAGCCCTCCGGCAAGGCCCAGCTCTACGACGGCCGCTCCGGCGAGCCGTTCCCGGACCCGGTCTCGGTCGGGTTCATGTACATCCTCAAGCTGCACCACCTGGTCGACGACAAGCTCCACGCGCGTTCGACCGGCCCGTACTCCATGATCACCCAGCAGCCGCTGGGTGGTAAGGCACAGTTCGGTGGTCAGCGCTTCGGTGAGATGGAGGTGTGGGCCCTTGAGGCTTACGGCGCCGCATACGCCCTCCAGGAGCTCCTGACGATCAAGTCCGACGACGTGACCGGCCGCGTGAAGGTCTACGAGGCCATCGTCAAGGGCGAGAACATCCCCGAGCCCGGCATTCCCGAGTCCTTCAAGGTGCTCATCAAGGAAATGCAGTCGCTCTGCCTCAACGTGGAGGTGCTGTCCTCGGACGGCATGTCCATCGAGATGCGCGACACGGATGAGGACGTCTTCCGCGCGGCGGAGGAACTCGGTATCGACCTGTCCCGGCGCGAGCCGAGCAGCGTCGAAGAGGTCTGACGGGCCGGTCGGCCGCCTCATCCCGAGGCGGCCGGCCCTCCCCGGACCCGTTCAGACCATTGATTGAGACGAGACCCCGAAAGAGGGATTGACGACAAGTGCTCGACGTCAACTTCTTCGACGAGCTGCGGATCGGCCTTGCCACCGCGGACGACATCCGGACCTGGTCGCACGGCGAAGTGAAGAAGCCGGAGACCATCAACTACCGCACGCTCAAGCCCGAGAAGGACGGACTCTTCTGCGAGAAGATCTTCGGCCCGACCCGGGACTGGGAGTGCTACTGCGGCAAGTACAAGCGTGTCCGCTTCAAGGGCATCATCTGTGAGCGCTGCGGCGTCGAGGTCACTCGCGCCAAGGTGCGTCGTGAGCGGATGGGCCACATCGAGCTTGCCGCTCCCGTCACCCACATCTGGTACTTCAAGGGCGTTCCCTCGCGCCTCGGATACCTGCTGGACCTCGCGCCGAAGGACCTGGAAAAGGTCATCTACTTCGCCGCGTACATGATCACGTTCGTGGACGAGGAGCGTCGTACCCGCGACCTGCCGTCCCTGGAGGCCCACGTCTCCGTCGAGCGCCAGCAGACCGAGAACCGCCGCGACTCCGACCTGGAGGCCCGCGCCAAGAAGCTCGAGACCGACCTGGCCGAGCTGGAGGCCGAGGGCGCCAAGGCGGACGTGCGCCGCAAGGTGCGCGAAGGCGCCGAGCGTGAGATGAAGCAGCTGCGCGACCGTGCGCAGCGCGAGATCGACCGCCTCGACGAGGTGTGGAGCCGCTTCAAGAACCTCAAGGTCCAGGACCTGGAGGGCGACGAGCTGCTCTACCGCGAGCTGCGTGACCGCTTCGGCACGTACTTCGACGGCTGCATGGGCGCCGCGGCGCTCCAGAAGCGCCTGGAGTCCTTCGACCTCGACGAGGAGGCCGAGCGCCTCCGCGAGATCATCCGCACCGGCAAGGGCCAGAAGAAGACCCGCGCGCTCAAGCGCCTCAAGGTCGTCTCCGCGTTCCTGCAGACCAGCAACAAGCCCAAGGGCATGGTGCTCGACTGCGTGCCGGTCATCCCGCCGGACCTGCGTCCGATGGTGCAGCTGGACGGTGGCCGCTTCGCGACCTCCGACCTGAACGACCTGTACCGCCGTGTGATCAACCGCAACAACCGCCTCAAGCGTCTCCTCGACCTCGGCGCCCCCGAGATCATCGTGAACAACGAGAAGCGGATGCTGCAGGAGGCCGTTGACGCGCTGTTCGACAACGGCCGCCGCGGTCGCCCGGTCACCGGTCCCGGCAACCGGCCCCTGAAGTCCCTGAGCGACATGCTCAAGGGCAAGCAGGGCCGTTTCCGTCAGAACCTCCTCGGCAAGCGTGTGGACTACTCCGCGCGTTCCGTGATCGTCGTCGGTCCGCAGCTCAAGCTGCACCAGTGCGGTCTGCCGAAGGCGATGGCGCTGGAGCTCTTCAAGCCGTTCGTGATGAAGCGCCTGGTGGACCTGAACCACGCGCAGAACATCAAGTCGGCCAAGCGCATGGTCGAGCGTGGCCGCACCGTGGTGTACGACGTCCTCGAAGAGGTCATCGCCGAGCACCCGGTGCTGCTGAACCGTGCGCCGACCCTGCACCGTCTGGGCATCCAGGCATTCGAGCCGCAGCTGGTCGAGGGCAAGGCCATCCAGATCCACCCGCTCGTCTGCACCGCGTTCAACGCGGACTTCGACGGTGACCAGATGGCCGTGCACCTGCCGCTCTCCGCGGAGGCGCAGGCCGAGGCCCGCATCCTGATGCTGTCCTCGAACAACATCCTGAAGCCGGCCGACGGCCGTCCCGTCACCATGCCGACCCAGGACATGGTGCTCGGTCTCTTCTTCCTCACCACGGACGAAGAGGGCCGCAACGTCAAGGGCACGGACCGCGCGTTCGGCTCCACGGCCGAGGCCACCATGGCCTTCGACGCCCGCGAGCTGTCGCTCCAGGCGAAGGTCGACATCCGCTTCCCGGTCGGCACCATGCCGCCGCGCGGCTGGGTGCCGCCGGTCGCCGAGGAGGGCGAGCCGGAGTACCAGCCCGGCGACACCTTCCGGCTGCGGACCAGCCTGGGCCGTGCGCTCTTCAACGAGCTGCTGCCCGAGGACTACCCGTTCGTCGACTACTCGGTGGGCAAGAAGCAGCTCTCCGAGATCGTCAACGACCTGGCCGAGCGCTACCCCAAGGTCATCGTGGCGGCGACGCTCGACAACCTGAAGGCGGCGGGCTTCCACTGGGCGACCCGTTCGGGCGTCACCGTGGCCATCTCCGACGTCGTCGTGCCCGAGGCCAAGAAGGCCATCGTCAAGGGCTACGAGGACCAGGACGAGAAGGTCCAGAAGCAGTACGAGCGCGGTCTGATCACCAAGGACGAGCGCACGCAGGAGCTCATCGCGATCTGGACCAAGGCGACCAACGAGGTTGCCGAGGCGATGAACGCGAACTTCCCCAAGACGAACCCCATCTTCATGATGGTTGACTCGGGCGCCCGAGGAAACATGATGCAGATGCGGCAGATCGCCGGTATGCGTGGTCTGGTGTCCAACGCCAAGAACGAGACGATTCCCCGTCCCATCAAGGCGTCCTTCCGCGAGGGCCTCACCGTTCTGGAGTACTTCATCTCCACGCACGGTGCCCGTAAGGGTCTGGCGGACACCGCCCTGCGTACCGCCGACTCGGGTTACCTGACCCGTCGTCTGGTGGACGTCTCGCAGGACGTGATCATTCGCGAGGAGGACTGCGGCACCGACCGCGGCCTCAAGCTGAAGATCGCCGTCAAGGGCGCCGACGGCGTGCTCCGCAAGACGGAGGACGTCGAGACCTCGGTCTACGCCCGCATGCTCGCCGAGGACGTCGTGGTGGACGGCAAGGTCATCGCGCCTGCCAACGTCGACCTCGGTGACGTCCTGATCGACGCCCTGGTGGGCGCCGGCGTCGAGGAGGTCAAGACCCGCTCGGTCCTGACCTGTGAGTCCGCGGTCGGCACCTGTGCCTTCTGCTACGGACGCTCGCTCGCCACCGGCAAGCTGGTCGACATCGGTGAGGCGGTCGGCATCATCGCCGCCCAGTCCATCGGTGAGCCCGGCACCCAGCTGACGATGCGTACCTTCCACACCGGTGGTGTGGCCGGTGACGACATCACCCAGGGTCTGCCCCGAGTCGTCGAGCTCTTCGAAGCCCGTACGCCCAAGGGTGTCGCCCCGATCTCCGAGGCCAAGGGCCGCGTGCGGATCGAGGAGACCGAGAAGACCAAGAAGCTCGTCGTCACCCCGGACGACGGCAGCGACGAGACGGCGTTCCCGATCTCGAAGCGTGCCCGTCTGCTCGTGGGCGAGGGCGACCCGGTCGAGGTGGGCCAGAAGCTCACCGTCGGTGCGACCAACCCGCACGACGTGCTGCGCATCCTCGGCCAGCGTGCGGTCCAGGTCCACCTGGTCGGCGAAGTCCAGAAGGTCTACAACTCGCAGGGCGTGTCGATCCACGACAAGCACATCGAGATCATCATCCGGCAGATGCTGCGCCGTGTGACGATCATCGAGTCCGGCGACGCGGAGCTGCTTCCGGGCGAGCTGGTCGAGCGGTCGAAGTTCGAGACCGAGAACCGTCGTGTGGTCACCGAGGGCGGTCACCCCGCCTCCGGCCGTCCGCAGCTGATGGGTATCACCAAGGCGTCGCTGGCCACCGAGTCGTGGCTGTCGGCGGCGTCCTTCCAGGAGACGACCAGGGTCCTGACCGACGCGGCGATCAACGCCAAGTCGGACTCCCTGATCGGCCTCAAGGAGAACGTCATCATCGGTAAGCTCATCCCGGCCGGTACGGGTCTGTCCCGCTACCGCAACATCCGGGTCGAGCCGACCGAGGAGGCCAAGGCCGCGATGTACTCGGCCGTCGGCTACGACGACATCGACTACTCGCCGTTCGGCACCGGCTCCGGCCAGGCCGTTCCGCTGGAGGACTACGACTACGGTCCGTACAACCAGTAGAAGTGAGTGAGAAGGGCGCCCATCCCGCGTGCGGGGTGGGCGCCCTTCTGCGTGGGGCGGGGCGGGGTCAGCCGATGGCGATCCGAGGGTGGGCGGAGGGTTTGATCCAGGCCATGATCCGGTCCATGGTGGCCCGGGGGACGGAGACGCAGCCGGCCGTGGCCCCGTTCCCGTTGACGTGGAGGAAGATCCCGGCGCCGCGGCCGGGCACGGCGGGCCACCGGTTGAAGTCGATGACGAGGGCCTTGGCGTACTGCGTCGGGTAGTTCACCAGGTGCTCGCTGCCGCGTTCCCCCTTCTCGGTCAGCGGGAAGTCGGCTTCGGCCTCCGTGCGCAGGGAGTTGTAGTACTTCGACTCGGGGTCCTGGACCCACCAGTGGCTGCTGTCGACCACGGTGTACGGCATGGCGGTGCCGCCCGCCCGGAGGCCGAACCCCTGGGTGAGGGTGTAGGTGCCCGACGGGGTCGTGTACGTGTTCTGGCGCCGCGTCGCACCGTTGGTCACCCCGTTCGACCCGACCCGGCCGGCTGTCGTGGAGACCGCCGGCTTCCAGCCGGAGGGGCCCTTCTGCCAGGCGGTGACGGCGGCGTACGAGCCGTTGGCCCGGACCGTGATCACCTGAGTGGCGTTGCCGAGCCGGACCGGCACGGGGAAGGACGGGGCGGCGGGCTTCGGCTGCGGGGCCGCGGCGGGCCCTTCCTGGGGCGCGGGGCTGCTGGATGCCTTCGGGGAGGCCGACGCCGCGGTGGCGGGGGACGCGGACGCCGAGGGAGAGGGCGAGGACGGCGCGGATGCCGAGGCGGACGCGGAGGGGGACGGCGAGCCCGAGGAGGAGGGCGAGGGCGTCGCGCGCGTACCCTCCTCGGCGCTCTCGACGGAAGCGGCGGGCGCGGGGGCCGCCGTTCCTTCGTCGGCCGTCCCGGCGCCGCAGCCGGAGGCGAGGAGCAGCGCTCCCGCGGAGATGAGGACGGTGTGGGCGGAACGGTACACGACCTGCACGTGGTGCTCCTGGGTGACGGGAGGACGGGCTGGAGGTGTGGGGGCGGTGCGCTCGTCGAACTCCGCGGGGAGGGCGTTTCTGGGGCCCGCTGAGCCAACCAGTGCGCGACGCACTCTAGTTGATGGCGGGCTGGGGAGCCCGGGACGGCCCGCGCCGGGCCGTCCCGGCGGGTCATCGCACGGTCTCCCACAGGATCACGGCGGCACCGACGGCCGCGGTGAGCGCGCCGATGCTCGCCAGCGGCCAGCGCGACCGCTCCAATGTGTCCAGGCGC
The DNA here is from genome assembly GCF_044756785.1 of Streptomyces sp. NPDC091649. Classification (NCBI taxonomy): domain Bacteria; kingdom Bacillati; phylum Actinomycetota; class Actinomycetes; order Kitasatosporales; family Streptomycetaceae; genus Streptomyces; species Streptomyces sp. NPDC091649. The sequence goes on along the minus strand of NZ_JBIVTR010000001.1, from coordinate 1,151,925 downwards.
ACCTCGTGGTCCGCCAGCTGCTTGTCCGTCTGGTCGCTGCGCTGCACCAGCAGCGCCAGCTGGCCGTCGGCGCGGGCGAAGCCGGCCTCCAGCGAGCCGCGCAGGCGCTCCAGCTCCAGGGCGACGGCGACCGGGTTGTTCGGGTCAGTCTCGTTCATGGGCGACTCCTGGCGGTCGGGCCTCGGGCAGCTCGGCGCGCAGCCACGCCGGCAGCAGCCTCTGCACTCCGGGCACGGCCATCACCCGGGTCACCGCACCCGCGACGGCCAGGGCCCCGGCGACCCGGGGCAGGGTCGCGGACAGGCCGGCCGCGTCGACAAGCGCGGGCAGGAGCAGGGCAAGGGAGAGGGACGTCTGCACGAGGGTGCGGACGGTACGCCGGGCGGCGTCGGACACGGCAGGCTCCTCACTTCGTACGGGGGACTTTCAGGGCGTTCCAGGAGGTGCGGCCGGGGATGCCGTCGGCGTCGCCTCCCCGGAAGCCGAGCTTGCGCTGCCAGGCGGCGTAGGAGCGGCGGTCCGCGTCGCTCCAGCGGGGGCCGGGCCCGACGGCGTACGACGAGCAGCCCTCGGCGACGAGCCGGCGGCCCATCGCGGTGATCACGGGGGAGCTGGTGCGGGCGCTGAAGAACGAGGCGCCGGGGAACGGCTGGTGGCGGGGGGCGGGGGAGCCGCCGGCCGGTCGGCTCGGGGCCGCTCCGCCCGCCGGAGCGGCCAGCCGGGTCGCGATGCGGTCGCGCATCGACGGCATGGTGAAGCCGCGCGGGTCGACCTTCCAGTCGGACCACTCCAGGTGGCCGATGACGCTGCGGGCGGTCCAGCCGTGGGCACGGCAGACGGCCGCGGAGACGCGTTCGACCGCGTCGAGCTGGGCGGCCGGCCACGGGTCCTTCCCGTCACCGAGGTTCACGCACTCGAAACCGTAGAAGCGGGCGTTGCCGTCGACGGAACCGGCGCTGCCGTCGTGCTCGCGGGGAGCCGGCGGGCGGTCTCCGTAGTCCTCCGCGATCACCCGCCGGAGCACGGCCGGGTCGCCGCCCCCGGCGTGGTTGGCGCGGCCGTGGCCGACCAGGTGGACGGTGCCGCTCTTGTCGATGACGCCGTGGCAGAGAGGGCCGGGCAGGGCGGCGTAGCCGCGGTGGCAGAGCTCCACCGACGCGGTGGTGCCGGTGCTGACGGTGTGGTGGACCAGCACGCCGTTCACCGGGCCCCAGGCGCCCTTGTGGTCGCGGTTGTGGGTGCGCCAGCCCGGGTACTCGACGACGGTGACGCCTTCGGCGCGCAGCGCGGCGAGCAGCCGGTCGGCGCTCAGGGGAGTGGCCATGGGCGAGTTTCCTTTCGGTGCGGAACGGGCGAGGGGCCCGCACCGGACGGTGCGGGCCCCTCGCGGGAAGACGGGCGGTCAGGAGGCCAGGGCCGCCCAGACGGCGTTGGAGTCGGCCACCACGTCGCCGGGGGAGAAGGACGTGGGCAGCGAGGTCCGGCCGGTGGTGCTGAGCCGGCCGTGGCGGATGAACTTGCCGGGCATCCTGGCGCTGCCGCCCGGCGCGACGCCCACGCTGGCGCCGCGCAGGAAGCCGGGTCCGCTGTTGGTCGGATTCGGCCCGTTGACGACGAGCCCCACCCAGTAGGTGCCCGCCGCCGCCTCGTACGGGGCGGTGAGCGGGCAGACGACCGTCTCGCCCTCGGTCTGGGGGATGGCGGTCTTGAGGGTGCCGGTCACCCCGACCCGGGCTCCGGCGCTCGTGTAGAGACCGGCGTACGAGGACGTGCTCAGGGTGCCGCCGGCGTACCCCGCGACGTAGAACACGACGTTGCGCACCGTCGTGGGTGCGTGCAGGGGGATCCCGATGAGGTACACCCAGCCGTTGATGCAGTACTGCACGGAGTGCGACGAGCCGGCCGCCGGGTCGAAGGCCCAGCCGCCGAACCCCATTGCCGAGGGGGTCCAGGTGCCGGAGGCCGCGACCGCGTCGACGTAGCCGCGCCGCGTCAGCTGGTCGGCGGTGGCCGGAGCCGCGACCGTGGCGGGCGGGGTGGTGAAGGTCTTGGCCCCGTCGACGGTCTGGTCGCCCGTCAGCAGCACCGCCTGGCCGTCCGGCACCGCGGAGACGTCCGCCGCGCCGAGGACGACCTCGCCGAAGAGGCCGTTGACCGAGGCGACGGGAGCGCCGCCGAGCGCCAGGTAGCGGGCGTCGCCCGCCGCCTGGGTCAGCGCCCCCACGTCGTTCGCGGTCAGCAGGACCTCGCCGGTCTGTCCGTTCACGGAGGCGACGGCGCCGCCGCCCGCCGGCAGCTGGGCGGGCGTGACCAGTCCGTCGGCGCCGAGGGTGGCCACCCCGCCCGGTGCGCCCGCCGCGTCGGCGGCGAGCGCCGAGACGTCCGCCGCGCCCAGCACGATGTCGGGCTCGGTGTGCCCGTTGACGGAGTGCACCGCGCCGGCCGGGCCCGCGGGGCCCTGCGGCCCCAGCTCCCCGGCCGGGCCGGGCGGCCCCGGCACGGCGACGTACTGCGGGGCGGCCGGATCGGCCGGTGCGATGTCGGCGAGGTCCACCGCCGACTGCCCGGTCGTGAGGGCGATCTGGTAGGTGCGGCCGGCGCGGGCGAGACCGGCGAGCTTCTCGGTGACGGTGTACGTCCAGACCGCCGGGTTCCAGCCGGGGTCGTCGGTGGCGGGCAGGACGACGCTGATGCGGCCCTCGGCGTCGAGGGCGGCACGGGTCGGTCCGCCCAGGAAGAGGTCCTCCTGGGCGTGGGTGAGGAGGGCCGGGGGGCGGAATTCGACGGTCCCGCTCATCGGGCGTCCGTCGGGGGTCATGTAGCGGGCGGTGACGGTGACGGTGGGGATGTTCTCAGGCAGCACGCGGGTGCCCCTTTCGGTGGTTACGGGCCACTGCGGCCGGCGGGCGGGGCGCGGTGGGGCTCAGGACTGGACGCCGTACAGGGCGAGGGGGCGGCAGCGAACGGTGTCGCCGGCGGTCGCCACCCGGGCCTGGATCTCGAAGGAGACCGTGGTGCCGAAGTCGGCGGGCAGCCGCTCGGCGAAGGCCAGCCCGCCGCCCGGCCCGCCGAGCGGGCCGAGCTGGACGCCGTCGACGAGCAGCCGCACCTCGGCGCCCGTACTGCCCTCGGCGGCGATCACGCAGTGCAGCCGCGGGTGCTGGGCGATGCCGGGGCCCCGGTAGAGCGTGGTCCAGGCCGTGGACCCGGTGGACTCCCAGCGGGCGGTGTCGGCGGGGCCCGGCAGCGGGTACGGGATGTAGGGGCGCGCCAGTCCGCCGCGGATCGCGTCGTCGGCGACGACCACGTTGCCCCGGCGGTCGAGGATCTGCACCGGCTGGACGGGCAGCGTGTCCGGGGCCGCCGTCCACACGGTGAGGGCGAGGGAGCCGTCGTCGCGTCGTACGACGAAGCCCTGCTGCGGTTCGTCCTCGCCGCGGTCCGGCTGGACCCGGCCCAGGTAGAGCAGGTCCTCGTCGCCGGAGGTGCGCACGCGCAGCCGGCCCCGGTCGCCGATGACGACCTCGCCGCCCATGATCCGGTTCAGCGCGGGCGTGGTGTTGGCGCTGCCCATCAGCTCCCTGACCTGGCGTTCCAGCGCGCGGATACGGTCGAGGAGATCGGTGGGGATGATGGCCACGGGTCAGGCTCCTTCCAGGTAGAGGACGGCGGTCTCCGCCTTGGTGCGCTGGGGCGGGGTGACGGCGATCCCGACGATCCGGTAGGCGGCGTCGAGGCCCTCGTGGTGCCACAGGTCGTGGATGCGCAGCCGGATGCGCGCGCCGAGCAGCGCCGGGGTGATCCGGCCGTCCAGCAGCACGGTCAGCTCCGGGATGACCTCGGGGCGGTTCTGCCGGGCCAGCTCGGCGCGGGCCAGCGAGCGCAGGGTCTCCTCGTCCGTGACGCCGCTGTGGTCGGAGGTCAGCTCCAGGCGGGGCCAGCCCGCCGCCAGGTCGTCCGGGGTCGATTCGCGGACGGTGAGCGGCTGGGACTCCTGCGACTGGTCGGTGTTGACGGAGTCGCCGCGGGCCACCCACACGTTCGCCTGCACGGTGGAGTCCGTCGGCAGGCTGTAGGCGAGGACCTGGCCGGGGTGGTTGAGCACGATGTCCGTGTGGCCCGTGCGGATGCGCGGGTGGCCGAGCTGGAGCCGTTTGACCCGCCGGCCGTCGGCGTCGCGGTAGCAGTGGACACGCCACTCGAAGCCGTCGCTCAGCTGGCCGAGGTTCTGGAGCAGTTCCCGGACGCGGGCCAGTGCGGTGTAGGCGTAGGCGTAGTCCCGGACCACCCCGGAGCGGCCGTGGCCCGGCTCGATGCCGATGTCGCCGCCGGACTGCTCCTGCGCGTGGGCGATCAGGGTGCGGGCGATGTCGAACTGGTCGATGCCGGTGTCGGCCAGATCGTGGGCGAGGATGCGGTGGTCCAGGTAGGAGTCGAACGTGCCGGCCTGCAACTGCACCGTGATCCGGCCCTGTTCGTCGGCGGCCGGTGTGCAGGTCCACAGGACGCCGCCCCACCAGATGTCGCCGTCGCGCTCCAGCCAGACCGCGGTGCGGCCGGGCTGGAGCGCCGCCCGGGCCCGGGCCGCCAGCGGGCCCGAGGGCAGGGGGACCTTGGCGGAGAGCGAGCCGGGCTTGCCTATGTAGTCGTCGAACTTGGTCTCCGTGAGCGGCAGCACGTCCAGCAGGCGGTCGGTGCGCAGGTCGCAGAAGAGCGCGCGGTAGACGGGTGTGGAGACGGAAGCGGTCATCGGCTGCCTCACACGAGCGGGTCGACGCGGATGAAACGGTTGTCGAACCAGCCCCGGTTGCTGGCCGCCGACGTGGTGTAGGCGGAGACCGCCGTGTAGACCGCGCCGGGCTGCAGTCCGGTGATGCGGGAGGTGGCGGACACCGAGGTCATCGCCTTGGAGCCGACCGTCGCCGAGCGGACCTCGTCCGCCGTGAGGACCAGGACGCCGTCCTTGCGGATGTTGACGCCCATGCGGGACCACTGTCCGTCGACGCCGGTGTGCCCCATGAAGCCGACGGTCACCAGGACCGCGCCGGTGACCGGCACGGTGAAGGTCGCGGTGACCGTGGGGCCGTTGGTGTCGGCGACCGCCTCCACCCAGGAGGTGGCCGTGCAGTACCCGCCGTCGGCGTGGCTCGCGAAGGCCGTGGACGGTACGGCCGGGCGCCACACGGTGCCGTCCCAGCGCTGCAACCGCCCGCCCTCGTCGCGGTACTGGCCGGTGTACTCGCCCGCGGCCAGCGCGCCCTGCGGGGCGATGCCGCCGGTCTGCCGGGGGTAGTTCGCCCAGCGCGCGCCGTCCCAGCGCTGCAGGGCGGCGGAGGTGTCGCGGTACTGACCCGGGTAGCCGCCGGCGACGTCGCGGTTCCAGGACTCGGCCAGGATGCCGCCGATCGCCACGGTCGGGACGCGCAGGTCGTAGACGGCCTCCTCCCAGACGATGCCGCCCGTGCCGACGGAGGCCCCGGCGGGCACCGTGATCCGGGCGAGCGGGAGGGAAGCCGGCGGGATCTTCGGCTGCTCGGGGGTCGCCTTGGCCTCGCCCGTGATGACCTCCAGGGTGGCTTCGGTGCGGTCGCCGCCGTCGTGCTGGGCGTCGCGGACGCGCAGCACGACGAGGTCGATACGGTCGTTGGAGGCGTTCCCGTCGTCGAGGGTGAGGCTCGCGTGGTCGGTCAGGACGACCGGGTAGGTCCCGGCGGCCCCCTGGCCCTGGATCACCGCACGGCCCGGGGTGACGGTCACCTTCATGCCGGCGCTCTCCCCGAAGACGTAGAGCCCGGACATCAGGTACTCGCCGCCGTCGGAGCCGGGAATCACACCCCCGGCTCCGGTCAGTGCCCCGTTCGGGGCCATGGTGCCGAGCGGGGCGAGCCGGGTGTCGGCGCGGGTCTGTCCGCTCTCGGTCTCGGTGCGGTTGATGAGCCAGGCACTGCGTACAGGCATGTCGTCCTCCTGAGAAGGGTGGTTGTCGGTCGGGTCGTGCGGGAGGGTCACCAGTGGGCGTCGCGCCAGCGCAGGGTGACCGAGGCCCGCGGGTCGGGCGTGGCGTCCTCGGCCCGGAAGGCCAGCTCCGTGGCGCCGGGCGGCAGATGGAACAGCTGCTCGGGGGCGGAGGCGGAGGTCGCGGTGTAGAGGCGGGAGGCGGTGCCGTTGAGCAGCACGGTGCCCGCCTCGGTGTCGACGCTCAGGACGTCCTGGGGCCCGAGCACGATGTCGTACTGGAGTTGTCTGCCGTCACTGAGCCGGGTCAGCGTGGGGCGCCGGAGCGGCCCCCGGAACTCGATGACCGGGAGGGTCACCGCTTCTCCCTCGTTGACCGCGGTGCAGGTGCCCGCGGTGCCGGCCTCGCCCCACCGCAGCGGCCACTGGAGGCCCATGCCGGTGACGCCCGGTTCGGCGGGCCAGTCCAGGCCCGGTTCCTGCACGGGCAGGGACGTCCGGCTCTCGCGCAGGACCGCTCCGAAGCGGCGCGGGTCCGTCGCGGTCCACTGGATGCTGGTCTTGGACGTGCCGTGCACGACGAAGGACCGGTCCTGCGGTACGACTCGGCGGCTCACCCGTGCCCGGACGGCGAGCGTCTGGCCGTGCAGCCGTACGGCCAGCCAGCGTTCGCCGCCGTCCGCTCCGGTGGCCGCGCGAAAGGCGGACAGCACACCGAGGGCCTCTTCGGCCTTCCGGGGCAGCAGCCAGAGGGAGGCGCCGACGATGCGGGGCTGGGCCCAGCGGGCGCCGGGCCAGGCGCCGTGCTGGTCGGGTCGGGAGATGTCGCCGGTGTCCAGGACCGGGAGGTCGTCCCAGCCGGTGATGCCGGTGCGGTCGATCTCGTACGGCGTTCCGGGGCCCATCAGCAGTCCGGCCCACTGGATCTGCCCGTCGCGGGTGATCAGTGAGCCGGGTGCGGTCTCGTGGGGATGGGAGGTTGTGGTCTCGGCCATGCGGGCCGTCACCTCGCTTCAGTCGTGGGGCGGGTGGGTGTTCACGCCGCCGCCCCGTGGAGGAACAGCAGGTCGTCGGCGACGGCGAGCGGGCCGTTGCCCTCGGCCGCGTGGTACGTGTGCAGCCGGGTGCGGCCCGAGGGGCGGGTGGGGCCGGCCGTGCGCGGTTCCGTCTCTGCGGGGCGCAGTCGGCTGAGCGCGGAGAGCGGCAGCACGGCGGACGCGGCGTCGGGCCGCCCCGCGGGGCCGGCGCCCCCCCCCCCCCCCGCCGGGGGGGGGGGGGGGGGGGGGGGCGCCCCCCGCCAGTAAACCTAGACCGG
>NZ_JBIVTR010000001.1:614090-1144648 GCF_044756785.1 Streptomyces sp. NPDC091649 | reverse complement strand
GCGGGGGGGGGGGGGGGGGGGGGGGGGGGGGGGGGGGGGGGGGGGGGGGGGGGGGCCCGGGGGGGGGGGGGGGGGGGGGGGGGGGGGGGGGCCCCCCCCACGCCGCCCTCGGCGAGCTGGGGGATCTTGGGCAGGTCGACGCCGAACTTCTTCCCGAAGAAGCTGAAGCTCAGCTTGTTGAGGCCGTCTATGACCCAGTTGGCGAAGGAGATCAGCGCTTTGACGGGCCCGGTGACGGCGGCCATGACGCCCTGCATGCCGGTGCTGATGAAGCGGCCCATGCCGTTCAGGGTCCGGGACAGGGCGCTCTTGACCCGGGTGAACATGCTGGGGATCTTCTGCGTGATCCAGCTCAGGACGGGCTGGATCACGGTGCGGAATCCGCTCCAGGCCCGGCGGACGAGGCCGGAGAGGGCGCGGGTGGCCGAGGTGACGGCGCTCCGGGTGAAGTGGAAGCCCTTGGAGAGGAGCGGGCCGACGACGGCCAGGACGGTGGTGATGACCTTGATGGCGGCCTTGAAGTAGGCCGAGATCACGGTGGCGTACGCCTTGAGGACGGGACCGAGGAATTTCCAGATTCCCTGGAACACCTTGCGGACCTGGTCGAAGACCTGCTGCATGATCTTCTGGCCGGCCTGGGAGTTGAGCGCGTACTCGATCAGGAAGCCGACCAGCGGAGTGACCAGGCCGAGGACGAACCCGAAGGGGTTCGCGCGCATGGCGACGTTGACGGCGGTCATCGCGCCGGAGGCGACGGTGAGCGCGCGGCCGAAGAAGCCCATGAGCTTGGAGACCATGCCCGAGCCCTTGCCCAGGACGCCGACGGCTCCGCTGAACGCGGCGCCCTCGGTGGCGATCGAGTTCAGGGGCGCGACAGCGGGGCGGGCCTTGGCGCTGCCGGTACGGAGCTGGGTCGCCGTACGGCCGGCTGTCCGGCCCGACTTCGTGAGGGACCTGCCGGCCGCGTCCGCCCCGGTCCTGATCTGCCGGAGCTGGGCGCCGGCTGCGGTGGCGGAGCCCTTGATCCGGCCGGCCGCGGTCGATGCCTGCCCCAGGGTCCGCGCGGCGGTGTGAACGGACCGGCCGGCCGCGGTGAGCCGGATGCGGAAGGTGTTCAGCGCTCCGGCGACTCCCGCGAGCGGGTCCGAGCCGGCCCGGAGGGCCGCGGCGCTCATCCGCGGGCCTTGGACAGGAACAGCAGGGCGGTGGCGGTCTCCTGGAGGTCGGCGGAGGACGCCTCGTAGTAGTTCTCGATCTGGAAGCCGGCCATCGCGCCGGCCGTGGCGTTGACCGAGTCGGCCCTGGCCCGGCGGGCGGTGTGCCGCAGCAGCCGGTCCAGCTTGGACAGCGGCAGCACGGCCTCGGCCTCACCGGCCTCGGCGACGATGGCGTGGACGCCGCCGTTGCGCGGGGCCACGATGCCGCCGGCCGCCAGCTGCGGGATCTTCGGCAGGCTGATGCCGAAGGTCTTCCCGCCGACGCCGGGGACCCAGCCGGGGATCGACACCTTGATGCGGTTGAGCTTGCCGATCGCGGAGTTGATGAGCCGGATGACGGCGTTGACGGGGCCCTTCACCGCCCCCTTGATCTTGCCGAAGGCGCGGCTCGCGATGCCCTTCAGCCCGCCCCAGATGCTGGACAGCCTCTCCTTGACGCGGCTGAACGCCTGGGGGATGACGTTGCGAATCCAGTTGACCACGGGCGTGATGATCTTCCGGATGCCGTTCCAGACGCTGGAGATGACCTTTCTGACGGCGTTCATCACCGTGGTGATGATCTTCTTCCAGGCGTTGAAGTAGGTCGTGATGACCTTGGCGACGGCCTTGATGACGACGGTGATCGCCTTCTTGATGCCGTTCCAGACCTTCTTGATCAGTGCGCCGGCCTTCTTCATGATCGGCCCGACGACCTTCATGACCGAACTGATGACCTTCTTGATCGCGGCGAAGGCGGCCTTGAGGACCTTCTGCATGGTCTTCGAGCGGGTGGCCATCTCGACCACCTTCTCGACGAGCGGGGCGAGCAGGGAGAACAACTGGCCGACGAGGTTGCCCTTCATCGACTTGTTGAGCCCCTTCATGCCCTTGGACGCCTTGTCGGCCCCGGACTTGAACTTGCCGACCTGGGGCCCGCTCTTCTTGGCGGTCCGGCCGGCCTTGGCCATCGAGCGCTCGGCCTTGTCGGCGGCGCGCTGGATGGCGGTGAGCTGACGGGCGGATGCCTGGGCGGAGGTCTTGAGCTTCTTCAGTTCGCGGTCGCTGCCCGTGGCCCGGCTCTGCAGACCGCTCGCTGCCCGGGCGGCGGTGTCAGCCCTTGACCTGAAGTTCCCCAGCGCCGTGGACGCCTGATTGAGCGAGCGCAGCAGAGGCATAGTTCTTCCTATCGTCCAGTTGGTTCCGGGAGCGAGAGTCAGGAACCGAGTGCCTGGTCAATCGTCCTGATGATTTCCATGAATTCATTTCTGGCTCTCGTCGTCCTGTCGCGTATGTCGAGTGCGAATGCTTTGGCGTTCGTGTGTGCTTCTTTTATCTGGCGGAGATGGCCGGACGACTCCTCCCGGTACTGGAATATTTTTCGGTTCTGGGACGCGGCTGCGGCAACCAGATCGGACGGGGCGGGCGAGGGGGTGTCGGACGTCCCTCCGCCTTGCGGCGACCCGCATCCGACGCCGCGCGCTGATCCACCAGGAATTGCGGGACAACCCGTGGTGATTCGACAACGTCGAGATTCCGGGTTTCATAGAGCTCTCGCTCCAGCCGTTCGTACTCTTCACTCGCCGCTGTCCCGTTCTCCCGGTGCACCTCGTTGACGACAGAGTGGGCAGGCATTAACGTCCGCGGTAACTTGCGCAGAGGGAAACCGGCATCCGATGCAAGTTTTGGCATTTGTCGCTTTAGTGACACTCGGTGGCGTTTCCTTCTCGGCTTATGTAGGGTTCAGGGCCCTTGTGGCGATGTTCTGGCAGAAGATTCTCCTGGCCCGAAAGGGAGTGCGCACCAAGGGGGCGTGTTCGGGGCATGCGAGCGGCCGGGTACAGCAGTGGGGTCGTCGTCGATTTCACGGACGAGCTCGGTGGGCCCAATAGAATGGTGGCTGCCGGCTGGCAGGGTACTCCCGGAAAGGGGTGGCGAGGTGGAAGGCGAAGCTCAATGCTGACCACATGCGAGCGCGCTCCAAAGTGAGTGAGAGTGCCGTTGCGGCATGTCCGATCGGCTCCGAGGCGCTCTTCGCCGGTTCGTCAGTCGGGCGGTTTTTCTTCAAGAAGCCGTTCATAAGGAGTCCGTAGTGACAAAAATTGCGTCCGAGCCCCTGGGGTTGCTTCTCGCCTGCGCTTCCGGCGTTCTGCTTTTTGCTGGCTGCTACGCGTTGATGAGGGCTGTCAACGCGATACGTCTTGCCATGTCCGGCGTTCAGGCGGAGGGTTCCTGCGCCGGCTATTCAGCTGGACGCTTCGGGCAGTCGGTGATAGTCGACTACCGTGCGCGTGATGGCGTCGAGTACACGATGACCACGGAATTCTGGGCGGGTAGACTTCCTGCACCGGGTTCCAGAATGGACGTCATCTATCTTCCGCAGAGGCCGAAGATATCTGACGTCGCCCCCCTCAATCCCTGGCGTGTGATGTCGAAGTCGGTCACGGCCGTATTCCTTTTTCCTCTCACGTTGGCATTGGCGCTCTCGATGATGGCAAGCGCGCTGGAGAAAATGGGGTGGCCCTGTGAGGGGCGCCAGCGACGTGCTTCGCCTCCCGCGATTGGCGCCGGGCCGGATGTGCCGGCCCCGGATCTCACCGGTCAGGGCAACAGGGCGGGCACACCGCCGTTGTGCGTTCGCCGGTGACCGGTGTCAGCACCGTTGATCCGCCGGTGAGCGGTGCCCGCCCGCGCGGATGGCCGGACGGAGATGCGATCGAGGAGTTCTGGAGAGACGCAGCATGACCGGTCACGCCTATGCCGAATCGCACCCATTGCCGTATTTCCTGATCGTGGTGCTCTGCTTGCCGATAGCCCTTGTGTCTTGTGGCGCTCTGGGGCGCGTTCCGATGGGCTGTGCTCTCTCTGCGGGGCGTGGCCGTCGTCGGGGACGAGCCGGGGCAGCGCTTCGGCGCGACCTTCACGGTGGACGGGAAGACGTACCCGTGCCATGCGGACCTCGGACCGGAGGACCCCCGAGGGAACGGCGATGGGGCGGGGCTGATCCTCTACGACCCCCGCAAGCCCCGGAGGAACGACGCCCGGTGCACCCTCCGGCCTTCACGGCTCAGCGGCTGCGTCTTCTTGGTCGTGCTGCTCGTCACCGCGATGGTGTGGGCCGGTATCCGGCTGATCGGCTTCTTCCGAGAAGGAGACCGGTCCGCGCGCGTCCGGTGGCGTCTGCCGTGACGGCAGCGACGCCCCGGACCTGACGGGGCGTCATGTGCCGGGCGGAGCCCTGGGCAGAGGTCTTGAGGTTCTTCAGTCCGCGGTCGCCGTCGGAGGCTCTCGGCAGAGCCTCCGACGGCTGTGCCGGTTTCCTTCGATGTTCTGTCCGAACATTCCGCGAGATCTCGGGGGCTCTGCCGAGAGAGCTGACGAGAGGCATGGTTCGGAATCTTTTCGGCGTCCTCAGGCGAGGGCTCTGAGCAGCGAATTGATCCTCGATTCGAGGGCCCGGACCTGCTCGGCCGCGTCCTTGAGCTGTTTGGGGTTCTGGGCGGCGACAGAAGGCTGTGCGGCCGCACCACTCAGGCTTCGGCTCTGCTGTGCGTGCCGGCGGTTGATTCCGTCGATACGTGTGTGTGCGGACTTCGCCAGCCGGTCGGCCGTGCCCACGTCCGTGCGCATCTTCGCGATCTGACTGCCGACGGCCTGTTTGGTGCGTACCACCTGGTCGCCGAGCTCACGCGCGTACCGCTGGGCGCCGGTGGCGGTCTGCTGCGCCCGCTGCACCTCGGCCGCACTGGCTGCCGAACGTCCCTGGTTCTCGTCCTCAAGGGTGACGGCCCGGAGCCTGTCCAGACCCTCCTGGATGCGCTCGGATTCTGCGTTCTCGCGCCTCTCCCGACGCTCCGCGGAGCTGAAGATAGAGTTCTCGAAGGCGTGGACACCCGGGAAACGGAACACCTCCACGCCTGCTACGGACAGTCCGCGCTCATTCACTGTGAACCAGGACGGGTCGAACTTGAAGAGCTGGGTGTTTGCGTAGAGCAGTTGATTTCCGGACGCTACATGTTCACCCAGAACCCCGTCCACTGCGCTTTCCACGTTGTCTCGCGGATGGAAACTATTCTTGTACTCATTGAACTCGTCCGTCGTGACGAATTCGCCCATGATTTTCCTCCTTTCCGTACTTCGTGGCACTGCATCGGACCCTTGACACCCCGCCCGGCGCCTTCTACTATGCGCAAATGCTGATCGGTGTGCTATTTCTCCTGGTTTTTGCCGGATTGCTGACGCTCGCGGCTATTGTGACAGGGGTTCTCGAGCTGCTCGCCTTCGCGCGTATCAAGCGCAACGGTGTGGAGGCGAGCGCCCTGTGCAAGGGGCATATCTGGGGCACGGTCGGAAAGCGCTACCGGCTGGAATTCACCGATTCCCAGGGCGCAAGCAACATGATCTGGACGCCTCGTTACTGCGAGGTCGGCCGGACGTACACAGTCCTTTACGACCCTTCCAACCCCAAGTGGTCGACCTTGGCTCCCGTGGAGGTCTGGGACCTGTCCCGGCCGCGCCAGGTCGTGATGATCGGCGGGTGTGTCGGCCTGGTGGTGGTCACGATGATCACGCTGGTGATGCGGTGATGTGACGGGAGGCCCCGCTCAGGAGAAGAAGCGGGCCAGATCGCTCGGGCTGGGCGCCTCCGGCGGCTCGTCGGGGGCGGCCTCGTCCCCCGGCCTCGGCACCGGCACGGGCGGCTCCGGGGGGTCGGAGTCCTCGTCGGTGTTGACCGAGGCGAACATCCAGTTGGCGGCCGCGAGGTGGTCGACGGCGGCGGCGAGCAGGTAGTCGGTGACGCCCCATTCGGCGCTCTCGCCGTGGAGTCGCTGAGTGGTGGCGCTGTCGCGTGGCATGTGCTTGACCAGCACCGCGAGCCGGCGGGAGGAGAGCCGGCCGCGGTGCCAGTCGAGCAGGTCCACGCCGTAGTGCCGCAGCAGGTCGGCTTCGAGGGCCTCGGCGTGTTCTTCGGCGAACGCGTCGAGGCTCAGCCTTCCCCCAGGCCGAGCCCGGTCTCCTTGCCGTACGCCTCCAGGATCGCGGCGATGTCCTGCATGGTGATGTCGTGGCGCTCGAAGCGCGCGAACTGCTTCTCGCCCAGCAGGAGCTTCAGCAGGCCGTCGACGTCGTTGTCGTCGAGGCCGCGGAGTGCCTTGGCGGTGGTGCGGCCCAGCTCGGTGGGCAGTTCGAAGGTGTCGTCGTCCAGGTCGAAGGACCAGGAGCGGCCGAGCGCTTCCAGGCGCTGGGCGCGTGCTGCGTTGACGTCGAACGAAGCCATGGGTGGTGGGTCTCCTTGCGCAGAGCGGGGCAGAGGTGGTGTGGGCGGGGGCGGTTACGGACCCCGGGGGTGCCGGGCGGGACCGGATCGATCCGGTCCCGCCCGGCGGGGGGTCAGGCGCCGGCCGGCACCGTGTAGGCGGCGTCCTTCATGACGAAGGTGGCGAGCGCCTGGCCGTCGCCCGGGGAGAGCGCGGTGAAGGTGACACCGAGCATCGCGGCGGCCTTGCGGGCGAGCTTGATGTCGTCGGTGGCGGTCACCTGGCCGCGCGGGATGACGAAGCGGTAGGTGACCGCCGTGCCGTCGGTGAACTCCAGGCCGAGCGCGCGCTCGTCGAAGGTCGGACCGTCCGGGACGTCGAACTGGACGATGTCCGGATTGGTGGCGTCCCGGCGGATGTCCCCCGCCGCGCCGCCCAGGAAGAAGGGCAGCGTGTCCTCGTTGAACTGCAGCATGGAGAACTTCAGCGTCAGGTCACGGTCCGCGTAGACGAACCGGGCCGGGCTGATCGACTGCCACGTCTCGACCGGGTCCAGCTTGTCCTTCTTGGAGAAGGTCACCCCGTCCGTCGAGGTGTAGCCGAGGTCGGTCCACCCCGCGCCCCAGTCGGCCGACGGATTGTCGGAGAAGACGTCCGGGAGGGGGGCGTTGACGTCCGCGATGAGGATGCGGCCGGTTCCGGCCACGCGGATCTCGGACGAGTTGTTGCCTGCCATGGATGGCTCCTTCAGATGGTTTTCCGTGGGTGGTGGTGCCTGCCGTGGGTACGGCGAAGGCCCCGCCGGTGGCGGGGCCCTGTCTATGGGGGCGCTCGGTGGCGCCGGGGCGGTGCGGGTGGTGCGTGAACGGCCGCCGGGCGGGTGCCGGCGGTTCAGCCGATGCGCAGCGACACGCGCAGGACGCAGACGTAGCGGTTGGCCGCCGGGTGGAGGAATTCGGGCAGCCAGCGCGGACCGTCGGCCTCGACCACATCGGTGATCACGAGGTTCGTTCCGTACGGCCGGCCGGCCGCCGACAGCAGTTCGGCGCGGGCGGCGTTCGCCAGGCGGTGCGCCGTCGCCTTGTCCGGCCCGTATGCCTCCAGCTCGATGAGCGGCTGGTCGAGGTGGAGGTCGTCGACCCAGGCGCCGCCGCGCCGGGAGACGATCACCGCCTGCTGGGTGCCGTCGAAGCCCGGCGGCGGGGTCTCGTCCACGACCGCGTCCGCGAGATCCGGGCGGTCGGAGAGGAGCTCCACGACGATGGCCTCCACGTCGGGGAAGGTGCTCGGAGGTGAAGTCATGACAGGGCGATCACTCCTGTTCGCGGGTTGGGAAGGGCGGGAACGCGGACGGCGGAGCCGCGCCCGGAGGGTGGGCGCAGCTCCGCCGCTGCACTTATTGTGACTCAGATCGTGCGCGCACGCAACCATGTAGCGCGGAAGCGCAATTTCCGAGGCGCGGGCCCGGGGGCGCTCCCGTCCGGCGGACACATGGCCGGGACCTGTTCCCGCCTCCCCGCATCGCCGCCGAGGGTGCGTTAGTCTGCGGCTATCGAACAGGTATTCGAGAGGCGGCGATCCTGAAGGGGAGAGCGTCCTGACGAGGCGTGTGGGAAACGAGGGAACGGGGAGCGGGTGGACGGGAGTGAGCCGGTGATCAGTGCCCAGGAGCGGCTGGCCGATGTCGTGGCCGCCGCGGTGGAAGTGGCCGCGGAGTCGGGGGAGTCGGGTACGTACACCGCGGAGGTCGCCCGCACGCTCACCGCCGTCGTCGGCAAGGTCGGCGCCCGCGTCGCCGTCGAGGCGGAGACGCGGGGGTTCCGCAGCGGCTGGGGCGAGGCGATCGCGCTGGCGTCCGGAGATGCGGAGGGCGGGGCCCAGGTGCTCCGCATGTCGTCCGCGCCCGAGAAGTAGGCGGGGGGACACGCAGGAAGGGGCGGCCCGAACGGGCCGCCCCTTCCTGCGTGTCGGTCTCCTCGCCTTCCTTCTCCGGCCGTGCTCCTCAGCGCGCTGCGGGAGCCTTCCGCCGGGCCGCCCGCTCCGCCGCGAAGACGTCCTCCAGGCGGAACACGTGCGCCCGGCCCTCCCGGCCGGCGGGGCTGAGGTGGCCCAACTGGACCCACTTGCGGATCGTCGCGGGACGAACGCCCGCCTCGTGCGCGGCGAGAGCGCCGGTCACCAGCGTCGCGGCCGTCATCGGCGCCCCTCCCGGCGTGCGGTGTCCGCCGTCGAGGCGGTGAGTTCGGCGAGGTCGCCGCCGGACTCGGCCGCGAGCCGCACCCACGCGCCCTCGCTCCACGCGTGCCGGTGCGCCGGGTCCGTGCGGCAGTCGCAGGTGCGGTCCGCGCAGCGGCAGGCCGGATTGACGCAGAGCACCGCCCGGCGGACGGGGAAGGCCCGCAGCGAGACCGAGTCGCACCACGGGCAGCGCCCGCTCACCCGCACCACCGGTTCGGCGCCGCCCAGCGCCCGGGTGCAGCGCCGGGCCATCCGGCGCGCCTCGTCCCGGATGTGTTCGAGGAGTACGTCGTCGCCGGCGGCCCGGTCGAGCAGCCCCGCGACGCGCAGCAGCCGTCCGGTGACGTGGTCGCGGCGGGGGCGCGGAAGCCGGAGTCGGTCGTGCACGGCCTCGTCGAGCTCGATCACGCCGTCGGTGATGTCGCGTACGGCGTCGGAGATGTGCAGCCGTACGGGGGAGGTGCGCGAGCCGGACGGGGTGAGCCCGTGCGCCTGCTCGATGCGCAGGGCCTCCTCGCGCTCGGCGCGGGTCGGGCCGGCCGGGGCGGAGGCGGAGCCGGACGGGACTGCCGGCGGAGCCGAGGGGGAGCGGTAGGAGGGGGCGAGTTCGACAAGCAGTTCCGGGAACTGGCGCAGCAGCAGCTCGATCCAGAGCGTGGCGTCCGCGATCGTGGCGTCCGTCGCGGAGGCGCCGGCCGCAGAGGCGTCCGCGACCGTGCGGTCCGCGGCCTCGGCACTTTCGCGGCCGGGCTTCCGGGCGGCGGCCCGCGCTCCGGCCGGCTGCCGCGTGGTCGGTGTGGATGTGTTCGGTGTGTTCATGGCGATCCCTTCTCCCCGCACAGGGTGTTGCGAGACCGCACATTGGCATGTTGCGTGCTCGCGCGCAAGGGAATTCGGAAGCCTACTGGGCCCTTATCTCCACAGAATCTGCTCAAACGGTATGCGTCGAGGGGTAATTCCTTGCGCGCAAGCGCGATAGTCTGGTCGTGCTTCGGAGGGAGGCGAGTGCCCCATGACCACGGGCGAACTCGACAGCTTCGCGACCTGGATCGAGGAACTGATCCGTCGGCGCGGCTTCGACATCGACAGTCCACGCGGCGGCGGCAAGTCCCGTCTCGCCGACGAGGCCGGGGTCCACCGGGCCGCCATCACCCGCCTCCTCCAGCGTCAGAGCATGCCCGACCTGGAGACCACCAGGCGTCTCGCCCAGGTGCTCCAGGTCCCGGTGCGCGACATGCTCATCCGCTCGGGCCGCCTCACCGAGGAGGACCTGCCGCTCCCGTCCGCCCCGACGGGCACGCCCTCGGCGGACGGCCGTCCGCTCACCCTTGAGGAAGCCGCCGTCGCGCTGGGCGTACCGGCGGACCAGCGTGAGATGTTCGTCCGGGTCGCCGGCCAGTTCCTGCCCGCTCCGGCGGTCGAGGCCGGGCGGCGGCGGGCGCCCCTCGCCTCCGACTGACGGGCGATGGTCGCCCCCTCCCCGCTCTGCTGTTGCCGGGCGTGACCGCCGCCGGGTCTCCGCCTGCCGGCGCGTCCGGCCCCCGGCCGGCACACCGAGCCGCCCCGGGCGGCCGGGGGGCCACGGGTGATTCGATCTTGTGCCGGGCCGGGAGACCGGCCTCCGCGCCTGCCCCGTAAGCTGTTCCGGCCTGTCCCCCCGCCCCAGCGCAGGTGCGAACGACGCCGCAGGTTCATGAACGACAGTGCGTGGACGCGCCCCGCCAGGTGCGCCGCGCGGAGCGAGAGCGCCCGACCGGCGGGAACGGTCGGGTGCTCGCCCGGTGCGGGCGATCCGCGCGGGCGGTAGGCAGGGGGGCGCATGGTCGAGCGGGAAGGGTGCTCCCGGACCGCAGGCGACGCCCCCGAACCTCCCGCCGGGCCCGGTGCGCCGCGGGCCGGGGCGCCGGCGCCGGAGACGTACGCGGCGCTCCTCGCCGAACTGGGAGCCCTCCTCGACGGCCACGAACCCCACGAGGTCGTCGTTCTCCTGCGGGCGGAGCTGGAGCGGCGCGAGATACTGGCCTACTCCCACGGCTGGCGCGACGCCGCCGCCCACTACGAGCCCGCTGTCGAGGCGGCGCGGGCCGCGAGCCGGCGAACCCTGAGGCTGGTGGAGTCCACGCGTACGCCGGGGCAGGCCGCGGTGATCCCCTTCCGGCAGGAGGAGCGCGGCGACGCCCTCCGGCAGCCGGAGGACGGAGCCGGGGAGGAGGGGGCGGGCCGCGATGCCTCCCGGGCCGACGGGCCGGGGGAACGCGGCCGCACCGCCGGGCGCCGCCGCGACCGCCCCGGGACCGAAGAGCGGACGGACCGGCCGCCGCGCACCGCGGCCGGGCCCGAACCCGCACTCGTGCGCAAGAGCCGCAGCTCCCGTGTTCCGACCATTCCCACGCTCCCGACGCCGAGGCTGCGGCGGCGGGAGGAGGACGGAAAGGGCACGGCCCCGGATGACGTGACCCGCTGAGGAGCCCGCCCGGGACCCGTTGCCCCCGTACGTCTGTCAGGTCGGGACCGCTCCGGGTGTCCGGGACCGCTCCGGGCGTCCCGGATCGCTCCGGCTGTCCGCGTCCGCGTCCGGAGAGCCGGAGAGCCGGAGAGCCGGAGAGCCGGAGAAGGATCCCGTACACGAAGAGGCCCCGCGAAGCGCGGTGAAACCCCGCGAAAAGGCGGCCGGTGTGCGCGGGTCCGGGTGCGGCCGGGCCGGTCGTGGCCCGTCGCCGGCGGCCGGACGCCCCGGTGCGGTGGCGGGCACGGCATTTGTTTTGACCCAGCTCCGTGAGGTAGGTACGCTCAAGCCTTGTGCCTGGGGTGTGCCTGGGCTCGTGTGCGTGTCCTCAACCGCATCCCGAGTCCGTCAGTAGCCACCGCAATCTGCGCCACTTCCGCCCCCCGGGGCGGGAGTCAGCAGTATTCGACACACCCGACCGCGTGGGTCGGTGATGTTCCAGGTTAGTTTCACGAACGGCACACAGAAACCGGAGAAGTAGTGCCTACGATCCAGCAGCTGGTCCGGAAGGGCCGGCAGGACAAGGTCGAGAAGAACAAGACGCCCGCGCTCGAGGGTTCGCCCCAGCGGCGTGGCGTCTGCACGCGTGTGTTCACGACCACCCCGAAGAAGCCGAACTCGGCCCTCCGTAAGGTCGCGCGTGTGCGTCTGACCTCCGGCATCGAGGTCACGGCCTACATCCCGGGTGAGGGACACAACCTGCAGGAGCACTCCATCGTGCTCGTGCGTGGTGGCCGTGTGAAGGACCTGCCGGGTGTTCGTTACAAGATCATCCGCGGCTCCCTTGACACCCAGGGTGTCAAGAACCGCAAGCAGGCCCGCAGCCGCTACGGCGCCAAGAAGGAGAAGTAAGAATGCCTCGTAAGGGCCCCGCCCCGAAGCGCCCGGTCATCATCGACCCGGTCTACAGCTCTCCTCTTGTCACCTCGCTGATCAACAAGATCCTCCTCGACGGCAAGCGTTCCACCGCCGAGCGGATCGTGTACGGCGCCATGGAGGGCCTCCGCGAGAAGACCGGCAACGACCCGGTCATCACGCTGAAGCGCGCGCTTGAGAACGTCAAGCCCTCGCTCGAGGTCAAGTCCCGCCGTGTCGGTGGCGCCACCTACCAGGTGCCGATCGAGGTCAAGCCCGGTCGCGCCTCCACCCTCGCTCTGCGCTGGCTCGTCGGTTACTCCCGGGCCCGCCGCGAGAAGACCATGACCGAGCGCCTCATGAACGAACTGCTCGACGCCTCCAACGGCCTCGGCGCTTCGGTCAAGAAGCGCGAGGACACCCACAAGATGGCCGAGTCCAACAAGGCATTCGCGCACTACCGCTGGTAGTCGCTACCCCCATCGAGACCGAGAGAAGATTGAGCCTTATGGCCACCACTTCGCTTGACCTGGCCAAGGTCCGCAACATTGGGATCATGGCCCACATCGACGCGGGGAAGACGACCACCACTGAGCGGATCCTCTTCTACACCGGTGTGAGCTACAAGATCGGTGAAGTCCACGACGGCGCTGCCACGATGGACTGGATGGAGCAGGAGCAGGAGCGCGGCATCACGATCACGTCTGCCGCGACGACCTGCCACTGGCCGCTCAACGATGTTGACCACACCATCAACATCATCGACACCCCGGGTCACGTCGACTTCACCGTCGAGGTGGAGCGTTCGCTCCGCGTCCTCGACGGCGCCGTCACCGTGTTCGACGGTGTGGCCGGCGTCGAACCGCAGTCCGAGACCGTCTGGCGTCAGGCGGACCGCTACGGCGTGCCGCGTATCTGCTTCGTCAACAAGCTCGACCGCACCGGTGCCGACTTCTTCCGTTGCGTCCAGATGATCGTGGACCGCCTCGGCGCGACCCCGATCGTCATGCAGCTCCCCATCGGCGCCGAGGCCGGCTTCACGGGCGTCGTCGACCTCGTGTCGATGCGTGCCTTCGTGTACCCCGAAGAGGCCGCCAAGGGCGAGATGTACAACGTCGTCGAGATCCCGGACAACCTCAAGGAGTCCGCCGACGAATGGCGCGGCAAGCTCCTCGAGGCCGTGGCCGAGAACGACGACGCCATGATGGAGCTGTACCTGGAGGGCGCCGAGCCCACCCAGGACCAGCTGCACGAGGCGATCCGCCGCATCACCCTGGCTTCCAAGGGCAGCGCCGACTCCGTCACCGTCACTCCGGTGTTCTGTGGCACCGCGTTCAAGAACAAGGGCGTCCAGCCCCTGCTCGACGCGGTCGTGCGCTACCTGCCTTCCCCCCTGGACGTCGAGGCCATCGAGGGCCACGACGTGAAGGACCCGGAGAAGGTCATCCAGCGCAAGCCCTCGGACGACGAGCCGTTCTCCGGCCTGGCGTTCAAGATCGCGAGCGACCCGCACCTGGGCAAGCTCACCTTCGTCCGGATCTACTCCGGTCGCCTGGAGGCCGGCACCGCGGTGCTGAACTCCGTCAAGGGCAAGAAGGAGCGCATCGGCAAGATCTACCGCATGCACGCGAACAAGCGTGAGGAGATCGCATCGGTGGGCGCCGGCGACATCATCGCCGTCATGGGTCTCAAGCAGACCACCACCGGTGAGACGCTGTGCGACGACAAGAACCCGGTGATCCTGGAGTCCATGGACTTCCCGGCGCCGGTCATTCAGGTCGCCATCGAGCCGAAGTCCAAGGGCGACCAGGAGAAGCTGGGTGTCGCCATCCAGCGCCTCTCGGAGGAGGACCCCTCCTTCCAGGTGCACTCCGACGAGGAGACCGGCCAGACCATCATCGGTGGTATGGGCGAGCTTCACCTCGAGGTGCTCGTCGACCGCATGAAGCGCGAGTTCCGCGTCGAGGCGAACGTCGGCAAGCCGCAGGTCGCGTACCGCGAGACGATCCGCAAGGCCGTCGAGCGCATCGACTTCACGCACAAGAAGCAGACCGGTGGTACCGGCCAGTTCGCGAAGGTGCAGATCGCTCTCGAGCCCATCGAGGGTGGCGACGCGTCCTACGAGTTCGTCAACAAGGTCACCGGTGGCCGCATCCCCCGCGAGTACATTCCCTCGGTGGACGCGGGTGCTCAGGAAGCCATGCAGTTCGGCATCCTGGCCGGTTACGAGATGGTCGGCGTCCGCGTCACCCTTCTCGACGGTGGTTACCATGAGGTCGACTCCTCGGAGCTCGCCTTCAAGATCGCCGGTTCGCAGGCGTTCAAGGAAGGCGCCCGCAAGGCGTCTCCCGTGCTCCTTGAGCCGATGATGGCCGTCGAGGTCACCACGCCCGAGGACTACATGGGCGAGGTCGTCGGTGACATCAACTCCCGCCGTGGCCAGATTCAGGCCATGGAGGAGCGCAGCGGCGCTCGCGTCGTGAAGGGTCTCGTGCCCCTCTCGGAGATGTTCGGCTACGTCGGAGACCTCCGCAGCAAGACTTCGGGTCGCGCAAGCTACTCGATGCAGTTCCACTCCTACGCCGAGGTTCCGAGGAACGTCGCCGAGGAGATCATCGCGAAGGCCAAGGGCGAGTAACTCTCCCGAGCTCACGCTTTAGGCTTGTCACCGGAGCCGGGCGGGCATGCGGCACAGCGCGCGAGCGCTGTGCCGCATGCCCCCGGCACCGGCACCCCAGCAAAGATCACCTGGCGCCGATGAAGCAAGGCGTACAGAACCACTCAGGAGGACCCCAGTGGCGAAGGCAAAGTTCGAGCGGACTAAGCCGCACGTCAACATCGGCACCATCGGTCACATCGACCACGGTAAGACGACCCTCACGGCCGCCATTACCAAGGTGCTGCACGACGCGTACCCGGACCTGAACGAGGCTTCGGCCTTCGACCAGATCGACAAGGCTCCCGAAGAGCGCCAGCGCGGTATCACCATCTCCATCGCGCACGTCGAGTACCAGACGGAGTCGCGTCACTACGCGCACGTCGACTGCCCCGGTCACGCGGACTACATCAAGAACATGATCACGGGTGCCGCGCAGATGGACGGCGCCATCCTCGTGGTCGCCGCCACCGACGGCCCGATGCCGCAGACCAAGGAGCACGTGCTCCTGGCCCGCCAGGTCGGCGTTCCCTACATCGTCGTCGCGCTGAACAAGGCCGACATGGTGGACGACGAGGAGATCCTGGAGCTCGTCGAGCTCGAGGTCCGTGAGCTCCTCTCCGAGTACGAGTTCCCGGGCGACGACGTTCCGGTCGTCAAGGTCTCGGCGCTCAAGGCGCTCGAGGGCGACAAGGAGTGGGGTGAGTCCGTCCTCAACCTGATGAAGGCTGTCGACGAGGCCATCCCGCAGCCCGAGCGTGACGTCGAGAAGCCGTTCCTCATGCCGATCGAGGACGTCTTCACGATCACCGGTCGCGGTACGGTCGTCACCGGCCGCATCGAGCGTGGTGTCCTGAAGGTCAACGAGACCGTCGACATCGTCGGTATCAAGACCGAGAAGACCACCACCACGGTCACCGGCATCGAGATGTTCCGCAAGCTGCTCGACGAGGGCCAGGCCGGTGAGAACGTCGGTCTGCTCCTCCGTGGCATCAAGCGCGAGGACGTCGAGCGCGGCCAGGTCATCATCAAGCCGGGTTCGGTCACGCCGCACACCGAGTTCCAGGCGCAGTCCTACATCCTGTCGAAGGACGAGGGTGGCCGTCACACCCCGTTCTTCAACAACTACCGCCCCCAGTTCTACTTCCGTACCACGGACGTGACGGGCGTTGTGACCCTCCCCGAGGGCACCGAGATGGTCATGCCGGGTGACAACACCCTCATGGACGTCGCGCTGATCCAGCCGGTCGCCATGGAAGAGGGCCTCAAGTTCGCCATCCGTGAGGGTGGGCGGACCGTGGGCGCCGGCCAGGTCACCAAGATCACCAAGTAATCTCACGATTGCTTGAGGGTCGGGGCAACCCGGTCGCGCCGGACTGAGCACATCGCATCACCCAAGGGCCCGTACGACGTCACGTCGTACGGGCCTTTGGCGTGCCCGGGCCTCCCGTCCGGCGGGCAGCACGGCCGGGGTCGCCCGGGGCGTCCGGACGGCGCCCCGGCGCCCTCCGGCGCGCTCCCCCCGGTCCTGGCCCCCGGACACGACGACGGCCCGCACGATCCGGTACGGGGATCGTGCGGGCCGTCGTCGTCGGGCCGGTGTCAGTCCGCGGGGGGCTGGGCGTAGGTGGTGGCGAGGAGCGAGTGCCGGGAGACCCCGTCGCTCTGCACCAGGTGGTGCACGGACGAGGGGATGAAGCCGCCGAACAGCGTGCCGACGAGCCCCAGCGCCTGCAACCGGAAGTTGAGGTCGTAGGTGGCCATCGCCGCCCGCACCGCACTCACGCGATAGCCGTGCGCCCCCGCCCAGGAATCCGCGCGGTCCAGGTTGGCGTACAGGGCCACGATCCCCGCGCCGGTGGCGAACTCGCGCTGTACGCCGAGGCTTTCGGGCGGTCCGATCTCCTCCAGCCCGGCCAGCCGGCAGGTCTCGTCCGCCGTCACGCGGTACAGGCCGGGCGCGGCGCCCTCGCTGCGGAACGTGAAGACGAACCCTTCCAGCGCGCCCGCCTCGGCGTCCAGGCCCCAGTCCTCGCCGTCCCTGGCCAGGACCTCGCGCAGGAGGGTGAGGACCACATCGGTCCGTACCGGTCGGTGAGCGTAATGCAGGCTGGAACGCCGCAGCCGCAGTGTCTCGCGCAGGTCGTGGACCGGTCGCACCTCGTCCTCCCGCGCGGCCGGGACGGTGGGCACGGCGTCGGCGAAGGGCACCGGTTCGCGTTCCGCGGCCAGGCCGTCCGAGGTGCCGGCCCTGGAGCCGAAGCCCTCCAGCAGGTCCGTCATGGACGTCAGATCGTTCCTCATGCCCTGCCTCCCAGGCGTGCCACGGCGGCGACGGGCTCGTCGGCGGGCGTCGTGCCGAGCACCTGTGCCAGATCGCTGTCGTCCCAGTCCGGCCGAGCCGCGAAGCCCAGCCCCAGCTGCTGCGCGACCTCGCGGGCGGCGGCCAGATTGCAGCCGGCGTCCAGGAAGACGAGCCGGAAGCCGAACGTGCCGTACTTGGTCATGACCTTCTTCAGGTCACCGGTGATGACGAGTTCGCACGGCGCCTCGCCCGGTGGCGCCTGGCGGGAGAGGGCCGCGAGGGTGTGGCTCTCCTGGGCGTACGCGTAGACCCCCGCGGGCAGGACGCGGTCGTCGCGCAGGAGCACGTACGCCGTGGTGCTGCCGATGTTCCCGGACGCCGCGGTCCACCTCTTGACGCGTTCCGGGGTGGTCTCCTCGTCCTTGATCCCGAAGGCGACCTTCAGTACGAGCCCGAGGGCGTCCAGGGTGAGCGGGGCCTCGCCGCGCGACGGATCGTGCCGCTCGGACGCGGCGAGGACGGAGAGGTCGGGGGCGGGCAGCGCGGTGTGCGCGCGGCTTGGCCAGTCCTTGAACTGCGACTGGAGGCGCTGGTTGGCGACGTAGTAGTGGGCCTGGTGGTCCCGGGGGGCGAGGAAGGCGCGCGGCGGCATCGCGACCGACGCCTCGTAGACCGCGCCCGCCGGTGCCTGCGGCGCCACCGGCCCCCGGGTGAAGGAGCACCGGGGGCATCCGGGCCGGACGGTCGAGGGACGGGGGACCGTGGAGAGGGTCGTCAGGTCCACCACCGTGGAGTCGCTCGGCAGATGAGAGATCGCGGCCTGGGCCAGCAGCGCGGTGATGTGGTGCGCGGCCAGTCCGGCGACCAGGTCGCTCAGGGGCGCCGGGAGTTCGCCGGAGAGCTCCGCCTCACCATGCCGGCCGCAATCCAGGCACGGTGTGATCGCGAGGTCGACGTACGGGCCGACGATGACCGTCCGCGCGTCGGCGCGCATCCGCAGCAGCGGGCGTCCGTCCCGCCGGCAGCGCTCCTCGGTGGCCGCGAGGAGCGGGGCGGAGGCGGCCGTCTCGAAGAACACGGTCAGCTCGTCCGCGGGCGGCGGGCCGGCGCCGTCCGAGAGCGGACACACCTCCCGCAGGGCCCGCCGGGCGGCGGAGACCAGCGCGTCGTCGCCCTCCAGCCGCACGGAGCGCGCTGCCAGCCGTGCCGCGGCGTGGGTCCAGGAGGGGTTGGCCCCCGTGGAGTTGCCGAGGCGGGAGAGGAAGACGGCCCAGGGGGAGTCGTCGGCCGGGAGTCCGCCGGATCCGGCCTCCCCGGCTTCCGGGGCCTCCTCGATCGCGCCGGCCGACCAGAGGAGGGCCAGGCACTTGTAGACCGTCGACTCCGCGAAGCCGGCCTTCTCCGCGATCTCCGCGTGGTCGCGGGAGCCGTCGCACGCCTCGGCCAGGGGGACCAGCCCTTCCCGCGCGAAGGCGCCGGAGAACACCTGGGCCCGGTCCGCGCCGTCGAGCACGACGGCGTCGCCGGCCCGGCGCAGCCTCACTCCCCGGCGCAGGACGGGCCGGGAGGGGACCACCAGCTGCATGTCCGTGCGCGCGGCCTGCCCGATCTGCTCGGCCTTCATCTCGGCAACCATGATCAATCCTTCTTTACCGCAGTAGTTCCGGGAACGGCAGCATGCGGTCGGCACGTGCCCGCGAGAACCGGCCCCCGCACCGCGGGCAGAGGTTCACCGACACGGTCGCCGAGGCCGAGACGGCTCCCGTGACGAGCTGGAAGGCGCGCACGGTGCCGCCGATTCCGGTGACGCCCCCGGCGATCTCGGCCAGCGCGAGTTCCAGGAGGCCGGAGGCGACGGACACGTGGTGCGGACCGAACCCCTCGGGCAGCCCGGACACGGCGGCGTCCATGTCGTACGGGCGCGCGGTGCCGGCGTGCTGGGCGGCGCGCTTGCGGAAGCAGGCGTAGCACGCGGTCCGGCCCGGGACCACCGCGGGCCCGCAGACGATCCTGGTCGGCAGCAGCTGGAGGCCGATCGACGGCGTGTTCCGTTCCGCGCAGATCCGGTCGACCTCGTCGCGGAGGTCCGGGTCGCCGCCGGAGTGCACGGCGACGACGACGTCCGCCCGCGGCGCCGGGGTGCTCGCGAAGTCCGCGTAGGACAGCTGCTGCTCCGGCGGGACACCGCGGTGTTCCGTGAGCCTTCGGCCGAAGGTGTCCTGTACGAGGTACAGGCACTGCGGACGCGGTGCGTGCGACATACTGCCCTGCTCCTTCTCGTCCTTCTCGCTCATGCGAACGGCTGCTGCACGGGGTTGACCGCTTCCTCGGCGTGGCTCGGGTGGCCCATCGCGCGAGGGGCGTCGTAGAGGCGCGGGGTGCCGAGGTAGCGCTCGCCGTGCACGAACGAGACGGGCATGGCCTCGGGGACCAGGACCTTCACGGCCCGCATGCCCACCTGGCGGGCCTCGTCCGTGGTGATGTCCGCGACGAGCACTTCGGCGCCGCGTGCCGCGAGCCGGTCGACCACGGTGTCCAGCGGGTCCGCTTCCGCGGGCAGGCCCCGCATGCCGTCGAGCCCGTGTGCCGGGCGCTCGCCGTCCAGCAGGAAATCGAACACGTGGCGCCGGTCGGGCGAGGCGTTGTGGACGGCGCCCCCGACGACGCTCACCTTGGCGGGGTCGGGGGTGCGCCCGGCGTGGGCGGATACGTATCCGCGCAACGCCACGCGCAGCGAGGAGAGTTCGCGGTAGATCTTGCCCAGTGCCCGCTCCGGGTCGACGTCGCAGGTGGCGGCGACGATCTGGGCGAGCGTGGGGTCGGCGTCGGCGAGCTGCACCCCGTAGATGACCGGGACGCCGAAGTCGGTCGTCGCGTCGAACAGCCGTACCCGCAGGTCCGTCGAGGTGCCGACCCGGTGGTGTTCCCGGGCGCCGGCGCCGAGCGCTTCCGGGTCCACGACCAGTTCGGGCAGCCGCAGCCGCTGGAGCCAGACCAGGGCGATGGCGTCCCGCTCGACGACCTCCAGGAGCCCTCCGAGGACGGCTGTGCGCACGTCGGAGTGGACGGCGGCCCCGGTGGTGATGCCGCGGATGAACTCCTCGGACGGTGACTGGTAGGGCATGTGCAGGTAGACGGAGATCGCCGGTACCAGCACGGGCACTTGCCGGGTGAGCGACCAGGCGCGCACCCAGCGGATCGGCACCGACGGGTCGTACGCGCTCAGGCGTGAGTCCGGGTGGGCCAGTTCGGTGGGCGAGCACCGCGGCCACCGCGAGGGCGACACGCATTCCTCGCTGAGGTCACTCTCGGCGGCGACCACCATCTCGTCGTCGTTCCACGCGCACGTGGAGTACCGCTCCAGCGCCTCCGCGACGGAGATCAGCTTGGCGCGTTCGGGCGTGAGGCCGGTGCCCGCGCCGTCGGAGTTGCCGGTGTCCTCGTCGTGGGCCCAGGTGCGGAGGTTGCCGAGGGCGCGGGACGGGACGCCCAGGTAGGCGAGCTGGACCGCGAAGGGCGGCTCGCCCTCGCGGACCGGCAGTGGCGCGGTGCGGGAGACCAGACCGTACGGAGAGACGAGCTGCTCCAGAGCGCGCAGCTCGGCCGGGATGTGCTCCTGGTGCCTGTTCGGATACATGTGGTTCTTCTTCCTGCGGTCGTGTGGTCCCCGTGCGCGCGCCGCGTCAGCCGGCGGTCTTCGCCGAGACCGGCGCCATGCTTCTGGCCAGGTCGTCCAGGTCGCTCTGGAGCTCGGCCATGGACCTTCCGCGGACTTCTTCGTTCGCGCGCGCGACGACGTAGCAGAAGACGTATCGCTCGGCCAGGCTGAAGCCGAGTGAATAGAGGGAGCTGTAGAGCAGGCTGGTCTGCATGCGGAACGCCAGGAAGTCGGTGTCGCGATGCATCAGGGCGTCCAGTTCAGGACTCGGCGGGGTGTGGAAACGCGTGGGCTCGACCGGGCCGCCTCGCTTCTGCACGAGGTCCTCTAGTGTCTCTCCGGCATTGATGATGGAGCCATGGAGAAAAGTTTCGGCCAGTTGGCTGGTTCCAGCCTTGACGAATCCGGTCCATTGCTCTGCCGGTAGGTCGTCCAGGTGTTCGGCGTCAGGGTCGCCGCAGGCGGCGATGAATTCCCGGACGGCCGGCCCGGCCTGTTCGTAGAAGCGGGCACAGGCGGCCTCGAAGGAATCCGGGTTCTTGGTGCGCAGGTAGATCGCCTCGTAATGCGACCGGTAGCTCAGCAGTCGCAACGACAGCAGGTCACCGAATTGGTAGGGCAGATTCCGCTGCGGGGAGTTCAGCAATGTCGCTCGCGTGTGGGCGACCATGAGGCGAAGGGCGCCCAGGGCGGCGGGCAGGGCGGAACCGCTGACCGCCGACCGGTTCAGGAACGCGACCAGAACCGGCGCGGCCCGCTGGAAGAGCCGCTTGGACGCGGCCTCGAACCCAGGTCCCGCGAACCCGGCGTTCCACAGCGGCGACGGGGCCTCGACCAGGGGAATCTCCTCGACGCGCGCCGTGTGGCCGTGCCGCTGGACGATGCTTCGCAGCTCCTCGCGGAAGGCGTCCGGGTCCGTCACCCCGTCGACGCTGATCTGGAGGGCCTCCGCGCCGAGGCGCGCGTCCCGGGTGCGGACGAAGTAGTACGGGCCGTGCCGGGCCACGCGCTCGGGCGCGAACAGCGCGCGGATCAGGGGGGCGAAAGTTTCGTTGTAATTTGAACCATCAGGCTGCGGGATGGTGGCAAAGAAATGCACGAGTGAGCCCCCCGGATAGAGCCGGCATACATATGCCGTCACGCGATCTTGATGCGACCATAACCCTGACGGTCAAGCCCCAGGAACCCCATAATCGACGTGACGTACGCCACATTGGTGTCCCTTGCATGGTGATCAAATTGCTGGATAGGTTCAAGGCACATCAACGGGAGGGGGTGTTACCAATGGAGCAGCAGATCGAACTCGATGTCCTCGAGATCTCGGACCTCATTGCGGGTGCCGGTGAGAACGATGACCTGGCGCAGGTGATGGCGGCCTCGTGCACGACCACCAGCGTTTCGACGAGTTCCTCGTCGTCCTCGTCCTGAATTAAGGGCAGGGAATAGTTGAGCCACCGTCGAGGTGCACCTCGGCGGTGGCTTTCTATAGTTCTGGAGAAATGGTCCGGACGGGCGAGGACGGGGTAATTCCGGTTCGGCGTGCCCCGGCGGCGGACGCCATCGCCGAGCGGGCGCCACCGCCGAGCGGGGCACCGGACGCCCCGCCCGGCCGGATCCTTCGTATGTGTAGGCAGAGCGCGAACCGACCGGCTCGGTGGATGACAGGCGGACTCCGCACGGCAGGGACCCGCCTCCGCGGCCCGGCCCTGACGTCCGCACGCCACGGTGAACCGGGCCCGCGTGACGAAGTTGGGGGATTCCCATGGGTGTGAAGATCAGTCCGTATGTCGTCTACCGGCGGAGCAGACTCCCCCTGGATGAACTCAAGGGGATGTCCTTCGCCGCCGCCTGGCCGCGCATCGACGAGCTGGAGGCCCTGCGGGAGGAGATCGCCGAGCGCGCGGCCGGCCTGGCCGACCGCCTCGGCGAACTGGTGCCCGTGCTCGGCGACGACGTCCGGGCCGGCCTCATCCGGCTGCGGCGCGACGTGCACAACCTGCGGCACGACCGGGCGGCGGCATGCCTCGGGGCGCTCCGTCCGCACCTGAACCCCGCGATACTCGCCGAGACCGAGAGCTGGTGTGCGCTCGGACTCCGCGCCGAGAAGTGCGAGGAAGCCGCCGCCCAGGCGCTGGAGAACGAGAAGACCCATGCCTCCCAGGGCTTCCGCGCGCTCTTCGAGCACGACGCGATGGCCCTGAGCATCCAGCTCTCCGGCGACCGCCTCTACCGCGGCCTGCGCGACTTCGTCGCCGGCGATGACCCCGCCTCCCTCAAGCCGAGCAAGGCCCGGCTGCGGGAGTCCTCCCTGGTCAACTTCGCCTACCGGGCCGCCCTCAAGCCCTCGCCCTTCGGCCGGTTCACCGAGATCGGCGCCTTCCCCCCGGACGATCCGGCCGCCGGAGCCCCCGCCCGCCGCGCACCGGGACCGACCGAGTCGGTCACCACCTTGAACCGGCTGCTCGTCAACTGGGTGCTCGCCGCACTGCCGCGCATCCCGGGCGGCCTGGAGTCGGGCCACCTGGTGCTGAACTCGACCCTGCGGGCCGGGCCCGAGTCGATCGAGTTCGTCGGCGTGGCCCCCGGAACCCGCGAGGACGGGAAGATGGCCACCGAGACCGTGCTGCGGATCCGCCGGGAGGCGATCTTCGGCGCGCTGCTCACCGCGATGCCCGACGGCTCGGCCCCCGCCGCCCCGGTGCTGCGTGAACTCACCGCGGTCACCGGCCAGGAGAAGGCGAGCCGCGACGTCGTGCACGGCCTGATCCGGGCCGGCGTCCTCTTCTTCCGCCCGGAGATCGACGACCACGACCCGGACTACTCGGCGAAGCTCGAAGCGACGCTCGCCGCCGGCGGCACACCGGAGACGGCCGCGCTGCGCGAACACTTCGGCGCCCTCCGGAAACTGGAGACGGACTTCGCCCGGGCCGGGGCCGCCGAACGCCAGCGCCTGCTCGACGCGGCGTACGCGGCGATCGGCGGCATCGCCGCACTGTGCAAGGTGTCGCCGCCCCCCGAGGACGTCCTGAAATCACCGGTCTTCGAGGACACGCCCGCCACCACCGCGCCCCGGTCCTGGCACCTGCCGACCGTCGAGCGGAGCCTGCCCGCCCTGACCGGCCTCTGGCGGCTGGCGACGATGCTGGACAACGGCCAGGTGAAGCGCATCGGTCTGCACGCCTTCGCCACCAAGGTGCTCGGCGACCGCGTCTCCATGCCCTTCCTGGACTTCTTCAGGGCCTTCTCCTCGCTCACCGACCAGGAACAGACCGATGTCTTCATGGGCCGCGACGTGCCGGCCGTCGCCGTCTACACCGCGCAGCGCGCGAAGGCCCTGGACACCGTCCGCGCGGGACTCGTGCCCGGGGACGGCACCGTCCACCTGGACCCGGCCGACATCGAGCGCGCCTGCGACGGGGTGAACGACCTGCTGGACACCGAGTCCGTGACCTTCCGGGCACAGTTCGCGCGCGGCGTCCTGCCGGGCCGCGACCGGACGCTGGTCGTCAACGGACTGCTCACCGGCTACGGCGTCTACTTCTCGCGGTTCGGCTCCTTCACCCGGGGCAGCGACGACTGGTCGCTGCCCGAGGCGCAGTGCGCGCACCTCGCCCGCCGCTTCCCCGGCCAGACCGACCTCAACTCGGTGCTCGGATTCAACTTCAACCTGCACCCGTCCGTGACCCCGCGGGTGGTGAACTACCCGGGCGCGGTGTCGCTCGGCGAGCAGCGCACCGTGTACGGACTGGACCGCCTGGAGGTCCGCGCCGACCCGGACACCCGGTCGCTGCGTCTGTGGGACCCGGAGGCGCGGGAGGTAATCGACCTCGTACCCATGAACTTCATGACCCCCGTCGGCGTACCGCTGCTCTACCGCCTGCTGGAGGCTCTCTCCCCGTCCAACCGCTATCTGTGGAAGCCCCTGGACGACATCCGGGACTCGGGCGGACCCGTGGCGTACGGAGAGAGCGTGCCGCGTCTGGTCGTCGGCGACGTCGTGGCCGACCGCCGCTCCTGGAACGTGGCCGCCGCCGACATCCCCATGCTCCAGGACCTGAGCCGGGACGACTTCCAGGCCCTCATGGCCTTCGACGCGTGGCGCCGCTCGCGCGGTCTGCCCCGGCACGCCTTCGTGCTGTGCCAGACGCCGGAGGAGCGCGACGTGATGGCCGGGCGCAGCCGGAAGGTGACCCGCCAGTGGGCCGACTACGCGCACCTGCGCCGCGCCAGCGTCCACAAGCCGATGTACGTCGACTTCCGGAACCCCTACCTGGTCCGGAGCTTCGCGAAGTCCGCGCTGTCGCGCGGCGATGTGCTCGTGTCGATCCGCGAGTGCCTTCCTTCGGTGGACGACTACGGCCCGGAGACGGGCTGGAACGCAGCAGAGGAGTTCTTCGTTGAACTATGCACCGACAAGTAGTGGGCCGACCGTGACGCACGAATGGCGGGTGGTGCACTTCTACGTGCCGCACTCCCTGCACACGCCCCTCCTGTGCGACGTGGTGTACCCACTGCTCCGCGACGAAGGTCTCCAGGACCACTTCTTCTTCCTGCGGTACTGGCAGGGCGGCCCCCATCTGCGGCTGCGCATGCGCTGCGGTCCCGGCGCCGGATCGGCCGATGCGGCCGAGCGGGTCGTGGCCGGCCTGGCCCGTGCCATGCCCGAGTTCGGGGCCGAGGCACAGGAGGAGTACGCACTCGGACTGACCCTCCAGGACGAGCTCGCGCGCCTGGAGAAGGAGACCTCCGCCGAGGGCCGCCCCCTCGGCTCGCTCGACCGGGTGCCGTACGCCCCCGAGTACCGCAAGTACGGGGGAGCGCAGGGGGTGGAGATCGCCGAGACCGTCTTCCGGAAGTCGTCGGTGGCGGTCCTGGACCTGCTGGCCGGCCAGCCGCGGGAGTGGGTGGCGGCGCGGCGGGCGCCGATCGGCGAGGCCGCACGCGTCATGGCGATGTTCCTCCACGGGGCCGGCTTCGGTCCGGCGGCGGCCGCGGTCTTCCTCCAGGAGTACGAGGAGTGGTGGCGCGCGTACGCGCCGGAGGCCGTGCACCAGGCATGGCCGCAGCTGTACGAAGGGGTCTCGGCGCAGATCACCGGCCTGTGCGCCTCGGTCTGGCGGGGCGCGGTCACCGACGACGTGTTCCACGCCATGTCGGTGGAGGCCACCGCACGCGCGCGTGCGGTGTGCGGTGCGCGACCGGACAGCGACGCCCGCGAACTGCTGCTCGACGGCACCCCGTACCCGGGCTGCCTCTCGAACTACATCCACACCACCAACAACCGGCTGGGGCTGGTGCCCGCCGCCGAGGGGCTCGTCGCCTACCTGCTGCGTCGCGGGCTCGATGACCTCGCGGCGCAGTAGGCCCGCGTCCGGCCGGCCGGACGGCCGCGGCGGTGCCGGAACCGGGCGGGCCTTCGGCCGGTGCGGAGCCTCCCCCGGGGGGCTCCGCCCGGCCGAAGGCGCCTTCGGCGGTGCGTTCTCGGGCGTCTCAGCAGGTCACGGGAAGCTTGTGCAGCCCGTACACGCCCATGCTGTCCTTGAACGGCAGCTCGCTGACCGGGGCCGCCAGCTTCAGGCCCGGGATACGGGCGAGCAGGGCGTTGAAGACGACCTCCAGCTCCAGCTTGGCGAGGTTCTGCCCGATGCACTGGTGGATGCCGTGGCCGAAGGCCAGGTGGTGCCTGCCGCCGCGCTCGAAGTCCAGCCGCTCCGGGTCGGCGTACACGGCCTCGTCGTGGTTGCCGGAGGCGCTGAGCCCGATGACGCCCTCGCCGGCCCGGATGAGCACCCCGCCGATCTCGATGTCGGCCGTCATGACGCGGGAGGTCACCTGGTCGGCGATGCTGAAGTAGCGGAGCAGTTCGTCGACGGCCTGCGGCGCCAGTTCGGGATCGGCCTTGAGCCTGGCCAGCTGGTCGGGGTTCTCCAGCAGGCCCACCACACCGAGCGAGATCATGTTCGCGGTGGTCTCGAAACCGCCGACGAGCAGGACGTTGGCCATTCCGATGAGCTCCGCGCGGTCGAACGTGCCGGTCTCGCGGTTCCGCACGACGAGCCTGCCGAGCAGGTCGTCACCGGGGTTCTCCTCCTGGGCGGCGACCAGCCCGGCGAAGTACTCGTGGAGCTCCTGGTGCGCGCTGTTGCGCTCCTGCGGGTCCACGTCGACCGAGACCAGCTTCCTGGTGCGGTCCTGGAAGAACGCGCGGTCGTCGTACGGCACCCCCAGCAGCTCGGAGATCACCAGCGACGGCACGGGCAGGGCCAGCGCCTCGACCAGGTCGACCGGCCCCTCGGCGGCGAGCATCGCGGAGAGGCACTCGTCCACGATCTCCTCGATGCGGGGCCGCAGTCGGAGCACCCGCTTGGCGGTGAACTCCGGGATCACCATCTTGCGCTGTGCGGTGTGCACCGGTGGGTCCATGGCCAGCATCACCGGCCGCAGCTGCTCCATGACTTCCGGCGGCGCGTCGAAGTGGAGCGGGTAGCCCGGGTCGGCCAGGTTCGAGCTGGCGTGCGGGCTCGCGAGCAACTGGCGTATGTGCTCGTGCCGGGTGAGCAGCCAGGCCGTCCGCCCGGAGGCCAGGGTGACCTGGCCGACCGGCTGCTCGGCGCGCAGGGAGGCGTACTCCCGCGGAGGCTGGAGCGGGCAGGTCCGGGGGTGGGGATAGGTGCTGTCCTGACGGTCGGTCACAGTGCTCTCCGCTGCTGGCCCAGAGGTTGATTTCCTGGATACTATCCAAACGGAGAGGCAAATTGAAGCTTTGTTCCATTGGGGTACGAGGATAGGCTCGCGGAGTTCCGTACGGTAATTCCGATGAGGTCTGCGGGGGAATGACACAGGGCCGGTCAAGGGGTTATTCTCCCTTTTTCGATGGCGGATTCGTCATGCGGCCGTATCGTGTTTCCCCTGTGGTCGAGATGATGTTCGCGGGGTCAGAAGAAGTTGCGGATCAGGGGGTCGAGCTATGTATCTTTCGATTGTCATGTGGGATCTGAAGAAGTCGGAAGCCACCGTGGAGAGCCTTCGGGACTACCTCCGGGACTATGCCGTGGACGCCTACTCGGAGCTCGACGGCATGCGGCTCAAGGCATGGTTCTCCGACGCCGGCCGCCAGCTCTGGGGTGCGGTCTACCTGTGGGACCGGGCCGACCAGATGCCGGGCATCTACAAGGTCAGCCAGGTGATCGACCTCATCGGCTACCCCCCGACCTCCGTGGGCGGATTCGCGCTGGAGGCGACGGCCGAGGGCAAGAGCGTCCACGAGACGCTGGCCGGTCTGGGTATCGCCCTGGAAGGCGGAGAGGCGTAGTCGCGGGGCCCCGGCGAGTGCGGCGCGGCCATGGTGCGGCGCCCTTTCGCACGTTCGACGCGGGCCATTCAGCGCGGGTTCGTGAGCGGCACATCTCGTAGGACAAGTGGTGCGGCGCGCGTGCTATGTTCCCTTGATGCCCAGCCTTGACGTCATCACTGAACGTTCAGATCCCGCCGTGCAGCGCATCATCGATGTCACGAAGCATTCAAGGTCCGTTGTCAAAACGGTGCTGATCGAGGACATCGAGCCCCTGCTGCAGAGCATCCGGGCCGGAGTGGAATTCATCGAGCTCTACGGGCTCGACACCGTGACCGTGCCGGGCGAGCTGCTCGACCTGTGCGCCCAGCGCGAGATCCCGGTCCGGCTGCTCGCGGCACCGGTGGCCAACCAGGTCTTCAAGACCGAGAAGAAGCCGAAGGTCTTCGGTCTCGCCCGGGTCCCGCGGCCCCACCGTCTCGCGGACCTCGCCGACCGGCCGGGCGACCTCGTCCTGCTCGACGGCGTCAAGATCGTCGGCAACATCGGCGCCATCGTGCGGACCGCTTTCGCGCTCGGCGCCTCGGGCATCGTCCTCGTGGACAGCGATCTCGGCACCATCGCCGACCGGCGGCTGATCAGGGCCAGCCGGGGATATGTCTTTTCCCTCCCGATCGTTCTCGTCTCACGGGAAGAAGCGCTCCAGTTCGTCAAGAACGGCGGAATGCGGCCCGTGGTCTTCGAGGCGGACGGGGATCTCACCGTCGGTGACCTCGGCGGCGTCGAGGAACGTGTCGTCCTCATGTTCGGCAGCGAGAAGACGGGCCCCTCCGGAGAGTTTTCCGGCATCGTCACGGAATCCGTGTCGATTCCGATGAACCCCGCCGCCGAGTCGCTCAACGTCTCCGTGTCGGCCGGAATCGCGCTGCACGGGCGGGCCCACCGGAATCTCGCCCCGCCGGCCACCGGTAAACGCTGAGCCGTCCTGACGCGAGCGTCGCCGGACGCGGAGCGGACGGCACGGCAGGGCCCCGGTACCTCGGAGCGGAGAGGTACCGGGGCCCTGCCGTTCGACGGGGCGTCCGGTCAGACGCCCGCCACCGACTGGATCCACGAGCGGTAGGCCGTGACGTTCGTGTACGCCGTCGTGGTCTGCCGGTCGCTGGTGGAGGCGACGCCCACCTGGATGCCGTTCGCCGTCATGGGGCCGCCGGAGTCGCCGCCGGCGGTGATGCCGTCGCCCCGGCGGGCGCAGATCGCCGAGCCGCCGTACGCGTCACCGCAGCCGCCGGTGACCGTCACGTTGGCCACCTTCAGGTAGCGGGACTGGCAGTTGGCCTCGGAGCCGCACCGGGAGGTCGCACCCCAGCCCCAGACCTGCACGTTCTGTCCCACGCGGACCGAACCCGGCTGGCCGAGGCGGGAGTAGGTGGCCTGCACCGAGCGGTCCAGCCGGACGAGGGCCAGGTCCGAACCGTGGGTGTAGGTCTGGACCCCGTTGGCCACCGTGCCGCCACTGTGCTGGTCCAGGCTGCCGATGCGGAACGACAGACCGCCGCCGGTGACGCAGTGCTTCGCGGTGAGGATCCAGGTGGGCGCGATGATCGTCGCCGAACAGGTCTCCCTGCCGTTGGAGAAGAGGCGCGCGGCCCACGGGGCGTTCTGCGCGTAGCCGCCGCCGATGATCTGGGTGGTCGGCGGCGGGGCGTCCCGCAGCGGGGGCTCGGGGGCGGCGGAGGCGGACGGTGCGAAGAGGGCGAGGACGCAGGCCGCCGCGGCGGCGGCAGCGGGCACGAGCCGGGATATACGCATGATTCCTCGTTTCGCGCGACACGCCTGGGTGGGCGTGTCCGTGGGGGATGGTGGGCAACAGGGTGCCGGAGCGCGACGAGGCCGGGGTACTAACGTTTGGCCATAACGCGGCCTTATGGGGCGGGAGTTGACGGAGACTCGGCGCTACGGCCGCCACACCCACGGCAGGGCGTCCGGCCCGAGCCCCACGACGACGGGCCGCCCGCCCGCCGCACCGAGGTGCAGGACGGCGCCGTCCAGGGCGACCGGCCCCCGGGACCGTACGGCGGTGCCCTCGGCGGTACGCACGTGGATGCGGCCCTCCGCGGACCGGCCGAGCAGGACCGGGCCGCTCGGTGAGGCGGCGGCGGACACCGGACCGTAGCCGCCGAACGCGGGCGCGGGGGCCGAGCCGGGCCGTACGACGGCGAGTCGCGCCCGCGCTTCCGGCCGGTAGTACAGCTCCACGGACCCGTCGGGCGCCGGGAGCGCGCCGGGCGCGTGCGCCGGCACGGGGGCGTCGGTGAGCTGGGTACGCGCGGTGACGTCCGTGTCCGGGGCGTCCTGGGTCCAGTGGTGCACGGCATGGTGCCCGGCCGCGTACACGTGGACGCGCCCCGCCGCGTCCACGACCGCGGTCGCTCCGTCCTGCACCTCGCCGCCGCCCATGTCGCGCCAGTCGCTCCAGCGTCCGGTGCCCGCGTCGCGCACCCGGGTGCTGAGCCCCTTCTCCGCGTTGCGGACGAAGAGGTGGACGCGGCCGTCCGGTGCGGCGACGGCCACCGGCGCCCCGATGCGGCGGCCGTGGTCGCGGCCGGCGGCGGGGTTGCCGAGACCCCGCCAGGCACGGAAGCCGCCGCCCGGGGAACGCTGTTCCAGGAGCACGATCTCGCGCTCGTTGTCCGCGCCGTGCCCGCCGAGCGCGGCGAACCGCAGCCCGAACAGCAACTGCCGTCCGTCCGCGGTCGTCGCGGAGCCCAGCACCGGGGCGAGCGGACCGCCGCCGAGATCGTCCGGAGCCTGTGCGATTCCGCTGCCCGGGGCGCTCTCCCTCCACCGCACGGCCCGCAGCCCCAGCACCCCGTACACGGTCAGCCGCCCGTCGGGGCCGGCGGCGACCACGGTCCGGGGCCCCGGGTAGCGGTGGTGGGTGGAGCGGACCCAGCCCTTCCGGTTGGTCAGGGGCCGGTCGCCGCCGACGTTGTAGTCACCGCACCCCGAGGGGTTGCCGCACTCCCAGTCGGGCGCGCCGCCGTACGGGACGAGGTGGGCGGCCTTCCGCTCCAGCACCGCGGGCGGCAGGTTCTTGGGCCAGTGCCGGTTGTAGTACCCGCGGAACGCCGCGACGACGAACGCGGGCACCGCCTCCCCGCGCCTCGTCGCCGCCGCTACCCAGCGGATCAGGGCGGCCCAGGCGAAGCACCCGGCCGCGGTGTGGTCGGCGTGGTCGGAGTAGCCGCGCTGCTCGCTGTCCCTGCGCCGTTCGTACTCGCTGCTGAACTGGAGGTCCGGGTCGGGGTCGAGGGTGTGCACGACGGTCGGCCGGTAGCTGTCCAGCAGCCCGACGAGGACGTCGATCAGGGACTCGTACGTATACGAACCGGCCCGCTCCAGCGGCGAGCCGTCCGCGACGACCGTACGCAGCACCAGCCGCCGGTCCCGCCAGAGACTGGGCAGCCCGAGACGGCCGCGCCCGGTGTGCATCGCGGTGTTGAGGAAGACCAGCTCCACCCGGCGCACCCCGTCGGCCAGCACGTTCAGTTCGGCCCGGTGGCCGCCGTCCAGCGTGAGCACGGACTTCTGCCAGGGGGTGAACCGGTCGAGTCCGAGCAGCTCGGCGTACGCCTGGCGCAGGCCCTGGTGCCGGGCGGAGGAGTACGCGGAACGGTCGGGCGCCGGGCGGGGGCCCCCGGGAATCCTGTTGCGGCCGTCGGCCTCGCCCGCGGTGAGATAGACGCAGACCACGGGGGTCCCGGCGTCGAGGGCCTCGCGGGTGTCCGGGTTCATGAAGTACAGGTCGTCGTCGGGGTGGGCCAGCACCTGCATGACCCGCGCCCGCCGGGTGCCGGCTATGGCGAGGCCGGGCGCGGGGTCGGGGGCCGGGTTCCGGCGGCGGGGAGCCGGGACCGAGCACCCGGCGAGCCCGGCCGTCGCGGCGGTGGTCCCGGCGGCGAGCAGGGCCGTACGCCGTGGCACGCCGGTCCGGGGCGCCCCGGTTTCCGGCAGGGCAGGTCGATTCGTCACGCCACGTGCTCCGTCCGCTTCCCCCGCAGCGGGCGAGCGGTCGCCCCGTCCTGCGTACTCCCCTGATGTCCGCGCGGGTCATCGGCCGACCGGGCCGCACCCGCGGGGGAGTAGACGGGGATCGGGGCGAGCGGGTTGCCCGGCCGATGGGCGGGATCGCGCACAGAGGGCGGTCCCGCCGGGAGGACGGGGGTGCGTACGGAGGGGCGGTCCCGCAGGGAGGGCGCCGGGGGCGAGCGGTTCCGCCGTGCGGGCGGCGGGCACGGAAGCGGGCGGGAGCGCACCGCCGGGGCCTGATCAGGGAAGCCGGGCCCGGAGCGGCGTCCGGGCCGCCCCCTGGGACGCGACCGGGCCCGGCACGCGTTCCGCGTGCCGGGCCCGGTCTGTCGGTCAGCCGCTGGTCAGTGACCCGCGGTCTTCTTCCTGCGGAGCATGAACACCGCTCCGGCGCCCAGGGCCACCAGGGCCACCGCGATGCCCGCGATCACCGGAGTGGCGCTGGAGCCACCGGTCTCCGCGAGGTCACCGCCGCCGGTCGTGCCGCCGGTCGTGGTGTCGCCGGTCGTGGCACCGGTCGTGCCGCCGTCCTCGCTCGGGCTCGGGCTGGAGGAGGGGGTCTCCCCGCCGCCACCGCTCGTGCTCGGGGCGGGCGTGCCCTGGGTCTCGCAGTCCAGGACACCCTGGAAGCGCTCCGAGAAGCCGTTGGGCCCGGTGACGGTGATGTCGTACGCCTCGTCCTCGCCGACCGGCACGGTCACGGTCTTGGACTCACCCGCGCCGACCGTGTGCTCGGCACCGGCCAGCTCGAAGGTGAAGGGGGTGTCGCCCTCGTTGGCGGCCGTGACGTCGACGCCGTTCTTGGCGCAGTTCTTCTCGGCGGTGACCGCGGGGATGGCGCCCTTCGTGGCCCAGTTCGCGGTCGCGTCCGCGGTGATCGTGGATTCGGTGGAGCCGGCCAGGATCTGGGTCTGGCTCTTGCTCGCGCTCGCGAACGCCCGGCCGACCGGGACCTGCGTGGTCGCCTTGGTCGTGAGCGAGGCCGTGCCGTCGGCCGCGCCCGCGGGAACGTCGAAGTACAGCTCGGTGCCGTTGACGGCCGACGTGACGGGCTTGCCGTCCTTGTCGGTCACCTTGACGCCGGCCGCCGAGGCGTCGGCGTTGGCGGCGACGGACACCTGGTTGGCGTCGGTGTGCACGGTCACCGGACCGAGCTTGCTGCCCGACTTGCCGGACACCACGTTCGGGTCCAGCGTCAGAGAGGTCTTCGGCTCCTGGAGGTTCTGGGCCTCGGCCTCCAGCCAGTCCGCGAGCTTCTCGGCCTGCTCGTTCTTGGCCTCGACCTTCGCGCCGTCCGAGATCCGCCAGATGGCGACCTGCGTGCCGGCGGCGGCCGTCTTGGCATCCAGCTCCCCGGCGCCCGCCTTCTGGGCGAGCGCCGTCAGGTCACTGGCCTGCGGGTAGGAGTTCTTGAGGATCCAGAGAATCTTGCCGGCGTCCTTGTTCGCGCCGAGCGACGTCTGGCCCCAGGGCGTTTCGAGGTACTTGGCCTTCTTCTGGGTCGGGTTGTGGATGTCGATGCAGTACGTCTGCAGTCGGCCACCGCCCTCGACGCTCAGTTCGAACAATCCCGCGGAGATGTCGGTGGTCTTGCCGTCACCGGTGTCGAGGCGGGCCGAGTCGAACGTCTTCAACCCGTCCAGAGTGGCGACCGCACCCCCCTGGTGATGGGTGTCGTCCTCGTCGGCCGAGGCGCTGCCGGCCCCGGCCAGGGAGCCCAGGGCCAGCAGACCGACCGCGGCCGCCGTTGCGGCTATCCGGCGACCGGCGGTTCCTCGCCCGGTCGCGACGGACGCTGAAAAAGGTGAAAACACAGAAGTCCCCTCCGGTGCGGCTCGTCCTTCGGGCGCGACGTGCGCGCCACACGAGGTACGTGGTGGGAGAGCCGCGAAAGCAGTCTCAAGTGCCCTGCGAGCACGGGCAGATCCTATGAAGCGGAAGATGTCCGATGTTCATCGTCGACATCATTTAAGCGTTCCGAATCAGAATCGTTATTGAGACCAAGCCGTGCCGGGGAGGCGGGAGGTGACGGCCCGTCGTGGGCCGGACCGTCCCCGAGAGGCGGACTGCCTGCCGAACGCCCCGCTCGTCGCGGGCAGTTGCGGTTTCGCGCGCCGTCCGACGAGCCCGGCGCACGCCCGGTGCGGGTGCGCCGGGCTCGAAGCGGAATCCCCGTCGGCCGCGGCCCGCCCCGCGCCGGGCGCCGGCGGGGAGGGGGGAGGGGAGGGGACCGGTCCGCGATCCGCCCGCCGACGGCGTCCTCCGCCGCCGGCGTGATCCGCGACGGATGTCCCGCCGCCACCGACGTAATCCGCGACGCCCGCGCCGACACGATCCGCCCCCGACGCCCAGCGGGTCCGTACCCCCAGGGGTACGCGCGCGCGAGGAGAGGGGTTCGCGTGGCCCTCGGCGCCGCCGGATGCGCGCCCGCGTTTGAGTCCGCGTCGGCGCGGGGTAGGATTTCCGACTCGATTGGCCAGGCCCGCGCCCCGTATGGCACACTGACCAGGTTGCTCGGTTGAGTGTCAATGCTGCGCGCCTCCCGCCGGGAGGACCGGAAGCGAGTCCCACAGTACTCGTCGGCCCTGTACGGGCCGGACGTACGGGAATCTTCCGGGAAGCAATGCAGGGCGCCGGCCAGGCACCCGGTGGGTGTTCCGCCCCCGGTTCCGCGGTCTCAGGGCCCGCGCCCCCTTGGTTGGGATCTTCTTCGGGAGATTTTCGTAGAGGGGATGCGACACGCCCGACCGCGTGGGTCGGAGGAGGAGTCCAGAGAACCCCTGGGTTCCAGAGCGTTACGAGAGACAGGACTACTAGTAGCCATGGCGGGACAGAAGATCCGCATCCGGCTCAAGGCCTACGACCACGAGGTCATCGACTCCTCGGCGAAGAAGATCGTCGAGACGGTGACCCGCACTGGTGCGTCGGTCGCGGGCCCGGTGCCGCTGCCCACTGAGAAGAACGTGTACTGCGTCATCAAGTCGCCGCACAAGTACAAGGACTCTCGCGAGCACTTCGAGATGCGCACGCACAAGCGCCTCATCGACATCCTCGACCCCACGCCGAAGACGGTTGACTCGCTGATGCGCCTCGACCTGCCGGCGGGCGTCGACATCGAGATCAAGCTCTGAGGGGACGGGCCGAGATGAGCAAGAACATCAAGGGCGTCCTGGGCGAGAAGCTCGGCATGACCCAGGTCTGGGACGAGAACAACCGGGTTGTCCCGGTGACCGTCGTCAAGGCCGGTCCGTGCGTCGTGACGCAGGTCCGTACGAACGACAGCGACGGCTACGAAGCGGTGCAGATCGCCTTCGGCGAGATCGACCCGCGCAAGGTGAACAAGCCCCTCAAGGGTCACTTCGCCAAGGCCGACGTCACCCCGCGCCGCCACCTGGTGGAGCTCCGCACCCCTGACGCCAGCGAGTACACGCTGGGCCAGGAGGTCACTGCCGAGGTGTTCGAGTCCGGCGTCAAGGTCGACGTCACGGGCAAGAGCAAGGGCAAGGGCTTCGCCGGTGTCATGAAGCGTCACAACTTCAAGGGCCTCGGCGCCGGGCACGGCACCCAGCGCAAGCACCGTTCCCCCGGTTCCATCGGTGGCTGCGCCACCCCTGGGCGTGTCTTCAAGGGCATGCGCATGGCGGGCCGCATGGGTAACGAGCGCGTCACCACCCAGAACCTGACCATCCACGCGGTTGACGCGGAGAAGGGTCTGCTCCTCATCAAGGGCGCGGTCCCCGGTCCGAACGGCGGCCTCGTCCTGGTCCGTACCGCGGCCAAGGGGGCTTGAGGTAATGAGCACCATTGACATCCTTTCGCCGGCAGGCGACAAGGCCGGTACCGTCGACCTCCCCGCGGAGATCTTCGACGCCAAGACCAGCGTTCCGCTGATCCACCAGGTCGTTGTCGCTCAGCTGGCGGCTGCCCGTCAGGGCACGCACAAGACCAAGCGCCGCGGTGAAGTCCGCGGTGGTGGCAAGAAGCCTTACCGCCAGAAGGGCACCGGCCGCGCCCGTCAGGGTTCGACCCGCGCCCCGCAGTTCGCCGGCGGTGGCGTCGTTCACGGCCCGCAGCCGCGTGACTACGCGCAGCGGACCCCGAAGAAGATGAAGGCCGCCGCCCTGCGCGGTGCCCTCTCGGACCGGGCCCGTCACTCCCGTATCCACGTCGTCACCGGCGTGGTCGAGGGTGCCGCCTCCACGAAGGCCGCCAAGACGCTGCTCGGCAAGATCTCGGAGCGCCAGAACCTGCTCCTGGTCGTCGACCGCGCCGACGAGGCCGCGTGGCTGTCCGCGCGCAACCTGCCCCAGGTGCACATCCTGGAGCCGGGCCAGCTCAACACGTACGACGTGATCGTCTCTGACGACGTGGTCTTCACCCAGGCCGCTTTCGAGTCCTTCGTGTCTGGCCCCCAGACCGCTGAGACCGAAGGGAGCGACGCCTGATGAGCGAGGCGACCGTTACCAGCAAGACGTACTCGGACCCGCGTGACGTTCTCGTCAAGCCCGTGGTCTCCGAGAAGAGCTACGCGCTGCTCGACGAGAACAAGTACACGTTCATCGTCGCGCCCGGCTCCAACAAGACCCAGATCAAGCAGGCCGTGGAAGCGGTCTTCTCGGTCAAGGTCACCGGGGTCAACACGATCAACCGGCAGGGTAAGCGCAAGCGCACCAAGACCGGCTTCGGCAAGCGCTCCGACACGAAGCGCGCCATCGTGACCCTCGCCGAGGGCGACCGTATCGACATCTTCGGCGGCCCGACCTCTTAAGTGAGGTCGAGTCGTCCGGAATCGGACGAGGACTGAGAAATGGGTATCCGCAAGTACAAGCCGACGACCCCGGGCCGTCGTGGCTCCAGCGTCGCCGACTTTGTCGAGATCACGCGGTCCACGCCGGAGAAGTCGCTGGTCCGCCCTCTGCACAGCAAGGGCGGCCGTAACAACGCCGGTCGTGTGACCGTTCGCCACCAGGGTGGTGGCCACAAGCGCGCCTACCGCGTGATCGACTTCCGTCGTCACGACAAGGACGGCGTGCCGGCCAAGGTCGCGCACATCGAGTACGACCCGAACCGCACCGCGCGCATCGCGCTGCTGCACTACGCGGACGGCGAGAAGCGTTACATCGTCGCTCCCCGTGGTCTGGCGCAGGGCGACCGCGTCGAGAACGGTCCGGGCGCCGACATCAAGCCGGGCAACAACCTGGCGCTGCGCAACATCCCGGTCGGTACGACCATCCACGCCATCGAGCTGCGGCCCGGCGGCGGCGCGAAGTTCGCCCGTTCCGCGGGTGCCTCCGTGCAGCTGCTGGCGAAGGAGGGCACCATGGCCCACCTTCGTATGCCGTCGGGTGAGATCCGCCTGGTCGACGCGCGCTGCCGCGCGACGATCGGCGAGGTCGGCAACGCCGAGCAGTCGAACATCAACTGGGGCAAGGCCGGCCGTATGCGCTGGAAGGGCGTGCGCCCGACCGTCCGCGGTGTCGCGATGAACCCGGTTGACCACCCGCACGGTGGTGGTGAAGGCAAGACCTCCGGTGGTCGTCACCCGGTCTCGCCGTGGG
This sequence comes from Streptomyces sp. NPDC091649, assembly GCF_044756785.1. Lineage (NCBI taxonomy): Bacteria > Bacillati > Actinomycetota > Actinomycetes > Kitasatosporales > Streptomycetaceae > Streptomyces > Streptomyces sp. NPDC091649. The sequence continues at coordinate 1,107,038 of NZ_JBIVTR010000001.1, read as the reverse complement.
GTCAGAAGGAGGGTCGTACTCGTTCTCCCAAGAAGGCGAGCAACAAGTACATCGTCCGCCGCCGCAAGACGAACAAGAAGCGCTAGGAGCGGGTTTAGATGCCGCGCAGTCTCAAGAAGGGGCCCTTCGTCGACGGCCACCTCATCAAGAAGGTGGACGTACAGAACGACGCGGGGACCAAGAACGTCATCAAGACCTGGTCCCGTCGCTCGATGATCGTCCCGGCCATGCTGGGTCACACCATCGCGGTGCACAACGGCAAGATCCACGTCCCGGTGTTCGTCACCGAGTCGATGGTCGGCCACAAGCTCGGCGAGTTCTCGCCGACTCGCACCTTCCGCGGCCACGTCAAGGACGACCGGAAGTCGAAGCGCCGCTAGCGCGGGGTGGAAACGACTATGACTTACACCGAAGGGACAACCATGGAAGCCAGGGCCCAGGCGCGGTACATCCGCGTCACGCCCATGAAGGCCCGCCGAGTGGTGGACCTCATCCGTGGCATGGATGCCACGGAGGCTCAGGCGGTCCTGCGTTTCGCCCCGCAGGCCGCGAGCGTGCCGGTTGGCAAGGTGCTGGACAGCGCCATTGCCAACGCTGCACACAACTACGACCACACCGACGCCTCTTCGCTGGTCATCAGCGAGGCGTACGTGGACGAGGGTCCGACCCTGAAGCGGTTCCGTCCGCGTGCTCAGGGCCGGGCCTACCGGATCCGTAAGCGGACCAGCCACATCACCGTGGTCGTCAGCAGCAAGGAAGGAACCCGGTAATGGGCCAGAAGGTAAACCCGCACGGGTTCCGGCTCGGCATCACCACGGACTTCAAGTCCCGCTGGTACGCCGACAAGCTGTACAAGGACTACGTCAAGGAAGACGTCGCCATTCGTCGCATGATGACGAAGGGCATGGAGCGGGCCGGCATCTCGAAGGTCGAGATCGAGCGCACCCGCGACCGCGTCCGCGTTGACATCCACACCGCCCGCCCGGGCATCGTCATCGGTCGCCGCGGCGCCGAGGCCGATCGCATCCGCGGCGAGCTGGAGAAGCTGACCGGCAAGCAGGTCCAGCTGAACATCCTCGAGGTCAAGAACCCCGAGGTGGACGCTCAGCTGGTGGCCCAGGCCGTCGCCGAGCAGCTCTCCTCCCGCGTCTCCTTCCGTCGTGCCATGCGCAAGAGCATGCAGAGCTCGATGAAGGCCGGCGCCAAGGGCATCAAGATCCAGTGCGGCGGTCGCCTCGGCGGCGCCGAGATGTCCCGCTCGGAGTTCTACCGCGAGGGCCGCGTGCCCCTGCACACCCTCCGGGCCAACGTCGACTACGGCTTCTTCGAGGCCAAGACGACCTTCGGCCGCATCGGCGTGAAGGTCTGGATCTACAAGGGCGACGTCAAGAACATCGCCGAGGTTCGCGCCGAGAACGCCGCGGCCCGCGCCGGCAACCGTCCGGCTCGTGGCGGCGCTGACCGCCCGGCCGGCCGCGGTGGCCGTGGTGGCGAGCGTGGCGGTCGCGGCCGTAAGCCGCAGCAGTCGCCGGCAGCCGAGGCCCCCAAGGCCGACGCTCCCGCCGCCGCTGCTCCGGCTGCTGAGAGCACCGGAACGGAGGCCTGACCGAAATGCTGATCCCCCGTAGGGTCAAGCACCGCAAGCAGCACCACCCGAAGCGCAGCGGTATGTCCAAGGGTGGCACGCAGGTTGCGTTCGGCGAGTACGGCATCCAGGCGCTGACCCCGGCGTACGTGACGAACCGTCAGATCGAGTCCGCTCGTATCGCGATGACCCGTCACATCAAGCGTGGCGGCAAGGTCTGGATCAACATCTACCCGGACCGTCCCCTGACGAAGAAGCCCGCCGAGACCCGCATGGGTTCCGGTAAGGGTTCTCCCGAGTGGTGGATCGCGAACGTCAAGCCGGGTCGGGTGATGTTCGAGCTGTCCTACCCGAACGAGAAGATTGCTCGTGAGGCGCTCACCCGCGCTGCTCACAAGCTTCCGATGAAGTGCCGGATCGTTCGGCGCGAGGCAGGTGAGTCGTGATGTCGGCCGGTACCAAGGCGTCCGAGCTGCGCGAGCTGGGCGACGAGGAGCTCCTCAACAAGCTCCGCGAAGCCAAGGAAGAGCTGTTCAACCTCCGCTTCCAGGCGGCGACGGGCCAGCTCGAGAACCACGGCCGGCTCAAGTCCGTCCGTAAGGACATCGCCCGGATCTACACCCTGATGCGTGAGCGCGAGCTGGGCATCGAGACGGTGGAGAGCGCCTGATGAGCGAGAAGACTGTGACTGAGACGACTGACAACAAGAGCGGCTCCGCCGTGGGCGACCGCGGTTTCCGCAAGACCCGTGAGGGTCTGGTCGTCAGCGACAAGATGGACAAGACCGTCGTCGTCGCTGTCGAGGACCGCGTCAAGCACGCGCTGTACGGCAAGGTCATCCGCCGTACGAACAAGCTCAAGGCCCACGACGAGCAGAACGCTGCGGGCGTCGGCGACCGCGTCATCATCATGGAGACGCGTCCGCTGTCCGCCTCGAAGCGCTGGCGCATCGTCGAGATCCTCGAGAAGGCCAAGTAATTCCTGAGGGATTTTCCCCTCAGGTCAGTTCCGCCAGGCTCGGTGGGGTGCCTCCCCGGTAACGGAGAGGCACCCGCCGGGAACCGGCAGACGATCAGGAGATAGACGTGATCCAGCAGGAGTCGCGACTGCGCGTCGCCGACAACACGGGTGCGAAGGAAATTCTCACCATTCGTGTTCTCGGTGGCTCGGGTCGCCGCTACGCGGGTATCGGTGACGTCATCGTCGCCACCGTCAAGGACGCGATCCCCGGTGGCAACGTGAAGAAGGGTGACGTCGTCAAGGCCGTCATCGTTCGCACCGTCAAGGAGCGTCGTCGTCAGGATGGCTCGTACATCCGCTTCGACGAGAACGCCGCCGTCATTCTGAAGAACGACGGCGACCCCCGCGGCACCCGCATCTTCGGCCCGGTGGGCCGGGAGCTGCGCGAGAAGAAGTTCATGAAGATCATCTCGCTCGCGCCGGAGGTGCTGTAAGCATGAAGATCAAGAAGGGCGACCTGGTTCAGGTCATCACCGGTAAGGACAAGGGCAAGCAGGGCAAGGTCATCGTGGCCTACCCCGCTCAGGACCGCGTCCTCGTCGAGGGTGTCAACCGGGTCAAGAAGCACACCAAGGCCGGTCAGACGGCTCGCGGTTCGCAGACGGGTGGCATTGTGACCACCGAGGCCCCGATCCACATCAGCAACGTTCAGCTGGTCGTGGAGAAGGACGGCAACAAGGTTGTCACCCGCGTCGGCTACCGCTTTGACGACGAGGGCAACAAGATCCGCGTTGCCAAGCGGACCGGTGAGGACATCTGATGACTGCCACCACTGCGCCGCGTCTCAAGACGCGCTACCGCGAGGAAATCGCCGGCAAGCTGCGTGAGGAGTTCTCGTACGAGAACGTCATGCAGGTTCCCGGTCTGGTCAAGATCGTGGTCAACATGGGTGTGGGCGACGCCGCCCGCGACTCCAAGCTGATCGACGGTGCCGTCAAGGACCTCACCACGATCACGGGCCAGAAGCCGGCCGTCACGAAGGCCCGCAAGTCCATCGCGCAGTTCAAGCTGCGCGAGGGCCAGCCGATCGGCTGCCACGTCACCCTTCGTGGTGACCGGATGTGGGAGTTCCTGGACCGTACGCTGTCGCTCGCGCTTCCGCGTATCCGTGACTTCCGTGGCCTGTCGCCGAAGCAGTTCGACGGCCGTGGCAACTACACCTTCGGTCTCACGGAGCAGGTCATGTTCCACGAGATCGACCAGGACAAGATCGACCGGGTCCGGGGCATGGACATCACCGTGGTCACCACGGCGACCAACGACGACGAGGGTCGTGCCCTCCTTCGTCACCTCGGCTTCCCGTTCAAGGAGAACTGACCGTGGCGAAGAAGGCTCTGATCGCTAAGGCCGCCCGTAAGCCGAAGTTCGGCGTGCGCGGGTACACCCGCTGCCAGCGCTGCGGCCGGCCCCACTCCGTCTACCGCAAGTTCGGCCTGTGCCGCGTGTGCCTTCGTGAGATGGCTCACCGTGGCGAGCTGCCGGGCGTGACCAAGAGCTCCTGGTAACTCCCCTCTGCCCTCGGGCACAGGGAAGTTCCGGAGACTCTCGGTAAGCATCTGGGTCGGCAGGAGCCCGTCCTTTCATGCCGTAGGCTTGAAGGGTTGGGCGCCTGCCGCCCAAGACCGACTTACTACGCCGTAGGTCCCCGCGCCGCACCCGTCCCGCCACTGAGTGGGGAGAGGGATGGCGCATACAGGAAACCCCGGCGAGAGAGGCCGAAGGCCAACTCATGACCATGACTGATCCCATCGCAGACATGCTCACGCGTCTGCGTAACGCGAACTCGGCATATCACGACGATGTCTCGATGCCGCACAGCAAGATCAAGTCGCACATCGCGGAGATCCTCCAGCAGGAGGGCTTCATCACCGGCTGGAAGGTCGAGGACGCCGAGGTCGGCAAGAACCTCGTCCTCGAGCTGAAGTTCGGCCCGAACCGCGAGCGCTCGATCGCCGGCATCAAGCGCATCTCGAAGCCGGGTCTGCGTGTATACGCAAAGTCCACCAACCTGCCGAAGGTCCTCGGCGGTCTGGGCGTGGCGATCATCTCCACGTCCCACGGCCTCCTGACCGGTCAGCAGGCAGGCAAGAAGGGCGTAGGTGGGGAAGTCCTCGCCTACGTCTGGTAGTCGGGAAAGGAAGGAAAGCTCATGTCGCGAATCGGCAAGCTCCCCATCCAGGTTCCCGCCGGTGTGGACGTCACCATCGATGGCCGTACGGTCGCCGTGAAGGGCCCCAAGGGTTCCCTCACGCACACCGTTGCCGCGCCGATCGAGGTCTCCAAGGGTGAGGACGGCGTGCTCAACGTCTCCCGCCCGAACGACGAGCGTCAGAACAAGGCCCTCCACGGCCTGTCCCGCACGCTGGTGGCGAACATGATCACCGGCGTGACCACGGGTTACACCAAGGCGCTCGAGATCAGCGGTGTCGGTTACCGCGTCCAGGCGAAGGGCTCCAACCTGGAGTTCGCCCTGGGCTACAGCCACCCGATCCTCATCGAGGCTCCGGAAGGCATCTCCTTCAAGGTCGAGTCGCCCACGAAGCTCAGCGTCGAGGGCATCGACAAGCAGAAGGTCGGCGAGGTAGCCGCCAACATCCGCAAGCTGCGGAAGCCCGACCCGTACAAGGCCAAGGGCGTCAAGTACGCGGGCGAGGTCATCCGCCGCAAGGTCGGAAAGGCTGGTAAGTAGCCATGGCATACGGTGTGAAGATCGCCAAGGGCGACGCATACAAGCGTGCCGCCCTCAAGCGCCGCCACATCCGCGTCCGCAAGCACATCTCCGGTTCGCCGGAGCGTCCTCGCTTGGTCGTGACGCGTTCCAACCGCCACATCGTGGCCCAGGTCATCGACGACATCGCGGGCCACACGCTCGCGTCGGCGTCGACCCTGGACACCTCGATCCGTGGTGGCGAGGGTGACAAGAGCGCCCAGGCCCAGCAGGTCGGCGCCCTGGTCGCCGAGCGTGCCAAGGCCGCAGGCGTCGAGGCCGTCGTGTTTGACCGCGGTGGTAACCAGTACGCCGGGCGGATTGCCGCTCTGGCTGACGCCGCCCGTGAAGCCGGACTGAAGTTCTAAGCCCCGGTTCCTACGCACAGCGGACGTAACAGAGAGAGGTAAATCCAATGGCTGGACCCCAGCGCCGCGGAAGCGGTGCCGGTGGCGGCGAGCGGCGGGACCGGAAGGGCCGTGACGGTGGCGCTGCCGCCGAGAAGACCGCGTACGTCGAGCGTGTCGTCGCGATCAACCGCGTCGCCAAGGTTGTGAAGGGTGGTCGTCGCTTCAGCTTCACCGCGCTGGTCGTGGTGGGCGATGGTGACGGCACCGTCGGTGTCGGATACGGCAAGGCCAAGGAAGTTCCCGCGGCCATCGCCAAGGGTGTCGAAGAGGCCAAGAAGAACTTCTTCAAGGTCCCGCGCATCCAGGGCACCATCCCTCACCCGATCACGGGCGAGAAGGCTGCGGGCGTCGTCCTGCTCAAGCCGGCTTCCCCCGGTACCGGTGTTATCGCCGGTGGCCCGGTGCGTGCCGTGCTCGAGTGCGCCGGCGTTCACGACATCCTGTCGAAGTCGCTTGGCTCGTCCAACGCGATCAACATCGTGCACGCGACCGTGGCGGCCCTCCAGGGCCTGCAGCGTCCCGAGGAGATCGCGGCCCGCCGCGGTCTGCCCCTCGAGGACGTCGCCCCCGCGGCTCTGCTTCGTGCACGTGCGGGAGCGGGTGCGTAATGGCTCGCCTCAAGATCACGCAGACGAAGTCGTACATCGGCAGCAAGCAGAACCACCGCGACACCCTGCGTTCGCTCGGGCTCAAGCGCCTGAACGACTCGGTTGTCAAGGAGGACCGCCCCGAGTTCCGCGGAATGGTTCACACCGTCCGCCACCTCGTGACGGTTGAGGAGGTTGACTGACATGGCGGAGAACAGCCCGCTGAAGGCCCACAACCTCCGGCCTGCCCCGGGCGCCAAGACCGCCAAGACCCGTGTGGGTCGTGGTGAGGCGTCCAAGGGTAAGACCGCAGGCCGTGGTACCAAGGGTACGAAGGCTCGTTACCAGGTTCCGGAGCGCTTCGAGGGTGGCCAGATGCCCCTCCACATGCGTCTCCCGAAGCTCAAGGGCTTCAAGAACCCGTTCCGCACGGAGTACCAGGTCGTGAACCTGGACAAGCTCGCGACGCTCTACCCCGAGGGTGGAGAGGTCACGGTGGCCGACCTGGTCGCCAAGGGCGCTGTGCGCAACAACCACCTCGTCAAGGTCCTCGGACAGGGCGAGATCTCCGTGGCGCTGCAGGTTTCGGTTGACGCCGTCTCCGGCTCCGCCAAGGAGAAGATCACCGCCGCCGGCGGTACGGTCACCGAGCTCGTCTGAGCCGCGGGACAGAACTGAGCCTGGCCGGCCGTCTCCTCGGAGGCGGCCGGCCAGGCTTTTCTGTGTTTGTGCCGCTGTACGGGAACCGTAAAGGCTCGGGAAAGGTTGAACGGGTGTCCACCGCACCGGCGGTGGGGGAACTGAGGGCCCTTCACGTCCCAAATGGTGTGGCTTGGCCGGTCTTTCACGGCGCGAGCCGGGAGGCGGGTGGTGCACCGGTGTGCGGCGCGTGTTTCCCGCTCAGTCCCCGGCCGGGTAGGGTGGCGCCGTTAATCTTTTGTGGCCTCCTTACGATGTAGGGCTGCCTTGTATCCGATCCCATCCAGTCCCATCCAGACCCGTCGCCTCTGACGCATAGCGCGGGGGTCGCAGGAGGCACCGTGTTCACCGCGTTCGCCCGAGCGTTCAAGACGCCCGACCTGCGCAAGAAGCTGCTCTTCACGCTCGGCATCATCGTGATCTACCGGCTCGGGGCGCATGTCCCGGCCCCCGGCGTCGACTACGCGAAGGTGCAGCAGTGCATCGACCAGGCCGACTCGGGTGGCCTCCTCGGTCTGATGCAGATGTTCAGCGGTGGCGCCCTGTTGCAGATCACCATCTTCGCGCTCGGCATCATGCCGTACATCACGGCGAGCATCATTCTCCAGCTGCTGACCGTCGTGATCCCGCGCCTGGAAGCCCTGAAGAAGGAGGGGCAGTCCGGCACGGCCAAGATCACGCAGTACACGCGTTATCTGACGGTCGCGCTCGCCATCCTCCAGGGCACCGGCCTCGTCGCGACCGCCCGGAGCGGTTCGCTCTTCCAGAACTGCTCCGTGGGCAGTCAGATCGTCCCGGACAAGTCGGTCTTCACCACGATCATCATGGTCCTCACGATGACGGCGGGTACGGCCGCCGTCATGTGGCTCGGTGAGCTGATCACCGACCGCGGCATCGGCAACGGCATGTCGATCCTCATGTTCATCTCGATCGCCGCCACGTTCCCCGGCGCCCTGTGGGCCATCAAGGAGAGCGGCAAGCTGGCCGACGGCTGGATCGAGTTCGGCACCGTCATCCTCATCGGCTTCGTGATGGTCGGCCTCGTCGTCTTCGTCGAGCAGGCCCAGCGCCGCATTCCGGTGCAGTACGCGAAGCGCATGATCGGGCGCCGGTCCTACGGCGGTACGTCCACGTACATCCCGCTGAAGGTGAACCAGGCGGGTGTGATTCCGGTCATCTTCGCCTCGTCGCTGCTCTACATCCCGGCGCTGATCGTCCAGTTCTCCGGCTCGAACGCGGGCTGGGCGACCTGGATCCAGGACTACTTCGTGGACGGTACGCACCCGTACTACATCGCGACGTACTTCGTCCTGATCGTGTTCTTCGCCTTCTTCTACGTGGCCATTTCGTTCAACCCCGACGAAGTCGCCGACAACATGAAGAAGTATGGTGGCTTCATCCCGGGTATCCGGGCAGGCCGACCTACTGCCGAGTACCTGAGCTACGTGCTCAACAGGATCACTTGGCCGGGCTCGCTGTATCTGGGCCTGATCGCTCTGGTGCCGACGATGGCGTTGGCAGGCTTCGGCGGTGCTAACCAGAACTTCCCGTTCGGCGGGACGAGCATCCTCATCATCGTGGGTGTGGGTCTGGAAACCGTGAAGCAGATCGAGAGTCAGCTCCAGCAGCGCAATTACGAAGGGTTCCTCCGCTGATGCGAATCGTCCTCGTCGGGCCTCCGGGTGCCGGCAAGGGAACGCAGGCTGCGTACCTTGCCCAAAACCTGTCGATTCCGCACATCTCCACGGGCGACCTCTTCCGCGCCAACATGAGCCAGGGCACCGACCTTGGCAAGCAGGCCCGCGCCTACATCGACGCGGGACAGCTGGTGCCGGACGAAGTCACCATCGGGATGGCCAAGGACCGCATGGCCCAGTCGGACGCCGTGGGCGGCTTCCTGCTGGACGGCTTCCCGCGGAATGTGGGCCAGGCCGAAGCCCTTGACGTGATGCTCAAGGACGAGGGCGTGAAGCTTGACGCGGTCCTCGATCTGGAGGTCCCCGAGGAAGAGGTCGTGAAGCGGATCGCGGGTCGCCGCGTCTGCCGTCTGGACAGCGCCCACGTCTTCCACGTGACGTACAGCCCGCCGAAGGCCGAGGGCGTCTGCGACGTCTGCGGCGGCGAGCTGTACCAGCGGCACGACGACAGTGAGGACACGGTCCGCACGCGGCTGGAGGTCTACCACACGCAGACCGAGCCGATCATCGACTACTACCGGGCCCAGGGCCTGGTGGTGACCATCTCCGCACTGGGTGAGGTGGCTGACGTGACCGCCCGCGCCATGGAGGCGCTGAAGTCCTCCGACAAGGGCTGAGCGTCGCCCCGTACCACTTCGTTGTGCAAGCCGGCCGCGGCGCCTCTGGGCGCCGCGGCCGACTGCTTGCGCCCGTATCGTTGAACACGCCGAGCCGTACCCGCCACCGTCGATGCAGAGAGGCGCCGAGCAATGGTGCAGATCAAGACCCCCGAGCAGATCGCGAAGATGCGCGAGGCGGGCCTGGTGGTCGCAGCCATGCACGCCGCCACCCGTGAGGCCGCCGTGCCCGGCGCCACCACGCGGGACCTGGACCAGGTCGCCCGCAAGGTGATCGCCGACCACGGCGCGAAGTCGAACTTCCTCGGGTACGGCGGCTTCCCCGCGACCATCTGCACCTCGGTCAACGAGGTCGTCGTCCACGGCATCCCGGACGAGAAGACGGTCCTCAAGGACGGCGACATCATCTCGATCGACGCCGGCGCGATCATCGACGGCTGGCACGGCGACGCCGCGTACACGGCCTTCGTGGGCACCGGTCACGCTCCGGAGCTGGTCGAGCTGTCCCGGGTGACCGAGGAGTCGATGTGGGCCGGGATCGCCGCGATGAAGGTGAACAACCGCCTCGTCGACATCTCCCGGGCGATCGAGTCCTACATCCGCCGCCAGCCCCGCCCGGCGACCGGGAAGTACGGGATCATCGAGGACTTCGGCGGCCACGGCATCGGCACCGAGATGCACATGGACCCGCACCTGCTGAACTACGTCTCCCGTAAGCGCGGCAAGGGCATCAAGCTGGTCCCGGGCGTCTGCCTGGCGATCGAGCCCATGGTCTCCCTCGGCACGGCACGGACGGAGACCCTGAGCGACGACTGGACGGTCATCACGACGGACGGCACCTGGTCCTCGCACTGGGAGCACTCCATCGCGCTGACGGAGCAGGGACCGCTGGTCCTGACCGCCCCGGACTGCGGCAGGGCGAAGCTCGCGGAGTACGGCGTGGAAGCGGCTCCCGACCCTCTCGGGTGATGGGACCCCTCGGGGAGGTCTAAGGATCACCCCGGCTGGGCAAACTTGACGGATTCGTCTTTTGGAGTCCGCTGACGTAGACTGACTCGTCGGCTCTCGTGCATCAGTGTGCCCGCATATCAGCACACCGAAAAGCAAGAGAGCCGATCAAGGTAGCCGATTCGAAAGGCGAAGCGTGGCCAAGAAGCAAGGTGCCATCGAGATTGAGGGCACCGTGATCGAGTCCCTCCCGAACGCAATGTTCAAGGTGGAGCTCCAGAACGGTCACAAGGTCCTGGCGCACATCAGCGGCAAGATGCGGATGCACTACATCCGCATCCTCCCGGATGACAGGGTCGTGGTGGAGCTCTCTCCGTACGACCTGACGCGTGGCCGGATCGTCTACCGCTACAAGTAGATCTTGCCCGCACCCCGTTTCGGCGGGTGATGGCACTGACCCGGAGAACCTGACATCCCATGAAGGTCAAGCCGAGCGTCAAGAAGATCTGCGACAAGTGCAAGGTGATCCGCCGTCACGGTCGGATCATGGTCATCTGCGACAACCTGCGCCACAAGCAGCGCCAGGGCTGACGCACGACCGCCTGCATCTCGCAGTTCTTCGCGCGACGCACGTAATACGTACATACGCAGAGCCCGTCCAAGCCACGGCTGACGACACCTCCGGCGGGGGCCGGGGACCCGGACGTACCACTGCTCCACGGGAGCGGTCGGCGGCCGGGAGTGGCACTGCGGAAGACCCCCGATCTAACAACTGGAGCCATTGAATGGCACGCGTTTCAGGTGTTGACATCCCGCGCGAAAAGCGCGTGGAGGTTGCCCTCACCTACGTCTTCGGTATCGGGCGCACCCGGTCCAAGGAGATCCTCGCCAGCACCGGCGTGAACCCGGACACCCGCGTTCGCGACCTTGCCGAGGAAGACCTCGTCAAGATCCGCGAGCACGTGGACGCCAACCTCCGCACCGAGGGTGACCTCCGCCGCGAGGTCCAGGCCAACATCCGCCGCAAGGTCGAGATCGGCTGCTACCAGGGCATCCGGCACCGTCGTGGTCTGCCGGTCCACGGTCAGCGCACCAGCACGAACGCGCGTACCCGCAAGGGCCCGCGTCGCGCCATCGCCGGTAAGAAGAAGCCGGGCAAGAAGTAGTCCTCAGCGGACGCACTGCGGGCCTCCGGTTCTCCGGCCCCCGCAGCAACCAGCGGTCTTCGCTGTAGGACCGATCACCTCCCCTCTCCATCTGGAGTCAAGACATGCCCCCCAAGGGTCGTCAGGGCGCAGCCAAGAAGGTGCGTCGCAAGGAAAAGAAGAACGTCGCTCACGGGCACGCGCACATCAAGAGCACGTTCAACAACACCATCGTCTCGATCACGGACCCCTCGGGCAACGTGATCTCCTGGGCCTCCGCCGGCCACGTCGGCTTCAAGGGCTCGCGCAAGTCCACCCCCTTCGCCGCGCAGATGGCCGCCGAGTCGGCCGCCCGCCGCGCGCAGGAGCACGGCATGCGCAAGGTCGACGTCTTCGTCAAGGGTCCCGGCTCCGGCCGTGAGACCGCGATCCGCTCCCTCCAGGCCACGGGCCTCGAGGTCGGTTCGATCCAGGACGTCACCCCGACGCCGCACAACGGCTGCCGTCCGCCGAAGCGTCGTCGCGTCTGACCCGTCACGGCCGGTGACGGCCGTGCGTCAGTAGCGCCGGGTCCGGGCGGTACGCCTCTTACGGGGCGTACCGCCCGTACCCTTGTTACATCTGTCGGGCATCAAATAGTGGGTGCCCACGACTGAAGGATCACCGCATGCTTATCGCTCAGCGTCCGTCGCTGACCGAAGAGGTCGTCGACGAGTTCCGCTCCCGGTTCGTGATCGAGCCGCTGGAGCCGGGCTTCGGTTACACCCTCGGCAACAGCCTCCGCCGTACCCTCCTCTCCTCGATCCCCGGTGCCGCTGTCACCAGCATCCGGATCGACGGAGTCCTGCACGAGTTCACCACCGTGCCGGGCGTCAAGGAGGACGTGACCGACCTCATCCTCAACATCAAGCAGCTGGTCGTCTCCTCGGAGCACGACGAGCCCGTCGTGATGTACCTGCGCAAGCAGGGCCCCGGCCTGGTCACCGCCGCCGACATCGCGCCCCCGGCCGGTGTCGAGGTGCACAACCCCGACCTCGTTCTCGCCACGCTCAACGGCAAGGGCAAGCTGGAGATGGAGCTGACCGTCGAGCGCGGTCGCGGCTACGTCTCCGCCGTCCAGAACAAGCAGGTCGGCCAGGAGATCGGCCGCATCCCGGTCGACTCCATCTACTCGCCGGTGCTCAAGGTCACGTACAAGGTCGAGGCGACCCGTGTCGAGCAGCGCACCGACTTCGACAAGCTGATCGTCGACGTCGAGACCAAGCAGGCCATGCGTCCCCGTGACGCCATGGCGTCGGCCGGCAAGACCCTGGTCGAGCTGTTCGGTCTGGCGCGCGAGCTCAACATCGACGCCGAGGGCATCGACATGGGCCCGTCCCCGACGGACGCCGCGCTCGCCGCCGATCTCGCCCTGCCGATCGAGGAGCTGGAGCTCACCGTTCGGTCGTACAACTGCCTCAAGCGCGAGGGCATCCACTCCGTGGGTGAGCTCGTGGCCCGTTCCGAGGCGGACCTGCTCGACATCCGCAACTTCGGCGCGAAGTCGATCGACGAGGTCAAGGCCAAGCTGGCCGGTATGGGCCTCGCGCTCAAGGACTCGCCTCCCGGCTTCGACCCGACCGCCGCCGCCGACGCCTTCGGCGCCGACGACGATGCGGACGCCGGTTTCGTGGAGACCGAGCAGTACTGATCGCCTCCGGCGGGGGGTGCCCGGTTTTGAGGGCGCCCCCGGGCCGGGGCTGAGGCTTTGTCCTCAATCGCCGGACGGGCTGCAACACCGAGCCCGAACGGCAGCTACGACTTCCGGGAGGCGTCCGCCTCGCGGGAACTGACACCGGTACCTGATACGGCCGGTGCAGCACACAAGGAGAATCACCATGCCGCGTCCCGCAAAGGGTGCCCGTCTGGGCGGCAGCGCCGCGCACGAGCGTCTGCTCCTCGCCAACCTGGCGAAGTCGCTGTTCGAGCACGGCCGCATCACGACGACCGAGGCCAAGGCCCGTCGCCTGCGTCCGGTCGCCGAGCGCCTCGTCACCAAGGCGAAGAAGGGCGACATCCACAACCGTCGCCTGGTGCTCCAGACGATCACGGACAAGAGCATCGTCCACACGCTCTTCACCGAGATCGCTCCCCGGTACGAGAACCGCCCCGGTGGTTACACCCGTATCACCAAGATCGGCAACCGTCGCGGCGACAACGCCCCGATGGCGGTCATCGAGCTGGTCGAGGCGCTGACCGTGGCCCAGCAGGCCACCGGTGAGGCCGAGGCCGCGACGAAGCGTGCGGTCAAGGAAGACGCCCTCAAGAAGGACGAGGCCCCCGCGGCCGAGTCCGTCGAGGACGCCAAGCCGGCCGACGACGCGGAGTCCAAGGACGCCTGAGCGTCCTGACGACCACGGGACGGGCCCGCATCACCCTTCGGGGCGGTGCGGGCCCGTTCTGCTGAGCAGGAGCAGGGAGAGGATGGCTCGGTGAGTGACGAGGCACAGCCCGGTTACGTACGGGTGCGGCTGGACCTGTCCTACGACGGCAAGGACTTCTCGGGCTGGGCGAAGCAGACCAGCCGGCGCACGGTGCAGGGGGAGATCGAGGACGCGCTGCGGACCGTGACCCGCTCCGCCGTGAGTTACGACCTGACGGTGGCGGGGCGGACGGACGCCGGGGTGCACGCGCGCGGCCAGGTGGCCCACGTGGACCTGCCGGAGGCGGTGTGGGCCGAGCACGAGGAGAAGCTGCTGCGACGGCTGGCGGGGCGGCTGCCGCTGGACGTCCGGATCTGGCGGGCGGCGCCCGCCCCGGCCGGGTTCAACGCCCGGTTCTCCGCGCTGTGGCGGCGGTACGCGTACCGCGTCGGGGACCGGCCCGGCGGCGTCGATCCGCTGACCCGGGGTCATGTGCTCTGGCACGACCGGCCGTTGGACGTGGACGCGATGAACGAGGCGGCCGCGCTGATGGTGGGGGAGCACGACTTCGCGGCGTACTGCAAGAAGCGCGAGGGCGCGACGACCATCCGTACGCTCCAGAAGTTCGGCTGGCTGCGGGACGCGGACTCCGGGGTCCTCACGGCGACCGTCCAGGCGGACGCGTTCTGCCACAACATGGTGCGGGCGCTGATCGGGGCGGCGCTGTTCGTCGGCGACGGGCGGCGGCCGGCCGGCTGGCCCGCGGAGGTGCTCGCCGCGCAGGTGCGCGACCCCGGGGTGCACGTGGTGCGCCCGCACGGGCTGACGCTGGAGGAAGTGGCCTACCCGGCGGACGCGTTGCTGGCGGCCCGTGCCGAAGAGGCCAGGAACATACGGACGTTGCCGGGGGCGGGCTGCTGCTGAGCGGGAGTCCCCCGGGCACGGCCCCGGGGGCTCGTGCCGCGCTCGTGCCCGTGCCCGGCGGGAGGGTCAGCCGTTGGGGCCGGCGACGGCCTGGGACGCCTGGAGCCGGCCGCGGTGGTGGATCTGGCGGAAGGTGAAGTTCGTCAGGTCCTTGTTGACGGCGTAGACGGCGCGGTCGGCGGTGGTGACCCGCTTGCCGTCGAGGAAGCCGCCGACGGTGAAGTAGGCGTAGCGTCCGTAGGAGTTGGCGGTGCGCAGGCAGACCGTGCCGCCCCGGCAGAAGGTGTCCACGCCTCCGCCGCTGAGGGAGGCGAGCCCACCCGAGGACTGGTCGACGGCCTTCTTCGCACGGGCCTCCGTGTCGAAGACGGCGATGCCGACCGTGACGGCCACCCCGTCCTTGCGGTAGGTCGCCCGGATGAGCTGCCGGCAGCCGTTGTCCGTGAGGACCTGGCCGAGGGCCCCCTGCGTGCCCGTCGCACACGTCGTCTTGCTCGTCGCGCCCTTGAGGTGGACGCGGTCGCCCATGGTGAGCTTCTTGCCGGGGAAGAACCCGTCGACGGTGATCGGCGCCTTGTCCTTCTCGACGCTGGATATGTAGTCCTTGGGGTCAGGCGGGGGCGGCGGGGCGACCGAGGAGAAGGAGGGCGCGGGCGCGGAGGTGTCCTCGGGGAGCTCGGCGGGCGCCGGCAGTTGGCCGGCGCTCTTGTCGCCCCCGTCCTTGCCGCCGCCGTTCGTCGTGACCACGGCCGTCGTCACGATCGCGCCGATCGCCACGGTGGCCAGCACGCCGCCGCCGATCATCAGCAGTCTCCTGCGCCGGCCGCGCGCCGCGGACTCCTCCGCCAGCGCCGCCCAGTCCGGAGTCCCGCCGCCGCCGGGCCCCCAGGAGGCCCCCCCATGCCCAAAGCTCATGCGCGCAGTTTAGGGCTATCGGTAATCCAGTTGGGCCGGCGCTTCGCGGACCGTGACAATGCTCTGTATGGGACATCTCGAAGCAGGCCACCTGGAGTACTACCTACCGGACGGGCGGGTGCTGCTCGGCGATGCCTCGTTCCGGGTGGCCGACGGGGCCGTCGTCGCGCTCGTCGGGGCGAACGGGGCGGGCAAGACGACCTTGCTGCGGCTGCTCGCCGGCGAGCTCCAGCCGCACGGAGGCTCGGTGTCGGTGAGCGGCGGGCTGGGCGTGATGCCGCAGTTCGTCGGCTCCGTACGGGACGAGCGGACGGTGCGGGACCTCCTGGTCTCCGTCTCCCAGCCCCGCGTCCGGGACGCGGCGAAGGCGGTGGACGCGGCCGAGGAGAGGATTCTCACGGTCGACGACGAGGCCGCGCAGATGGCGTACGCGCAGGCGCTGAGCGACTGGGCCGAGGCGCGCGGCTACGAGGCCGAGACGGTCTGGGACATGTGCACGATGGCCGCGCTGGGCGTCCCGTACGAGAAGGCGCAGTGGCGCGAGGTGCGCACGCTCAGCGGCGGCGAACAGAAGCGGCTGGTGCTGGAGGCGCTGCTGCGCGGGCCCGACGAGGTGCTGCTGCTGGACGAGCCGGACAACTACCTGGACGTGCCGGGCAAGCGGTGGCTGGAGGAGAGGCTGAAGGAGACCCGTAAGACGGTCCTCTTCGTCTCGCACGACCGGGAGCTGCTCTCGCGCGCCGCCGAGAAGATCGTCAGCGTCGAGCCGAGCGCGGCGGGCAGCGACGTCTGGGTGCACGGCGGCGGCTTCGCCACCTACCACGAGGCGCGCAAGGAGCGGTTCGCCCGCTTCGAGGAGCTGCTGCGCCGCTGGCAGGAGGAGCACGCCCGGCTGAAGGCGCTCGTCCTGCGGATGCGGCAGCAGGCGGCGAACAGCCCCGACATGGCGAACCGCTACCACGCGATGCAGACCCGCTTCAAGAAGTTCGAGGAGGCGGGCCCGCCGCCGGAGCCGCCGCGCGAGCAGGACATCAGGATGCGGCTGCGCGGCGGGCGGACCGGGGTGCGGGCGGTGACCTGCAAGAACCTGGAGCTGACCGGGCTGATGAAGCCGTTCGACCTGGAGATCTACTACGGGGAGCGGGTCGCGGTCCTCGGCTCCAACGGGTCGGGCAAGTCGCACTTCCTGCGGCTGCTGGCGGGGGAGCCGGTGGCGCACACGGGGGAGTGGAAGCTCGGGGCGCGGGTCGTGCCCGGGCACTTCGCCCAGACCCACGCGCATCCGGAGCTGCTCGGCAGGACGCTGGTGGACATCCTCTGGACCGAGCATGCCAAGGACCGGGGCGGGGCGATGTCGGTGCTGCGGCGGTACGAGCTGGAGCGGCAGGGGGACCAGCCCTTCGAGAAGCTGTCCGGCGGGCAGCAGGCACGGTTCCAGATCCTGCTCCTGGAGCTGGCCGGCACCACGGCGCTGCTGCTGGACGAGCCCACGGACAACCTGGACCTGGAGTCGGCGGAGGCGCTGCAGGACGGCCTGGAGGTGTACGACGGCACGGTGATGGCCGTCACGCACGACCGGTGGTTCGCGAAGTCCTTCGACCGCTATCTGGTCTTCGGCTCGGACGGGGTCGTCCGGGAGACGACGGAGCCGGTGTGGGACGAGCGGAGGGTCGCGCGGGCCCGATGACCGCGCCGGGCGGCGGGCGGCGGGGTCGTTTTGACCCGTGCGGGGGGTCCCCGGTAGGCTTCCGGTTTGTTATACGTATTGGCTTCGTCGTTCTCACGCGAAGGGCCTTACGTAGGTTCCCTGGAGCAGTTACCAGTGGCTCGCATACGGGCAGCGTCCCCGGCACTGTGAGCCCCAGCTGCATATCGCTTCAGGGGTGCCGTGTGTCTGGATCCCATCCACTGAAGAAGCGAAGGCTGCGAAGTGCGTACGTACAGCCCCAAGCCCGGCGATGTCACTCGCCAGTGGCACATCATTGACGCTCAGGACATCGTCCTGGGCCGTCTGGCCACCACGGCCGCGAACCTCCTCCGAGGCAAGCACAAGGCGATTTACGCCCCCCACATGGACATGGGCGACTTCGTCATCATCATCAACGCCGACAAGGTGCACCTGTCCGGCAACAAGAAGACCCAGAAGATGGCGTACCGCCACTCGGGCTTCCCGGGCGGCCTCCGTTCGGTGCGCTACGACGAGCTCCTCTCGAAGAACCCCGAGAAGGCCGTCGAGAAGGCCATCAAGGGCATGATCCCCAAGAACACCCTGGGCCGTCAGATGATCTCGAAGCTCAAGGTCTACGCGGGCGACCAGCACCCGCACGCTGCTCAGCAGCCGGTCCCGTTCGAGATCACCCAGGTCGCGCAGTAGTTCCGGCCACCCCCTAAGGCATACAGAAAGATCTGAGGAGAATCGTGGCCGAGACCACTGTTGAGACGACCGCCGACGACACGGCGGGCACCGAGGGCGAAGAGACCTTCGCCGAGGTGACCACCTTCGAGTCGGAGGTCCCCGTCGAGGGCGAGTACACCTCCGAGTCGCTCGCGGGCCGCTTCGGCGACCCGCAGCCCGCGGCCGGCCTTGGCCGTCGCAAGAACGCCATCGCCCGCGTCCGGATCATCCCGGGCACCGGCAAGTGGAAGATCAACGGTCGCACCCTTGAGGACTACTTCCCCAACAAGGTGCACCAGCAGGAAGTCAACGAGCCCTTCAAGGTTCTCGAGCTCGACGGCCGCTACGACGTCGTGGCCCGCATCTCGGGTGGTGGCGTCTCCGGTCAGGCCGGCGCCCTGCGCCTCGGTGTGGCCCGCTCGCTGAACGAGGCGGACGTGGACAACAACCGCGCCACGCTGAAGAAGAACGGCTTCCTCTCCCGCGACGACCGTGCGGTCGAGCGCAAGAAGGCCGGTCTCAAGAAGGCCCGTAAGGCCCCGCAGTACAGCAAGCGCTAAACAGCGCCCGCTCGACTGTCACGTTCGCCCCGGCGGCACACTCCGTGCTGCCGGGGCGTTCGTCTATCAGCCCTCCTGGGCGTATAACGGCATAAGACGTTCATCGGCCCGCACGGGGCCTGCGGCCCGGTGAGCGCCGTCGCGCATCTCGGGGCCCGGTCATGCCATGCTGCCCGGCGCGTCCTTGTGCGTTTTTTCGTCACTTTCGTTGTTTGGTTGCTCAGCTCGTTGGCTGTGCAGCGGTTTGTGGTTTTCGGAGCACTTCGGAGGACACCAGTGGGACGACTCTTCGGTACGGACGGAGTGCGGGGTGTCGCCAACGCCGATCTGACGGCCGAGCTCGCGCTCGGCCTCTCGGTCGCTGCGGCGCACGTACTCGCCGAGGCGGGGACCTTCGCGGGCCATCGCCCGACCGCCGTGGTCGGACGGGATCCGCGGGCATCCGGAGAGTTCCTGGAGGCCGCCGTCGTGGCGGGCCTGGCCAGCGCCGGTGTGGACGTGCTGCGCGTCGGCGTGCTGCCGACGCCGGCCGTGGCGTATCTGACCGGCTCGCTCGGCGCGGACATCGGGGTGATGCTCTCCGCCAGTCACAACGCGATGCCCGACAACGGCGTGAAGTTCTTCGCGCGCGGCGGCCACAAGCTGGCCGACGAGCTGGAGGACCGGATCGAGACGGTCTACGAGCAGCACCGCACCGGTGAGCCGTGGAGCCGTCCGACCGGCGCCGGAGTCGGCCGGGTCACCGACTACACGGAGGGCTTCGACCGGTACGTGTCCCACCTCATCGGTGTCCTGCCCAACCGGCTCGACGGTCTCAAGGTCGTCCTGGACGAGGCACACGGCGCCGCCGCCCGGGTCTCGCCCGAGGCGTTCGCGCGGGCCGGGGCAGAGGTCGTCACCATCGGGGCCGAGCCGGACGGCCTGAACATCAACGACGGCTGCGGCTCCACCCACCTGGAGCTGCTGCGAGCCGCCGTCGTCGAGCACGGGGCCGACCTCGGCATCGCGCACGACGGCGACGCCGACCGCTGCCTCGCCGTGGACGCCGCGGGCGAGGAGGTCGACGGTGACCAGATCCTCGCCGTGCTGGCCCTGGCGATGCGGGACGCCGGTCAGCTGCGCAAGGACGCGGTCGTCGGCACCGTGATGTCGAACCTCGGCTTCAAGCTGGCCATGGAACGCGAAGGCATCCGGCTCGTCCAGACGGCGGTCGGCGACCGGTACGTCCTGGAGTCGATGAAGGCGGAGGGCTTCGCGCTCGGCGGCGAGCAGTCCGGGCATGTCATCGTCCTGGACCACGCCACGACCGGCGACGGCACGCTGACCGGCCTGATGCTGGCGGCCCGCGTCGCCGCCACCGGCCGGAGCCTCGCCGAGCTGGCCGGGGTCATGCAGCGCCTGCCGCAGGTCCTCATCAACGTCCCCGACGTCGACAAGACCCGGGTGAACACCTCGCCCGAGCTGGCCACCGCGGTCGTCGAGGCGGAGCGCGAGCTGGGCGAGACCGGGCGCGTGCTGCTGCGCCAGTCGGGCACCGAGCCGCTGGTGCGGGTCATGGTCGAGGCCGCCGACATCGAGCAGGCGCGGGCCGTCGCGGGCCGGCTGGCCGATGTGGTGAAGGCCGCGCTGGGCTGAGGTCCCGCTTCAGGACCCGGCGTACGGGTCTCTCGCGTACGGAAGCCCCTGGCGTACCCGCCAGGGGCTTCCGCGCGCGCCGAACCTTCCATGGAGGCCCAGTGGCTCGACTGCTGGTCGGCCGGGGCTCGCTCGCAGACCGGGTTGGCCATCGGTGTCGTCCCGTGGTCGCCCCGGCGTCCGCCGCACGGGCGAGCGCCGGTCGGCCCGGCGGCGGATGCTGAGCCCGTACTCCGCACGCGAAGATCGACGACGTCGCATCTCGCCGGGGAGGGCACATATGACCACGCAGGCCAGGGCCGCAGCAGCAGCGACGGCGGCCGAGCTGCCAGCCGGCGGGCCGGCCGTCCGCGAAGCCGCCGAGCCCGTGCCCCGCTGGGCGGTCCGGGTGGCCCATGCCATCCCGCTGTGTGTCCTGCCGTCCGGGCTGTGGCGGGTCGCGCTGGTGCTGGGTCTGGCCGGCTACGACACGGACTGCCCGTGGGCGGTGTGGGAACGCCCGTACGTGTTCGGCCCGAAGCCGGATAGCCGGTCCGACCGGGCCTGCCGTTGCGCGGGCCGGGGCCGAAGCGGTCAGAGCTTGCGCAGCGACAGCCTCTGGACCTTGTGGTCCGGACCCTTGCGGAGCACCAGAGTGGCACGACCGCGCGTCGGGGCCACGTTCTCCAGCAGGTTCGGCTTGTTGATGGTCCGCCACATGGTGCGCGCGTAGTCCAGCGCCTCCTCCTCGGAGACCTGGGTGTACTTGCGGAAGTACGAGGACGGGTCCTGGAAGGCCGTGGCGCGCAGCTTGCGGAAGCGGTTCAGGTACCAGGTCTCGATGTCCTCGGCGCGCGCGTCCACGTACACGCTGAAGTCGAAGTAGTCGGCGAGCCCGACCCTGGTGCGGCCGTCGCTGCCGGGCAGCGCGGGCTGGAGGACGTTGAGGCCCTCCACGATGAGGATGTCGGGGCGGCGCACGGTGAGCCGCTCGCCGGGGACGATGTCGTAGATCAGGTGCGAGTAGACGGGCGCGGTGACCTCGTCCTTGCCCGCCTTGATGTCGGCGACGAAGCGGGTCAGGGCACGGCGGTCGTAGGACTCGGGGAACCCTTTGCGGGAGGTCAGCCCGCGCGCCTGGAGCTCCTTCATCGGCAGCAGGAACCCGTCCGTGGTCACCAGTTCGACGCGCGGGTGCTCGGGCCAGCGGGCCAGCAGCGCCTGGAGGATACGGGCGCTGGTGGACTTGCCGACGGCGACACTGCCCGCGACCCCTATGACGAACGGGGTGCCGCGCTGGGCCCCGTGCCCGTTCCCGGCGTCCCCGAGGAAGGTGTTGAGCGCGCCGCGCAGCCCGGAGGTGGCCTGGACGTACAGGTTGAGCAGCCGGGAGAGCGGCAGGTAGACGTCCCGCACCTCGTCCAGGTCGATGACGTCACCGAGTCCCCGCAGCCGCTCCACCTCGTCGGCGGTCAGCGGCAGCGGGGTCTTGTCCCGCAGCGCGCTCCACTCGTCGCGCGAGAGGTCGACGTAGGGGGTCGGCGCGTGCTCGGTGCGACGGTGGGGGCTCCGTGCGGGTGAGGTGATCACCTGTTCATTGTTGCGGGAGTTTGAACGGAGTGGGGGGTGGGGTCGGTCACGTGGGTGGCGATCCGACACCAGACGCCGGACCACCGTGCATCACCTTGCAGCGCAATATACCGAGCGGTACCGTGGGGGCAAGCTGGTCGCTGCGGGCGGCTGGAAGTGGAGCCAGGTGACCTGGGGCAGACCGGGAGCCTGGCTCGGCGTCTTTTCTGAGCTCCCTCCCTTTTCAGCAGTCGGTGGACACGTCGAAGTCGATCAGTGTCTCGCCCAGTAGATCCGTGTAGCAGCTGTCACCCAGCCGCTCGGTGCGTACGGCTCCCGCGACGATGTCCGAGATCCACAGCAAAGGCTCCTTGGCGCCGGGAATGTGTTCCGCTCGCATGAAGGTGCCCCCGGGGAGCACGGTCTGCCGGATTGCGGCTACGGTGCGAACGTCCCGGGCGTTGAGTTCCTCCTGTCGTGCCTCCAGATAGAGATGAGAGATGCCAAAGCCGTGAAGCTCCACGGCGAGGGCGCTCAGACACTTGCTGCGAGCTCTCTCCTGCCTGCGCTGGGGAACGGGTGCGCTGATCGACACGACGTGCAGCCCTTTCTGGGCAGCCACGATCTGAGTGGCGTCTTTGCGCTCGGCGCGGTCCATCTCGGTCCAGTGCAGCTTCGCCGTGTGACGCGGTCCCTTCAGACTCCGCATGGCCCGTCGGGCGTCGGCTTCGGAGGCAGGATCGAGCATCGTGCCGGCGATGATTAGAAGCCGTCGGACTCGTGCTCGCGGAAAGACTCGTCCAGCCAGGCGGTTTTCACCTCATCGTTGCCGGTGTGGGTACGCGGACGTTCCCCCCTGAAGGTGCCGATGAGGTCACCTCCCCCGCCGGGTGGCCGCAGCAGCAGATTCCTCGGGCCCGTTGCAACCCGCCCTTTCGCTCGCGCTGCCGGCGAGGCCCATGACGGCCTGCTTACGGGGCTTTTGGGGCTTGCGGGGACGCATGATGGCAGCGCGCTGGTACTGGTAGGCCATGGTGAAGCCGCTGGGCGCCAGCGGGGCTTTCCTGAACTCTTTTCGGCGCTCGACGAGACCGAGTTCAAGCAGCCCCTTCAAACCGCGCTCGTGGGTGTCGGCCGACCATCCGTACCACTTCGGAGCCATCTCGGCGGGAAACTTCGACCAATTCTTCTCGCGCAGAATCACCAGGAGCAACGCAAGGGGCGGGAGGTCGACCCGCTCGTCGTAGCCCTTGGACCAAAAGGCGGAGGGGATCCGCAGGTACAGGTCCGCCTCTGTCTTGCCCAGCGGCCGTTCGTAGGGGGGAGCCGCTTCCGTCCTCGTGCAGCAGAGTGACCGTGATCGTCGTGCCGGAACGGCTGCAGGTGATCAGGTTCCGCTGCTGGAGCCGACGCAGAGCCCGCCAGGCGCCCGTGCGGGCGGCCTGCTCGGTGGTTGTTCGGTCGATGTCCATCATTCGTGCCCACACGGCGCTGTCGTGCCTGGTCGTCCAGCCGGCGGTGCCGTTGCTGCATGCGGCCACGATGAGGAGATACGCCTTCAACCCGCGCAGGTCCCGCCCGGTCACGAACCTGCTGAGCGGTCCGTGTCGGCTTGCAGCGGTTCTGGGGGCCTGGACGAACGTCTTGCGCTGGGACACATTGGCGCGGATCGAGCGGCGGAGGATTTCCGTGCGGGTGTCGCGACCAGTCGCCTTCACCGCCTGCACATCCCGCTCGCTGAGCGAAGTCGTCTTCAAGCCGCCGAAGTTAGACGAACTGCCGTCGGCAGAACAACCAGTTCAGCCCCTCGCCCCCCGTCCGCGTGAGCGGGTACATGAGAGAGCCAAGTTGAGAGATCAAGGTGAAAGGACAACCTGTAACCACTGTGTGATTACTGCTTGGGGTCGAGTACGTTCCAACCTCCGGTTCTGTACGGTGCGGCACCGCCGGCACCGGCGGCGCAGCGCTCATCCCCGACCACTTCGACTTGTTGCTCCGTTACCCACACCGAGATACCGAGATCACCCCACCGGGCCAGGCGAGACGTCGGGCTGCGCACCGACATCGCCATCGCGTTGCGCAGGCGCCAAAGATTGCCGTCGGCGCGGACGGCCACGGGCCCGGGGTCCGCTCCCCTGCGCCGGACACCAGGCCCGCGCCCGGGTTGGTGAGCCGTACGGGTCAGGGCTTCTGGCCCTTGGCGTCGACGACGGCCGCCTTGGTCCTCGCGACGTTGATCAGGATGTCGCCGCGCTTGTGGACCATGGGTTCGAGGCCGTCAGGTCCGGCGATCTCATGTGTCCTGGTGACCACGTCGCGCTGTCCCGCGTAGCTGTAGTCCACCGGGTCGATGAGGATCTCGCGCCGGCTGTCCTCCCGGTCGTACTCGCGGGTCACGGCGATGACCTGGCGGCCGGAGGCATCCCGGATCAGGTGGCCGGTCACCTCGACGCCTCCGACCGTGGCCATCGCCCGGTAGATCCTGGCCATCGCGTCCGGTGGGAGCGGGTACGACTGGAGCAGGACCGACAGGGCGCGGAAGCTGTGCTCGTCCTCGGCCTCGCGGGGGCCGTCGGGTCCGCTGCCGGTGGGCCAGACCTCGCGCAGCTTAGCGAGAAGCGCCTCGGGGTCTTCCGGCAGATCAGTGGCGATCCGGTAGGACTCGCGGGCGGTCCGGTGGTCGGTGTCCGACTCGTCGTTCTCCGCGGCCTTGTCGTCGTACGGGAGCCAGGAGTCGGGGCTGTAGGACCACTGCGTGTCCTCCCGGAGCTCGGCAGGCAGCTCCGCCCATTGCTCCGCCTGCTCGGGATTCTCCTCCCGGAGGTAGATCCACTGGTCCGACCGGGGCTCCGGAGGAACCTCCTGCCGCTCCAGGAAGTCGGCGGCCCGCCCCAGAGCGGCCTCCGGGCTGGACAGGTCGAGGTCGCCGGCCACGGTCGCCGGTCCCGACTGCCGGGGGCCCGGGGTGTCGACGATCTGAGTGACGAAGAGCGCCGCCGCGGTGATCGCCACCACCGCGCCGAGCGAGGCGATCCGCCAGTCGGCCCGCTGCCGGAAGGTGCGGCGGCCCTTGCCCGCGATGGTGTCGGTCAGCCGCTTGCGCCCAGGAGCCAGAGCGGCGCGGTCGGGTACGGGCGCGTCGGCGCGCAGCTCACGCAGCTGGGTCATTTCGTCCATGACGGGGTCAGCTCCTGTTCGGCCGAAGTGAACGCGGGGTCGGTGCTCAGCGCTTCGCGGACCTTGCGGCGGGCCCGGTTCAGCCGGGACCTGACCGTGCCCAGCGGTATCCGCAGCGCATCGGCGACCTCCTGGTAGCCGAGGTCCGCCCAGGCGACGAGGAGCAGGACGTGCCGGTCGCCGGGGGAGAGCGAGGCCAGCGCCCCCGCCAGGGGGGCCTGGACGGCGAGCCGGTCGTCCGAGCGGTCGCTCCAGGACGCGGCGACCGGGTCGTGGCCCGTCCGGGCGAGCGCCTTCAGCGCGCGGACCTCGGTACGGCGCTGCTTGCCTATGAGGTTGGCGGCGATGCCGTACAGCCAGGGCCGGGCCAGCCGGTGGGCGGTGTCGTAGCGGCCCCGGGTGCGGAACGCGATGAGGAACGTCTCCGCCGTGATGTCGTCCGCCGCGCCCTCCCCGAGGCGGCGGGCGGCGTAGCGGTGGATGTCCGGGGCGTGCCGGTCGTACAGCCCGGCGAACAGTTCGGGCTCGTCGAGGGACCGGGTGATGACGTCCGCGTCGTCTCTGCCGTCGCTTGCTGCGCCGGGGCGTGCCGGAGGTGGTCCGGTCACTGCGCCTCCAGGGGTGCGTCGGTCGGTGTGGCTGTCACCCCCTGTTGCCCGCAGCGGCCGGAAAGGTTCACGGGTGGAACGGTTCACGGGCGGAACGGTTCACGGGCGGCGAGGCGTCCCGCGAGACGCTTCACCGCCCGCCTGCCCTACGCGTCCTGCGGATACCAGCGCAGCTCCACCGTGTTGCCGTCCGGATCGAGCACGTAGACCGAGGTGGCCGAGCCCCGGGCCCCGAAGCGGGGGACCGGGCCCTCCTTCACCGTGAACACCCCGGAGTCGATGACCTTCTGCCAGTCGAGCGGGTCGACGACGAGACAGATGTGGTCCACGTTCGACTCGCCGCGGGGACGGTCGAGCAGGTCGATGATCGTGGTGGGGCTGACCCGGACCGAGGGGAACGGCACCTCGCCCGCCCGCCACTCCTCGACCCGGACGGGCTCCAGACCGAGCGGCCCGCAGTAGAACGCGAGGGCCCGTTCGACGTCCCCGACGTTGAGGACGAGGTGGTCGAAGTCCTTGACCCGCACGGCCGGCGGTACGGACATGGCTCAGACCTCCGATGCGTACGTGACGAAGTCCGCCCAGGCGGCCGGGGTGAAGCCGAGGTGCGGGCCGCCGGCGGGGAGCTGCTTGGAGTCGCGTACGTGGATGGTGGCGGGGGCGGCGGCGACCTCGACGCAATCAGGGCCGTCGTTGGTGCTGTAGCTGCTCTTGTACCAGGTCAGCTCGGTGCTGTTCATGTCTCTCCCAGCAGTTTTTCGATGAATTCCCGTGACAGCCGAGGAGTGAGGGCCTGCGCCCGGATCAGGTTGTACCGCATCTCCAGGATCTGCACCTCGCGTGGGTTGGTGATCAGCCCGCTGATGAGCTGGACCTCGTTGTGCCCGACCGTCTTTCCGTCCTTGAGCTTAAGGATCCGGTGTGAACCGCCGAGACCCGCGTGCTCCTCCGCCTCCATCGGCATGACCTGGATCTCGACATGCCGCAACTGGCTCAACTCAAGCAGGCGTTCGAGCTGGCGGCGCAGGACCATTCTGCCTCCGGTCCGCCTCCGAAGGGTTGACTCCTCCTGGACAAAGGTCAGCAATGGCGCGGGACGCCGGTCGAACACAACCTGCCGGGCCATGCGGGCCGCCACCAGACGCTCGACGTCGTCCTCGCTGTACGCGGGCCGTCGCTCGCGGTACAGAGCGCGCGCGTACTCCTCGGTCTGGAGCAGCCCGTGGATAACCACCCCGGCGTACGCGCCGAGTTCGACGGCCTCCGCCTCCAGCTTCGTCAGGTCGCGGACCTTCTTCGGATACCGCGCCTCCTCCACGTCCTTCTTCATCGCCGAGATCTTGCCGCCCGCGCCCACAGCGTCATCGGTCCGGTCCAGGAACTCCGGCTTCCGGATGCGCCGGCCGCCCTCGACCTTGAAGACCAGATTCTCGCTGTACCCGATGGCCGTGCCCAGCTCGGCGGCCCGCAATCCGGCCGCCTCGCGCCAGAGTTTGATCTGCCGGCCGACCGCCGCGATGACCGCCCCGGAGTCGTCCTCCAGGCCGAAGTCCCGGTCCTCGTCGTCCCCGTCGAGCGCCGTGCGGTTCTCGCGGTCCTGGTTGTCCATGTCAGCCATGCGACAGATGCCTCCACCCGTGTGCGTGTGCTGGGCGTGTACGGCGGGGACGGAGCCCGGCACACCGGGGACAGTCACTGTCCGTACGCGCGTCAGTGCTTCTCAGGGTAGATACGACTGGACACTCTGAGTGACATGAACCAGAGAATCACCCAACCGAGGGCACGCACCGGACAGTTCGCCGTCCAGCTCTCCGCGACCCGCCGTGGTGCCCGACTCGCCCGCCTGCTCGCCACCGAACAACTGCGCTCCTGGGGGCTGCCGCTGGAGGACGCGAGCCTGGTGATCGGTGAACTGGCGACCAACGCGGCGCTGCACGGGTACGTCCCGGGGCGGGACTTCCGGATTCTGCTCAGCGTGTACGAGGACATCCTGCGGATCGAGGTCATCGACACCCGGGGTGACCGGGACCCGGCGAGGCGTGACCCGGCCGCCGACTCCGAGAGCGGGCGCGGGCTGTTGCTCGTCGAGGCGTTGTCGGTGCGGTGGGGCACGGAGCACGGGCCGTTCCCGCGCAAGACGGTCTGGGCGGAGGTGGCCCTCACCGGATCGTGACTGCCGCGACCCGGTGCACCGCGATCCGGTGGGCCGGGATGCGGGTGACCGCGACGTGGTGGACCGCGTCGCGGTCGGCCGCGACATAAAAGCTTTTTAGTACTTGCCTTTGAGTACTGGGGAGATAACCCAACCCCACCCTGACCGGCCAGCGGCCGCCCCGGGCGCGCAGGCGTGTGAGCGCGCGAGGGCGTCGTCACTCACACGGGTGAAGTGTGCCAACCGGGCTGGATCTATGACCTGTTGGCGGGCATATGCTCACGCTGACCACCACCCCAGACATGAGTCGGCCCCCGGCCGGGACTGGCATCCCGACCGAGGACCTGACCACCGAGGAAGTAAGGGCTTCCCGATGGATACCCAGCAGGTTAGCGCGCCCTCGCGCGCCCCGTCCGCCGGTGTTGTACACATCAACATCCGGCTCACCGACGGTTACTCGATCATCTCCAACCGGCTCTCCCAGCACCGGGGCATGTCCCTGCTGGCCATCGGCCTCGGCACCCACATCCAGTCGCTGCCCGCCGGGAGGCGCGTCGGCGTCAAGGCGCTCGCCGCGGTCTTCCCGGAGAGCGAGGCACGCATCGCCGCCGCGCTGCGGGAGCTGGAACACCACGGGTTCCTGCGCCGCACCCGCGAGCGCGTCCAGGGCGGGCGGGTCGCCACGCGTACGGAGTCGTACAACCACCCGGAGGCGGCGGTCCGGCGGGCGGTGGTTCAGCGGGTGGGCACCCAGCGAACGGGGGGCGAGTCCGCCGCCCGTCTCGGCCCAGCTCCCGCCCCGGCCTCTGCCCCTGCCCCGGCCCCCGCTTCCGTACCGGTGCCCGCCCCCGCTTCGGTACCGGTGCCCGCGCCCGTACGCGTACCGGAGCCCGTACCCGTACCGGCGACGGAGCCGGTCGTGGTGCTGGAGACCTTGCCCGCGCCCCGGCTCGTGCCGCCGCCCACCGCGCCCAAGCCGCCACCCCCGCCGCTGCCCTTCCCCTGCGGGCCCAGCGCCGCGTTGTTCTCCGAGGCCGCCCGTCTGCTCTCCGGGCTCCGTGCCACCGCGCCCCTGTTCGTCCTCTCCGAGGGGGACGTGGAGCGGCTCGCCCCCGGGGTCGCCGCCTGGCTGGAGCGGGGGATGCGGCCCGAGGCCGTACGGGCCGCCCTCACCGAAGATCCCCCCGTGCCTCTCCGGCACCCCGCGAAGCTCCTGCGGCACCGGCTGGTCGCGCTCCTGCCGCCGCGCCTGCCCGCTGCCGCGCCCGTCGTCCCCTTCCAGACCTGCGACGCCTGCGACCGGGCCTTCCGGTCGTCCGCGCCCGGGTGCTGCGGGGAGTGCCGTGCGGCGCGCGCGTACGCCGTCGAGCCGTCCCTCCTCGGCGCTTGACGGCAGGACCGCGGCACAGCGCAGGAGCGCGATACAGCGCGCCCGTTCAGTCGATGTGCGCGCAGACGCTGTCCGTGGCGACCACCGGGCCCGACACGGTCTTGGTGCCCGTCGGGCTGATGCCGATCGTGTAGACGCCGTCGACGACGTACATCCCCCGCGCGAGGTTGCCGTCCCCGACGCCCACCAGCACCGGGCCCGCCACCCGCCAGAACTGGGCCCCGGAGGCGTACACGTCGACCAGGGCGGAGCCGCTCACGTCGGCGTCGTAATGGGCTCCGGTCTCCTTGTTCGTCACCCGGACCACGAGGTCGCCCCGGTAGGCGTTGCGGGTGACGCCCTTGGCGGGCGAGGGGAGTTCACGCCGCACGACCTCGTCCACGATCGGCTCGCCGTGGATGGCGAACGCGCACCGCTCGCCCGCCGCGACGTCCCAGGGAGCCGAGGGGGCCGGCGCCCAGCCGGGGGCGGGCGGCGGCGAGGCGGCCGGGGCCGCCGAGGCGGGGCCGGAGCCGAGCATGACGACGGCCGCGCAGGCCGTGCCGAGAGCGCCGAGGGCGATGGTGCGCATGAGAACTCCCCATGGGTCGGAGGACGGGATCGCGTGCCTCCGCAGGATGCGCCGGGCCGCTCACCACAGGCTCACCACGACGCGGTCGCGGGCGCCCCGGGCCCCGGCCCGCGCCGCGTGAGGCACACGACCGCCGGTGCGCCGCTCGCGGGGAGCCGCCCGTCCCGGCCCCGCGAGGTCTCCCCGCACCGCCGGGTTCCGGCCCAGCGCTTCGCGGCCGTACGGCGGGGGTGGCCCCGCGAGGAGGGCCGGATGGATGCTTTCCCGATGGAACTCCAGTTGCTCGGACCGTTCGCCGTCCTCGACCGGGGACGCCCGGTGCTCGCGGGGCTGCGCCGTCAGGAGCGGTGCCTGCTGGCGATCCTCGCCCTGGAGGCGGGCCGGACCGTTCCGACCGGCAGGCTCATCGACCTGCTCTGGAACGGCGAGGCCCCCGCCGGGGCCAGGTCCGCCGTGCACACGTACATCGGCAGGCTGCGCGCCTCCCTCGGGCCCGGCGGCGTACACCTGGAGACGCGGAGCGACGGCTACCTCCTGCGTCCCGACGGCCACGTGTTCGACACCCGGGCCTTCGAGGAGGGAGTGCGGGAGGCCGCCGCCGCGGTGGACGACGAGGAGCGGGTGCGCCGCTACGACCGGGCGCTGGCGCTGTGGCGGGGCGAGCCGCTCGCGGATGTCGCGGGCGAGGCCCTGCGCGACCGGATCGGCCGGCGGCTCGCCGCGCTGCGGCTCTCGGCGGTGGAGGAGCGCGCCCGGCTTCTGCTCTCGCTGGGGCGGCACGAGCGCGTGGCCGCCGAGCTGCCCCCGCTCGCCGAGGAGCACCCCGAACGGGAACGCCTCGTCGCGGACAGCATGGTCGCGCTGCACCGCAGCGGACGGCCGGCGGACGCCCTCCGGCTCTACCGGGCCACGTGCGCCGCCCTGCGGTCCGCCTTCGACGCCGAGCCGGGGCGTGACCTGCGGACGCTGTACGACCGGGTACGCCGGGACGACCCGGCCCTGCGGCGGCCCGTGACGCCCGTCTACGTCGTACGGGTACGGGGGGAGTGGCTGCCGTGGAACACCAGCGGCGACCCGGCCCTGGAGTTCTGCAACACCTACGCCGGGTGGGGCGGCGAGCGGCGGCCCGGCTCGGAGTGGCTGCGCGGCTACCGCACGCTCGCGGTCTGGGCCGGGCACCTGGGCCTCCTCGACGACCGTACGGCCACCCGGCTGCTGCGGCGGGCGGAGGAGCGGCCCGAGGAGGCGGGCACCGTACTGGCGGCGGCACGGGAGTTCCGGAGCGCGCTGTACGCCTGTCTCGCGGAGGAAGGGGGCGGGAGCGGGGGCCGGTCCTTCGGCCGGGTCGCCGAAGTGGTCCAGGAGGCCATGCGCCACGCCGTGTTCCTCCGGGGCGACGACGGCCTCGGGCGCTGGAGCCCCGGTCCGGCTTCGGGACTCCGGCTCCCGCTGCACGCCGTGGCCCAGCGCGCCGCGGACCTGCTCGCGGACCCCCGCCGCCTCACCGTCCGCGTCTGCCCGGGGAGGGACTGCGGGTGGCTCTTCCTCGACGCGGGCGGCCGGCGCCGCTGGTGCAACATGGGTGTCTGCGGGCGGGCGGCGGCGGAAGCGGACGGCCGCCGGCCCCCCTCGTGAAACGGCCCCCCTCGTGAAGCGGCCCCCTCGTGAAAGGGAGTCGCGTACCGGAGGGGCGTACCGGGGCCGTGGACCGAAGTCGTGAAAAAGATCCGGGCGGCGTGTCGATCGGGCCCGGTCCCGTTCGTCGTCATCGTGCAGGGCGACCCGCAGCGGCGGGCGCGACACACGCGACACACAGACGAGAAGGAGCCGACCATGAAGTACATGCTGCTGATCCACAGCGGAGCCGTCGACGAGCAGGGCGGCGCACCCCAGTGCACCGTCGAGGACTGGATGGCCTACGACAAGGACGTACGCGACGCGGGGATCCACGTCTCCGGGGAGTCGCTGGCCGACCTGGTGACCGCGACCACCGTGCGGGTCTCGCCGACCGGGGAGCGGACCGTGACGGACGGGCCGTTCGCCGAGACGCGGGAGCTGCTGGGCGGGTTCCTCGTGATCGACGTGCCCGACCTCGACGCCGCCCTCGACTGGGCCGCGCGCTGCCCCGGCTCGCGGGACGGTGGGTCGGTCGTCGTCCGGCCGGTCGCGGACTTCGGGGCCTGAGAGCCGTGCCGGGTGAGGGCGGGCTCCCGGGGGAGGGCCGCGTGCCGGGCGAGGACTCACTCCCGGGCGGGGGCCGCGTGGCCGCCGAAGCCGTCGAGGCGGTGTTCCGGGAGGAGCGCGGGCTGCTGCTGGCCTCCCTCGTCCGCCGGTTCGGGGACCTCGACCTGGCCGAGGAGGTGACGTCCGAGGCGATCGAGGCCGCGCTGCGGCACTGGCCCGCCGAGGGCGTCCCCGCCCGCCCCGGGGCCTGGCTGCTGACGACCGCCCGGCGGCGGGCGGTGGACCGGCTGCGGCGCGACCAGGCGTACGCGGCCCGGCTCGCCGTGCTGAGGGCCGACGCGGAACGCGCCGAACCCGCCCCCGCCGCAGACGCGGCGGGAGCCGGCGAACTGCCGGACGAGCGGCTCCAGTTGTTCTTCACCTGCACGCATCCCGCCCTCGCGGCCGAGGACCGCACCGCCCTGACCCTGCGCTGCCTCGCCGGGCTCACCACGCCGGAGGTGGCGCGGGCCTTCCTCGTGCCGACGGCGACCATGGCCCAGCGCATCGTGCGGGCGAAGAAGAAGATCCGCGAGGCCCGGATCCCCTTCCGGGTGCCCGGCCCCGACGAACTGCCGGAGCGGCTGCCCGGGGTGCTCCAGGTCGTCTACTCGGTCTTCACCGAGGGGTACGCGGCCAGCTCGGGCCCCCGTCTCCAGCGGCTCGACCTGGCCGAGGAGGCGATCCGGCTGGCCCGGATACTGCGCCGGCTGCTGCCCGCCGAACGGGAGAGCGCCGGGCTCCTCGCGCTGCTGCTCCTCGTCCACGCCCGGCGCGACGCGCGGACCGGCCCGGAGGGCGAGCCGGTGCTGCTGGAGGACCAGGACCGGGGGCGCTGGGACCGGCCGATGATCGAGGAGGGCCGCGCGCTGGTGGTCGAGGCGCTGACCGGCGGACCGGCCGGGCCGTACGGGGTGCAGGCCGCCATCGCCGCCCTGCACGACGAGGCGACGGACGTGGCGGCCACGGACTGGCCGCAGATCGTGGCCCTGTACGACGTGCTCCTCACGCTCACGCCGTCCCCCGTGGTGGCGTTGAACCGCGCCGTCGCGGTGGCGATGCGGGACGGGCCCGAGGCCGGTCTCGCGCTGCTGGACGCGTTGGCGGGGGAGCCGAGGCTGCGGGCGTACCCGCCGTATCCGGCGGCACGGGGTGACCTGCTCGGCCGGCTGGGGCGGGACGGGGAGGCCGCTGCCGCGTACCGGGAGGCGCTGGGGCTCGCGGGCACCGAGCCGGAGCGGGCCGCGCTGCGCCGGAAGCTGGGGGAGTAGGAGCGGGGCGTCTCGTTCCTACAGCAACAGGAACACCACGACCACCGCGAACGTCACCGCCAGAATCCCGTAGAGGCCGGTCTTCCACTTCGGGAACTCGTACGCCTCACCGGCCAGGGCCGCCGCCCTGGGCCACGATCCACCACTGACCCGTCGTCAAACTCTGCGCCGACACCCTGTGTCTCCCGACTGTTCCGTGTGCCGCCTCGCCCGAAGCGGCTCGGCGGAGCCATTCTCCCGTCGGCTCCCGTTCGGCCGGACAGGGGTGGTGGCCGGAACCCTTATCTTGACCTGGTCATGACATGCGGTCATCCTGTGCCCGTCGCACAGCTCCACCCCCCCACCCGACGGACCCAGGAGATGCCAGCATGCGACTCGTCACCGCACGGAGACCCCGGCCGACGAAGGCCCGACGCAACACCGCCCTGACCGCCCTGCTCGCCCTCGCCCTCGCGGCCCCCGCCACCGCCGTGGCGACCGCCGGGACCTCGGCCCCGAACGCGGCCGTCGCCGCGGACGAGCGGACGCTCCAGTACGAGATCACCGGGCGCACCACCCCCGCCGCCCGTACCGACATCGCCCGCGCGGGCGTCTCGATCGACGAGGTCCACGACCACGGCGTCGTGATCACCGCGGACGCCGCACAGGCCGGGAAGCTCCGGGCACGCGGCCACGTGCTGGAAGCCCTGCCCGCCCCGGTCGCCGAGCCGCACGCGGCGGACGGTGCGAACGTCCTCGACTTCCCGCCCGCCGACTCCCGCTACCACAACTACGCGGAGATGAGCGCGGAGATCGACGCGCGCATCGCCGCCCATCCCTCGATCATGAGCAAGCGCGTCATCGGCAAGACCTACCAGGGCCGCGACATCATCGCGGTCAAGGTCAGCGACAACGTCGCCGCCGACGAGGCCGAACCCGAGGTCCTCTTCACCGCCCATCAGCACGCCCGCGAGCACCTGACCGTGGAGATGTCGCTCTACCTGCTCCGTGAACTGGGCCGGGGCTACGGCTCCGACTCCCGGATCACCCGGGCGGTCGACGGCCGCGAGCTGTGGATCGTGCCGGACATGAACCCGGACGGCGGCGAGTACGACATCGCCTCCGGCTCGTACCGCAGCTGGCGCAAGAACCGTCAGCCCAACTCCGGCTCCAGCGCGATCGGCACCGACCTCAACCGCAACTGGGCCTACAAGTGGGGCTGCTGCGGCGGCTCCTCCTCCAGTCCCTCGTCGGACACCTACCGCGGGGCGGGCCCCGAGTCCGCGCCCGAGACGAGGGTCGTGGCGGACTTCGTCCGCAGCCGGGTGATCGGCGGGAAGCAGCAGATCACGGCGGCCATCGACTTCCACACGTACAGCGAACTGGTGCTGTGGCCCTTCGGCTACACGTACGACGACACCGCCCCCGGCATGACCGCCGACGACCGCGACGCGTTCGCCGCCGTGGGCCGCAAGATGGCCGCGAGCAACGGCTACACCGCCGAGCAGTCCAGCGACCTGTACATCACCGACGGATCCATCGACGACTGGCTGTGGGGCTCGCAGAGGATCTTCGGCTACACCTTCGAGATGTACCCCCGCTCCTCCTGGAGCGGCGGCTTCTACCCGCCCGACGAGGTCATCGAGCGCGAGACGTCCCGGAACCGGGACGCGGTGCTCCAGCTGATCGAGAACGCGGACTGCATGTACCGGTCGATCGGCAAGGAGGCGCGGTACTGCTCCTGACGGGGCTGGTCCCGACGGGCTGATCCCGCTCCGCGCGGGCCGGGGACCGGTGGTGTCCCGCGCCGCCGTCACCCGGCCGCGCGGGACTCCGGGCGAGGTCGTGGAGTGTGCTCGCCGAGATCCGGGGCGTGCCGGGCTCGCCGAGATCCCGCGTGCCGGGCGACCGTCCGGTAGAGCACTCATACGAGGCCCGAGGTGTCGAGCAGGTGGACCACCGCCCGTCCTTCTCCGCCCGGTGCCGCCGTTCGGCGTCCTCGACCGGCCCCCCCGCCACGCGTCATCCGATGGGGGACATGTGCAAGGAGTCGTACGGCACCGACATTCCTCCCGCGAGACGCTTCCGGCCTTAGGGTGCCGCTATGTGCGGAATCGTGGGTTATGTCGGTAGACAGTCGGCGCAGGACGTCGTCGTCGCGGGACTCAAGCGCCTCGAATACCGGGGCTACGACTCGGCGGGCGTCGCCGTGCTCGCGGACGGCGGGCTCGCCGCGGCGAAGAAGGCGGGCAAGCTCGTCAATCTGGAGAAGGAGCTGGGGGACCGGCCGCTGCCGGCCGGCCGGACCGGCATCGGGCACACCCGCTGGGCGACGCACGGAGCGCCCACCGACGTGAACGCCCACCCGCACCTGGACAACGCGGGCCGGGTCGCCGTCGTACACAACGGGATCATCGAGAACTTCGCGGCCCTGCGGCGCGAACTGACCGGGCGGGGGCACGCCCTGGAGTCGGAGACGGACACCGAGGTCGTCGCTCATCTGCTGGCCGAGGCGTTCTCGGCGGGCGGGGACCTGGCGGACGCGATGCGGCAGGTGTGCCGGCGGCTGGAGGGGGCGTTCACCCTCGTCGCCGTGCACGCGGACCAGCCGGACGTGGTGGTCGGCGCCCGGCGCAACTCGCCGCTCGTCGTGGGCGTGGGGCAGGACGAGTGGTTCCTCGCCTCCGACGTGGCCGCCTTCATCGCGCACACCCGGTCGGCCGTCGAGCTGGGCCAGGACCAGGTCGTCGAGCTGAGCCGCGAGGGCGTCGTCGTCACCGGGTTCGACGGGGAACTCGCCGACGTGCGCGCCTACCACGTCGACTGGGACGCGTCCGCCGCCGAGAAGGGCGGGCACGCCTCCTTCATGCTCAAGGAGATCGCCGACCAGCCCCGGGCCGTCGCCGACACCCTCCTCGGCCGGATCGACGGGGAGGGCGCCCTCCACCTCGACGAGGTGCGCATCCCGGACGCCGAACTGCGGGAGGTCGACAAGGTCGTCATCGTCGCCTGCGGGACCGCGTTCCACGCCGGGATGATCGCCAAGTACGCCATCGAGCACTGGACCCGGCTGCCCTGCGAGACCGAACTGGCCAGCGAGTTCCGCTACCGGGACCCGATCCTGGACCAGCGGACCCTCGTCGTCGCCATCTCGCAGTCCGGCGAGACCATGGACACCCTGATGGCGCTGCGGCACGCCCGCGAACAGGGCTCGAAGGTGCTCGCCATCTGCAACACCAACGGGTCGACGATCCCCCGGGAGTCCGACGCCGTCCTCTACACGCACGCCGGGCCGGAGGTCGCCGTCGCCTCCACCAAGGCGTTCCTCACCCAGCTCGTCGCCTGCTACCTCGTGGCGCTCTACCTCGGCCAGGTGCGCGGCACCAAGTGGGGCGACGAGATCCGCACCGTCGTCCGGCAGCTCTCCGCCGTCTCCGGCGACGTCGAGCGCGTCCTGGCGACGATGGAACCCGTGCGCGAGCTGGCCCGCTCCCTCGCCCACCACGACACCGTGCTGTTCGTCGGCCGGCACGTGGGCTACCCGGTCGCCCTCGAAGGCGCGCTCAAGCTCAAGGAACTCGCCTACATGCACGCCGAGGGCTTCGCGGCCGGCGAGCTGAAGCACGGACCGATCGCGCTCATCGAGAAGGGCCTCCCGGTCGTCGTCATCGTCCCCTCGCCGCGCGGGCGTTCCGTGCTCCACGACAAGATCGTGTCCAACATCCAGGAGATCCGGGCCCGGGGCGCGCGCACCGTCGTCGTCGCCGAGGAGGGCGACGAGGCGGTCGTCCCGTACGCCGACCATCTCATCACCGTCCCCGCAACGCCTACGCTGCTTCAGCCGCTGGTCGCCACCGTGCCGCTCCAGGTCTTCGCCTGCGAGCTCGCGACGGCGCGCGGCAACGAAGTGGACCAGCCGCGCAACCTGGCGAAGTCCGTGACCGTGGAGTGACCCCGGACACCCCGGGGCGATGGGGATGGCGAGGGCGGGTTCGTGATCATTGGGGTCGGGATCGACGTGGCCGAGATCGAGCGGTTCGGCACCGCGCTGGAGCGTACGCCCCAGTTGGCCGACCGGCTCTTCGTGGCGAGCGAGCTGACACTGCCCAGCGGCGAGCGGCGCGGCATCGCCTCGCTCGCCGCCCGGTTCGCCGCGAAGGAGGCCCTGGCCAAGGCCCTCGGCGCACCCGGCGGGCTGCTCTGGAGCGACGCGGAGGTCTGGGTCGAGGAGAGCGGGCAGCCCCGGCTGCGGGTCCGCGGCACGGTCGCCGCCCGCGCCGCCGAACTGGGCGTGCGCGGCTGGCACGTCTCGCTCAGCCATGACGCCGGGGTGGCGTCGGCGGTGGTCATCGCGGAAGGCTGAGCCCCGCGCCGCCGAGGGACGGCGCCACGGGGTGGCGTCGGCTCCCGTGATCGCGGAGGGTGGGACCCATGCGACGTGCCTACAGCGTGGAGACCGTACGGGCCGCCGAGGCCGCCCTCATGCGGCGGCTGCCGGAGGGCGCCCTGATGCGGCGGGCCGCCGCCGGACTCGCCGTGGCCTGCGGCGATCTGCTGCGGCGCAACGGCCGGGTGTACGGGTCCCGGGTCCTGCTCCTGGTGGGCAGCGGCGCCAACGGCGGCGACGCCCTGTACGCGGGCGCCCGCCTGGCCCGCCGGGGCGCGGGCGTGCGGGCCCTGCTGCTCGCCCCCGACCGGGCCCACCCCGGCGGCCTCGCCGCGCTGCTCGCGGCCGGCGGGCGGGTCGTCGACGGTCCGGACGGGCTCGGCGTGCTCGACCTCGTCGTGGACGGCATCACCGGCATCGGCGGGCGCGGCGGGCTGCGCGAGGACGCCACCGGGCTGCTGCACACGGTGACCCGGGACCGTACCCCGGTCATCTCCGTCGACCTGCCGAGCGGGGTGGAGGCCGACACCGGCGAGGTGCACGGCGACGCCGTCCGGGCGGACGCGACGGTCACCTTCGGCACCTACAAGCCCGGCCTCCTGATCGACCCGGCCGCCGAACACGCCGGCGCCCTGCGACTGGTGGACATCGGGCTCGGCCCGGAGCTGCCCGAGCCGCCCGACCTGGAGGCGCTCCAGTACGCGGACGTCGCCGCGCTGCTGCCGGTGCCGGGCCCGGAGAGCGACAAGTACCGGCGCGGGGTCGTCGGCGTCGTCGCCGGGTCCGCGCGCTACCCGGGTGCGGCGGTGCTCGCGGTCGCGGGCGCGCTGCGCGGCGGGGCCGGGGCCGTGCGGTACGTCGGACCGGGCGCCGACGCGGTGACCGCCCGGTTCCCCGAGGCGCTGGTGCACGCCGGGCCGCCGTCGAAGGCCGGGCGGGTGCAGGCATGGGTGGTCGGCCCCGGGCTCGGCGACGGCCGGAACGCGGAGGCGGCCGTCGCCGACGTGCTCGCCGCCGACGTCCCCGTACTGGTCGACGCGGACGGGCTGCGGCTGCTGGACGCGGAGACCGTGCGGACCCGGTCCGCCCCCACCGTCCTGACCCCGCACGCGGGAGAGGCCGCCGCCCTGCTCGGCACGGCCCGTGAGGAGGTCGAGGCCGGGCGGCTCGCCGCGGTACGCGAACTGGCCGCCCGCTACCGCGCCACCGTGCTCCTCAAGGGCTCCACGACCCTGGTCGCGGAGGCCCGCGACACCCCCGTACGGGTCAACCCGACCGGCACGTCCTGGCTCGCCACGGCGGGCAGCGGCGACGTGCTCTCCGGGCTGACGGGCTCCCTGCTCGCCGCCGGGCTCGCCCCGCGCGACGCCGCCTCCGTGGGCGCGTACCTCCACGGGCTCGCCGCCCGGCGCGGCTCGGACGGGGCCCCGGTCTCCGCGCAGGACGTCGCGGACGGCATCCAGGCCGCCTGGCGCGACGTGCGGGCGGGCTGAGCCGGGGCCAGGGTGGAGACCTCGGAGACAGGGAGGATTCCACGGTGAGCGCTACCGCACCCGTACGCGTACGCAGGGCCTACGACCCGGTGGAGGACGACGACGGCACCCGGGTCCTGATCGACCGCCTCTGGCCCCGCGGGGTCTCCAAGGAGAAGGCGGCGATCGACGTGTGGCTGAAGGACATCACCCCGTCGGACGACCTGCGCTCCTGGTACCACCACGACCGCGAGGCCCGCCACGAGGAGTTCGTCGAGCGCTACCGCGCCGAACTGGACGACCGGACCCACACGGAAGCCGTCGAGCGGCTCGTCTCCCTGATGGGCGAGGGCGGCCCCGTCACCCTGATCACCGCCGCCAAGGACGTCGACGACAGCCACGTCCCGGTCCTGGTCGACCACCTGGAGCACCTGAGGAAGCGGAAGGCGCACTGACCCGGGACCGCGCCGGCCGACGCCGTGCCGGGACAGCCGTGCCGTCGTGACGCGCGGCGGACCGTGCGTGACGCGCGGCGCCGCACCACGGTGACGAATCGTGCGGAAGGGCGCATACGGCGTGCGGTGCTCCGGAGGAGACGAACGCCTCTGAGAGACTGGGCGCGATGAACGAGACAGCGTCCCTGAGAGCCCGTGCCGAGATCGACCTCGCCGCGCTGCGCGCCAACGTGCGCGTCCTGCGCGAGCGGGCGGCCGGGGCGCAGCTCATGGCCGTGGTGAAGTCCGACGGTTACGGGCACGGGGCCGTGCCCTGCGCGCGGGCCGCCCGCGAGGCCGGGGCGACCTGGCTGGGAACCGCGACCCCGCAGGAGGCCCTCGCCCTGCGTGCGGCCGGTCTCGACGGCCGGATCATGTGCTGGCTGTGGACGCCCGGCGGCCCCTGGCGCGAGGCGATCGAGGCCGATATCGACGTCTCGGTCAGCGGCATGTGGGCGCTGCGCGAGGTCGTCGCCGCCGCCGCGGCGGCCGGCCGCCCGGCCAGGATCCAGCTCAAGGCCGACACCGGCCTCGGCCGGGCCGGCTGCCAGCCCGCCGACTGGCCCGAACTGGTCACCGAGGCGCTGGCCGCCGAGCGGACCGGACGCGTCCGGATCACCGGCCTGTGGTCCCACTTCGCCTGCGCCGACGAGCCGGGCCACCCCTCGATCGCCGCCCAGCTCGACGTCTACCGCGACATGATCGGGTACGCCGAGAAGGAGGGCGTGGACCCCGAGGTGCGGCACATGGCCAACTCCCCGGCCACGCTCACGATCCCCGAGGCGCACTTCGACCTCGTCCGGACCGGCATCGCGATGTACGGGATCTCGCCCGCCCCCGAGCTGGGCACGCCCGCCGACTTCGGGCTGCGCCCCGTGATGACGCTCGCCGCGTCCGTCGCCCTGGTCAAGGACGCCCCGGCCGGGCACGGCGTCAGCTACGGCCACCACTACACGACCCCCGCCGGGACGACCCTCGGCCTGGTCCCCGTCGGCTACGCGGACGGCGTCCCGCGCCACGCGTCGGGCCGGGGCCCCGTCCTGGTCGGCGGGAAGGTGCGCACGGTCGCGGGACGCGTCGCCATGGACCAGTTCGTCGTCGACCTCGACGGCGACCGGCCCGAGCCGGGCGCGGAAGCGGTGCTGTTCGGTCCGGGCGACCGCGGCGAGCCGTCCGCCCAGGACTGGGCGGACGCCGCCGGCACCATCGCGTACGAGATCGTCACCCGCATCGGCGCCCGGGTGCCGAGGGTCCACGTGCACGCCGCGGCCGGCGACCCGACCGGGGGCGTACCGCGATGAGCGAGGACAGTGCGGGGGACGTGGTGGCCGCGACCGCCGCCACGGCGGCCGGCTGGCGCCGGGCGGGGATCGCCGGGGCCGCGATAGGAGTGCTCGCCGCGGGGGCGGCGGCCGGTGTCGCCGTCGAACGGCTCACCGTCGGGCGCGGCATGCGCAAGAAGGCCCGCCTGGCACTGGACGCGACCGGCCCCTACGGATCGCTGCGCGGCACGCCGGGGCGGGCGGTCGCCGAGGACGGCACCGAGCTGCACTACGAGGTCGACGCGGTGGAGCCCGGGGCGCCGGGAGGCGAGGAGGGCGGCTCCGGCGCGTCCGGCACCCGCCGTCGCCGCCTCTTCGGGCGCAAGGCCCCCGGCCCGGTCACCGTCGTCTTCAGCCACGGCTACTGCCTCGGCCAGGACTCCTGGCACTTCCAGCGGGCCGCCCTGCGCGGCCTCGTCCGCGCCGTCTACTGGGACCAGCGCAGCCACGGCCGCTCCGGCCGGGGCCGGTCCCAGGCGGACGGGGTGCCGGTCGGCATCGACCAGCTCGGCCGCGACCTGAAGGCGGTCATCGACGCGGCGGCCCCCGAGGGCCCGCTCGTCCTGGTCGGGCACTCCATGGGCGGCATGACGATGATGGCGCTGGCCGACCAGTACCCGGCGCTGATCCGCGACCGGGTGGCCGCCGTCGCCCTGGTCGGCACCTCCGGCGGCAAGCTCGGTGAGGTGAACTTCGGGCTGCCGGTGGCGGGCGTGAACGCCGTGCGCCGGGTGCTGCCCGGGGTGCTGAAGGCGCTCGGCTCGCAGGCGGAGCTGGTGGAGAAGGGGCGACGGGCCACCGCGGACCTCTTCGCCGGACTGATCAAGCGGTACTCGTTCGGTTCGCGGGACGTGGACCCGGCGGTCTCCCGGTTCGCGGAACGGCTGATCGAGTCCACCCCCATCGATGTGGTCGCCGAGTTCTACCCGGCGTTCACCGAGCACGACAAGAGCGGCGCGCTGCCCGCGTTCCGGGACGTACCTGTGCTGATCCTGGCCGGGGACAAGGACCTGGTCACCCCCAGTTCGCACAGCGAGGCCATCGCGGACGTCCTGCCCGACGCCGAACTGGTGATCGTGCCGGACGCCGGGCACCTGGTGATGCTGGAGCACCCGGAGACGGTCACCGACCGGCTGGCCGACCTGCTCGTACGCAGTGGCACGGTGCCGGCCGCTAACGTTGGCGGACATGGAAGCACCGCACACCAGCCCGGCCGCTGAGACCGTTCCGGAGCCTGCCGGGACGGCCGTTCCCCAGCCCCCCGGAGCCGTACCCGAAGCCGTCGCCGTGAAGCTCACCGTCACGTCCCCCGAACAGATGCAGGACCTGGGCCGCCGCCTCGCCCGGGTGCTCGCCCCCGGTGACCTGGTCATGCTCACCGGCGAGCTGGGCGCCGGGAAGACGACGCTGACCCGGGGGCTCGGCGAGGGCCTCGGCGTGCGCGGCGCGGTCACCTCGCCCACCTTCGTGATCGCCCGCGTCCACCCCTCCACGACCGGGGGCCCGGCGCTGGTCCACGTCGACGCGTACCGCCTGGGCGGCGGGCTCGACGAGATGGAGGACCTGGACCTCGACGTGTCGCTGCCGGAGTCGGTGGTGGTCGTGGAGTGGGGCGACGGCAAGGTCGAGGAGCTGGCCGACGACCGGCTGAGGGTCCTCATCGACCGCGCGACCGGCGACACCGACGACGAGCGGCGCGAGGTGACCCTGGTCGGCATCG
The DNA here is from genome assembly GCF_044756785.1 of Streptomyces sp. NPDC091649. Classification (NCBI taxonomy): domain Bacteria; kingdom Bacillati; phylum Actinomycetota; class Actinomycetes; order Kitasatosporales; family Streptomycetaceae; genus Streptomyces; species Streptomyces sp. NPDC091649. The sequence goes on along the minus strand of NZ_JBIVTR010000001.1, from coordinate 1,064,478 downwards.
GAGCGCGCTGGGCGGGGCTGCGGGAGGGCCTGGCGTAACACGGTGGAGACCTTCCCGACAGTGCGTCGGTAAACTGTTGCGCGAGGGGCCGTGGTCGTGGTCACATGGGTACGAGACGTAGTTAGGTCTGCCTAACCACGCCCTCCACCGGAGCATCAAGGAGGCATCCATGCCGACGCCCGAGCGTGCAGCGCGACCGCAGCCGCGACCGACTCCGTCCGACCTGTCGATGAAGGACCTGCTGGCCTCGTGCGCCGCGGCCACGGCGGTCTCCACCCCGCCGGGCGAGGAGCGGCGGAAGCCGGACGGGGACGAGGGACGCGCCCGCGAGGACACCGTCCGGCCGCGGGCGGCGTAGGCGGAGTCCCTACGGGACGACGACGACCTTCGCGCCGACCGTCGCGAAGGTCCAGACGGCGTTCCCGTCCGCACGCTTCATCCGGACGCCGCCGGTCCTCGACGTGGGGTCCGGGCTGGCCATCGAGCCGTCCTGCGCCGCGCTGAAGCCGATCGCCACCTCGTCGACGTTCGCGAAGCGGACCACGTGCTCGATCGGGACGCCGTCCGATCCCCGGACCGTGCCCGAGCGCGAGGTGACCCGGTAGTCCCCGGGCGGCGGGCTGACGGGGCTCGGCATCACGGTGAAGGTGCGGATCGCCTTGTCGTCCTCGTCGACCAGCCAGACCCGGCGGTCCTTCAGCGCGTACACGACGCGCTCGCCCGAGCCGGACTCGGCCGGGACCGCCAGCGGGTCGACCGGGGGCTTCGGCTTGGCGGAAGGCTGCGCCGAGGCCGAGGCGGAAGACGTCGGGCCGGGCGTGGACGCCACCGAGGCGGGGGCGTTCGCCGAAGCCTGGTAAGCGAGGAACGCGACCGCGGCGACCGCCGCCGCAGTGAGCCCGGCCACGATTCCCGAGCTTCCCCTTGCCACCGTGAACTCCCCTTTCGACAGCCGTTGCCGCATGTCGTACAAGCGTTTACGTCGTACTCGCGGATACCCGGTGACGGTAGCAGCAGGGAGCGGGCCGGCCGGGACGCCGTACGGACGCCGTAACGCCGTCGGCGGAGCCGTAGGCTGTTTGCGTGCTCTTGCTCGCCATGGATACCGCCACGCCCGCCGTCACCGTCGCCCTGCACGACGGTACGTCCGTCATCGCCTCCTCGGGACAGGTCGACGCCCGCAGGCACGGGGAGCTGCTGCTCCCCGCCGTCGACCGGGTCCTCGCCGAGGCCGGGACGAAGCTGGACGCCGTGACGGGTGTGGTCGTGGGCGTCGGCCCCGGCCCCTACACCGGTCTGCGGGTCGGCCTGGTCACCGCCGCCACCTTCGGCTCCGTCCTCTCCGTGCCGGTGCACGGCCTGTGCACCCTGGACGGCCTCGCGTACGCGGCCGGCCTGGAGGGCCTTGAGGGGCCGTTCGCCGTGGCGACGGACGCGCGCCGCAAGGAGGTCTACTGGGCGCGGTACGAGGACGCCCGCACCCGTACGGGCGAACCCGCCGTCGACCGGCCCGCCGACATCGCCGAGGCGCTGGCCGGGGTCCCCGTGGCCGGTGCTGGAGCGGTGCTCTACCCGGACTCCTTCCCCGACGCGCGCGGCCCCGAACACGTCGCCGCCGGGGCGCTCGCCGCCCTCGCCGCCGAACGCCTCGCCGCCGGACAGCGGCTCCTGGAGCCCCGGCCGCTCTACCTGCGCAGGCCCGACGCGCAGGTCCCGAAGAACTACAAGGTGGTCACCCCCCAGTGAGCGCCGCCACCACCGCCGTGCTGCGCGAGATGCGCTGGTGGGACATCGCACCGGTGCTCGACCTCGAACACGCGCTCTTCCCGGACGACGCCTGGTCGCCCGGCATGTTCTGGTCCGAGCTGGCCCATGCCCGGGGCCCCGGCGCGACCCGCCACTACGTCGTCGCCGAGGACCCGGCGACCGGCCGGATCGTCGGGTACGCCGGGCTCGCCGCCCTCGGCGACCTGGCCGACGTCCAGACGATCGCCGTCAGCCGGGAGGCGTGGGGCACCGGCCTCGGCCCCGAACTCCTCACCGATCTGCTGAGGGCCGCCACCGCCTTCGAGTGCGCCACGGTCCTCCTGGAGGTCCGGGTCGACAACATCCGGGCGCAGAAGCTGTACGAGCGCTTCGGCTTCGAGCCGATCGGCTTCCGGCGGGGCTACTACCAGCCGGGGAACATCGACGCCCTCGTCATGCGCCTCACCATGGACGAGCAGGCCGCAGAACACGAGCACGCACCAGAGACCGGGACTGAATGATGGCTGTCGACCAACCCCTCGTACTCGGCATCGAGACCTCCTGCGACGAGACCGGCGTCGGCATCGTGCGCGGGACGACCCTGCTCGCGGACGCCGTCGCCTCCAGCGTCGACACCCACGCCCGCTTCGGCGGCGTCGTCCCGGAGATCGCCTCCCGCGCCCACCTGGAGGCGATGGTCCCCACCATCGAGCGCGCCCTGAAGGAGGCGGGCGTCAGCGCCCGCGACCTCGACGGGATCGCCGTCACCTCGGGCCCCGGGCTCGCCGGAGCCCTGCTCGTCGGCGTCTCGGCCGCGAAGGCGTACGCCTACGCCCTGGGCAAGCCGCTCTACGGCGTCAACCACCTCGCCTCGCACATCTGCGTCGACCAGCTGGAGCACGGCCCGCTGCCCGAGCCGACGATGGCCCTGCTGGTCAGCGGCGGCCACTCCTCGCTCCTGCTGGCCCCCGACATCACCAGCGACGTCCGCCCGCTCGGCGCGACGATCGACGACGCGGCGGGCGAGGCGTTCGACAAGATCGCCCGCGTGCTGAACCTCGGCTTCCCCGGCGGTCCGGTCATCGACCGGCTCGCGAAGGAGGGCGACCCGGCGTCGATCGCGTTCCCGCGCGGCCTGACCGGCCCGCGCGACGCCCCGTACGACTTCTCCTTCTCCGGTCTCAAGACCTCCGTCGCCCGCTGGATCGAGGCCAAGCGCGCGGCGGGCGAGGAGGTGCCGGTGCGGGACGTGGCGGCGTCCTTCCAGGAGGCCGTGGTGGACGTCCTCACCCGCAAGGCAGTCCGGGCCTGCAAGGACGAGGGCGTCGACCACCTGATGATCGGCGGCGGCGTCGCGGCCAACTCCCGGCTGCGCGCGCTGGCCCAGGAGCGGTGCGAGCGGGCCGGCGTCCGGCTTCGGGTGCCGCGCCCCGGGCTCTGCACGGACAACGGGGCGATGGTCGCGGCGCTCGGCGCGGAGATGGTCGCCCGCAACCGCCGTCCCTCCGACCTCCAGCTCTCCGCCGACTCCTCGCTGCCGGTGACCGAGCCGCATGTGCCGGGCGCCGGTGCCGGGCACGGCCACTCCCACGATCACGACCACGTGCACGAGATCAGCAAGGACAACCTGTACTCATGAGCGCCGCGACGATCGTCCTGATGTGGGAGGCCCGCGCCACCGAGGGCCGCGGCGGCGAACTCCTGGAGTGGGCGCGGGCCGCCGAGCTGTCCCGTGAGCCCCACCGCCGGGAACTGCTGCGCGCCCCGCAGGACCGGGTGCTGGTGATGACGTGGTGGAGGGGCGCCTCGTACGGCGACGACCTCCCCGAACTCCCCGAGCCCGACGCCGCCCTGATCACCCGCCCGGTGCACCGCTGGCGGTTCGAGGCGGTGGGCTGAGCGGCGGCGGCCGGGCGAGGAGCCGCCGGGCGCCCGTCCGGCGGCCCGCTCAGGCCGTCGCGTCCCGCGCGTCCCGCTTTCCACGCCTGAGCAGTCCCTCCACGATCGCGTCGAGTTCCTCGACGGTCTCGTAGTCGGCGGCGTACTCCCGCCAGCGGTCCTTCATCTCGGCGAGCCGGGGCAGCCCCGCCGCGTCCTCCTCGGTGACCGTCTCCGGGAAGAACTCCCGGCGCGACGGGCTCTCCGCCCGGCGGGCCGCCGCCCTGCGGAAGACCAGGTCCCCGTAGACGTAGCTCCAGACCGTCCGGTACACCCGCACCGAGCGGGCCGGGGAGAGGCCGCAGGCGAGCGCGCAGTCGACGATCTCCTCCACCATCCACAGCGCGTTGCGGTCGGTCAGCTCGCCCAGCGCCAGGATGTCCAGCACCCAGGGGATCTTGCCGATGAGGTCGTGCATGTGCGCGGCCACCGCCACCAGCCGCTCGCGCGGGTCCTCCGGCAGCTCCGGGCGCGGGAAGGCCGCCGCCGTGCCGGACAGGGTGAGCATCAGCAGCTCGTCCTTGTCCCGCACGTAGTGGTAGAGCGCCATGGGCGTGCTGCCCAGCTCCTTCGCCACCCGCCGCATGGACAGGGCGGCCACGCCCTCCTCCTCGACGATGCGGCGCGCGGCGGCCACCATCACGTCCGGGTCCAGTCGGCGGGGGCGCCCCACGGGCCGTCCCGCCGTGCCCGGTCCGCCACCCGCCGCCGGGTTCTTCATCTTCTTCGCCTTCTCGGTCTTCTCGGTGCCTGACACCTGGGCATTCTCTCCTTCCGGGGCCCGGTTCCGGCCTGCCGCAGGGCCTCCCGACGCTCCGGCGTTTATTTTCTATACGTGTATGGCAATTCCCGGTCGAGGGAAGCGCGGGGAAGGGGACGTCATGGGCGGCGCGGGGAGGAGCGGGACGGAACGAGGCCCCGAGGGCGGGGCGGCGGGCGCGCCGGGCTCGCGTGAGCGGGGCGGGGCCGGGGCGGGTCCGATGAGTTCGGGCGGCGTACCGGGTCTACCTTCCACGGCGTCCGGACCGCCCGGCCCGGACGCGTGGACCGCCCGACGAGGAGAAGACCATGCAGAAGATCACCCCCTGTCTCTGGTACGACGGCAAAGCGATGGAGGCGGCCGAGCACTACGTCGCGATCTTCGGCGGGGACTCCCGCATCCTGGACGTCACCCACTACGGCGAGTCGGCCCCCGGCGAGACGGGTTCCGTCCTCACGGTCGGCTTCCGGCTCGCGGGCCAGGACTACATCGGGCTCAACGGCGGCCCGCAGTTCCCCTTCACCGAGGCGATCTCGCTCTCCGTGGACTGCGCCGACCAGGCCGAGGTGGACCGGTTCTGGGACGCGCTCTCGGAGGAGGGCGAGGAGGGCCGGTGCGGCTGGCTCAAGGACAGGTTCGGGGTCTCCTGGCAGATCGTGCCGAACGAGCTGCCGCGACTGCTGGCCGACCCGGACCCGGCGAAGGCGGACCGGACCATGAAGGCGATGCTCGGCATGGGCAAGTTGGACATCCAGGCCCTGCGCGACGCCTGAACGGGCGCACGGCCGTGGAGGCCCGAAAGGGCGCGCGGCCCCCGGCGGCCTGGTCGGTAGTGTTCCGCGCATGCCACGCCGTGCCCCGCTCCCGCCGCCTCCGCCGCCTGTCGAGATCCGCTCCTGGCCCGACCGCGAGACGATGCTCGCCGACCGGGCGGTGGTCCTGGGCGAGCTGGTGAAGATGCACCTGGGACCCGGGCGGCTCGGGCTGCTGTGGATGTGGGCGGGGCTCGTCGCGATCGGCTGGTCCCTGGCGGGCTCCGGAATCGTCATGTTCGAGCAGGCGATCGATCTGGTCGACTTCACCAGCGTCGTCGGCGGAATCGTCAGCCTGGTCATCGGCGTGACGGTGCTGATCCCGGCCGTCGTCTTCCTCTGCCTCGGTGTCGCACGGGACCGGAAGGTCCGCTCGCTGCTCACCGCCTGGGGTGCGCTGGACCGGGACCCGGAGCGCGACCGGCGGCTGCGGATGCCCGGGACGAGCCTCGCCTGGCTGCTGCTGTCGTTCGCCCTGGGCGCGGTGCGGCTCGCCCTCTGCGTGATCGGGCCCGCGAGCGCCCGGCCCGGCCGGGAGACGTACGGGCTGGTCGCCCTGGTGATGGGCCTCGGCATGGTGGCCTGGCTGACCGCGCTGACCGGCGCGGTCACGGCCCTGGCGCACCGTCGCTGGGTGGTGGGCGTCCTGACGGGACCCGCCGGGCGGTTCAGGCCAGCGGATGGCCGATCAGCATCGTCGGAGCCCCCGCCACCCGGGTCAGGAACACCGTCGCCGCGTGCGGACCGCTCAGCTTCATCCGGCGACGCAGCTCCTCCGGCTCCACCGCCGAGCCGCGCTTCTTGACGGTCAGCACGCCGACCTGACGCTCCCGCAGCAGCGCCTTGAGCTTCTTCATGTTGAACGGCAGCCGGTCGGTGATCTCGTACCCGGAGACGTACGGCGCGGAGTACCGCGTATCGCTGGTGACGTACGCGATCGTCTCGTCCACCAGCCGCCCTCCGCACCGCTCCACGATGTCGGCGACCAGATGCGCCCGGATCACCGCGCCGTCCGGCTCGTACAGATAGCGCCCGACCGGACCCACGGGCGGGGCGGGCAGCGGCGCCGGGGCGGTCAGGGTCGCGCCGGAGGGCAGCAGCGTGGCCCGGAAGGCGCCGGGCGCGAAGCCCTCCCCGTACCAGAGCACCGCCTCCTTCACATCGCCGCCGTCCGAGATCCACTCGGCCTCCGCCTCCGGGCCGATCGCCTCGTGCGGAACGCCCGGGGCGATCTTCAGCGCCGCCCTCGGGGCCTTCAGCGCGGCGGCCGTGGCCCAGGAGAGCGGTGGTGAGTACGCCTCCGGGTCGAAGACCCTGCCCCGGCTGCCGCGCCGCGCCGGGTCCACGAAGACCGCTTCGTACGGGGACGCGTCGACCTCCGTGACGTCGGCGCACCGCACCTCGACCAGGTCCCCGAGCCCGAGCGCCTCCGCGTTCGCGCGGGCCACCTCGGCGGTCAGCGGGTCGCGGTCCACGGCCAGGACGGAGATTCCGGCGCGGGCCAGCGCGACGGCGTCGCCGCCGATGCCGCAGCACAGGTCCGCCACGCTCCGTACGCCGAGCCCGGCGAACCGCGCCGCGCGGTGGGCGGCCACCGAGGTGCGGGTGGCCTGTTCGACCCCGTTGGGCGTGAAGTACATCCGGTGCGCGTCCTCGGCCCCGAACTTCGCCACCGCCCGCTGCCGCAGCCGGGCCTGGCCCAGGGCCGCCGACACCAGCTCCGCCGGGTGCGTGCGGCGCAGCCGGGTCGCGGTGGCCAGTTCGTCGGCGGGGTCGTGGTCGCGCAGTTCGGCCAGCAGCTGCTCGCCCTCGGGGGTGCGCAGCGCGGCGAAGGCGGCGCGGGCGGGGTCGTCGGCCGGGGCGGAGGGGGTCGTTGCGTTCACCCGGCCCATTGTGGCCGGTGCGCCGGCACGGCTCGCGGGCGGCGGGCGCGCGGGCGCGCTCCCGCCCGTGGCCGGACGGGCCGCCGTCGGGCCTGTGTGGGCCGGCCGGGGGACCGCACAGGCCCGGTCGCGGTGTCGGGGCGGGCGGTCGGCCGACGGCTGGCAGGATGCGGCGCCATGCAGCTAGTACGACAAAAAGAGCAATCAGCCGTCAAGCGGCACAGACCGGGCGTCGTGCTGGCGGTCCTGCTGGCCGCCGCCGTCGCCTCCGGATGCGCGGCGGAGGCGGGTGGCGGCGGCGCGGCGGGCGGCGGCGAGCCGGCGAAGCCCGCCGCCGGTCAGCCGGGCGGGGCGGCCCCGCAGGCCGGAGCCGCCCGCGACCTGGACACGCGCGCCGAGACGCTCAGGAAGAAGCAGGCCGCACGGGCCGTCGCGGCCGAGAAGTGGGGGCTGGCCAAGACCCCGCTCGCGGCCCCCGAACCGCCGGAGGTGAAGCCCCGCATCACCACCCGCGAGGGGTTCGAGGTCCGGGACGACGCCGGGCTGCCGCCCGTCTTCACCACCGTCCCGACCAAGGAGAAGATCGTCTTCCTGACGATGGACGACGGGGCGGAGAAGGACCCCGAGCTGCTGCGGATGATGACCGAACTGGACATCCCGTACAGCGCGTTCATCAGCGACTACGTCACCAACGACGACTACGGCTACTTCAGGAAGATGCAGAAGCGCGGGGTGGTCATCAGCAACCACACGCTCAACCACCGCTATCTGCCCGGCCTCTCCCGCGCCGAGCAGAAGCGGGAGATCTGCGGCCAGCAGGAGAAGATCCTCAAGCACTTCGGGAAGCGGCCCACCCTCTTCCGCCCGCCCTACGGCAACTACAACCGCGACACCCTCGTCGTCGCCAAGTCCTGCGGGATCACCGCCGTGCCCCTGTGGGCCTCCGAAGCCTTCCCCGACCACATGGAATGGCGCGAGTGGGACCGGGACCTGCACCCCGGCGACATCGTGCTCACCCATTTCCGGGGCGAGGACGACTGGAAGGGCTCGATGCCCGACATGATCCGGCAGGTCATGAAGACCATCACGGACAAGGGGTACGCGGTGGCGAAGCTGGAGGACTACGTCTGAGGCCGAGCCCGAGGGCCGCGTCCGACCGGTCCGGTCCGGCCCGCGTCCCCTGCGGCTCCGGCCGCGGCGGCGCCCGGCCGAGCCCGGACCGGGACGGCGCGAGGGTGGTGAATTGGCACTCCGCTTGACCGAGTGCTAATCGCGGTCATAGTCTCAGTGCTGGCACTCCCCCCTGGAGAGTGCCAGCACCACCTTGCGCGACAGGGCAGGTCCGGCACCCGCGACGACGGATCGGTCTGGTCGCCGACCACAGACTGTTAAACCCCGTGAGATCTCCGAAGGGGGAGACCGGATCGTGTCGACCACCAGCTCCAAGGTTGCGATCAAGCCGCTTGAGGACCGCATTGTGGTCCAGCCGCTCGACGCCGAGCAGACCACGGCTTCCGGCCTGGTCATTCCGGACACCGCGAAGGAGAAGCCCCAGGAGGGCGTCGTCCTTGCCGTTGGTCCGGGCCGCTTCGAGAACGGCGAGCGGCTCCCGCTCGACGTCAAGACCGGCGACGTCGTCCTGTACAGCAAGTACGGCGGCACCGAGGTGAAGTACAACGGCGAGGAGTACCTCGTCCTCTCGGCCCGCGACGTCCTCGCGATCGTCGAGAAGTAATTCACCCACGTTTGCTTGTGTTCTGCGCCCCTGGCCCCCTGCGAGATAACTAGCCGGGTGGCAAGGGGCGCAGTTCGTTCGAGAGGGAAGATCAGCCCATGGCGAAGATTCTGAAGTTCGACGAGGACGCCCGTCGCGCCCTTGAGCGCGGCGTCAACAAGCTTGCCGACACGGTCAAGGTGACGATCGGCCCCAAGGGCCGCAACGTCGTCATCGACAAGAAGTTCGGCGCACCCACCATCACCAACGACGGTGTCACCATCGCGCGCGAGGTCGAGCTCGACGACCCGTACGAGAACCTCGGTGCCCAGCTCGTCAAGGAGGTGGCGACCAAGACCAACGACGTAGCGGGTGACGGCACCACCACCGCGACCGTCCTGGCCCAGGCGCTCGTCCGCGAGGGCCTGCGCAACGTCGCCGCCGGCGCGTCCCCGGCCGCCCTGAAGAAGGGCATCGACGCCGCGGTCAAGGCCGTGTCCGAGGAGCTCCTCGCGACCGCCCGCCCGATCGACGACAAGTCCGACATCGCCGCCGTGGCCGCGCTCTCCGCGCAGGACACCCAGGTCGGCGAGCTCATCGCGGACGCGATGGACAAGGTCGGCAAGGACGGTGTCATCACCGTCGAGGAGTCCAACACCTTCGGCCTGGACCTGGAGTTCACCGAGGGCATGGCCTTCGACAAGGGCTACCTGTCCCCGTATATGGTGTCCGACCAGGAGCGTATGGAGGCCGTCCTCGACGACCCGTACATCCTGATCCACCAGGGCAAGATCGGCTCCATCCAGGAGCTGCTCCCGCTCCTGGAGAAGGTCATCCAGGCCGGCGCGTCCAAGCCGCTCCTGATCATCGCCGAGGACGTCGAGGGCGAGGCGCTCTCCACCCTCGTCGTCAACAAGATCCGCGGCACCTTCAACGCCGTCGCGGTGAAGGCTCCGGGCTTCGGTGACCGCCGCAAGGCCATGCTCGGTGACATCGCCACCCTCACCGGTGCGACCGTCATCGCCGAGGAGGTCGGCCTCAAGCTCGACGGCGCCGGCCTCGACGTGCTGGGCACCGCCCGCCGCGTCACCGTCTCCAAGGACGACACGACCATCGTCGACGGCGGGGGCAACTCCGACGACGTCAAGGGCCGCGTCAACCAGATCAAGGCCGAGATCGAGTCCACGGACTCCGACTGGGACCGCGAGAAGCTCCAGGAGCGCCTGGCGAAGCTGGCCGGCGGCGTGTGCGTCATCCGCGTCGGCGCCGCCACCGAGGTGGAGCTCAAGGAGAAGAAGCACCGCCTCGAGGACGCCATCTCCGCGACCCGCGCCGCGGTCGAGGAGGGCATCGTCTCCGGCGGTGGCTCCTCCCTCGTCCACGCCGTGAAGGTCCTGGAGGGCAACCTCGGCAAGACCGGCGACGAGGCCACGGGTGTCGCGGTCGTCCGCCGCGCCGCCGTCGAGCCGCTGCGCTGGATCGCCGAGAACGCCGGCCTGGAGGGTTACGTCATCACCTCCAAGGTCGCCGAGCTCGACAAGGGCCAGGGCTTCAACGCCGCCACCGGCGAGTACGGCGACCTGGTCAAGGCCGGCGTCATCGACCCGGTCAAGGTCACCCGCTCCGCCCTGGAGAACGCCGCGTCCATCGCGTCGCTGCTGCTCACGACCGAGACCCTGGTCGTCGAGAAGCCGGCCGAGGAAGAGGCCGACGCCGGTCACGGCGGCCACGGCCACTCCCACTAGTACGCGCGGTACCTTCGGGTACTTCAGTACTCCGGTACGCATGAGGCCCGGCACCCCCGTCGCGGGGGCGCCGGGCCTCGGTGCGTCCTGGCCGGCCGCGCGGAGCGGAAGGGGACGGCGCCGACGCGGACGCCGGACGGGTGCGCGGGCTCGGTGCCGGTGCGCGAGACCGCCCGCGCCACCGGGTCCGCGAAGCGAGGCGGCCGGGTCCGGGATGCGAGACGGGGTCTTCGAAGCGCCGCCGCGCCCACGAAGCGAAGCGCCGCCGCGCCCACGCGGAGACACCGCGCCCACGCCGGTGGCGGGTCCCCGAAGCGCCACCGGGCCTCGGCTACTGCGGACCGTACTTCCGGCCCGTCCGCGAGGTGACCCCGCCGAGCAGGCCCCGCGGGGCGACCTTGACCAGCCCCATCAGCGCCTTGTAGCGCGGGTCCGGGACCGACACCGTCTTCCCCCGGGCCAGATCCGTCAGCGCGGAGGCCACCAGCTTGTCCGCGTCGAGCCACATCCAGTCCGGGATGCTGTCCGTGCCCATTCCGGCCCGCTCGTGGAACTCCGTCCGCACGAACCCGGGGCACAGCGCCATCAGCCGCACCCCCGACCCGCCCAGATCCCGCGCCGCGCCCTGGGTGAACTGCACGACCCACGCCTTGGACGCCCCGTACGTACCGCGCGGCACGAACGCCGCGACGGACGCCACGTTGACCACCGCGCCCCGGCCCCGCTCCTTCATCCCGGTGACGGCGGCCGAGGTCAGCCGCAACACCGCCTCGCAGTGCACCTTCAGCATCGTCAGCTCATCGGCCATGGACACCTCCAGGAAGCGCCCCTTGTTGCCGAACCCGGCGTTGTTGACCAGCAGGTCGACCGGGTGCCTGCGGTCCGCGAGCCGCTTCTCGACCGCTTCGATCCCGCCGTCCGTGGACAGGTCGGCGCTCAGTACCTCCGCCTCGATGCCGTGCCGGTCGTGCAGTTCCGTGGCGTGCTCGCGCAGCCGAGCGGTGTCCCGCGCCACCAGTACCAGGTTGTGCCCCTGGGCTGCGAGCCGCCGCGCGAACGCGGCCCCGATGCCCGCCGTCGCGCCCGTGATCAGTGCAGTCGTCATACGCGGCACGTTAGTGCCCCGCGTGACGGGCCGGCTCACCCGCCCGCCGCCCCGGTCCGCCACCACGGTCCGGCCTCTCCTGCCCCGCCCCCGGCCGGACCCCCACCGCCCGGCCGGGGGAGACCCCTTCAGCACGGGTCAGGGAGACCCGGGGGCGAAGGACAGCATGCGCGCCTCGCGTACGGGCTTGCGCTGTTCATCGCCGCTCACGTGCGTCGACGTCAGGACGAGCCTTCCGTCGACGTAGGCGGTGTGCCCCATCGACATCTCGTACTCGTACGGAGCGGTCGCCACCGGGTGCTTCACGACCTCCTTCTCCGTGCCGGCGCCGCGCGGGCCCATGACGAAGGTCCGTCCGGGGCGGCTCGACGAGGCCGCCTCGTAGACGAGCATCGACCTGCCGTCCTCCGCGCGGAGCGGGTACAGCCTGCGCAGCTCGTCGGACTTGACGCCCCACAGGAACTTCCCGGTCTTCAGGTCGTACGCACCGACCTGGGCCTGGCCGCCCAACATGATGAGGCCCTTGCCGACCCCGGCGCCCCGGCAGGGCTGGATGTCCGCGCCGGACCCGTCTCCGCCGCACTCCTCGAAACCCTTGTCCCGGGCGTCGAAGGTGACGCGGTGCTTGCCACCGGGGTCCAGGACCGTGATCCGCCAGTCGGTCGCGACGTCCTCGTTGTTGTAGGTGGTGAAGACGACCGGATCCATGGAGATCAGACTGCCGAAGCTCCAGCCGGTCCTCATCCGGTGGCGCCACAGGACCTTGCCGGTGCGCGGGTCGAGCTCGCGCACTTGGCCGTAGTTCTTGCTCCGGTCGATGTCGATCATGCACGTCGAGCTCACCAGCAGCCGGGCGGGACCGCCCGCCACGGCTTTGGGGACGCACTGCTCCTTGTCGCGGGAGACCTCGTAGAGCTTGCTCCCGTCGTCCATGCGGTAGGCGATGGCCACCATGTTCCGGGCGACGGACAGGGTGTCGCCGCTGATGGCGCTGTAGACGATGAACGTCTGGCCCCGGTCACCGGGCTCGTCGAGCTTCTTGTGCCACCCCTGCTTCCCGGTCTTGAGATCGATCATCTGCATCCGGTTGCACTGGTTGCCCCGCTCGTTGTCCGGCCGCTCGTGATGGAACACCACGACCTTGCCGTCGGGCGTCGGGTTGGCCGGTGTCTCGCACACGGAGGAGGGCAGCGTCACGTTCCAGACCTCGGCGCCGTCCGAGAGCCGGTAGGCCGTGACCTTCCGGTGCAGGGCCTGGACAGCGGTGTCACCGACGATCCACAGGTCGTGGACCTTGTTGATCTGCTTGGGCAGGTCGGTCCTGTCGTCGACGATCCAGGCCGCCGACTCGCCCGGCTTCCGCGCGGCTTCGACCTCGTCCGTCGTCGGGATGTGGCTCAGCTCCGGGCCGCCCGCCGCCGGGGTACCGGACGGGGACGCCGAACCGGAGGGGCCGGGCGACTCCTTCGCCACGGGCTCGGCGGGCTCGTCCCGCCACCGGTCGGAGAGCGCGTACGTCCCTCCCGCCACGACCACGAGCACCAGCGCGACGACCGCGGCGACGACCGGCCCCCGGCCGAAGCGGCGGCGCGGCGGCGGTGGGGGCGTCGGCGGACCGAACCCCTGGGGCTCGCCGCCCTCCGAGGCGTACGGGTTGCCGGGAACGGGCTGCTGCGGCGGGCCCGGCGTGTACCAGGGCTGCTGCGGATCGGGCATGGTCTTCCCCCTGAGACGTGCCACTCGGCTCGAAGACTTCTTCTCGGGCGCGGGTCACTGATGGTGGACGCGCCGCACACCCATGCAGTTCCCGCCCAAGGGCCGGGTCCCGTACGGCGGATGACGCGCCGCCACCGGCCCGCGGCTTCCCGCGCACGGGACCGTCCGCCCTCAGCCCTGCCGAGCGACGTACTCCCGAGCCGTCCGCAGCGCCTGAGGGTGCAGCGCCGCCCCGGCGGCCAGCAGCGCGGGCAGCAGGGTGCGTTCGGTCGTCACGGCCCGGAACTGCAGGGCGGCGGTGACCTCGTGGTCCGGCCGGTGCACGATCTCGATACGGTCCCCGGCGCGGACGGCGCCCGGCTCGATCACCCGCAGGTACGCGCCGGTGGCGGCCTGCCGGGTGAACCGCCGGACCCACCCCTCCTCCCCGAGGTGCCCGGCGAAGGTCCGGCACGGAATCCGTCCCGAGGTCACCTCCAGCACGAGGTCCGCCCCCACGCGCCAGCGCTCACCGATCAGCGCGCCGCTGACATCGAGGCCCCGGGTCGTGAAGTTCTCGCCGAACATCCCGTTGGCCAGCTTCCGGCCGCCCAGCTCCCGCTCCCAGGCGTCGAGCTCCTCCCGGGCGAAGGCGTACACCGCCTGGTCGCTGCCGCCGTGATGACGCGTGTCGCACACCGCGTCCCCGGCCAGCCCACTGCCGCCGACGCCCTTGGGGCCGGGGTCGCCAACCTCGACCGGGCCCTTGACCGGTCGTTTGTCGATCCCGGTGAGACCTCCGGGTCCGGCGGTATGTGCGGAGGGGCGCGGGCGGCCGGTGTTCACGGTCAGCAGCTTCATGCGGTCACGCTAACCGCACCGGGCCCAAAGCAAGTCATCGCGCATTCGCCTCGCCCCCAAGATGTCCTTATGCTGGTGGAGTGATCGAAGCTCGCCACCTCCGTGTCCTGCGCGCCGTGTCCACCACCGGCTCGTTCTCCGCCGCCGCGCGCGAACTCGGCTGCACCCAGCCCGCCGTCAGCCAGCAGATGAAGGCCCTGGAGTCCTCCGCCGGCACCGCGCTGCTGATCCGCACCGGACGCGAGATGCGCCTCACCGAGGCCGGCGAAGCGCTGGTGCGGCACGCCTCCGGCATCCTCGCGGGGCTGACCGCCGCCGAGGAGGAGGTGGCCGCCATCGCCGGACTGCGGGCCGGCCGGGTCCGGCTGGTCTCCTTCCCCAGCGGCAGCTCCACCCTGGTCCCGGGCGCGCTGGCCGCCCTGCGCGCCGAACACCCCGGCACCCGGGTTTCGCTCGTCGAGGCCGAGCCGCCGCGCTCGGTGGACCTGCTGCGCGAGGGCGACTGCGACATCGCGCTGGCGTTCCGTTACGGGGCGACCGGCGGCGAATGGGACGACCTGGTGGTCCGGCCGCTGCTCACCGACCGGCTGATCGGCCTGCTGCCGGAGGGGCACCGGCTGGCCGACGCGTCGAGCGTGTCCATCGGCGAGCTGGCCGGGGAGTCGTGGATCGCGGGCTGTCCACGCTGTCGGCGGCAGCTCGTCGAGGTCTGCGAGGCGTCCGGCTTCACTCCGCGCATCGACTTCGCCACCGACGACTACCCGGCGGTGATGGGCCTCGTCGGGGCCGGGCTCGGGGTGGCGGTCCTGCCGGAGCTGGCCGTGGAGTCGGTACGTCCCAAGGGGGCCCGGACCGTGGCGGTCGAGCCCGCGATCGAGCGGGAGATCGTCGCGCTGACCCTGCCGGACCTGGCCCGGGTCCCGGCGGTCGCTGCCACTCTGGACCAGCTGTCACGGACGGCCGCCCGCTGAGGCCGTGCCGGATCCGCCCGTCCGCCACGGGCCGCCGGAGGTCCGGAACCGCCATGGGCCGCCCGGGTTCGGAACCGCCGCGGACCACGCGCCGCCCGGGGTCCGCGGCCGCCGCGGCCGGCTGCGGGCCGGATGGCTGAAGATGTCGGAGAAACGTTTCTGCGTTCAGGTGCGGCCTGCGGGGGTCAGGTGCCACCGGAGCCCGGCCCGGCGGCGGCCGCGGAGGGCGCCGCGGTGATCAGCCGGTTCCTGGCCCGGCCCATCAGCTCCTCGCGCTCGTCCTCGGTCAGGCCGCCCCACACGCCGTAGGGCTCCCTCACGGCCAGGGCGTGAGCCGCGCACTCGGCGCGCACCGGGCAGCGCATGCACACCTCCTTGGCCGATGCCTCGCGGGCGCTCCGGGCCGCGCCGCGCTCACCCTCCGGGTGGAAGAACAGGGAACTGTCCACGCCTCGGCAGGCGGCGAGCAGCTGCCAGTCCCACAGGTCTGCGTTGGGTCCGGGAAGGCGGGAGAAATCTGCCATTGCTTGTCCCCTCGGAGCTGTGCTGCGTCGGAAGCGGCATCCTCGACCGTCTGTGATCGACGGTCTGCTGTGTTCGGACCGTCGGTGATCGGTGTGACCGAAGTCTCGACCGTACATCTACGGTGCTAGTAGATGTAAATATGACTGATTGCGAATCTAGCCACAAACACCCCCGAAAGGGAAGAAATGGTGCCGAATGGGGCGTATCGCAGAGTGAAGATTCGGTTGACGGGTGAATCACCCGCGCCGTTCTCCTCCGTGTGCGGCCCTTCACGTAGAGTGCCGAACCCGGCCGCCCGACCCGTAACCCTTTCGAGTGACCGTCGTTAAGGGAACGGATGCGGTTGACGTATATCCGGCTCGGGCACATGTCCGAGGGGGTCAACCGCACTGGTGACGACTTGTATCAGCCTGGAGGCTCAAGGTGACGCGCATCAGCTGCGGAGGACGGTCATGACATCCGTCCTCGTCTGCGACGACTCCCCGCTTGCCCGAGAAGCGCTCCGTCGCGCGGTGGCCACCGTGCCCGGCGTCGAGCGCGTGACGACGGCGGCCAACGGCGAGGAAGTCCTCCGCCGCTGGGGTGCCGATCGTTCGGATCTGATTCTGATGGACGTACGCATGCCCGGTCTGGGGGGTGTGGAGACCGTCCGGAGGCTGCTCTCCGCCGATCCCGGGGCCCGGATCATCATGCTGACCGTCGCCGAGGACCTGGACGGCGTCGCGCTCGCGGTCGCCGCCGGGGCCCGCGGCTATCTGCACAAGGACGCCTCGCGCGCGGAGCTGCGGGCCACCGTCACCCAGGCGCTGGCCGACCCGACGTGGCGGCTCGCCCCGCGCCGGCTGCGGTCCGCCGAGATGGGGGCGGCCCCCACGCTCACCGCGCGGGAGATCCAGGTGCTCGAAGGCATGAGTCACGGCCGCTCCAACGCGGAGATCGGCCGTGAGCTGTTCCTCTCCGAGGACACGGTCAAGACCCACGCCCGGCGCCTCTTCAAGAAGCTCGGGGCCTCGGACCGCGCCCACGCGGTCGCCCTCGGATTCCGCTGGGGCCTGGTCCGCTGACGACGGGGCCCGGGCCGCGCCCCGTCCGCGGACCGGCGGACGGGGACACGGAGCGGGCCGTCGGCTCCACACCCCGTATCCGGGCCCGCTCGACGGTGCCGTGTGACGCTTCCCGGCCGATGACGCATCCTTGAGTCGTGGAGTTCCTCAGGAACGATTCGGTCGAGCGGAAGGGGAGGGCGCAGGACATGACATCCGGCGCACCCGCTCATAACGCTTCAGTGCACAACTCGGGACGCGATGGAGCGGACCGGACGGCGTCAGGGCACCATGGTCCGATGCGCGACGACGAAACCACGGTGATCGGTGCCCTCGTGCACCGGGCCGTCGACGGCGACGCGCAGGCCACCCATGACCTGCTGGCCCACGTCCACCCCCTCGCCCTGCGCTATTGCCGCTCCCGGCTGAGCCGTCTTCCCGGTGACGCTCGCCACTTCGTGGAGGACCTGGCCCAGGAGGTCTGCGTCGCGGTGCTGATGGCGCTGCCGCGCTACAAGGACACCGGCAGGCCCTTCGAAGCCTTCGTCTTCGCGATCGCCGGCCACAAGGTCGCCGACCTCCAGCGCGCCGCGATGCGCCACCCGGGGTCGACCGCCGTCCCCTCCGACGAGATGCCGGAGAGGCCCGACGACTCCCTCGGCCCCGAGGAGCGCGCCCTGCTCAGCAGCGACGCGGCCTGGGCCAAGAAGCTCCTCGCCAACCTCCCGGAGAACCAGCGCGAACTGCTGGTCCTGCGCGTCGCGGTCGGGCTGACCGCGGAGGAGACCGGCCAGATGCTCGGGATGTCCCCGGGCGCGGTCCGGGTCGCCCAGCACCGTGCGCTCAGCAGGCTCCGCGCGCTCGCCGAGCAGTAGAGAGACCCGCGAGGACCCCCGTCGGCGGCGCTGTAGGAAGCTACAGAACAGCCGGGTGATCTTGATCGTGGAATGAGACGCCCGTGGAGCCCGTTAGCATGGACATCCGCACCGATCAAGGCCATTTGGGGAAGGTGTCATGACTGCAAACGTCGACGGAGTGCCCGAGAAGTTCGCGACGCTCGGGCTGACCTACGACGACGTGCTGCTGTTGCCCGGCGCGTCCGAGGTCCTGCCCAACGAGGTCGACACCTCGTCGCTCATCTCGCGCAACGTACGGGTGAACATCCCCCTGCTGTCGGCCGCCATGGACAAGGTGACCGAGGCCCGGATGGCCATCGCCATGGCCCGTCAGGGCGGCGTGGGCGTGCTGCACCGCAATCTCTCGGTCGAGGACCAGGTGAACCAGGTCGACCTGGTCAAGCGCTCCGAGTCGGGCATGGTCACCGATCCGATCACCGTGCACCCCGACGCCACGCTCGGCGAGGCGGACGCGCTCTGTGCGAAGTTCCGCATCAGCGGCGTGCCGGTCACCGACCCCGCGGGCAAGCTCCTCGGCATCGTCACCAACCGCGACATGGCCTTCGAGTCGGACCGGTCGCGCCAGGTGCGCGAGGTCATGACGCCGATGCCGCTCGTCACCGGGCGGGTCGGGATCTCCGGCGTCGAGGCCATGGAGCTGCTGCGCCGCCACAAGATCGAGAAGCTGCCGCTCGTGGACGAGGCCGGCATCCTCAAGGGCCTCATCACGGTCAAGGACTTCAAGAAGGCCGAGCAGTACCCGAACGCGGCCAAGGACGCCGAGGGCCGCCTGTTGGTCGGCGCGGCCGTCGGCGCCAGCCCCGAGGCGCTGGACCGTGCGCAGGCGCTCGCCTCCGCCGGGGTCGACTTCCTGATCGTCGACACCTCGCACGGGCACAACAGCAACGCCCTCGACTGGATGGCGAAGATCAAGTCGAGCGTCGGCGTCGACGTCATCGGCGGCAACGTCGCCACCCGCGACGGCGCCCAGGCCCTGATCGACGCCGGTGTCGACGGCGTCAAGGTCGGCGTCGGCCCCGGCTCGATCTGCACCACCCGCGTGGTCGCCGGCATCGGCGTCCCGCAGGTCACCGCGATCTACGAGGCCGCGCTCGCGGCGCGTGCCGCGGGCGTCCCCGTGATCGGCGACGGCGGCCTCCAGTACTCCGGCGACATCGGCAAGGCGCTCGCCGCCGGCGCGGACAGCGTGATGCTGGGCAGCCTTCTCGCCGGCTGCGAGGAGTCCCCGGGCGAGCTGATGTTCATCAACGGCAAGCAGTTCAAGTCGTACCGCGGCATGGGTTCGCTGGGCGCGATGCAGTCCCGAGGCCAGGGCCGGTCCTACTCCAAGGACCGCTACTTCCAGGCCGAGGTGTCCGCGGACGACAAGCTCGTCCCCGAGGGCATCGAGGGCCAGGTGCCCTACCGCGGCCCGCTGGCCAACGTCCTCCACCAGCTCGTCGGCGGCCTCCGCCAGACCATGGGCTATGTCGGCGCCGCCTCCGTCGACCAGATGGAGAGCAAGGGCCGCTTCGTCCGGATCACCTCGGCCGGTCTCAAGGAGAGCCACCCGCACGACATCCAGATGACGGTCGAAGCGCCGAACTACAGCAGGAAGTGACACCTCGGCGCACGTGAGGGGCGGACCGGACTTCCCGGTACCGCCCCAGGGCGTGCCCGGCGGATCAGGGCCGGGGCCGCGACGCCCGGCAGGGCGCCTCGCGGCGTTGCCGAAACGCCCGAATCGCTCCGCGACGAGAACGTTCCGGCGCCTTGCGACGCACCGCGCCGGACGCCGCGGCCTGACCGACCCCGATCCGCCGGGCCCGCCCTGCCGTGCGTCGGGGATACTGGTCAGCGCAGACGTAGAGGGAAAGGCCACACATCGTGACTGAGATCGAGATCGGGCGCGGCAAGCGCGGCCGCCGGGCTTACGCATTCGACGACATCGCTGTCGTTCCGAGCCGCCGCACCCGGGACCCGAAGGAGGTCTCGATCGCCTGGCAGATCGACGCCTACCGCTTCGAGCTGCCGTTCCTGGCCGCTCCCATGGACTCCGTGGTCTCCCCGCAGCACGCCATCCGGATCGGCGAGCTCGGCGGCCTGGGCGTGCTGAACCTGGAAGGTCTCTGGACCCGGCACGCCGACCCGCAGCCGCTGCTGGACGAGATCGCCGGGATGCCGGTCGAGTCCGCGACCCGCCGGCTCCAGGAGATCTACTCCGCCCCCATCCAGGAGGAGCTGATCGGGCAGCGCATCAAGGAGGTGCGCGACTCCGGCGTCGTCACCGCCGCCGCGCTCTCCCCCCAGCGCACCGCCCAGTTCTCCAAGGCGGTCGTCGACGCGGGCGTGGACATCTTCGTCATCCGCGGCACGACGGTCTCCGCCGAGCACGTCTCGGGCGCCGCCGAGCCGCTGAACCTGAAGCAGTTCATCTACGAGCTGGACGTCCCGGTCATCGTCGGCGGCTGCGCCACGTACACCGCCGCCCTGCACCTGATGCGGACCGGCGCGGCCGGCGTCCTCGTCGGCTTCGGCGGCGGCGCGGCGCACACCACGCGCAACGTCTTCGGCATCCAGGTCCCGATGGCCACCGCCGTCGCGGACGTCGCCGGGGCCCGCCGCGACTACATGGACGAGTCCGGCGGCCGGTACGTGCACGTCATCGCCGACGGCGGCGTCGGCTGGTCCGGCGACCTGCCGAAGGCCATCGCCTGCGGCGCCGACGCCGTCATGATGGGCTCCCCGCTGGCCCGCGCGACGGACGCGCCCGGCCGTGGCCGCCACTGGGGCATGGAGGCCGTCCACGAGGACGTGCCGCGCGGCAAGCTGGTCGACCTCGGCTCGGTCGGGACGACGGAGGAGGTCCTCACGGGCCCCTCGCACACCCCGGACGGCTCGATGAACATCTTCGGCGCCCTGCGCCGCGCGATGGCCACCACCGGCTACAGCGACCTCAAGGAGTTCCAGCGCGTCGAGGTGACGGTGGCGGACTCGCAGCACCGCCGCTGATCTCCCGCCGTCACGCGGAGGGGCCCGGACCGTCAGGTCCGGGCCCCTCCGCGTGGTCCCGCCGGTGACAGCGGTCAGCCGGCCTTCTTGGCGCCGCCGACGGCGGCGATCGCGCCGAGGCCGAGGAAGAGGTAGGTCATGAAGTCGGCCTCCTGCGACCATGCCTCGGTCACGGTGTCGAAGTGGTCGCCCACGACCTCGGAGAAGGGGATCTGCGCCACGTCGGCGAGCACCATCGAGATGCCGACGAGCTGGCCGAGGTAGACGGCGCCGATCGAGAAGACGGCCGCGGCGCCGACGATCGCCGGGTTGGAGCCGCCGACCTTGCTCGCCGCGAATCCGACCAGGAAGCCGACGCCGACCGCCGCGTAGCCGACCTCGCGCTCGATGGAGCCCGCGATCACGCCGTACAGGATGCCCGCGACGACGGCCGCGCCCAGGGCGACCAGCACGCCGAGCAGGATGTTGTTGCGGGCCGGGGGAGCCGGGGCGAAGGGCGCGCCGCCGCCGAACGGGGCGCTCTGACCGGGCTGCTGACCCGCGAACGGGTTGCCGGCCGGGGCCGGGGGCTGCTGGCCGTAGGGGTTGCCGGTCGGGGCGGGGGGCTGCTGGCCGTAGGGGTTGCCGGTCGGCGCGGCGGGGCCCGGCTGGCCCGGCTGGCCGGCGTACGGGTTGCCGTCGACGGGCTGACCGCCGAAGGGCTGCTGGGGCTGGTTCGGCGGCTGCACGGGCTGACTCACGGTGGGGCTCCCCCTGGGACGACACCGCACGAGTGTGCGGTTGCGCACGTCTGTGCGCGCTGTGACGCCGCAGGGTAGCAGTAGGGTCGGGAATCGGTCACGGGTAATCCGGACGAAACGTCACGGTCCGTAACCGTCCACCAGGTGGACGGGGTGTTCGCGGACTGGACCGGACGGGCCGGGCCGGGGCGCCGCGGGCCGGCGTCGGGCCGCCGCAGCTGTCGTCGTGTGCCCGCCGGGACCGCGGGACGGCCCTCAGAGCCGGTGCGCGGCGCCCGCCGGGGTGGCCCCCCGGGTGTCCAGGAGCAGTTGGGCCTTCACCGCGAGGCCCTGGAGGTCGTAGGTGCGGTGCTGCTGGAGCAGTACGGTCAGGTCGGCGGCGGCCGCGGCCTCGTACAGCGAGTCGGCGCGCGGGACGGGGCGTTCGCGCACCCGCCAGTCCAGCACGTGCGGGTCGTGGAAGCCGATCTGGGCGCCCATGTCCATCAGCCGGGTGGCGATCTCGCGGGCGGGGGCGGCCTCCTGGTCGGCGCTGTCGGGCTTGTAGGTGACGCCGAGCAGCAGCACGCGCGCGCCCCGGACGGACTTGCCGTGCTCGTTCAGAAGGGTGGCGCAGCGCTGGATGACGTAACTGGGCATCCGGTCGTTGATCTCCTGGGCCAGGGAGACCATCCGCAGCGGGTGTCCGGGGGTGCGGGTGCTGTAGGGCAGGCAGCCCGGGTCCACCGGGACGCCGTGCCCGCCGACGCCGGGCCCCGGGCGGAAGGGCTGAAAGCCGAACGGCTTGGTCTCGGCGCACCGGATGACGTCCCAGAGGTCGACACCGAGGTCGTGGCAGAGCACCGCCATTTCGTTGACCAGCGCGATGTTGACGTGCCGGAAGTTCGTTTCCAGCACCTTCGTCATCTCGGCCTCGCGCGGGCCGCGGGCCCGGACGACCTTGTCGGTGAGGCGTCCGTAGAAGGCGGCGGCCGACTCGGTGCAGGCGGGGGTGAGGCCGCCGATGACCTTGGGCGTGTTGGCCAGGACGTGGGTGCGGTTGCCGGGGTCGAGCCGGCTCGGTGAGCAGGCGAGGTGGAAGTCGCGGCCGGCGACGAGCCCCGACCCCTCTTCGAGCAGGGGGCGCAGGAAGTCCTCGGTGGTGCCGGGCGGCACGGCGGACTCCAGCAGCACGGTGGTGTGCGGGCGCAGCCGGGCCGCCAGCGCGCGGGCGGCGTCGCCGAGCGCGGTCAGGTCGATCGCCCGGTCGTCGCCGAGCGGGGTGGGGGAGCAGATCACGGCGGTGCGGACCCGGCCCAGCTCGACGGCGTTCGTGGTGGGCCGGAAACCGCCGGAGAGCATCCGGCGGACCTCGGACGCGGTGAGGGTGCCCTCGACGGGGCTGCGGCCCGCTCTGAGCTCCGCGTAGGGGCGTGGGTCGGGGTCGTATCCGACGGTGTCGATTCCGGCGGTCACGGCTGCCTGGGCGAGGGGCAGGCCGAGGTGACCGAGTCCGATGACGGCGAGGTCTGCGGGCATACAGAGGCCCCCCTAAGAGCGGAGAGAGAAGATCGCAACTGCTGTGGACAGCGCAATGTCAGACTAGGCGTAAATATGACCTATATGTCGCATTGTGTGGCTCCAGTCGCCGGGGTGTTGTCCACAGGCGGTGGCTGAACTCGGGGAGCGCGGACAGAATCGAGGGGTGGACACGGGCGGCCGGCCCCTCGGCCGGGTGGCACTCCCGCGTCCGACCACCCCGATCCACCGGGAGGCAGCAGTGAGGACAGCGACACTGGGACCCGCCGAGCGCACCGTCGCGCTCGCCGCCATGGCCGAGCGCGAACTGGACGTGCTGGTCGTGGGGGCGGGCGTGGTCGGCGCGGGAACGGCGCTGGACGCCGTCACCAGGGGCCTCTCGACCGGCCTGGTCGAGGCCCGGGACTGGGCGTCCGGCACATCGAGCAGGTCGAGCAAGCTGATCCACGGCGGCCTGCGCTATCTGGAGATGCTCGACTTCGCCCTCGTCCGGGAGGCGCTCAAGGAGCGCGGGCTGCTCCTGGAGCGGCTCGCCCCCCATCTGGTGAAGCCCGTGCCCTTCCTCTACCCCTTGCAGCACAAGGGGTGGGAACGGTTCTACGCCGGCTCGGGCGTCGCGCTGTACGACGCGATGTCCGTCTCCTCGGGCCACGGCCGCGGCCTTCCCGTCCACCGCCACCTCTCCCGCAAGCACGCCCTGCGGGTCGCCCCCGCGCTGAAGAGAGACGCCCTGGTCGGCGCGCTCCAGTACTACGACGCCCAGATGGACGACGCCCGCTTCGTCACCGAGCTGGTGCGCACCGCCGCGTCCTACGGGGCCCAGGTGGCCAACCGGGCCCGGGTGACCGGCTTCCTCCGCGAGGGCGAGCGTGTGGTGGGCGCGCTCGTGCAGGACGTCGAGGGCGGCGCGGAGTACGAGATCCGGGCCAGGCAGGTGGTCAACGCCACCGGCGTGTGGACCGACGACACCCAGGGGCTCATCGGCGAGCGCGGGCAGTTCCACGTCCGGGCCTCCAAGGGCATCCACCTGGTCGTCCCCAAGGACCGCATCCACTCCTCCACCGGCCTCATCCTGCGCACCGAGAAGTCCGTCCTCTTCGTCATCCCCTGGGGGCGGCACTGGATCATCGGCACCACGGACACCGACTGGGACCTGGACAAGGCCCACCCGGCCGCCTCCAGCGCCGATATCGACTACCTCCTCCAGCACGTCAACTCCGTCCTGAACACCCCACTGACCAGGGACGACGTCCAGGGCGTCTACGCCGGACTGCGACCGCTGCTGGCCGGCGAGTCGGATGCCACCAGCAAGCTGTCACGCGAGCACACGGTGGCCCACCCCGCCCCCGGCCTGGTCGTCGTGGCGGGCGGCAAGTACACGACGTACCGGGTCATGGCCAAGGACGCGGTGGACGAGGCGGTCCACGGGCTCGACCAGCGGGTCGCCGCCTGCGTCACCGAGGACACCCCGCTCCTGGGGGCCGAGGGATACAAGGCCCTGTGGAACGCGCGCGCCCGGATCGCCGCCCGGACCGGGCTCCATGTCGCCCGGGTGGAGCACCTGCTCAACCGGTACGGCTCAATGACCGAGGAAATTCTGGAACTGATCCTCGCCGACCCCACCCTGGGCGAACCCCTGCCCGCCGCCGACGACTATCTGCGCGCCGAGATCGTCTACGCCGCCTCCCACGAGGGCGCCCGCCATCTGGACGACGTGCTCACCCGGCGCACCCGGATCTCCATCGAGACCTTCGACCGGGGCACCCGCAGCGCCCGGCTCTGTGCGGAGCTGATGGCGCCGGTGCTGGGCTGGGACCAGGGGCGGACCGACCGGGAGGTCCAGCACTACGAGAAGCGCGTGGAGGCCGAACGCGAGTCGCAGCGGCAGCCCGACGATCTGACGGCGGACGCGGCCCGGCTCGGCGCACCGGACATCGTGCCGAACTAGGGCCTGCCGTTCGGGTCTGGCCCTGGGCGACGCCCGCCCGCCCCGGGTCCGCGGGAGAATTCCGTCCGCGGCCACCCCCCGGCGCCGCCAGGTCAGTTGGGCTCCACCGGGCCGCCGGAGCCGCGGTGGCCGCCCGGACCGGCCTGGACGGGGAGGCCGGGTTGGTAGGAGGCTGTGGGGGCTTCCCTCTTCGGACCCCGGACCCGGCACCAGGACCGGTCCCGGGGTGAGGGACAATGAACGCTCTGCCAGGGCGGGTTGATCGCAGAGGGGACGCATGTCGGAGGCGGAGCAGGCACGGGAGCCCCAACGGGACAAGAACGGTCGTCTCCTCGCGGGGCGCTACCGGCTCGGTGAGGTGCTCGGCCGGGGCGGCATGGGTACGGTCTGGCGCGCCGACGACGAGACGCTCGGCCGCACGGTCGCTGTCAAGGAGCTGCGGTTCCCCTCGGCGATCGACGAGGACGAGAAGCGCCGGCTGATCACGCGCACCCTGCGTGAGGCCAAGGCGATCGCACGGATCCGCAACAACAGCGCCGTGACCGTCTACGACGTGGTCGACGAGGACGACCGCCCGTGGATCGTCATGGAACTGATCGAGGGCAAGTCGCTCGCCGAGGCGATCCGCGAGGACGGCACGCTCACGCCGAGGCGGGCCGCCGAGGTCGGGCTCGCCATCCTCGACGTGCTGCGCTCGGCGCACCGCGAGGGCATCCTGCACCGCGACGTGAAGCCGTCCAACGTCCTGATCGCCGAGGACGGGCGCGTCGTGCTCACCGACTTCGGCATCGCCCAGGTCGAGGGCGACCCGTCGGTCACCTCCACCGGCATGCTCGTCGGCGCCCCCTCGTACATCTCGCCGGAGCGGGCCCGCGGTCACAAGCCCGGCCCGCCCGCCGACCTCTGGTCGCTCGGCGGACTGCTGTACGCGAGCGTCGAGGGCTGCCCGCCGTACGACAAGGGCTCGGCCATCGCCACCCTGACGGCCGTGATGACCGAACCGCTCGACCCGCCCAAGAACGCAGGCCCGCTCACCGACGTCATCTACGGGCTGCTCGCCCGGGACCCCGACCAGCGCCTCGACGACGCCGGTGCGCGGGCGTTGCTCAACGACGTCATCAACGCCCCCGACGTCCCCGCGCCGGCCCCTGCGGACTCCACCCAGATCATGGCGCTGCCCCCGGCGCCCGCCGCCGACCCCCTCGTCAAGAGGACGCCGAAGCAGCCCAAGGCGCCGAAGCCGGCGAAGCAGTCCGCCGGCGCGGGCGAGTCCGGCGAGGGCGCCCGCGACCGGCTGCGCGGCGCCCTGCGCTCCGTGCGCAACGCGAAGCCCTCGGCGGTGGTCGCCGGAGCGGCCGCGGGCACGGCCGCGGCGTCGGTGAGCTCTCCGGCCGCCGCCACCGGCTCCCCCTCCGCTCCGCCCAAGCCGCCGTCGCCGCCCGGGGCCTCCGGCCCGGGCACGAAGCCCCGGACGGCCGCCGCGTCCTCCCCGGCGGCTGTGAAGGGAGCGGTCGCCGCCCCCGCCGGCGCCCCGAAGTCCGCCGCGGCGTCGAGTGCTTCCGTACCCGGGCAGCGTCCGCCGTCCTCGCCCCCGTCCACGCGCGCCTCGATCACCGATGTGGTGCCCCGCCGCACCCTCGCGATCATCGCGGCCGTCGTCGCGCTGGCCGTCCTCGGCACGATCCTCGCGCTCACTCTCGGAGGCGGCGACGCGGACCGGGGCAGCGGGAAGGGCGACACCGCCGCGTCGGCGGGAGCCTCGGGCGGCGACGGCCGGGCCGACGCGGGCGGCGGTTCGGCCGGTGAGAAGGGCGACGGCCAGAAGGAGGGGCAGGGCACGGGCGACGGGCGGGCCCCGGAGGGCCCCTCCGGCGACGACGCCGACGACGACGCCGACGACTCCGGAGGCGACGACCCGAAGGACGACGGGGCGGACCCCGCCGACGCCCTGCCCGCCGGGTACGAGAAGGTCACCGACACCCGGTTCCACTTCACCATGGCGATGCCCGGGAACTTCCGGCGCACGGCCATCGCGGGCAGCAACTCCGGCGGCATCTACAACGCCGAGCGGGGCAGCTTCCCCCGGGTCCAGATCGACTTCAACAGCTCACCCAGGAACGACGCGGTGGCCGCCTGGCGCGGCGCCGTCGGGAGCGCCAAGCTCCTCAGCGACGGCTACAAGCACGGCAGCATAAAGAAGGTCGAGTACAACGGCTATCCGACCGTCGCGGACTGGACGTTCGAGCGCAGCCACAACGGCGTCCGGGTCCGGGTGCTCAACCGCGGCTTCAAGGTGGACGCCGAGCGCGGCTACTCGATCATGATCAGCTGCAAGGTCGACGCGTGGGACGGCGACGCGTGCCGGACGCTGCGCGAGACGGCGTTCGCCACCTTCACGCCCACGAAGTGACAGCCCGTACGCCCACGGGCTGACGGTCCGTACGCCCCGCGCCGGCCGAGCGGGCCCGTGGGCCGCCCGGGCGCGGGCGAGCCCACGGCCGCCCGGTGGAAACGTTTGTTCGGGCCGGGTTGGCGCGACCTGACCCGTCGGCCCGCGTTGCCACGTATCGTAAGAGGCCGGAGACCGTACGCATCCCGTAGGACGGGGCAGTTGCCCGCCACCTGACCGTGACCGACGGATACGCGCGGCTCCGACTGGCCGGGGGAACAGCGCGCTCTGGGGAGGCGTCGTGGACGACTACGCGGGTCGGGTGCTTGCCGACCGCTACCGCCTTCCGCTGCCCCCGTCCGACGGGTACGAACTGGCCGAGACCCGGGCGTTCGACACCTACAGCGGTCAGGAAGTGCTGGTCCGTCAGGTGCCGCTGCCGGAGATCGTGGACGCGGAGGTGCTCGACGCGGACGGGCGGCCCTCGTCCTCCGGACGCGCGACCGGGCGGGCGGTCCGCCGCAGCACGGACCCCGCGGTCCGGCGGGCCATCGAGGCCGCGCAGGCAGCCGCCCAGGTGCCCGACCACCCCCGGCTCGACCAGGTCTTCGACGTGTTCGCCGAAGCGGGCTCGCTGTGGATAGTGAGCGAGCTCGTCCCGGCCCGCCCGCTCGCGGCCCTTCTCGCCGAGCGCCCCCTCACCCCCTACCGGGCCGCCGAGATCGGCTCGGACGTGCTCACCGCACTGCGGGTGCTCCACGCCCACGGCTGGACCCACCGCAACATCACCGTGCGCACGGTGCTGGTCTGCGACGACGGCCGTGTCATGCTCACCGGTCTCGCGGCGGGCGCCGCCGAGGAGGCCCTCTGCGGGTACGCCCCCGGACCGTGGCCCGACGCCGATCCGGTGGCCGCCCCGGCGACGTACGGCATCCCGGCCGGCGAGCCCGCCCCGCCGGAGGAGTTCGGCGGGGCCTGTCCGCTCCCCTCGGCCGGGAGCGACGCGGCTGACGAGGACGCCGAGAGCTACGGGTCCGTCCGGGGCCCCGCGGACGACGAGCGCCACGACGTCCCCGCGGCCGAGGCGGACGACGATGGGTACGAGACCGTCGACCCGTACGCGGAGGCCCAGGAGTTCGAAGCCGTCGACCCGTACGCGGACGATCGGGAGTACACCGGTGACGACGGGGGCCGGGGCCGCGAGGGGCGGGAGAGCCAGGGGCCTCCGGTTCCGCCGCTGCCGCGGGGATACGAACCGCGGCAGGAGATCGTCCCGCGCCCCGCCGCGCCCGCCGTCCCGTACACCGCCGCACCGCCCCCCGCCGAGCCGGGAGCCGCGAGCGCCGCCGAGCTGCGGGCCGCACGCGCCGGAGCCATCGCCGCCTACCGGGCGGGCGCGCGGGCCGCCGCCCGGGTCACTGAGGACCGGCAGCAGGCCGACCTCGCCAAGTCGCCCCCGTGGGGGCGCGAGGCCGCCCCGGGCCCCCACGGCCCCACCGGCGCCGACCGGGACGCCTGCGCCGGCCCGGACACCCACGCCGGCGCCGGCCCGGACAACGACCCCGGCGTCGGCCCGGACGCCCACGCCGGCCCGGAGGCCGACACCGGGGTTCTCCCGCTCCAGCGCCCCGCCACCGAGGCAGCCGCCCCCGTCGTCCCCCGGCTGACCACTCCCTGGGGCAGCCGCCCCGAGGACCTTGAGGACGATGACGACGAGGACGAGGGCGACGAGGGCGGTCCCCGTCCGCCGGGCCGCCGCGTCCATCTCGCGGGCACCTGGGACGACGGGCCCGGCGCGGGGCGGCCCGTCTCCGCCGGCGGCTCCGGCGAGGACGCGCTGCGCGCCGACTCCCGGCGGCCCGGCCCGCCGGTCCCCGTCGTGCGGCAGCCGGCCCGCACCGCGGCCGCCCCGGCCGGCTCCCGGGCCTGGGAGGAAGCGGTCGCGGGCGGCGGCGAACCCGACGTCTACCGGGGGCCCACCACCCCGCTCGCCGCCGAGCGCGCACGCCAGGCACGGATCGCCGTCGTCGGGGCCGTCACGGAGCGCTGGGCCCCCGAGCAGGCCGGCCCCGTCCACGAGAACTGGCGGCTCGCGCCCCCGATCGGCCCCTCCACCGACCTGTGGGCGCTCGGCGCGCTGCTCTACCGCGCCGTCCAGGGCCACGCCCCCTACCCCGAGGAGAACGCGGCCGAACTCGTCCAGATGGTGTGCGGCGAGCCGCCCGCCTTCGCCGAGGAGTGCGGACCGCTGCGGCCCGTCGTCGAGTCGCTGCTGCGCCAGGACCCCACCGAACGGCCGGACTTCGAGGAACTGCGCGGCTGGATGCGCTCGCTGGTGCGCTCCGCGCCGGAGCCGGAGGCGGGCGCCGACGTCGTGCCGCTGCCCGCGCCCGACGCCGCCCGGCTCCCCGTCGTACGCCGCCGGGGCGAGCTGGTACGCCGGCGCTGGGGCCGGTTCGGCGGCGGCGCGGCGCACGGCCGGCACCGCCAGGGAAAGCTCCGGCAGCCGCCGAAGGCGCGCGGCGGCCGGCAGCGGGACCGGCAGGACTCGCTGCTGCCGCCCGACCCGTCCGTGCGGATGCCCGTGGAGGCATGGGAGGAAGAGCGCCCGGCCCGCGCACCGCGTGCGCCCAAGGGGCCCCGGGTGCTGCGGGAACCGCCGCGCCGGGGCGAGGGGTCGTCCTCCCCGCGCAGCCTGGGCCGGCTGCTGCTCGTCCTCATCCTGCTCCTGATGGCCGCCGCCGTCGCCTACGCGGTGATGTTCCTGCCGAAGCAGGAACCGGCCAAGGACGGCGCGGCGCCGGCGTCGCCCACCGCCGGGTCCGCCGCACCGCCCGCCGCCTCGGGGGAGCCCGAACCGTCCGCCCCGGCGGACGAGCCCGCCGACCCCGGCTCCCAGCAGCCGCAGACCAGCCGGTCGGCCGTCGCGCTCGCCCCCGGTTACGCGCTCCGCAAGGACGCGGAGGGCTTCGAGGTGGGCGTACCGAAGGACTGGCAGCGCAGCCCGGCCAACGCGGACCGTCAGATCCGTTACGGCAGCGACGGGTTCACCCTCCTCGTGGTCCCCGGGCGGGACACCGTGAAGGCGGCCGGCGGCGACCCGCTGGACTACCAGCGGGACAAGGAGCCCGAACTCCAGCCGTTCCGGGACTCCAGCTGGTCCTCCT
This sequence comes from Streptomyces sp. NPDC091649, assembly GCF_044756785.1. Lineage (NCBI taxonomy): Bacteria > Bacillati > Actinomycetota > Actinomycetes > Kitasatosporales > Streptomycetaceae > Streptomyces > Streptomyces sp. NPDC091649. The sequence continues at coordinate 1,034,010 of NZ_JBIVTR010000001.1, read as the reverse complement.
CGTCCGGAGTGCGCCGGGTCGACGTCGGCCGGCAGGCCATGGCCGAGGGGCAGTTCACCTGGCAGGAGAGCGGCGGGCGCGAGGTGTTCGTCCGCAACCTCGCCATGATCGTCGACGGCAGGTACCACGTCATCCAGGTCATCGGGCCCGAGAGCGACCGGGACAAGGTCACCGAGATCTACGAGCAGGTCATCGCCTCCTACCGCGTCAGCGCCTGACCGCACGTCATCGTCGTCACGACTGACGGACGTTGTGCCGGACCGATAACCATCACAGTGCGGTCTCGGCGGCGATCCCCGGTTCCGTCTCGACGCTCCGCCTCCGTAATCTGACAAGCCGAGGAACGGGGCGGGGACATCACGTGGATCGATCACAGGGCACGGACGCGGGACTGGTGCTGGCGGGGCGCTACCGGCTGGGCGATGTCCTCGGCCGGGGCGGCATGGGCAAGGTCTGGCGTGCCCACGACGAAGTGCTGCACCGCACGGTGGCCGTCAAGGAGCTGACCGCCGGGCTGTACGTCGCCGAGGCCGACCGGCTGGTCATGCACGCCCGGACCCAGAAGGAGGCCCGGGCGGCGGCGCGCATCACGCACCCCGGCGTCGTCACCGTCCACGACGTGATCGAGTACGACAACCGCCCCTGGATCGTCATGCAGTACGTCGACGGGCCCTCGCTCGCCGACGCGGCGAAGGAGAGCGGCGAGGTCGCCCCGCGCGAGGCGGCCCGCATCGGGCTGCACGTGCTGAGCGCCCTGCGCGCCGCCCACGGGGCCGGAGTGCTGCACCGCGACGTCAAGCCCGGCAACGTCCTGCTGGCGCGCGACGGGCAGGTGCTGCTGACCGACTTCGGGATCGCCGCGATCGAGGGCGACTCCACCATCACCCGTACCGGCGAACTGGTCGGCTCCATCGACTACCTGGCCCCGGAACGGGTACGCGGCGGCGACCCGGGGCCGGCCTCGGACCTCTGGTCGCTGGGCGCGACCCTGTACACGGCGGTCGAGGGCGCCTCACCGTTCCGCCGCACGTCCCCGATCTCGACCATGCAGGCCGTCGTCACCGACGAGCCGCCCGCCCCGGTCAACGCCGGCCCGCTCGGCTCGGTGATCATCGCGCTGCTCCGCAAGGACCCGGCCGACCGGCCCACGGCCGCCGAGGCCGAGCAGATGCTGCTGGACGCCATGGAGGGCCGCGAACCCCGCGCCGCCCAGGCGCACGTACCGACCCAGCGGTTCCCCGAGGACGCCCGGTACCCCTACCAGGGCGCGAGCGGCCCCGCCGGCGGCTCCGACGGAGCCACCGCCCGGCTGCCGGCAGCGGCCCCCTCCACGACGGCGCCGCCCGCCCCCGGCCCCAGCGGCACCGCCCCGGTCGCGGCCCCCGCCTCCGCCCCGGTGGTCCGGCGCGCCGGCTCCCGGTGGCGCACCGTGCTCGTGGTGGTGGTCGCCGCCGCCGTCCTCGGAGGCGGGGCCGGGCTGCTCGCGATGAAGTACGGGGAGGGCTCGGACGCCCCCGGGCCCACGAGCGGCGGTACGGCCGCCGTCGGCAGCACGCCGTCCGCGGAGCGGACCTCCCCGGAGCCCACCGCCACCTCGCAGGGGGCGCAGGCGATACCCGACGGCTGGCACCGGGTCGAGGACCCGGCCGGTTTCAGCCTGGTCGTGCCGAAGGGCTGGACACGACAGGTCCAGGACGGCCAGATCGACTACACACCGGACGGCGGGGCCCACCGGATCCGGGTCAGCGTCGACCCGGACCCGGACTTCGACCACCCGTATCTGCACATGGAGAGCATGGAGGAGCAGCTCTCCGTGCGGCTGCCGGGCTATCAGCGGATCGGGATGGAGAAGAACACCTTCCGCGACCGGCCGGGCGCCCTCTGGGAGTTCACCTGGAACGAGACCAAGGACCATCCGGGCCCCCGGCACGGGATCGACCAGCTGTACTACGGCGGCCCCGGCGGCCCCGAGTACGCCCTGTACCTGACCGCGCCGCAGGAGGGCTGGGAGGCCAGCCGCGCGAAGTTCGACATCATGCTCCGCAGCTGGCGCGCCCCGGAGACGGGCCGGTGAGCGGCCGGCCGATGCCCCGCCCGGGTCGCCGTACGGTCACGGCTCCGCACCCGACGACGGCGGTCTGATCCGGTACGCGGACCCCAGCGGCGTCTTCGAGATCGCTTTCCGGCACCGTGCCACGGAGAGCGGCGTCGACGCCATGGACGACGACGCGGGCCGATCGCTGCCCGGCGGTCGGCCGCATAGCCACTGATCAGCGGTTATGCCGCCAGCGATCACTGGCTCGTTCGAGGGGAGCGCGGGGCGGGGGTGGCAGGTCCTGTGAAAAACTGTTACCGACGGGTACCCAAAGGCTCCGGGTGGACATACTCTCGGCCCCATGACGGACTCGCAGGCCCCTGACGCCCCTCTCGGTACGAACCCCGTGGCGGTCGCCCCCGCCGGGGTGCGCACCGCCGCCGACGTGGTCACCCCCGAGGTGATCGCCCAGCTGACCCGCGGCGTCGTCGGGTCGGGCCGCACGGCCAACCACACCCCCTTCACCGGGGAGAAACTGGCCGACCTGCCCGAGTCCACCCCCGAGGACGTCGCCACCGCCTTCGACCGGGCCCGTGCCGCCCAGCCCGCCTGGGCCGCCGTACCCGTACGGCAGCGGGCCGCCGTCCTCCTGCGCTTCCACGACCTCGTCCTCAGCCGCCAGTCGGAGGTCCTCGACCTCATCCAGCTGGAGACCGGCAAGGCCCGTCTGCACGCCCACGAGGAGGTGCAGGCCGTCGCCGTGGCCGCCCGCCACTACGGGCGCGGGGCCGCCTCCTACCTCAAGCCCCGCCGCCACACGGGTGTGGTCCCGACCCTCACCAAGGTCACCGAACTGCGCCAGCCGCGCGGTGTCGTCGGCCAGATCGCGCCCTGGAACTACCCGCTGGAACTCTCCGTGGGCGACGCGCTGCCCGCGTTCGTCTCCGGCAACGCCGTCGTGATGAAGCCCGACACGGAGACCGCGCTCACCGCGCTGTGGGCCCGCGACCTGCTCATCGAGGCCGGGCTTCCCGCCGAGGTCTTCCAGGTCGTCCTCGGCGAGGGCCCGGTCGTCGGCCCCGAGGTCGTCAGCCGCGCCGACTACGTCTCCTTCACCGGCTCCACCCGCACCGGCCGCGAGGTCGCCGTCGGCGCGGCGTCCCGGCTGGTCGGCGTGTCCCTGGAGCTGGGCGGCAAGAACGCCATGCTCGTCCTCAGGGACGCCGACGTGGAGAAGGCCGCGGCGGGAGCCGTCCGCGCCTGCTTCTCCTCCGCCGGGCAGCTCTGCATCTCCATCGAGCGGCTGTACGTCCACGAGTCCGTCGCCGACGCCTTCGTGGAGCGCTTCGCCACCCGGACGAAGGCCATGCGGCTCGGCACCGCCCTCGCCTACGGGGCCGACATGGGGTCCCTGGTCGGCGAACGCCAGCTGGAGACCGTCATCCGCCACGTCGACGAGGCCGTCGAGAAGGGCGCGAGGCTCGTCGCCGGGGGCGTCGCCCGCCCCGACATCGGCCCTCTGTTCTACGAGCCGACCATCCTCGACGGGGTGGAGTCCCCGATGGCCGTCTGCACCGAGGAGACCTTCGGTCCGGTCGTCTCGATCTACCGCTTCAGCGACGAGGACGAGGTGATCGCGCTGGCCAACGCCACCCCGTACGGCCTCAACTCCAGCGTCTGGACCACCGACTCCCGGCGCGGCCACCGGGTCGCCGCCCGGCTGCGCACCGGCACGGTCAACATCAACGAGGGGTACAGCCCCGCCTACGGCAGCGTCCAGTCCCCGATGGGCGGCATGAAGGAGTCCGGCCTCGGCCGGCGGCACGGTTCCGAGGGCATCCTCAAGTACACCGAGGCCCAGACCGTCGCCCAGCAGCGGCTGATCCCGCTCGCGCCCGCCTTCGGCATGGACGACGAGCGGTACGCCGCGCTCATGAGCCGCAGCCTCAAGGCGATGAAGGCGCTCCGGCTGCGCTGAACCCCGGGCCGCTCCGGGCCCCAGCCCGACCCGGCTCCGCTCCGGGACCGGCCCCGGAGCAAGCTCGTGACCCGGCCGCAGCGTCCGCACCGTCCGCCCTTTTCGTACCGATTTCGTTCCGAGGAGTGCCATGTCCCAGGACAGCCCTGCCCAGAATCAGGCCGTGAGCCATGTCCCGGCCGAGGACGACGCGGCGTACGACTACGACGTCCTGGTCGTCGGCTCGGGCTTCGGCGGCGCGGTGTCGGCGCTCCGGCTCACCGAGAAGGGGTACCGGGTCGGGGTCCTGGAGGCCGGCCGCCGCTTCACCCCCGGCACCCTCCCCAAGACCTCCTGGGACCTGAAGAACTACCTCTGGGCCCCGGCCCTGGGCCTCTTCGGCATCCAGCGCGTCCACCTCCTGGGCAACGTCATGGTGCTCGCCGGGGCCGGGGTCGGCGGCGGCTCGCTCAACTACGCCAACACCCTGTACGTGCCGCCCGCTCCGTTCTTCCAGGACCGCCAGTGGGCCTCGATCACCGACTGGCAGGACGAGCTGAAGCCGTACTACGACCAGGCCCGCCGCATGCTCGGCGTCCGCCTCAACCCGACCATGACCCCCTCCGACATCCACCTCAAGGCCGCCGCCGAGGCCATGGGCGTCGGCGACACCTTCCATCTGGCCCCGGTCGGCGTCTTCTTCGGCGACGGCAAGGACGCCGACGGCACCGCGAAGGCCAAGCCCGGCACCACCGTCCCCGACCCGTACTTCGGCGGCGCGGGCCCCGCCCGCACGGCCTGCACCGAGTGCGGCGAGTGCATGACGGGCTGCCGCCGCGGCGCGAAGAACACCCTCAACGAGAACTACCTCCACCTCGCGGAGAAGTCCGGGGCGGTCATCCACCCCATGACCTCCGTCGTCGCGGTCACCGACGACCCCGAGGGCGGCTACCGGGTCATCACCGTCCCCACCGACCGCCGGCGCAGGGCGAAGCCCACGAAGCTGCGCGCCCGCAAGGTCGTCGTCGCCGCGGGAACGTACGGCACCCAGACCCTGCTGCACACCATGAAGGACCGGGGCCTGCTGCCCCGGCTCTCCGCGAAGCTCGGTGAACTGACCCGTACCAACTCCGAGGCGCTGGTCGGCTCCCAGACCAGCGACCGCCGCTACCGCAAGAAGCACGGCACCGCCCGGGCCGACTTCTCGCAGGGCGTCGCGATCACCTCCTCGATCCACCCCGACGACAACACCCACATCGAGCCCGTCCGCTACGGCAAGGGCTCCAACGCCATGGGCGCGATGTCGATCCTCCAGGTGCCCTACGGGGCCCACCGGGTGCGCGGCTGGCTCGCCAACATGGTCAAGCACCCCACCCTCGCCGCCCGGTCGCTCTCCAACCACCACTGGTCCGAGCGCACCATCATCGGCCTGGTCATGCAGTCGCTGGACAACTCCCTCACGACGTACCGCAAACCGGGCGGCATCGGAAAGGGCCTGCTCACCGCCCGCCAGGGCCACGGCGCGCCCAACCCGACCCAGATACCGGAGGCCACCCGCAGCGCCACCCTGCTCGCCGAGGAGATCAACGGCTTCGCCGGGTCCAACGTCGGCGAGCTGATGGGCACCCCGCTCACCGCCCACTTCCTCGGCGGCTGCCCGATCGGCGCGAGCGAGCGGGAGGGCGTCATCGATCCGTACCACCGCCTCTACGGCCACCCCGGCATCAGCGTCGTCGACGGTTCGGCGGTCTCCGCCAACCTCGGCGTCAACCCCTCGCTGACCATTACCGCCCAAGCCGAGCGCGCGATGTCCTTCTGGCCCAACAAGGGCGAGGCCGACCCCCGCCCGGAGCAGGACCGGCCCTACGAGCGGCTCACTCCCGTCGAGCCGCTCGCGCCCGCCGTGCCGAAGGAGGCGTTCGGCGCGCTGAGGCTGCCGTTCCTGGGCATCCCGGTGGTGCCGCCGAAGGGGACCGTGAAGGCCGGGGCGGAGGTCACGGGCGTGGGAGACACACCTGTGCCCAATCCGTGATCCCGGAAGGGACAACTGTTCGGGAAGCTGCGTGGTCGAACCCCGTACTGCCTCACAGCAGTCACACAGCTCCGCCGAGTCCCAGAGGTCCCGATGACACGCTTCTCCCCGAGAACCACGCTGCGCCGCGCAGCGGGCTCTCTCGCCGCCGCGAGCCTGGTGGCCGCCGCCTCGCTCGCCGGGGCGGCCGCCCCGGCGCAGGCCGACGACGCCCCGGTGTTCACCCTCGGCGGCCCCGCCGAAACCGCCCTGCGCCCGCATCCCGGGAGCGGTGAGCCGCAGCGCACCACGGTCGAATTCACCCTCAACAACCCGGCCCAGGGCGAGGGCGACGGGTACGGCGGACACTTCACCCTCACCTTCGACCTCGGCGACATCGCCGGCGTCGCCGACGTGGCGTTCGGCGAGTCCGCCGGCGCCGACTGCGAGGTCACCGGCACGAAGGCGGTCTGCGAGGACTGGGGCGTCTGGCCCGGCCTCCGGACCGTCGTCAGACTCCAGGTCTCCGCCGCCGAAGGCAGCGGTGCCGGGGACACCGGCGCGATCAGGGTGACCGGCGAGGCGCAGGACGCGACCTTCACCCCGTTCACCACCCGGGTCACGGTCGGCGGCCCCGACCTGGTCATGAAGCAGCTCCCCTTCGACCAGGAGCTGAACCCGGGCGACACCCAGCAGGCCCCGATCACCTTCTCCAACCGGGGCACCCGGGACGCCGACGGCGTCCTGCTCACCCTCCTGTACTCCCGCGGTCTCGACATCCCGCAGCGCTACACCAACTGCGAGTACACCGTGGACACCCCGGACGCCCCGGGAATCGGCTGGACAACGGCCCTCTGCTCCGTCGAGGGCGCCTTCGAAGCGGGCGAGACGTACACCCTGGCGACCCCGCTGACCATCGAGGCCACCACCCGCGCCTTCTACGACACCTTCGTCTACCGCATTCACGAGGGCGGCGCCGCCCAGCGCACCGCCCAGCGCGCGGGTGCGTCCGTCGAGCGCGGTGAGGGCTCGGTGCTGAAGGCCGTCCCGGTGGGGAAGAAGGGCGCGGCAGCCAGGAGCCTGGACCTGGATCCGCGGGACAACCAGCAGGAGGTCGACTTCCGTACGAAGAACACGGCCGACTTCGTGGCGTACGGCGACGAGGCGTCCGGGGCCGCCGGGACCACGGTGAGGGCCGACCTCGGCTTCCGTAACGAGGGCCCCGCCTGGATCGGCTACATCCGCTCGGGCGAGAGCGTCGCCACCGTCGACTTCACCGTCCCGCAGGGCGCGTCGGTCATCGCGAAGCCGGACCGCTGCCGCGGGGTGACCGCCAAGGGGAAGTACCGCGAGGACCAGAAGACCCCCGCCCCGCGTTACGTCTGCGAGACCTCGATGACCGTGCGGGACGGCGAGGGCCTCGACCTGCCCTTCGAGCTCCGGATCGACACGGCGCTGATCGGCGCGAGCGGCGCGGTGACCGTCCGCAGCAACTGGGTGCAGGACCCTGCGCTGCCGTTCGACCCGAAGGCCGCCAACAACACCGCCTGGCTGGTCCTGAACGGCGAGGGCGACGGTGCCGACTCCGGCGGTACGACGGACGGCGGCTCCGGCGAGCCGTCCACCCCGCCGACCTCCGCCCCGGAACCCGAGGAGAGCCCGTCCGGCACCACCGCGCCCTCGGCGTCGGCCACGGCCGGCGGCGGCACGGCGGGCACGGCCGGCGGCTCCGGCGGCGAGGGCGGCCTCGCCGCCACGGGCTCGGTCGCCCTGGTGGCCTCCGGCACGGCGGTCGCGGCGCTGGCAGCGGGCCTGGTGCTGTTCACGGCGGCACGGCGACGGGCCGCGCGGCACGCCTGACCGGCTGCGGCGGCGAGAGGCGGAGGAGGGAACCGGCCTCCGCCCGGAACGTTCCGATGCGGCCGACCCGGGCGTCCCCGGGATCGGCCGCATATGGGGTGACCGGGCCGCTGTCCCCTGCGAACCGGTCACATACGCCAGGACGCGGTCCCACGACGTACCAGCGGTACGTCACACGTCCCGGCGGAGCCACGCGTGGTTTCCTACCGGTGCCGCCCCTGGTTGGCACGGACATCGGGATCAACGAAGGCACCGCGCTCCCGGTCACGCGCCGTACGGGTGAGACGGGGACCGAACGCAGATACGGCCCCCGGGGGGCAAGCGGAGAACCGTTCCCGCGAAGGCCCTCCCGTCCCGTCTCACCGAGGCGGTCCCGAGGGAGGCCCCCCGCCGGGGTCGTGCGGGCCCGTCCCCGCCGAGTGCCTGCGCGCTGCCTTCCCGCAGGCACTCCGCGCCGTCCTCACACCCGGCCGCGGCACAGCTCCAGGAGTGTCATGGCCAGCGCGGTGCCCGGCTTGCCCAGCGCGTCCCTGTAGTGGCCGAGCACGGCCGTCTCCCGGGAGAGGTTGACCCGTCGGCCGCCCGAGGTGATCCGGGCCTCCTGGATGACCGCCGAGACGGCCATGCGCTCCTGGACGAGGCCGATGATCCGGTCGTCGAGGGCGTCGATGCGCTCCCGGGCGCCGCCGATGAGGGCGGCCGCCTCGTCGGTGTGGGCGCCGGTCCGCTCGGCGGGGGTGGTGGCGGTGGTGGTGCTGCTCACGGTGTGACTCCCAGTGGGGTGACGGCCCCCCGGAGCGATGGACCCGGACACGCGAGACGCCCCGGGCCTGTCGGCCCGGGGCGCCTGGAACGTTGCTTGTCAGTAGCTCAAGCAGCACGACCACGGCAGCCGGCGGGCCGGGTGCCATAGGTAAAGACGAAGGTCGTGTGCTGACGCATGGGGCACAGTATGACCCCGCTCCGACGGGCCCGCCAACACGGCGCCCGGATCGTGAGACGCATCCCGCGCCCGCGGGATGCGGCACGCGCCGACCGTGAGAAGCGGTGGGCGCACCGACCGTGAGGCGTCGGGCGCCCGCCACCGACCCGTCGGAGGGTTTTCACGTGGCCGGTAGAATCGGAAGGACCGACCCCCTTCACCACCGCCGGAAGGCCGCCCCCGTGCCAGCAGCACCCCCCGCCGCCCCCGACGCCACGGCCGACGTGGTCCTCGTCGTCGACTTCGGCGCGCAGTACGCCCAGCTCATCGCCCGCCGCGTCCGCGAGGCCCGGGTCTACAGCGAGATCGTCCCGTCCACCATGCCGGTGGCCGAGATGCTGGCCAAGAACCCCCGCGCCATCATCCTCTCCGGCGGCCCCTCGTCGGTGTACGCGGAGGGCGCGCCCTCCCTGGACCACTCGCTCTTCGAGGCCGGCGTCCCCGTCTTCGGCATGTGCTACGGCTTCCAGCTGATGGCCACCACGCTCGGCGGCACGGTGGACGACAACGGGGCCCGTGAGTACGGCCGTACCCCGCTGCACGTCGCGAAGGCGGGCTCCACCCTCTTCGAGGGCACGCCCACCGAGCAGCCGGTGTGGATGTCCCACGGCGACGCCTGCTCGGCGGCTCCCGAGGGCTTCACCGTCACCGCGTCCACCGACGTCGTGCCGGTCGCCGCCTTCGAGAACGACGAGAAGAAGCTCTACGGCGTCCAGTACCACCCGGAGGTCATGCACTCGACCCACGGCCAGCAGGTCCTGGAGCACTTCCTCTACCGCGGCGCGGGCATCGAGCCGAACTGGACCACCACCAACGTGGTCGAGGAGCAGGTCGCCGTCATCCGCGAGCGGGTCGGCACCAAGCGCGCCATCTGCGGCCTCTCCGGCGGCGTCGACTCCGCGGTCGCCGCGGCCCTGGTCCAGAAGGCCATCGGCTCCCAGCTCACCTGCGTCTACGTCGACCACGGGCTGATGCGCAAGGGCGAGACCGAGCAGGTCGAGAAGGACTTCGTCGCCGCGACCGGCGCGAAGCTGAAGGTCGTCGACGCTCAGAAGCGCTTCCTCGACGCGCTGGCCGGAGTCTCCGACCCGGAGCAGAAGCGGAAGATCATCGGCCGCGAGTTCATCCGCGTCTTCGAGCAGGCCCAGCTGGAGATCCTCCAGGAGGAGGGGCCCGAGGTCGCCTTCCTCGTCCAGGGCACGCTCTACCCGGACGTCGTCGAGTCCGGCGGCGGCACCGGCACCGCCAACATCAAGTCGCACCACAACGTCGGCGGTCTCCCCGACGACATCGAGTTCCAGCTCGTCGAGCCGCTGCGCCAGCTCTTCAAGGACGAGGTCCGCATGGTGGGCCAGGAGCTCGGCCTCCCCGAGGAGATCGTCCAGCGCCAGCCGTTCCCCGGCCCCGGTCTCGGCATCCGCATCGTCGGCGAGGTCACCAAGGAGCGCCTGGACCTGCTCCGCGAGGCCGACGCCATCGCCCGCGAGGAGCTGACGGCGGCCGGACTGGACCGCGACATCTGGCAGTGCCCGGTGGTCCTCCTCGCCGACGTCCGCTCGGTCGGCGTCCAGGGCGACGGCCGCACCTACGGCCACCCCATCGTGCTGCGCCCGGTCTCCTCCGAGGACGCCATGACGGCCGACTGGTCGCGCCTGCCGTACGAGACGCTGGCGAAGATCTCCACCCGCATCACCAACGAGGTCGCCGACGTCAACCGGGTCGTCCTCGACGTGACGAGCAAGCCGCCGGGGACCATCGAGTGGGAGTGACCTCCCGGGGTCCTTCCGTCCCTTAGGCCAACGCCGATGCCGTCGCCCATTCCTCTGGGCGGCGGCATTGCCGTACCGGCTGGGTACGCTGAGTGAAGAGACCGCAAGAAGACGGACCTCGACCTCCCGTTCCCGATCGACGTGGACCTCAGCGAGGTCTACCGCCGGGGCAGCCCGTAATCCACTGGCACGGCCCTCGCCCCCGTGCCAGGCTTCGTCCCCATGTCCGCCGAAGAAGTCCGTGCCATCGTGTCCGCCGCCGGCAACGACCGCCTCACCTGGAACACCCCGCTCTCCGAGGAGCACGCCGACCGGCTGATCGCCGCCTGCGCCCCCGCTCCCGGATCACGGATCGTCGATCTCGGCTCCGGCTGGGGCGAGCTGCTGATGCGGCTCGTCGAATCCGCGCCCGGGGCCGTCGGGGACGGCGTCGAGACCGACCCCGACGCCGTGGCGCGCGGGCGGAAGCTCGCCGAGCGGCGGGGGCTCGGCGACCGCGTGCGGTTCCACGAGGTGCCCGCCGCCGAGTGGACCGAGACCGGATACGACCTCGCCGTCTCCATCGGCTCCTCGCACGCCTGGCCCGGCACGACCCGGGAAGCCCTCACCGCCCTCGCCGCCACCGTGCGCCCCGGCGGCCGGGTCCTGTTCGGCGAGGGGATCTGGCTGAGGGAACCGACGCCCGCCGCGCTGCGAGGCGTCGGGGCCGAGCCCGGGGACTTCGGCTCGCTGCTGGAGCTGATCCGGCTCGCGGAGTCCGTCGGGCTGCGCGCGCTCCAGGTCACCGTCGCCGACGAGCGCGAATGGGACCTCTTCGAGTCCGAGGGGCCGATCGGACGCGGGCAGCGCTGGGCGCTGGAGAACCCGGGCCACCCGCTGCACGCCGAGGTGACGGCCGAGGTCGACGCCCGCCGCACCGGCTACTACGGCGGCTACCGCTCGTATCTCACCCTCGCCTATCTGGTGCTCAGCACCTGATCCGCCCCCCCGGCGACGCCGTGCCCCTGGTCAGCCGAGCCGCCCGGCGGTAGCTTCCGGTCCCGTACGCCCTGGGCCGCCGGGAAGCCCGTGCTCATCTCGCACCGGGACGCCGTCACCACCCGCGACCACCTCGGCGGCGACCTGGTGGCCTGGATCAACTACCAGCCCCTGTGGCAGCGGATCGGTCGAACGTTCTGACGACTTGCGCGCCCGGCGCGCCCCGATGCACGGTCCGGCCGCCCGGTACGGCACAATTCGTCGATATCGCAAGTGAGTTGGCTGTACCGGGGCGGGAAAGGGCGTAATCCTCCGTGGCGTTGGACGAAGCTAGGACGAGCGGCACGCACGGCGGCGGCTGTACCTGCGGCGACTGCCCGCACGGAGCGCGCCGCGGGCACCGGCGCGCGGTCGCCGCGTTCCTGGCCAAACGGGACGAACTGGCCGCGGGCAACGGGCTGCCCGCAGGGGTCGCCCAGTCCGCCTCGGCGTCCCGGCAGTGGGTCTCCGACGAGCTGACCGGCTCCGCCCGCACGGTCGCCGAACGGGCCCGGGAGGCCGGCGACGCCTGGCTCCACCAGGTCTGGCGGGGCACGTTGTTCGCCGTCTGGGGTGCGGCCGGGGCCCTCCTCGTCGGCGCGAGCCTCACCGCGATCGGCGCCGGCTGGTCCACCGCCCGGACCGCCGGGCTGATCGCCGCCCTCCTCACGGCCGGACTGCTCACCGCCGCCGCCCGCTTCCACCGCGCCCGGGGCGGCCTCCTCGCTCCGCTGATCGGCGAGGACAACCGGCTCTCCACCTCCCGGACGGTCGCCGCCGGCTGGGTGCTGCTCGCCGTCTTCGCCGTCCTCGTCCTCGCCCTCCAGCTGGCGGGGGCCTCCGACCCGGACGAGAGGGACGCGCTGATCGAGGGGCTCGACCTCGTGCGTTCCGCCGGGGTCGTGGCCGTGCTGGCGCTGGTGTGCGCGGTCGCCGTCGTCGTGCGCCGCGTGGTGACCGTACGGGTGCTGGGCCAGCGGCTCCAGAAGCTGCGCGCGGACCGGCCGCGCGCCGCCGACCTGCTCACCGACGACTCCGGGCGCGGCTCCTTCACCGATGTCCAGTACGTGCTGGTCAGCGCCGTCGCCGTGCTGTTCGCCGCGGTCCGCCTGGCCCGCCGCCCCGAACAGCTGCCCGACCTGCCGTGGGGGCTCGCCCTGCTCGTGGCGGTCTCGGCGGCGACCTATTTCGCCGGGAAGTACGCGGAGGGCGGCCGGCCCGTCGTGCTGTCCGTCGTGCGGGCCCGGGAGGCCGGGGACCTGGACGCCCCGATCCGGACCGGCGACGACATCGAGATCCGGGGCGCGGGCTTCGTGCCGCCCGGCGCGGGCGGCCCCGACCGGCTGGCCCGGCTCGTCGTACGGATCGGCACGGTCCATGTCCACGTTCCCCTGATCCCGGTCGCCGGGGGCTTCGCCAACCCGACCGACACCGTCCTCACCGTGCCCGTCCCGGTCGAGGTCGAGCCGGGGACCGTGGACGTCCAGGTCGTCACCGCCGCCGGGGTGGAGACCAACCGCTGCCCGATCGACGTCGCGGACTGACCGGGAGCCGGAACCCGAGCGGATTTCTGCCGCCGATCACGTCCCAGCCCTGGTGAGCAGGGCGCCGGAGGCGTACGTATGGTCGAGGTGACGGGTCTTCGGGAAGCGGGGCAGTGGTGATGAACGGTTACGGCGGCGGTTCGTACGGTCTGGGCGAGCGCCGGACGCCGAGGGAGCGGGCGGGCGCGTACGCCCTGCTGCCGCTGCGGATCTTCCTCGGCGTCACCTTCGTCTACGCGGGACTCGACAAGCTCACGGACAGCGCCTTCCTGTCCGCGACCGGCACCGGGTCCATCGGCGAGATGATGCGCGGGGTACGCGACTCCTCCGCGATCCCGGCCCTCGTCGACCTGGCGCTCAAGAGCCCGGAGGGCTTCGGCCACGCCATCGCCATCGGTGAACTCCTCGTGGGACTGGGCACCCTCGTCGGCCTCTGGGCCCGGGTCGCGGCGCTGGGCGGCGCACTGATCTCGCTGAGCCTCTGGCTGACCGTGAGCTGGCAGGCCACGCCGTACTACTACGGCAACGACCTGCCCTATCTGATGGCGTGGCTGCCGCTGGTGCTCGCGGGCGCCACCGTGTTCTCCGCCGACGCCTTCCTCGCCTCGCGCCGCCGCAGCAGGTAGGCGGCCCAGGTCACCGCCGCGGCCAGCCACAGCCCGCCGAGGAACAACGGCAGGAAGAAGGTCCACGGGACCTCCCAGGCCCCGGCGGCGTCGGCCGCGTACCCGCCGGCCAGGGCCAGCATCACCAGGCCCGCCACCGCGCGGCCGGGCCGGAATTCATGACGCAGCACGGGTGACCTCCACCTGTCCGATGCCGACTTCCAGTGCCAGTTCGATCGTTCCGGCGGACTTCGTGCCCGCCGGCGGCGGCAGCGTCCGCTGGGTCGACTCGTCGCTGTTGATCCGGACCTGGACCCGCTGCCCCTCCTCCAGCCGGATCTCCCCGAGGCCCGTCTCGGCGCGCACCCTCACCGTCACGTTCTCCGGGACGACGACGGCAGCCCGCCCCGCCGCCACGTCGAGCCCCGTGCGCACGGTCTCGCCCTTCGGCACCTTCAGACCGGACAGATCCAGCCGGGCGTCGCCCGTACTCAGCTCGTAGTGCGGCCGGACGGCGGACACCGAGGCGGGCCGCCACTCCTGACGGACCCACGACGTGTCGATGTCCTTCGGCAGCACCGCCGCACCCGCCAGCAGACCCGCCGTGACCATCGCCATCAGGACCGTGCCGAAACCGGTCCGCCCCAGTACCGAAGCGATCAGCAGACCCAGACCGAACACCGCGAGAGCGGCGACCAGACCGATCTGGAGGGCGGTGCCCAGCGGCTGCTGCTCCCAGCTCAGCCCGGTGCCCAGGCCGCCCGCCACCAGCGCCGTCAGGAAGACCGGGCCGCCGATGGAGCGCGGTCCGCGCGGCACGGGCGAGGGCTGCGGCGTCCGGAACGGGGCGTCCGGGCTGGGCCGTCCGGCCTTCACCCCGGCGTGCGCCGCACCCACGTCCGTGTCCGGCGGCCCCCACAGATAGCCGGAGCCGACCGGCCCCGTGGTCCCGTCCTTGACGATCGGGTCCCGCCACCAGGAGGGACTGCCCGGCGTCGGCGGGGCCTTGACCTCCGGCGGCGGGGTGCCGAGTCCGCCGGCGTGCGCGGGTCCGGCCGGGGGCGCCGGCGCGCCGGGCGGGGCGGCGGGGTGCTCCGGGGCCGCCGTCCGCCGCGACTGCGTCCACACGGAGAAACCGACGACCGCCAGCGTCAGCAGCGCGGCGAACGCCAGCATCCCCCGGTTGTGCAGCATGGACAGGAACAGTCCGCAGCCGATCAGCGCCAGGAGCAGCGCCACCAGGGACGCCCCGTCGACCCGCCCCGACAGCAGCTTGCGCGCCTCGTTCTCGTCGTCGCCGTCCGCGGGCAGCAGCAGCCAGGCGAAGCCGTAGAAGATCAGCCCGATGCCCCCGGTCGCCGACAGCACACCGAGCACGATCCGGAAGATCACCGGGTCCACGTCGCAGTACCGGCCGAGGCCGCCGCACACCCCGGCGACGACCTTCTGTCGCGGGGTGCGCCGCAGCGTCGGCTTCGGCGCTTCTGGGGGCGCGACGCCGGGAGTGGCGTCCGGGGGAGCGGTCATGCCTCCATGGTGACGGGCCGGACCGCCCGCCGGGACCCGCGCCGACCCTGGCCGGTCCCTGATATTGCCCGCGTACGCCCCGGAAGGGCCGGGGCGCACGCGCCGGGCGGGAGCGGGACGGGGGCTGCCACCAGGCCGTGCGCGGGGGAGACCATCAGGGTCCCTTCGGGGGCTGACCCTGATGCCGCCCCGCGCCCGGGCGTGTGACGATCGGGGTATGCCAGCCGCCACCACCCGAGCCGCCAGCTCCGTCGCCGCCGACCCGGAGGAGCCGCCGCTGCGCAAGCTCTACCGCAGCGCCGACGGCCGGCTGCTCGGCGGAGTGGCGCGGGGGCTCGCCGGACACCTCGGGCTGCCCGTCGCCTGGGTGCGGTTCCTCTTCCTCGGACTGTTCTTCACCGACGGCCTCGGCGCGGTCCTCTACGCGGTGTTCTGGATCGTCGTCCCGCTCGGCGTCGGCGGCGTCGAGGCCCCGCGCTCGGTGTTCGAGACCTCGGCGGACGGCCGCCGCAAGCTCCGTAAACCGGACAAGGGCCAGGTCTTCGCGCTGGTCGCCCTGACCGTCGGGGCCATCGCCTTCGTCGCCAGCGTCGACATGGGCAACGGGGCCGACCGGTACATCTGGCCCACCCTCCTCATCGGGGCGGGCTCCGTCCTGGTCTGGCGGCAGGCGGACAACGCCCGCCGCGCCCGCTGGATGGAGACCGGCCGCAACCGCAAGCTGCTGCACCTGGCCCGCGGTCTCGCCGGAGTGGCCCTCGTCGGGCTCGGCCTCGCCGTGTTCATGGTCGTGCGCGGCTCGGCCGCCCAGCTCGGCAACGTCCTCACCGCAGCCATCGCCGTCCTCACCGGTATCGCGCTCCTCGCCGGCCCCTACCTGGTGCGGATGACCCAGGACCTCTCCGAGGAGCGCCTGATGCGCATCCGCGCCCAGGAGCGGGCCGAGGTCGCCGCCCACGTCCACGACTCCGTGCTGCACACCCTGACCCTGATCCAGCGCAACGCGGACGACGGCGGCGAGGTCAGACGCCTCGCCCGCGCCCAGGAACGCGAGCTGCGCAACTGGCTCTACAACCCCGAGGGCACCGGCAAGGACGAGGACGACGAGCCGGAGAACCTGGCGGAGGCGGTCAAGCGGGCCGCCGCCGAGGTCGAGGACAAGCACGGCGTCCCCCTGGAGGTCGTCGTGGTCGGCGACTGCCCGCTCGACGACAAGCTGGCCGCACAGATGCAGGCCGCGCGCGAGGCGATGGTGAACGCCGCCAAGTACGGTGGCGAGGGCGGCGCCGTCCAGGTCTTCGCGGAGGTCGAGGGCCGTACGGTCTTCGTGTCCGTACGGGACCGGGGGCCGGGGTTCGACCTGGACGAGGTTCCCGGGGACCGCATGGGCGTACGAGAATCAATCATCGGCCGGATGCAGCGCAACGGGGGAAGCGCCCGGCTGCGTTCGGTGCCCGACGGGGGCACCGAGGTCGAGCTGGAAATGGAGAGGGCGAGCGAATGACCGAGAACGCCGAAGTCACCGGGGGCCCGGAGCGACGGGTACGGGTCGTGCTCGTCGACGACCACCGGATGTTCCGCACCGGGGTGCAGGCCGAGATCGGCCGCACCGAGGAGACGGGCGTCGAGGTGGTCGGAGAGGCCGCCGACGTCGACCAGGCGGTCACCGTCATCACCGCGACCCGCCCCGAGGTCGTCCTCCTCGACGTCCACCTCCCGGGCGGCGGCGGCGTCGAGGTGCTCCGCCGCTGCGCCCCCATGATGGGCGCGGCCGAGAACCCGGTCCGCTTCCTCGCGCTGTCCGTCTCGGACGCCGCGGAGGACGTCATCGGCGTCATCCGGGGCGGCGCTCGCGGCTACGTCACCAAGACGATCACCGGCACCGACCTGGTCGACTCGGTCTTCCGGGTCCAGGAGGGCGACGCGGTCTTCTCGCCGCGCCTGGCCGGCTTCGTCCTGGACGCCTTCGCCTCCACGGACGCCCCGCCGGTCGACGAGGACCTGGACCGCCTCACCCAGCGCGAGCGCGAGGTGCTGCGGTTGATCGCCCGCGGCTACGCGTACAAGGAAATCGCCAAGCAGTTGTTCATCTCGGTGAAGACGGTCGAGTCGCACGTCTCGGCGGTCCTCAGGAAGCTCCAGCTCTCCAACCGCCACGAACTGACCCGGTGGGCCACGGCGCGACGGCTGGTCTGAGACCTGCCCGTACGGCCGCTCACGCGAGCCGTCCGCTCAGCTACCGGCCGGGTCGAGCGAGATGTTGACCTTCTCGCCGATCCGGCGGTAGCCGATGCTCGCGTAGATCCTCTCGACGTCGGCGTCGCCCGGCTCCAGCCAGATGGTCCGGCAGCCCTGGTCGAGGGCCCGCTCCGTCAGCCAGGCGGAGAGCGCGGCGCCGACGCCCCGGCGGCGGAAGGGGGCGGCGACGGTGAGGCCGGCCAGTTCGCTGAGGCCGTCGACCGCGACCGAGCAGCCGCCCGCTCCGGCCGGCGCGCCGTTCAGGACCGCCAGGGCGGCGACCCCCTCGCCGGTGGCCGCCGTGCGCAGCCAGTCGGTCATTCCCGGCTCGGGTTCGCCCTCGCCGCCGAAGCCCTGGTGCTGGACGCGGGCGGTGTCGGTGAACTCCGTCTCGGTGCCGGGCACGCTGATGCGGAGGCCGTCGACCCGCTTCGGCGGCCGGAGGTCCTCGCGGCCGCAGGCGAGCAGCGGGGCACGGTTCTCCACGGTGAAGCCGGCGGCCAGCAGGGCGGGTTCGACGGCCGGGGCCCACACGGGCAGGAACTCCAGCCGGGGGAGCCGTTCGTGCTGCCGGAACGCGTCGACCAAGGCCGCCACGTCGTCCGCCGTGGGTTCCGCGTCCCGGTCGGGGATGGCGTAGTTGGCGTACTTCAGTCCCCAGCCGGGGTTGTGCCGGACGGTGAACGGGCCCACCCGGTAGTGGTCGGGAGACCGCAGCGTGAGCGTGCGGGCGTAGTCCTGGACGGCGTTCGCCATCGTCATACGGGAGTTCCTTCGGCGGGGGATCGGGACCGGCGCGGCGGACTAGGCCACCCGGGTCGCTCCGGCGAAAGGCATTTCATCGACGGGCGCGATGCGGACCGGCGCCCCCGGGCGCGGGGCGTGGATCATCTGGCCGCCGCCGATGTAGAGGCCGACATGGCTGATCCCGGAGTAGAAGAACACCAGGTCGCCGGGGGCCAGTTCGGAGCGGGGCACCCGGGCCCCGGCGTTGATCTGGGTGTAGGTGGTGCGCGGCAGGCTCACGCCGGCCGCCTTCCAGGCCGCCTGGGTCAGGCCCGAGCAGTCGAAGGCGTTCGGGCCCGTCGCGCCCCAGACGTACGGCTTGCCGATCGCGCCGTGGGCGAAGGCGATGGCCTGTGCGGCCCGGGCGTTGGGCGCGGCGGCCGGGGCGCGGGTGGTGGAGCGGTCGGCGTGGGCCGGGCCGCCGCCGTGCCGGGCGTCGGCCGAGCGTTCGTGGGCGGCGCGCTCGTCGGCGGTCAGCGTGGCCAGGAGCCTGCGGGCTTCGGCCAGCTTGGTGCGGATCGCGGTGCGGTGTTCCCGCAGCTCGGCGCGGCGGGCGGCGAGGCGCTCGGTCTCCTGGTCGGCGCGGGCCTTGACGCCGGTGATCTGGGAGATCTGCCGCTTGATGTTCCGCAGCAGGCCCGTCTGCCGGTCGCCCGCCCGGTCGAGGTGGGAGGCGCGCTGGAGATAGGTGTCGGGATCGGAGGAGAGCGCCAGTTGCAGGGCCGGGTCGAGGGTGCCGCTGCGGTACTGCGCGGTGGCCAGCGAACCCAGGGCGCGCCGGGCGGTGTTGAGGCGTTCCGTCCGGCGGGCGGCCTCGTCGGTCAGGGACTCGACGGTGCGGGTGGCGGCGGCGGCCTCCTCCTTCGCCCCGTTGTACTTCTCGGTGGCGACCTCGGCGTCGTGGTAGAGCCGGTCGACCTTCGCCGTGACCCGGTCGACGGTGGGGGCCGGTTCGGTGGGGGCCGCACCCGCCCCGGTGACCGATCCGGCGGTGGCCGCCCCGGCGAGGGCCAGGGTGGCGGCGGTGCGGGCAGCAGGGCCGGTGAGCGCGCGCTGCTTGGGTTTTCGGTGAGCTGACCTGCGGTGCGCTGCCACGGGGGCGGCATCCTTCCTGTCGGCTGCCCGCCGGGGAATACCGGGGGTCCGTGAAGGACGCTAATCCGGGTGGGAGGAAAAGGGTCACCATGACAGTTATTGCCCTGATGTGACGTTTCAGCGGTCGCATACGACCGATAAGAGAGGGTGATTATGGGGCAATTCGCTCAACATCGGCGAAAGCACGTAAGGAAGGCTTGCCTCACTGCACGGCGAAGCGCCGGCCGTGGCTAGGCTCCGGAGCCATGGACGTACTCATCAATGTCTTCGTCGCCCTGCACGTCATCGGCATCGCCTCCCTGCTGGGCGGCTTCCTGACGCAGGTGAAGTCCATGGGGGAGGGCACCGCCCGCTTCGGTCCGGCGATGCTCCACGGCGCACTGACCATGCTCGTCACCGGCATCGCCCTGGTCGGCCTCAACCAGGCCGACGACCAGGCCGTGAACAACGTCAAGATCGGCATCAAGCTGGCGCTGCTGGTCGTGATCCTCGCCCTGGTCTACGTCAAGCGGGACGACGAGAAGGTCGACAAGGGCGCGTTCGCGGCGGTCGGCGGGCTGACGGTCGCCAACATCTTCATCGCCACGGTCTGGACCTGAGGCCGGGCTCCGGGTCTTCCGGGGGCGGCCCGCCGCCCCCGTACCGCTACCACTGACCACTGCTACGCCGGGCGCACGCTGCCGTAGATCGGCATGGAGTAGATCGACTCCTCGCGCACGTTCGCACCCGGCTTCGGGGCGTGGATCATCATGCCGTCGCCCTTGTAGACGCCGACGTGGCTGATGTCGTCGTAGAAGAAGACCAGGTCACCGGGGAGCAGGTCGGACGTGGCGACCCGGGTCCCGACCTCGACCTGGTCCCAGGTGGTCCGGGGCAGAGTCACGCCCGCCGCCCGCCACGCCGCCCGCGTCAGCCCCGAGCAGTCGTACGAGGACGGGCCCGAGGCTCCCCACACGTACGGCTTCCCGATCTGGGCGCGGGCGAAGGCCAGCACCTCTTCCGCCTTGGCGGCGTAACCGCTTCCCGTGCCGGTGCCGGTGCCCGTGCCCGGCCCCGTGTCCGTCCCGGAGCCCGAACCCGTGCCGCCGGAGTCGTCCGCCGCCTCCTCGCGGGCCTTCTCCTCGGCCGCGGCCCGCTCCTTCGCCTCGGCGGCCTGCCGGGCGGCCAGCTTCGCGGCCTTCTCCTTCGCCTCGGCCTCCTTCTTGCGCTCCAGCTCCGCCAGCCGCGCCTTCTCCTCGGCGGTCAGCCTGGACAGCAGGCCGCGGGCCTCGGTGAGCTTGGTCTGCACGTCCTTCTTGCTGGAGGCGAGCGTGGCCTGGGTCCCGGTGAGGGTCTCCAGGCTCTTCACCGCCTCCGCGCGCTTCTTCGCCGCCGCCGCCTGCTGCGTACGGAACTCGGTGACGGCCCTCTGCTGGCGCTCCGTCGCCCGGTCCATCAGCCGGCTCTGGTCGAAGTACCCCTGCGGGTCGTCCGCCAGGAAGAACGTCGCCGTGGGCGTGATGCCACCGCTGCGGTACTGGGCCGCCGCGTAGGAGCCCAGCGCCCTGCGCGCCTCGTTGATCTTCTCGGTCCGCTTCGCCACATCGGAGAGCAGCGCGTCGACCTTCGTCTGCTGGGACGCGGACGCGGCCTTGGCCCGGTTGTACTCCTGGGTCGCGGCGCCCGCCTGCCGGTACAGGGCGTCGACCTTCTTCCGGACTTCCTCGATGGCGGGCTTCGGCTCCGCCGGCGCGGCCGCGGCGCTCTGCGGGGAGAGCAGCGTCACGGAGGCCAGCGCGGCCGTCGTCAGCCCGACGGCGGGGGAGGTGGTGCGCACCTTCGCGCGCGGCTTGCGATGCGATGCCAAGACCGGCATCTCCTTCCGTGGACCGCCTACCGGGTTAGCTGTCGGGTTCGGACGGAACGGAAGGCTGCCCTACGGTCCGGACGCGAGGGCACGGACCGATTCACCCCGGTTCTGCGTGTGGGTCCCCGGTTCCGCACGGCCGTGACGGCCGGACGGATTCGGCGGAGGCGCCCGTCGGGCGTGGTTCGCCCCAGGGAGGTACGGGTCACCTGACCGAGCACGCTAGCCAACCGGGCCCACCGCTGGGAAGGACGATGTGCGATATGCCCGATACATTTTCGTGACCTTTCCGGGGCGGGGGGACCCGCACCCCCTCCGACCGGGCGTTCTTTCACGGAATGTGGACGTCCGGTCCCCCTGCGTGCCCGCTCCGGGCGGGTCGGCGGCGGGTCCGGACGACCGCTTCCCGGCTTCGGCGGAGGGTTGTCAGTCCGGCAGCCTAGACTCGGAAGGCGATGAGCAGCCTCTTTGACGACAGTTTCCTGACCGGCCTCCAGCCCTCGGAGGACGGCCCCCCGCCGCCCCCGGAGGACCACGCGCCCGAAGCGGTGCCGGAGGGTCTCTTCGACGGCGTCCACGACGCGCCCCCGCCGCCCCGGGACGGGTATTACCGGGGCGGCCACCCACGCCCGGTGATCGACTCCGCCGCGCTGCTCGACGGGCTGAACACCGAGCAGCGCGCCGCCGTCGTGCACGCCGGGTCCCCGCTGCTCATCGTCGCCGGGGCCGGCTCCGGCAAGACCCGGGTCCTCACCCACCGCATCGCCCACCTGCTGGCCGAGCGCGGGACGCACCCCGGGCAGATCCTCGCGATCACCTTCACCAACAAGGCCGCGGGCGAGATGAAGGAGCGCGTCGAGCAGCTCGTCGGCCCGCGCGCCCACGCCATGTGGGTCATGACCTTCCACAGCGCGTGCGTCCGCATCCTGCGCCGCGAGTCGAAGAAGCTCGGCTTCACCTCGTCGTTCTCGATCTACGACGCCGCCGACTCCAAGCGCCTGATGGCCCTGGTCTGCCGCGACCTCGACCTGGACCCGAAGCAGTTCCCGCCCAAGTCCTTCACCGCCAAGGTCTCCAACCTCAAGAACGAGCTCATCGACGAGGAGACCTTCGCCGGACAGGCCGCCGACGGCTTCGAGAAGACCCTCGCCCAGGCGTACGCGCTCTACCAGGCCCGCCTGCGCGAGGCCAACGCCCTGGACTTCGACGACATCATCATGACGACGGTCCACCTCCTCCAGGCGTTCCCGGACGTCGCCGAGCACTACCGCCGCCGCTTCCGCCACGTCCTGGTCGACGAGTACCAGGACACCAACCACGCCCAGTACACGCTGGTCCGCGAGCTGGTCGGCCCCGCCGGCGAGGCCGACGCCCCCGCCGAGCTGTGCGTGGTGGGCGACGCGGACCAGTCGATCTACGCCTTCCGGGGCGCGACCATCCGCAACATCCTCCAGTTCGAGGAGGACTACCCGAGCGCGAAGACGATCCTGCTGGAGCAGAACTACCGCTCCACGCAGACGATCCTCTCCGCCGCCAACGCCGTGATCGAGCGCAACGAGAGCCGCCGTCCCAAGAACCTCTGGACCAAGGCCGGCGGCGGCGCCCGCATCACCGGCTATGTCGCGGACACCGAGCACGACGAGGCGCAGTTCGTCGCCGACGAGATCGACCGCCTCACCGACGCGGGCGACGCCAGGGCGGGCGACGTCGCCGTCTTCTACCGGACCAACGCCCAGTCCCGCGTCTTCGAAGAGATCTTCATCCGCGTCGGCCTGCCCTACAAGGTCGTCGGCGGCGTGCGCTTCTACGAGCGCAAGGAGGTCCGGGACGTCCTGGCCTACCTCCGGGTCCTCGCCAACCCCGAGGACACCGTCCCGCTGCGCCGCATCCTCAACGTCCCCAAGCGCGGCATCGGCGACCGCGCCGAAGCCATGATCGACGCCCTGTCGATGCGCGAGAAGATCTCCTTCCCGCAGGCACTGCGCCGCGTGGACGAGGCGTACGGCATGGCCGCCCGCTCGTCCAACGCCGTCAAGCGCTTCAACACGCTGATGGAGGAGCTGCGCACGATCGTCGAGTCCGGGGCGGGGCCCGCCGTCGTGCTGGAGGCCGTCCTGGAGCGCACGGGCTATCTCGCCGAACTCCAGGCTTCCACCGACCCGCAGGACGAGACCCGCATCGAGAACCTCCAGGAACTCGCCGCCGTCGCCCTCGAATTCGAGCAGGAGCGCGGCGACGAGGAGGGTTCCGGCACGCTGGCGGAGTTCCTGGAGAAGGTGGCGCTCGTCGCGGATTCCGACCAGATCCCCGACGAGGACGAGGACGGCTCCGGCGTCATCACGCTGATGACCCTGCACACCGCGAAGGGCCTGGAGTTCCCGGTCGTCTTCCTCACCGGCATGGAGGACGGCGTCTTCCCGCACATGCGGGCCCTCGGCCAGACCAAGGAGCTGGAGGAGGAGCGCCGCCTCGCGTACGTCGGCATCACCCGCGCCCGCGAGCGGCTCTACCTCACCCGGGCCGCCATGCGCAGCGCCTGGGGCCAGCCCTCGTACAACCCGCCCTCGCGGTTCCTGGAGGAGATCCCGGAACAGCACATGGACTGGAAGCGCAAGGGCCCGATGGCCGCCCCCGCCGGGCCGACCTCCGGCATCACGTCCTCGCTGTCCTCCTCCCGCAGCCGCTCCGGCCCCTCGGGCTTCGCGACCCGGCGCGGCGGCGGCGCGGAGAAGCCGACGGTCACTCTGGTGGCCGGGGACCGGGTCACGCACGACCAGTTCGGGCTGGGCACGGTGACGGCCGTCGAGGGCTTCGGCGACCAGGCCAAGGCGACGGTCGACTTCGGCGACGAGCGCCCCAAGAAGCTGCTGCTGCGGTACGCACCGGTCGAGAAGCTGTAGCCGGGCGGACGGACCAACGCGAAAGGGAGCGGGAGGAGGGCCGAGGCCCTCCTCCCGCTCCCTTTTCCGTCTCCGTTTTCGCCCTGGTGTCTCAGGTCGGGTCGACGCCCTTGCTGCGCAGCCACGCCAGCGGGTCGATCGCCGTGCCGCCGCCGGGCCGGACCTCGAAGTGGAGGTGCGGACCGGTGGAGTTGCCCGAGTTCCCGGAGTACGCGATGACGTCGCCGGCCTTGACCGGTCCCGAGCGGATCTTGGTGCTGCTGAGGTGGCAGTACCAGGTCTCGGTGCCGTCGGCGGCGGTCACGATCGCCATGACCCCGTAGGCGCTGTTCAGCTGGGTGCGGACGGTGCCGTCGGTCGCGGCCATCACCGGAGTGCCGTACGAGACGGGGAAGTCGATGCCCGAGTGCACGGACATCCAGTTGACGCCCGCCTGGCCGTAGTAGGCGCTGAGCCCGTGCTGCTTGACCGGCAGGACGAACTTGGGTCGCAGCGCCTCACGGCGTGCGGCCTCCTCCTCGCGCTTCTTCTTCTCCGCCGCCTGCCGCTCCCGCAGGTCGATGCGCTCCTGGGTGCGGCTCGCGCGCTCGCGGAAGTCGTCGCTTCCCGCGGAGAGCTGCTCCAGCTGGCTGTCCAGCCGATTGTTCGCGGCGACCGGCTTGACCGTGCTGGGGTCGGCGACCGCCAGCGAGGTGGTCGTCTCGTCCTGCTTCTCCTCGCCGCCCGGCATTCCGGCGACCGACGCGGCGGCGATGCCCGCGACGCTCATCACGCAGGCGGAGGGTACGGCGACGGTCAGCAGGGCGGAGCGCTTGGCGGGGGTGCGCCGACGGGCCCGGTTGCGCGGGGCGGGAGGGCGGACGGGGGCGCGGTTCGCGGAGGGCGCGACGGGGAAGCCGGCCCCGGCGTCCGGCTCATGCGCGGCCTCCGGTGCGAGGGCGGCGAACTCGGCGGTGGCGGCCGGGCCGTCCTCCGGCTCCTCGGTCATCCGGTCCGGGTCGGCCGGAGCCTCGGGCACCGCCACGTCGGCGGCCCGCTGTTCGTACAGCGGGTACGACGTCTGTTCGGGTTCGTACGCGGTGGGCTCGGGCGTGGCGCCGGAGTTCCACGCGGTCGCGTCGTAGGCGCCCGTGTCGTACGTACCCGCGCCGTAGGCGCCGGTGCCGCCGTACGAGCCGGTCTCGTACGAGCCGGTGTCGTACGAGCCCGTGTCAGGTGAACCGGTGCTCTGCGTGCCCGCGCCGAGGGTGCCGGTGGTGAAGGCGGTGGTGGCGTACGTCCCGGTGTCGGCGGTGACGGCCGCCGTGCCGTACGCGCCGATCGGATACGCCCCGGTCTCGTAGGCGTCCGACCCGTGGGCGTCGCCGGTTCCGTACGCCGTGCCGGCCGGGTAGGTGCCGGTGTCGTAGGAGCCGGCCCCGTACGCCCCGGCGCCGTACGCGGTGTCGGTGTCGTACGAGCCCGTGGGGAAGCCGTTGGTGGGGAACGAACCGGTGTCGGCGGTCGCCCACGGGCCGGTCGCGTCCTGGGCGGCGACCTGCTGCCAGGCCCCGGAGGTGTCCCACTGCTGCGGGACCTGCTCCTGGGCGGCGTAGCCGTCGTGGGTGAGCGTCTGCTGTGCGCCGGTGTTCCACGCGGAGGCGTCGTACTGGCCGCTGTGGTCCGGCTGTCCGGTCGCGTACGCGGTGTCGTGGCCGGCGCCGTAGGTGGTGTCGGCGTAACCGGCGGCGGGGTGACCCGCGTCGTGACCGGCGTCTTGCCCGGCGTCGTGGCCGGCGCTGTGGCCCCCCGGAAGGGAGCCGAAGAGCGGGTCGGTGTCGAAGCTGCCGGTCGATCGGTCGTCGTACCCGATGTGCCCGGCGTGGGGGTGCTGGTCGTTCACCAACTTCTCTCTCGCCTCGGCGGCAGGACTGTCCTGTATCCCGGTCGGGGGGTCCCAGGGGGAAGCAGTGGCCGCGACTGTACCCGGCGGTATGTGACGACGACAATCTTCGACAGGGTTTGCGTTCGCAGGAAACGGGCAATCGGCCGCCTTTCGGTGGACGGCTGACGCAGCCTTGGCTCTACGTTCGAGTGATGTTCTATTCGGGATCACTTCAGGCCGCATCGGGCCCGCATCGGGCCGCATCAGGCGACGGAAGCCGCTCCGGTGGCGGGAGTGGTGTCCTCCCGGGTCCCGGGCGCCTCAAGAACCTCGCGGATCGCGGCGGCCACGGTCGGGTGCACGGGAAGTGCCAGGTGCCCGATGCCGGTGACGCGAACGTTCACCGCGTCGAGATCCGGGTGATCGACACACGCCGTTCTGACGGGGACCATCATCTGGTCCAACTCGCTCCAGAAGCTCACGAACCGGGTCCGGCAGCCGGGGGCGGGGCCGCGCAGCTCCTCGATCAGGGTGGAATCGCCGCGCATCTGCCGCACGATGGGGTGAACGCCGGTACCGGGGGCGACGGCCGTGCCCCCGTGCGGCGTCCCGAGCGTCACCAGGGTGCGCACCCGCCGGTCGCCGCCCAGTCGCTGTACGTAGTACCGGGCGATCAGGCCGCCGAGGCTGTGCCCGACGATGTCGATCCGGCTGTGCCCGGTGCGGGCGCAGATCTCCTCCACATGCCGCCCGAGCAGTTCGGCGGCGGTGCGGACGTCGCGCGTCAGCGGCGAGTAGTTGAGGGACTCCAGGTGGCGGTGGCTGCGCCGGGTCAGGGCGCGTCGCAGAACGACGAACACGGAGCGATTGCCGATGAAGCCGTGCAGCAGGACCACGGGCGGCGCGGCGGTGGCCGTGACCGGCAGGGCGGCGGCCGCAGGGGGAGTGGCCTCGCCGCACTCCCGGTCCGGGCCCCCGGCCGGGTCCCGGCGGGCGTCCGGAGCAGGGCGGCGGCGGGTCTCCGGGCTCGCGGCTGGGACCGGGCCGCCAGTGGCGGCATCGGCCCCGGCGGCGGTGGGGCCGACGATGACGTCGGTGGCCGCGGCCGTGGTGGTGGGGGTGTCGGTGGCGGTGTCCGCCGGTCGGGCCGGCGGGCGGCGCTCCGGGGTGATGCCGAAGGGGTAGACGATCAGGTGCCCGGCGAGGACGACCAGCTCCAGCGCGGTGGCGCCGAGCAGCGCGGACGACAGCCGGGGGCCCGGCAGACGGGGCAGCGGGGGTAGGAGAGGGAGGAGCTTCACGGCCGGCCTCCTGCACTGGCGTACGGGGAGAGGAGGTCCCCTTCCCCGTACAGCTCTCGCGGGGCGTCGGTACGAGGGTCGCGCGGCCGGCGGAGGCCGGACCGCGACGACGGAGGCCGGACCACCGTGCCGTGCGGCTGGCGGCGCGGTGGTACGGCGACCTCGTTGCGGCTCCCCTTGCGCCGGGCCCCGCGCGGCCGGAACACCGCGTTTACGGGGGACGACGCCTGGCGAACATGTCCCACATGTGATTTCCCCCTCCCCGCCTGCCGCGAAACAGCGGCTTGCGAGATGCTGTGGATAACGTTCGTTCACATCCCCGGCCCTTCAGGCGCGGGATACCAGGTGGAGGCAGTGATGGGTGTGACCGGTCCGATCCGTGTGGTGGTGGCCAAGCCGGGGCTCGACGGCCATGACCGCGGGGCCAAAGTCATCGCGCGCGCGTTGCGGGACGCCGGTATGGAGGTGATCTACACGGGGCTCCACCAGACGCCCGAGCAGATCGTCGACACGGCGATCCAGGAGGACGCCGACGCCATCGGCCTCTCGATTCTCTCCGGGGCGCACAACACGCTGTTCGCCAAGGTGATCGAGCTGCTGAAGGCCCGGGAGGCGGAGGACATCAAGGTGTTCGGCGGCGGGATCATCCCGGAGGACGACATCGCGCCGCTGAAGGGGCTGGGCGTCGCGGAGCTCTTCACTCCGGGGGCGACGACGACCGAGATCGTCACGTGGGTCAACGCCAACGTCCGCCAGCCTGCCTAGGGCGTCCCTGAACGCCGGCCCGCGCGGACCTGCACCCGTGTGTGCGGGGGGCGCGCGGTGCTGCGCCGGGGCCGGCGCGCGCGGCGCTGCGTGGGTCTGTTCGGGCGGGGGAGCGGCGGGGACAGCGGGCCCGGCGGCGGCCGGGGAAGCGGCGGGCCGGTCACGGGCCGGTCGGGCGCCGGAGGCATCCGCGTACGGGCCGTGCCCGCGACCGCGTCCGCGTTTGGGCCGTGCCCGCGTCCGCTCAGGCCAACAGCTCCGCCTCCATCGCGGCGCGCAGCCGCAGGGTGGAGACCAGGCGCTGGAAGGCTTCGGACCAGTAGCCTCCTGCTCCCGGTGACGCCCCCTCCCGCTCGTCCTGCGTGGCCGTCAGGACCTCCAGCCGGTCGGCCTCGGCCGGATCCAGGCAGCGCTCCGCGAGCCCCATCACACCGCTGAAGCTCCATGGGTAACTCCCGCCGTCCCGTGCGATGTCGAGCGCGTCGACCACCGCGCGCCCGAGCGGACCGGCCCAGGGGACCGTGCACACCCCGAGGAGCTGGAACGCCTCCGACAGTCCGTGGGCCGCGATGAACTCGGCTACCCAGACGGCGCGTTCCTGCTCACCCAGCACCGCGAGGAGCTTCGAGCGCTCGGCGATCGACGCCGTCCCGGGGCCGCTCGCCGGCGGTGCCGAGGGGCGGCCGAGCAGGGCCCGGGCCCACTGCGGATTCCGCTGCCGCAACGCGGCTCTGCACCACGCCCCGTGCAGCTCGCCGGCCCAGCCGTCGGCGACGGGCAGGGCCACGACCTCCTCGGCCGAACGCCCGCCGAACCGCTCCTCCCAGACGCCGAGCGGGGTGGCCTCCACCAATTGCCCGAGCCACCAGGACCGCTCGCCCCGGCCGGTCGGCGGAACCGCGCTGACGCCGTCGCGCTGCATCCCCGCGTCGCACTCGTGCGGCGCCTCCACGGCGATGGTGGCGCCGTCCCCCGTACGGTCCGGGTTCACACAGGACGTCGCGCGGGCCGCCATCCGTCCGGCGAGCGCCGACTCGGGCAGAGCGGAGAGCAGTTCGGCGGCGGTCGCACGGACGTTGCGGCTCCGGTCGGACAGGGCCTGCTCCAGGAACGGTTCGTCGTCACCCCCGAGCCCGGTCCGCAGGGAGTCCAGGAACATCAGCCGGTCCTCGGCCCGTTCGGCCGGCCACGTGGCGGCGAGCAGGGCCCGTGCGGCGGACGGATCCCGGGCCCGTACGGAGTCGAGCAGGGCGATCCGCTCCGCGAAGAGTCCTTCCTCCCACAGCCGGCCCACCGCGTCCGCGTCCATGGCGTCGAGTTGCGGGGTGCCGCTCGCGGAGCCCCGCAGGGCGAACCTCCACTCGGGGTTCAGGCCGGCCAGCCACAGACCGCGCGGCCCGGCGAAGGCGAGCGCCTGCGGGCGCAGGTCCGTACGGGCGCGGGCGGCGTCCAGCAGCGGTGGCAACAGGGCCGCCGGGGCACGGTAACCCTTCCGGTTGGCGGTGGCCAGCCACTGCGGAATGAGTTCGGTGAGGTCCGGCGCGGACCCGCGCCTCCCGCCGCCCGACGGCGCGGAACGGTCGGCCAGCAGGCGGGCGAGCCGGTGCCGGGCGGCCTCGGGGAGCGCCGGGCGTGGATCCGGCGCGGCGGGCCCGGGCCGGTCTTTCGGGACGGCGGGCAGCAGCCCGGCCCGCCGCCGCACGGTGTGCAGTGCGGCGGCGTCCAGCAGAGCTGCGGGCGCGTCGGCCGGTATGGGGCCACCGTGTGGTGCCGGCGGGCGGCGGTCGGTGCCCAGGAGCGCCGAGGTGATCAGCTCCTCCCAGGGCAGGGAGTCGACGCAGGCCGAGGTGGAGGCGGGAGCATCGCTGGTGCTGGTGCTGGTGCTGGTGCTGGTGCTGGTGCTGGCGGCGCTGGTCGTGCGAGTCATTTTTCCCCTCCGGTGGCAGGGATGCGCGGTTGTCGGTCAGGGGTGGTGGTGGCCGGGGCGGCGGGCGGATGTGGCAGGCGGTGCGCGGGCGACGGATCCCGGTTCGCCAGGGTGGGAAGAGCGGATGGCGGCGACGCGGGCCACGGGGCGAGCCGAGTCGGGCGTCGAGGAGGGCCGGGGCGCACGGGCCGAGCGCACGGGCCGGTGCGCACGGGTCGAGCGCCCGGGTCGAGCGCCCGGGTCAGATCAGCTGGACGACCGCCCCGCCGCCGGTGCCCCCGTCCTCCTCCGTACCGTCCGGGTCCCAGGCCGCGAACGGGTCGAAGCCGCGATGGCCGAATTCGCCGAACACCGTGACCGGGCCGCCCCCGGAGAGGGCGCCGAGCTTCCACAGGCCGGGCCGGGACAGGGCGGCCGGGGCGATCGGCAGCGCGGCGTCCGCACACGCGTCGGCCACCTGCCAACCGTCCTCGGCCGGCACGGGTATGACGCCGCCCAGGGTGACCGGGCAGGCGTCCAGCCACGGGTCCTTTCGCAGGGCGTCTCCGTAGACGGCCGGTGCGGCCGCTGCGGTGATCCCCGGCGGGGGACCGGCCGGAGGCACGCCTCCGAACCGCTCGCCCAGTTCGGCACGGAGCTGCCCGCCGCCCGGATAGGGCGTCAGCTCCGCGTCGATCGTCGTGCCCACCGGCAGCGCCTGCGCAGGCGACCGGCCCGCCGCGCCGAACGAGAGCAGCAGAGCGGTACGGCCCGACTCGCGCCCGTACAGCCAGATCCGCCGGGTGACGATCCTGCCGTCCGGAGTGTCGTACTGGGCGAGGACCAGCCAGTGGTCACGGACCGGGACGCCTTCGGCGGAGGACGGCAGCCCCACTCTCGTGCGCACGGTCGCGGCCAGTGGCTCGGGCAGCCGCTCCCGGCCGAGCCAGGCCGTGTTCAGCAGATGGAGCAGGCCGCACTCCTCCAGCAGGCGGACCGGCCGGTCCGCGGCGGAGCCGGTGATCGCGCCCAGCTCCCTCACCCGGGCCGCCAGCCCGGGGGCCTGGGCGTCGACCATGCGGGCCGCAGTCTCCTCCCACAGGCCGTATCCCGAGCGGTCGGTCGCGGCGAGGCCCCCGCGCAGCAGGTCGGCAAGACGCTGTTCCAGCTCCTGAGCCCCGCCCGTGACACGCTCCGCGCGGCGCTCCGCCCGCTTCCTGGCGGCGGCGCCCGCAGGCTCTCCTGCGAGACCGCCGCCCGTCGCCCGCGCCTCCGCCACGCGCCCACGCCGGGCCTCGATCCACGCTGCGGCCCAGTCGGCCGGCTCTCCCGGCCGGAACGCGGCATCGTCGGACACCCGGAACAGCAACAGTCCGAGCGCGTGCTCGCACGGGGACTTCCGGCTCGGGCAACTGCACGAGAAGGCCGGGCCGGCGGTGTCGACCACCGTCCGGTACGGCGTGCCCCCGCCGCCCTCGCACAAGCCCCACAACGCGCCCGCGGCGTCACAGCCCGCGCCGGTCCACGGGCCGGCCGCGCCGAGTCGCCCACCCGCCTCGCGTGAGGCTTCGTCAGGAGCCAGTGCCAACACCTGCTCCACCGACCAGCGCGCCACCGGTCCGCCGGTGGGCGAGGGTTCTCCCCCGTGAGATAGCAGCATGTCCCCGACGGTAGGGGGCGCCACTGACAGACGCCTCCGACCTGCGAAGCAATTGCCCCGCGAGGGATTTGACTTCGCCGGTCCGCTGCGCTTCTCTGCGATCTCCGCGCACGGAACGGATCCGTGCCCGGGCCGATCCAGGGGGGATCCCGGAATGAACCGCACCATCCGCACCACACGCACGTCCAGAACCATCCGCCCCGTGCGCACCGCCGCCCACGCCCTTGCGATCGCCGGCCTCGTACTCGGGCTCGGCGCCTGCTCGGCCGAGACGGTCGACGAGGCGGTCGGCAAGGCGGTCGACACGGCCGTGGACGAGAAGTACGAGGTGACCTACGAGGTCACCGGCAAGAGCGTCGACGAGATCACCTACCACGGGGGCGCCGGCGACGCCATGGAACCGGAGCTGGAGACCGTCACCTCGCCGGCCCTGCCGTGGAAGAAGACCGTCGAACTGCGCGGCATCATGCCGCCTGCCGTCATGCCGGTGGCCGTGGACGCGGGCGGCGCCGACGTCGCCTGCACCATCACCTACAAGGGCAAGATCATCAAGGAGGCGAAGGGCGAGGGCATGCTCACGGCGGGCGGCTGCGTCGCCGTGTCGCCGATCGTCGGCTGATTCGGCCGGCCCTCGATCGGCCTGCCGGTCCTGCCGGTCCCGATCGGCCTGCCGGTTCTGCCGGTGCTGCTGTTTCGGCGGGCCCGGCGGGTCCGGCGGGCCCGGCCGGTCTCCGCGGTCCGGATGCCCGGCCCGGCTGTTCGGCGCGCTCACCGGAAAACGGGCCCTGACCTGCGGTCAGGGCCCGTTGTCAGTGGCATGGTGCACGGTGGAACCACATCAGGTCGATCGATCTGGAGGGGGATCCATGACCGTGTCCGAAACCACCGCGGCCGTCGGGCCGGAGGCGGGCGCCGAGCCGCTGCGCCCGCACGCCGAGGACGCGTTCGCCGACGAACTGAAGGCGCTCGCCGCCGCCGACGACCGCCCGAGGCCCGCGCGTTGGCGGCTGTCGCCCTGGGCCGTCGCCACCTATCTGCAGGGCGGGACCCTGCCGGACGGGACGGTGATCACGCCCAAGTACGTGGGGCCGCGCCGCCTGGTGGAGGTGGCCGTGACCACACTCGCCACCGACCGGGCGCTGCTTTTGCTGGGCGTCCCCGGCACGGCCAAGACCTGGGTCTCCGAGCACCTCGCCGCCGCCGTCAGCGGTGACTCGACCCTGCTCGTGCAGGGCACCGCGGGGACCCCGGAGGAAGCCGTCCGTTACGGATGGAACTACGCCCGGCTGCTGGCCCACGGCCCCAGCCGCGACGCCCTCGTGCCCAGTCCGCTGATGCGGGCCATGTCCGAGGGCATGACGGCCCGGGTCGAGGAGCTGACCCGCATCCCCGCCGACGTGCAGGACTCGCTCATCACGATCCTGTCCGAGAAGACGCTCCCCGTCCCGGAGCTGGGACAGGAGGTCCAGGCCGTCCGGGGGTTCAACCTCATCGCCACGGCCAACGACCGGGACCGCGGCGTCAACGAGCTGTCCAGCGCACTGCGCCGCCGGTTCAACACCGTCGTGCTGCCCCTGCCCGCGACCCCGGAAGCCGAGGTCGAGATCGTCTCCCGGCGCGTCGACCAGATCGGCCGCTCGCTCGACCTGCCGGCGGCACCGGAGGGCCTGGCCGAGATCCGGCGCGTGGTGACGGTCTTCCGCGAACTGCGCGACGGGGTGACCACCGACGGGCGCACCAAGCTCAAGTCCCCCTCCGGCACGCTCTCCACCGCCGAGGCGATCTCCGTCGTCACGAACGGCCTCGCCCTGGCCGCCCACTTCGGCGACGGCATCCTGCGCCCCGGCGACGTCGCGGCCGGCATCCTCGGCGCGGTCGTCCGCGACGCGGCGGCGGACCGGGTGGTCTGGCAGGAGTACCTGGAGACCGTGGTCCGCGAGCGGGACGGCTGGAAGGACTTCTACCGCGCCTGCCGCGAGGTATCCGCATGACGGGCCCGGCCGGCCCCTGGCTCCTGGGGGTGCGGCACCACGGCCCCGGGTCGGCCCGCGCGGTCCTCGCCGCGCTCGCGGCGGCCCGCCCGGCCGCCCTCCTCATCGAGGGACCGCCCGAGGGCGACGCGCTGCTGCCGCTCGCCGCCGACCCGCGTATGCGTCCCCCCGTCGCCCTGCTCGCGCACGCCGTGGACGACCCGGGACGGTCCTCCTTCTGGCCGATGGCCGCGTTCTCCCCCGAGTGGGTGGCCATCCGCTGGGCGCTCGACCACGGCGTCCCGGTCCGCTTCATCGACCTGCCCGCCGCCCACTCCCTCGCGCTCAGGGAACCCGCGCCGGGCACCCGGAGCGACGGGGCGCCGGGGGAGGGGACACCGGGGGGCGGGGCCGTGGAAGGGATCGCGCCGGTCGTCGACCCGATCCGGCTGCTGGCCGAAACCGCCGGATACGACGATCCCGAACGCTGGTGGGAGGACGTCGTCGAGCACCGCTCACCCACCAGGGGCACGCCCGGCGGCGGTACGACTGCCGGACGAACGCCCACCGAAGGAACGGCTGCCGTGGAAGCGGCCGGCGGCGGTACGACTGCCGTGGCATCAGCCAGCCGGGGACCGACCGGCGCCGGCGGGGGACCGACCGGCGGGGGAACGGCCTCGGTCGGCGCGGACATCGGCGGCACGGCGGATGACGCCCTGGTGCCGTTCGAGGCCCTGGCGGAGGCCATGAGCGCTCTCCGTGAGGCGTACGGCGACGGCGGTCATCCCCGGGACGCGGTGCGCGAGGCGTACATGCGCATCCAGTTGCGTACCGCGCGCAAGGAGTTCGGGGACGGCGTCGCGGTCGTCTGCGGGGCGTGGCACGTGCCGGCTCTCGCCGCGCGGACCACCCTGGCCGCCGACCGCGCCCTGCTCAGAGGGCTACCGAAGGTCAGGACCGACCTGACCTGGGTGCCGTGGACCCACCGCCGGCTCGCCCGGCACAGCGGGTACGGGGCGGGGATCGACTCGCCCGGCTGGTACGGGCACCTCTTCGCCGCGGCGGACCGGCCGGTCGAGCGATGGATGACCAAGGTCGCCGGACTGCTGCGTGAGGAGGACCGGTTCGTCTCCACCGCCCATGTCATCGAGGCCGTCCGGCTCGCGGAGACCCTCGCCGCTCTCCGGGGCCGGCCGCTGGCCGGTCTGGCCGAGACGACCGACGCGGTGCGGGCCGTCATGTGCGAAGGGTCCGACGTCTCGCTCGCCCTCGTCCGCGACCGGCTGATCGTCGGCGAGGCACTCGGCGAGGTGCCGGACACCGCCCCGGCCGTCCCGCTGCAACGGGACCTGACCCGCAGCCAGCGCACCCTCCGGCTCAAGCCGGAGGCGTCGGAACGCGAGCTGGACCTCGATCTGCGCAAGGAGACCGACGCCGCCCGCAGCCGTCTCCTGCACCGCTTGCGCCTCCTCGGCGTCGGCTGGGGCGACCCGGTCGCCGGACGGGGCAGCACCGGCACCTTCCGGGAGAGCTGGCGGCTGAGCTGGGAACCGGAACTGCACGTCCGGGTCGCGGAGGCGGGCGTGTGGGGCACCACCGTCCTCACCGCCGCCACCGCGAAGGCGGAGTCGGAGGCCGAGGCGGCGACCGCACTGGCCGACGTCACCGCACTCGCCGAACGCTGCCTCCTGGCCGGACTGCCCGGCGCGCTGCCCGCCGTGATGAGGGCCCTGGCCGACCGGGCCGCACTGGACGTGGACGTCGGCCACCTCGCGGACGCCCTGCCGGCCCTGGCCCGCTCCCTGCGGTACGGGGACGTGCGCTCCACGGACACGGCGGCGCTCACGGAGGTCGCCGCCGGACTCGCCGAGCGGATCTGCGTCGGCCTGCCGCCCGCCTGCACGGGCCTCGACGCCGACGCGGCCGAGACGCTGCGCGATCAGGTGGAGGCCGTGCACGGCGCGATCGGTCTGCTGCTCGCCGGAACGGCGTCCGCCGAAGGGCTGCGGAGACGCTGGCACGCCGTCCTGCGCAAACTGGCGGCCCGGGAAGCGGTCGCCGGGATCATCCGGGGCCGGGCCACCCGGCTGCTCCTGGACGAGGGACGGCTGGCGGACGACGAGGCGACCCGGCTGATGGGCCTGGCCCTCTCGCCCGGAACCCCGCCCGCCGACGCCGCCGCCTGGATCGAGGGGTTCGTCGGCGGCGCGTCCGGCGGCGGCATGCTGCTGGTCCACGACGAGCGGCTGCTCGGCCTCGTCGACGCCTGGCTGACCGGTGTCCCCGCCGACATGTTCACCGATGTGCTGCCGCTACTGCGCCGCACGTTCGGCGCGTACGAAGCGGGCGTACGGCGCACGCTGGGCGAGCTGGTCCGGCGCGGACCTGTTGCCGAGGGCGTTCGACCGAACGACGGCGGCCGGGCGTCCGGGGGCTTCGGACCCGGTCTCGACGGGGCCAGGGCGGACGCGGTGGAGCCGGTGCTGCGGCTCCTGCTCGGCCGCCGGCCCGAGCCCGCGGAAGCGGCCGGATGAGGACGACGGCCATGACCAGGACGACGGTCACGTATGCGAAGACGGCCATGGACACGACGGAACCGGCCACGGCCGCCACGGCCGCGGTCGCGACGGCCACAGCCACGGTCGCCACGGCCAAGGCCACGGCTGCGGTCGTGACCACGACCGCGAACATGACGACCGGCCGGAGCGCGCCCCACCAGGACGAGACGGGCCAGGCCATCACGGACCCGAGCGGAGAGACGATGGAACGGACGACGGAACAGGCATCGCGGACCACGCGGCCCACCGTTCCGCACGCGCCCGATGCCGAACGGCTGCGACGCTGGCGGATGGTGCTCGGCGCGGACAGCGCCGACAGCGGCGGACCCCTCCTCACCGGCCGGGACGCGGCGATGGACGAGACGTTGAACGCGCTGTACGGCGGGGGCGCCGGGAAGCGGCCCGGCGGCCGGGGCCCCGACCGCCGTTCGGCGGGGCTCGGCGCGTCGGCGCCCGCCGTCGCCCGCTGGCTCGGCGACATCCGTTCCTACTTCCCGAGCAGCGTCGTCCAGATCATGCAGCGCGACGCGATCGACCGGCTCGGGCTGGAGGCTCTGCTCCTGGAGCCGGAGATGCTGGAGGCCGTCGAGGCGGACGTCCACCTCGTCGGCACCCTGCTCTCCCTCAACAAGGCGATGCCCGAAACGACGAGGGAGACCGCACGCGCCGTCGTCCGCAAGGTCGTCGAGGACCTGGAGAAACGCCTGGAGAACCGCACCAGGGCCACCCTGTCCGGCGCCCTGGACCGCTCGGCCCGGATCAGCCGGCCGCGCCACCGGGACATCGACTGGAACCGCACCATCCGGGCCAACCTCAAGAACTACCTCCCGGCCCCGGGGCCGGCCGCCACGGGAGACGCCGGGGGCGGGGGAGCCGCTGGGGGGCGAGGCGGGGGAGCCGCTGAGGGGAGGGGAACGCTCATTCCCGAGCGCCTCATCGGCTACGGGCGTGCCTCCCGGACCGCCAGGAAGGACATCGTCCTGTGCGTCGACCAGTCGGGCTCGATGGCCGCGTCCGTCGTCCACGCCTCGGTCTTCGGGGCAGTGCTCGCCTCCATGCACACCCTGTCGACCCGGCTCGTCGTCTTCGACACGGCGGTCGTCGATCTCACGGACCAGCTCGACGACCCGGTCGACGTCCTCTTCGGCACCCAGCTCGGCGGCGGAACGGACATCAACCGGGCGCTCGCCTACTGCCAGTCGAGGATCACCCGCCCGGCGGACACCGTCGTCGTCCTCATCAGCGACCTCTACGAAGGCGGCATACGCGACGAGATGCTCAAGCGGGTCGCCGCGATGAAAGCCTCGGGCGTGCAGTTCGTGACCCTGCTCGCGCTCTCCGACGAGGGCGCACCCGCGTACGACCACGAGCACGCGGCGGCGCTCGGGGCACTGGGCGCACCGGCGTTCGCCTGTACGCCGGACCTCTTCCCGGACGTCATGGCGGCGGCGATCGAGAAGAGGCCGCTGCCGATACCGGACAGGGAGCCCCGACCGTGACCAGGAATTGCGGTCCCCTCGCGGCTTGTGCGCGCCGCCGCCGCGACCGCGCCGCATCCGCGCCGCCACCACGACCGGGGCGCGGCCGTCGTGCCGCTCTCTCCCGGGCCGAAGTGCCGCTCCCTCCGGGGCCGAACAGCCCCTTCCGGCTCCCAGGCGACCCTCGGCCCGAAGCCGGAGGGGCCACCCTCTGTGACCGTTATCACCGCTCAGGTGTGATCTGCGATTTAGGGCCACACGGAGTGCGGGGATAACCTGCCGGATGGACATGCCGCGTACTCGGACACCGTGTACGCCTCCCTAGTGACAGCGCAGTCACGTTGCCCTTCGCGGCACGCCCACGCAGAAGAACGAACCGCGATACCACTAAAAGGGACGGACGCGCGTGGACCTGTTCGAGTACCAGGCGAGGGACCTCTTCGCCAAGCACGGTGTACCGGTGCTGGCCGGTGAAGTCATCGACACGCCTGAGGCAGCCCGCGAGGCGACCGAGAAGCTGGGCGGCAAGTCTGTCGT
Source organism: Streptomyces sp. NPDC091649 (assembly GCF_044756785.1). Classification (NCBI taxonomy): domain Bacteria; kingdom Bacillati; phylum Actinomycetota; class Actinomycetes; order Kitasatosporales; family Streptomycetaceae; genus Streptomyces; species Streptomyces sp. NPDC091649. Next base: position 995,799 of record NZ_JBIVTR010000001.1, on the reverse strand, counting down.
CAAGGCGCAGGTGAAGGTCGGCGGCCGCGGCAAGGCCGGCGGCGTCAAGCTGGCGGCAGACCCGGACGAGGCGGTCGCCCGGGCGACCGACATTCTCGGCATGGACATCAAGGGCCACACGGTCCACAAGGTGATGATCGCCGAGCTGTCCCCGGAGATCGAGGCGGAGTACTACGTCTCGTACCTCCTCGACCGCACCAACCGCACCTTCCTGGCCATGGCCTCGGTGCAGGGCGGCATGGACATCGAGGAGGTCGCGGAGAAGACCCCCGAGGCCCTCGCGAAGGTCCCGGTCAACGCCGTCGACGGGGTCGACATCGTCAAGGCCCGCGAGATCGTGGCCCAGGCGAAGTTCCCGGCCGACGTGGCCGAGGGCGTGGCCGAGGCCATGGTGACCCTGTGGGACACCTTCGTCGCCGAGGACGCCCTCCTCGTCGAGGTCAACCCGCTGGTGAAGACCAAGGACGGCCGCATCCTGGCGCTGGACGGCAAGGTGTCTCTCGACGAGAACGCCGACTTCCGTCAGCCGGGTCACGAGGCGCTCGAGGACAAGGCCGCAGCCAACCCGCTCGAGGCTGCCGCCAAGGCCAAGAACCTCAACTACGTCAAGCTCGACGGCGAGGTCGGCATCATCGGTAACGGTGCCGGTCTGGTCATGTCGACCCTGGACGTCGTCGCGTACGCCGGTGAGAACCACGGCAACGTGAAGCCCGCCAACTTCCTCGACATCGGTGGCGGCGCCTCCGCGGAGGTCATGGCGAACGGCCTGGAGATCATCCTCGGCGACCCGGACGTCAAGTCCGTGTTCGTCAACGTCTTCGGCGGCATCACCGCCTGCGACGAGGTCGCCAACGGCATCGTCCAGGCGCTCGAGCTGCTCAAGACCAAGGGCGAGGCGGTCACCAAGCCGCTCGTCGTGCGTCTCGACGGCAACAACGCGGAGCTGGGTCGCAAGATCCTTTCCGACGCCAACCACCCGCTGGTCCAGCGCGTGGACACCATGGACGGCGCGGCCGACAAGGCCGCCGAGCTCGCCGCGGCTGCGAAGTAAGGAAGAGGGACTCAGACCACCATGGCTATCTTCCTCACCAAGGACAGCAAGGTCATCGTCCAGGGGATGACCGGCGCGACGGGCATGAAGCACACCAAGCTCATGCTCGCCGACGGCACCAACATCGTCGGCGGCGTGAACCCGCGCAAGGCCGGCACCTCCGTCGACTTCGACGGCACCGAGGTACCGGTCTTCGGCTCCGTCGCCGAGGCGATGGAGAAGACCGGCGCGAACGTGTCCGTCCTCTTCGTGCCGCCGGCCTTCTCGAAGGCCGCCGTCGTCGAGGCGATCGACGCCGAGATCCCGCTCGCCGTCGTGATCACCGAGGGCATCGCCGTCCACGACTCGGCCGCCTTCTGGGCGTACGCCGGCGCGAAGGGCAACAAGACCCGGATCATCGGTCCGAACTGCCCGGGTCTCATCACCCCCGGCCAGTCCAACGCCGGCATCATCCCGGGCGACATCACCAAGCCCGGCCGCATCGGTCTCGTGTCGAAGTCCGGCACGCTGACCTACCAGATGATGTACGAGCTCCGTGACATCGGCTTCTCCTCCGCCGTCGGCATCGGTGGCGACCCGGTCATCGGCACCACGCACATCGACGCCCTCGCGGCGTTCGAGGCGGACCCGGAGACCGACCTCATCGTGATGATCGGCGAGATCGGCGGCGACGCCGAGGAGCGTGCCGCCGACTTCATCGCGAAGAACGTCACCAAGCCGGTCGTCGGCTACGTCGCGGGCTTCACCGCCCCGGAGGGCAAGACCATGGGCCACGCCGGCGCCATCGTCTCCGGCTCCTCGGGCACCGCCCAGGCGAAGAAGGAGGCCCTTGAGGCCGCCGGCGTCAAGGTCGGCAAGACGCCGACCGAGACCGCCAAGCTGGCGCGCGAGATCCTCGCCGCCTGACCGGCGGAACCGACGCGCTGTGACGGCGCGGGCCCGCACCCTGGGAGCACAGGGGTGCGGGCCCGCGCCGTTCGCGTACGCACGCCCCGTACGCACGCACGCCCCGTATGCCCCGTACGTACGCCCCGTACGTACGGGACGACCGGGTCACCCGAGCTGCGGAACCAGCCGCTCGGGGCCGTGCGTCAGCTGCTCGCGCAGCGACTTCTGCAACTTCAGGTCCTGCGCGGTGAGCTTCTGCGGACCACCGCGTGGCGGTACGCCCCCGACCCGCTCCGGAGGGGCGATCGGCGGCTCGTAGTGGGTGGGCGCGGTGTGCAGGGTCAGCCCCGTGACGGCGACGAGCAGCGCGACGCCCGCGATGGCGGCCCGGGTCCACAGCCTGGCCCTGTCCTCGCTGCCGGTGCGCACGGCCCGGGCCGGACGCGGTACGGGGACGTGCTCGGCGCGGGCGAGACCGCCGAGCCGCTCGTGCAGCAGGGCCGACTGGGCGGCGGGCGAGCCGGCGACGGCCAGTTCGGGGAGCCGCTCGGCGACAGCGGCGCGGGCGGTCATCAGACGGCCCGCCGTGGCCGGGGTGCTGGCCTCCGTCTCGGCCGCGGTCTCCGGAAGGTCCAGCCCCACCCCGTCGTACAGGAGCAGCGTGCGCCGGTAGGCCGGGGGCAGGTCGAGCAGCGCGTCGAACAGCGCCTGCTTGGCCGGCTCCGTGGGCGGGGCGTCGGGGTGCCGGTGCGCGCGGCGCAGCCGGTGCCAGGGGGACATCGCGTGCTCGTACGCCGCGGCGCGCACCCAGCCGGCCGGGTCGCGGTCGACGGCCACCTCGGGCCAGCGGTGCCAGGCCAGCTGGAAGGCGCGCTCCACGGACTCGCGGGCCAGCGCCCGGCGGCCGGTCAGCAGATAGGTCTGCCGGACGAGTCCGGGGGCGGAGCGGGCGTACAACGCGTCGAACGCCTCGGCGGGTGAGAGGCACCGTGCGTCGGCCGCCTCCGCAGCGGTGTCCGGTCCCGGTGCCTGCACCGCTTCCGTGCCCGTACCCGCACCTGACCCGGCGCTCGTGCCCGTACCCGTACGCGTCTCGGTGCCCGCACCCGCACCCGCACCGGTACTCGTGCTCCTGCTCGGGCGCGTGCTCCTCTTCGCCTTCGCGTCCGTACCCGCCTCCGTAGGCGAAGGCGGGCATTCCGGCGCGGGCGGAGGTGCGGGCGGGGCCGCCGGCCCCGGGTCCGGGACCGCCTCCGCCGCCGCCGTCGCCCCGACCTTCGGAGCGGCCTTCTGCTTGGCTTTCGACTCGGCTTCCGGAGGGGGCTCCGGGGCGGATTCCGGGGCCGTCGAAGCCGTCGGCGGTTCGGCGGGGGGCGTTTCCGGTTCGGGGGCGATGAGCTTCGCGTACAGCGCACGCTTGCGCCCGCGCGGGCTCGTGCGCCCCGTCTCCCAGGAGCGCACGGTGGCGCGCGTGACACCGACGGCCGCCGCCACCTGCTCCTCGCTCAGCGATTTCGCCTCGCGCAGCCTGCGGCGCTCCTTGGGGGAGGGCAGCGGCGGCGCGGCGGCCTCGTCGGTCGTGCCCCGGGTCATGGGTGACCCCCAGCGACACCGCACAGGGTGAAAAAGTACATAAACGTATATTGGGCGACACAGCGGCTGTTAGCGCGTTACGCGAAATAAGCGCGTGTCGTTGGCAGCATGGGCCGCGTGACCCAAATGACGCAACGCGCCCCGAAGGCGACGGCCGAGCGCAAGCGCACCCTCGCCCTGGCCTCCTCCCTGGTGCGGGGCGCCGTCGCGGCCGGGCTCGGCCTCGGGTCGCTGACGGTGCTGATCATGGTGCTGTGGATCAGCTCCCCGCACCCCGACAGCGGGCCGGGCGGGGCGCTGCGCGCGGCGGCCGGGGTCTGGCTCCTCGCGCACGGCGCCGGACTCGTGCGGCCGGAGACCCTCAGCGGCGTTCCGGCCCCCGTCGGCGTGGTGCCGCTGCTGCTCCTGGTGGGTCCGCTCTGGCTGACGCACCGCGCGGCGCGCGGTGCGGCGGAGCCGGACGAGCGGCGGCCCAGGCCCTCGCAGGCGGGCGCCTTCTGCGGGGTGACCGCGGGATACCTGCTGGTCGTGGCGGGGGCGGCGGCCTATGCGCGGGACGGCTCGCTGCGCGCGGACCCGGACACACTGGCGTTCCCGGTGGCGCTGGTGGTGGCCGGTGCGGCGGCGGCCGGGGTGTGGGCGGCGGCGGGGCGGCCACTCGGGCCCCTGCCGTCCTGGTCGCCCCTGGCGCTTCAGGAGTCCGTGGCGCGGTCAGTCTTCCGCCATCGGGCGGGGGCGGCCTGCCGGTCGGCGGCGGGAGGCGCGATGGTGCTGCTCGGGGGTGGCGCGGTGCTCGTCGCGGTGGCGCTCGGCCGGAACGCGGGGGCGGCCCAGGAGGCGTTCCTGGCGCTCGCGGGCGACTGGCCGGGGCGCTTCGCCGTGCTACTGCTGGCCGCCTCCCTCGTGCCGAACGCCGCGCTGTGGGGAGCGGCGTACGGGCTCGGGCCCGGCTTCTCGCTCGGTACGGGAGCCACCGCCACCCCGCTGGGCCTTGACGGGACCCCGGTGGTGCCTCACTTCCCCCTGCTGGCGGCCGTGCCGGACCAGGGGCCGGGAACCCTGCTGACCTGGACCGCCCTGGCCGTGCCGGTGGCGTCCGCGCTGGCCGTCGCCTGGTTCACCGTACGCCGGGCGGCGCCCGTCGACACCACCCGCGCCGAGGCGTGGAGCCCGCGCGAAACAGCCCTGGTGGCCCTGCTCGCCGCGGTGGGGTGCGGTGTCGTGACGGCGATGCTCACGGCGATGGCCGGCGGGCCACTCGGCACCGGGGCGCTGAGCGCGTTCGGCCCGGTGTGGTGGCTGACCGGGCCGGCGGCGCTGGCGTGGACCGCGGGCGTCGGCGTACCGGCGGCCCTGCTCCTGCGGCTGTGGCGGCTGCGCACCCCGGGCTGGGCCTGGCGCAGGGACGTACCGGAGGCGGAAGAGGCCCCGGCGGCAAGGGCGGCCGGGACGGCGGGGGCGGCCGAGGGGCAGGCGGTCGCCATCGGGCGCCCGCGCCGTCGGTGGGCCCCGTGGCGTGCGCGAGGCGGTGCGGGGGGCGGGGCCGGTGACGCGGGGCCGGGTGGTCCGCAGGCTCCGGCCGCGGCCTCCGTTCCGGGCCCCGGCGCGGCGCCTCAAGCGGCCCCCGGCGCGTTGTCCGGCCCGGCGGCGCGGCGGGCCAGTGCGGGATTCGAGCCGTACGACTTCCTGCCGACCGACCCGTGGCACGAGAAGGCGGGTCGTCGGCAGGGGCAGGGCGGCGCGGGCGGCGCGGACGGTGAGGACGGCACGGACGGCACGGACGGCACGGACGGCACGGACGGCACGGACGGCACGGGCGCTGGGCGGGAGAAGGGCGGGAAGCGCGAGGAGGCCGGCTCCTGGCACGGGAAACACCTCAGGGAGGCCCGCTGGGCCTCCCTGAAGCGGGGCTCCGGCGGGCTGATGGCCGACTTCCCCGCGGGCCCCCTCGAAGCCACCGGCCCCTTCGAGGCTCCTCGCCCCCTGGAATCCGCCGGCTCCGTCGAGGCTCCTCGCCCCGTCGAAGCCGTCGGCCCTCTCGGAGCCTCTGGCTCTCCCGCAGCCCCTGGCTCCCTCGGAACCGCCGACTCGGCCGACTCCGCCGGGTCCGCTGAGCCGGCCGACTCCGCCGCTGAGCGCCCCGCGGGGGAGCCGGGCGGCCCGGGAGCTACTCCTTGACGCCGAAGAGCGGCTCCAGCGGCTTCGGCAGCTGGTCGTTGCAGGCCACCGCTCCGGTCTTGGTCAGCGCGTCGTTCACGCAGGTGTAGTAGTCGCGGTAGACGAGCTGCACGGTGAAGGTCGTCAACACGATGAGCAGCGCCAGCAGGCCGGTCACCAGACCGCTGACCGCCGCCGTGGTCTGCTGCCGACGGCTGACGCTCTGCGGAGCGGCGGACGTCGCCGAGTCGCCGTCCGCCCCGGTTCCCGTGCCGGCCACGGCCGTGCCCGCGCCGCCCGCCGCCGTGCGGTCCGTGGCGGAGGAGGTCTTCATCGGGGTGCGCAGCGCGCTGATCGCCCAGTACGTCGAGAGCGCGCCCAGCAGCAGGGCGATCTCCGGGAAGTCGAAGAGGGCGAAGAAGAAGGCCCACATACCGCCGAGCACGGCGTAACGGGCGCGCCGCTGTGCGGGGTCCTTGGGGTCCCAGCGCGGTCCGCCCGGACCGCCGCGCTCGGGTCCGCCCTTGCCGCCGGGCCCGCCGGAGTCGTTTGTGCCGGTGCGGCCGCCGAAGCCGCCGTTGCCCCGGCCGGGCTGCTTGCTGCTCCACTGACTGCCCCACGCCGGGCGGTTCCCGGAGGAGCCCGAGCCGTTCCCGTCGGACCCGCCGTTCTCACCCGGTCCGTCCGATGTGTCCGATCCGTCGGACCCGGAGGGGTGGCGCGGCTGCCACGGCTGGTCCGGACGGTCCGCGGGCGGCGCGGCGAACGGGTTGTCCTCCTGCGGCTTCCCGGCGGAGCCCGAGACCGGCGAGGGCCCCGAGGGGGAATCCGGGGAGGCGGAACCCGGCGAACCGGAGCCCGGAGGGGTGGAGCCCGGCGAGGAGGAGTCCGGCGAAGGGGACTGCCGTTCCCGCATCAGCGGAGCGGACCGCTCGGGCAGGGGGAGGGTGAAGGCGGTGCGACGGCGTCGGTCCGGCATGTGGTGAACGTCTTCCCCATCTCGTCATGTCCGCCCGTAGGACGGTTCGTCCGCCCGGCGGACGGCTCGCTGTCCCTGACGCTACCTCCCGCTCACGCCCCCGTCCCGTGGGGGCCGTCGGGTGTGCCGGTATCGTTGCTGACGGTCGGCCCCTTCGTAGGGTTCCCCGTATCGGGCGAAGCGATACTTTCGTACGACCCTACAAAGAGCATGCCGTACCTCGCCGCACCTGCGTCACCGTGCGGTCATCACGTGAGAAAGGGCCCCGACGTGGCCTCCCCGCCCCCCACCGCCCCTCCTGCCCGGCTGGTCGTGCTGCTCTCCGGATCCGGTACGAATCTCCAGGCGCTGCTCGACGCCGTCGGCGACGACCCCGAGGGGTTCGGAGCGCGGGTCGTCGCGGTCGGCGCGGACCGCGAGGGGGCCGGCGGCCTGGAGCGCGCGGAGCGGGCCGGAATCCCCACGTTCGTGTGCAAGGTCAAGGACCACGCGACCCGGGCCGAGTGGGACGAGGCGCTCGCCGCGGCCGTCGCCGGGCACCGTCCGGACCTCGTCGTCTCCGCCGGATTCATGAAGATCGTCGGCCCGGCGTTCCTGGCCGCGTTCGGTGGCCGGTTCGTCAACACCCACCCCGCCCTGCTGCCCAGCTTTCCCGGTGCCCACGGAGTGCGTGACGCACTCGCGTACGGCGTGAAGGTCACCGGCTGCACCGTCCACTTCGTCGACGAAGGCGTCGACACCGGTCCGATCATCGCGCAGGGCGTGGTCGAGGTGACCGAGGAGGACACCCCGGAGGGCGAAGCCGCCCTTCACGAACGCATCAAGGAAGTCGAGCGCTCGCTGCTCGTCGAGGCCGTGGGGCGGATCGCCCGTGACGGCTATCGCATTGAGGGACGAAAGGTTCATCTCGGTCATGTCGGTGAATAAGCCCATCCGCCGCGCTCTGGTCAGTGTCTACGACAAGACGGGGCTCGAAGACCTCGCGCGCGGTCTGCACGAGGCGGGTGTCGAACTCGTCTCCACCGGTTCCACCGCCGGGAGGATCGCCGACGCCGGAGTGCCGGTCACCAAGGTCGAGGAGCTCACCGGCTTCCCCGAGTGCCTGGACGGCCGTGTCAAGACGCTGCACCCCCGGGTGCACGCCGGCATCCTCGCCGACCTCCGTCTCGACGCCCACCGCGAGCAGCTCGCCGAGCTCGGCGTCGAGCCCTTCGACCTCGTCGTGGTGAACCTCTACCCGTTCAAGGAGACCGTCCTCTCGGGCGCCTCCGACGACGCGTGTGTCGAGCAGATCGACATCGGCGGCCCCTCCATGGTCCGCGCCGCCGCCAAGAACCACCCGTCGGTAGCCGTCGTCACCAGCCCCGACCGGTACGCCGACGTCCTGGCCGCCGTCGCCGCGGGCGGGTTCGACCTGACCGCCCGCAAGCGGCTCGCCGCCGAGGCGTTCCGGCACACCGCCGCCTACGACGTGGCCGTCGCCTCCTGGTTCGCGGACGACTACGCCGCAGAGGACGCGGGCCTGCCCGTGTTCCTCGGCGACACGTTCACGCGCAAGAACGTCCTGCGCTACGGCGAGAACCCGCACCAGTCGGCCGCGCTCTACACCTCGGGCGACGGCGGTCTCGCCGAGGCCGAGCAGCTGCACGGCAAGGAGATGTCCTACAACAACTACACGGACACCGACGCCGCCCGCCGCGCCGCCTACGACCACGCCGAGCCCTGCGTCGCGATCATCAAGCACGCCAACCCGTGCGGCATCGCGATCGCCGAGGACGTCGCCGAGGCGCACCGCAAGGCGCACGCCTGCGACCCGCTCTCCGCGTTCGGCGGCGTCATCGCCGTCAACCGCCCGGTGACCGTCGCGCTCGCCGAGCAGGTCGCCGAGATCTTCACCGAGGTGATCGTCGCCCCGGCCTACGAGGACGGCGCCGTCGAGGTGCTGGCCCGCAAGAAGAACATCCGCGTGCTGCGCGCCGCCGACGCCCCGGCCACCGCGTTCGAGGTCAAGCCGATCGACGGCGGCGCACTGCTCCAGGTCACGGACCGTCTCCAGGCCGAGGGCGACGACCCGGCCAACTGGACGCTCGCCACCGGCGATGCGCTCTCCGAGAGCGAGCTGAAGGAGCTGGCCTTCGCCTGGAAGGCCAGCCGCGCCGTCAAGTCCAACGCCATCCTGCTCGCCAAGGACGGCGCCTCGGTCGGCGTCGGCATGGGCCAGGTCAACCGCGTCGACTCCGCGAAGCTCGCCGTCGAGCGGGCGGGCGAGGAGCGGGCGCGCGGGGCGTACGCCGCCTCCGACGCCTTCTTCCCCTTCCCCGACGGCCTGGAGATCCTCACGGCCGCCGGCATCAGGGCCGTCGCCCAGCCCGGCGGGTCCGTCCGTGACGAACTGGTGATCGAGGCGGCGAAGAAGGCCGGCGTGACCATGTACTTCACGGGCACGCGCCACTTCTTCCACTGACCGCCCCCGTCGGCGCCGTCCCGGGCCGACACGCATGGCTGAGGCCGTATCCCGCCACGGGGTGCGGCCTCGGCCCGTGTCCGTCCCGCGGAATCGGCTCGCCGCTCTGTTCTAATGAACGGCCGTATCCCATGACGTATCCGATGGACGGCCGTGGAAATCCCTAGCGGGGGCAGTCACCGTGCTTGAGCTGAACAAGAGTGGAACGGGCCGGTCGGGGCCGGGACGTCTGCCCGCCCAGGACCCGGGGCCCGACGCCGCCCCGGCGGCCCGCCCGGCCGGCGACGCCCCGGGCGGGAGGGACGACTCCTCCGGGCGCGTGCCCCTGCGCCCGTATCTCATCGCCGGAGCCGTGCTCTGCGCGCTCTACTTCCTCTACGCGTACTTCCAGTACGCCCGCTTCGGCTCCCCCTCCTGGGACCTGGGGATCTTCGAGCAGGAGGTCCGGGCGTACGCCGGCTTCGACGCCCCGGTCGTCGACATCAAGGGCCCCGGTTATCTGATCCTCGGCGACCACTTCTCCCCGATCGTGGCGCTGCTGGCCCCGCTGTACTGGCTCTGGCCGTCGGCCGAGGCCCTGCTGTTCGCCCAGGCCGCGCTGTTCGCGCTGGGCGCGGTCATCGTCGGCCGCACCACCCAGCAGCTCCTCGGCGGGCGCTCCGGGCTCTGCGTCACCGTGGCGTACGGACTCTCCTGGGGCATCCAGGAAGCGGTGAAGGCCGACTTCCACGAGATCGCCTTCGCCGTACCGCTGCTGGCCCTCGTCTGCCGGGCCCTGCTTCTGCGGCGCTGGACGGCCGCCCTGCTGTGGTCGCTCCCCCTCGTCCTGGTCAAGGAGGACCTGGGCGCCACCGTGGCGGTCGTCGGCTTCCTGCTCTTCGTGTACGGCCGCCGCCTCCAGGGCGCGCTGCTCGCCGCCTTCGGGGTCGCCGCCTTCGTCGTCACGCTCACGGTCCTCATCCCGGCGGCCAGCAGCGCGGGCACCTACGACTACTGGAAGAAGATCGACAAGGACGGCGAGCAGGACGTCTCGATGCTGGACTCCGTCCTCGGCGTCCTCGACTCCTCCGTCAAGATCGAGATGCTGGTCTTCCTGCTCGGCATCACCGCGTTCATGGCGCTGCGCTCACCGCTCACGCTGCTGATCGTCCCCACGCTCGGCTGGCGGCTGCTCTCGCAGGACAGCAACCACTGGGGCATGGTCTGGCACTACAGCGCCATCCTCATGCCGGTGCTCTTCCTCGCGCTGGCCGACGGCGTCCGCCGCGGCCGCGACTCGCCCCGCCCCTGGCTCGCCTCGTACGCGAAGGTCGCCGTGCCCGTCGCCGCCGCGATCGCCGTCGCGCTGACGCAGCACCTGCCGCTGCGCGACCTGCTGCGCCCGGAGACCTACCGGACCGACGACGCCCGCAGCCAGGCGGCCAGGGCGGCGCTGGACGCCATCCCGGCGGGGTCGCGGGTCGAGACGGACATCACGCTGATGGCCCACCTCACGTCCGACCGCACCGTCTACTGGATCGGCGGAGCCCCGGGCACCGCACCCGACATCGTCGCCGTCAACCTGGACTTCGGCTGGTCCCGCCCGATCCAGGACCCGGTGGCCTACGCCGAGCAGCTCCACCCCGAGGCGCGCTACCGCCTCAAGCACCGGGGCGGCAGCTTCGTGGTGATGGAGCGTACGACCCCGGAGCCGGCCGGGATTCCCGGCGTACGCGAGGACTGACTGACCGGGCCGCCACCGGCTCCCGTGCACGCACGGCTCCCGTGCGCACGGCTCCCGTGCACACGGCTCGCGCGTACACGCGCACGGCTCCCGTACACGCGCGAAGGCCGCTCCGTGCACCGGAGCGGCCTTCGTGTACGACGTGACGCCTGCGGGTCAGTTGGCCTTGACGACCACGGACGAGCAGACCTTGTCCGCGAACGTCTGCTTCTTCTCGTCCCACAGCGGCCACAGCCAGCCGATGTAGCAGGCGATGCTGTCCAGGAAGTGGGCCAGGCGGCGCACGAAGGCCATGCCGAAGCCCAGCGGGCGGCCGTCGGCCTCGCGCAGCAGGCGGATGCCCACGGCCTTCTTGCCGATCGTCTGGCCGGTCGTGCCCTCCTGGTACAGCTGCCAGATGGCCACGGCGATGAGGCCGATGAAGCCGATGACGGCGAGGATCGCGCCGACCGCGTCGCCGACCGCGCCGCCGATGATGACGAGGATGTACGGGACCATCATGACGAGCCCGTCGACGATCAGTCCGCCGAAGCGCAGGCCCCAGTGCGCCAGCTCGGGCATGCCGCCGGCGCCGGGCTGCTGCGGGTAGCCGCCGCCGTAGGGCTGGCCGGGCTGCTGCTGCGGGTAGCCGTAGCCCTGCGGCGGGACACCCTGCGGAGCCTGCTGGGGGTAGCCGTAGCCGGGCTGACCCTGCGGCGGTCCCTGGGGAGGCTGGCCGGGCTGCTGCCCGTACGGGTTGTTCGGGTCGCCGAAGCTCATAAGGGGTGTTCCTTCAACAGACGTGTGGGGACGAAATGGCCACACGGAGGAAGGACAACGATCAGCGGCCCGCCCCCCGTACAACCGCGGCCTTCATCGTTATAAGCGGGACCCCGGTTTGTCCAGCCCGGGGCCCGGGACGTTGTGCAAGTGCAATGTGCGGTACGGGGGCGGCACCGGCAATTGGTATGCGGGCGGGGTCATCCGCGAGGATGGGACCATGACTGCCCAGATTCTCGATGGCAAGGCCACCGCTGCCGCGATCAAATCCGATCTGACCGTCCGTGTGGCGGCCCTCAAGGCCCAGGGGATCACTCCCGGCCTCGGAACCCTGCTCGTCGGGGACGACCCGGGCAGCCGGTGGTACGTCAACGGCAAGCACCGTGACTGCGCCCAGGTCGGCATCGGCTCCATCCAGCGCGAACTCCCCGACACCGCCACACAGGAGGAGATCGAGGACGTCGTCCGGGAGCTCAACTCCAACCCCGAGTGCACCGGCTACATCGTCCAGCTGCCGCTGCCCAAGGGCATCGACACCAACCGGGTCCTGGAGCTGATGGACCCGGCGAAGGACGCCGACGGGCTGCACCCGATGAGCCTCGGCCGCCTCGTCCTCAACGAGGCCGGCCCGCTGCCGTGCACCCCCCAGGGCGTCGTCCAGCTGCTGCGCGCACACGGCGTGGAGATCAACGGGGCGCACGTCGTGGTCGTCGGACGCGGTGTCACCATCGGCCGGTCGATCCCGCTGCTGCTGACCCGCAAGTCGGAGAACGCCACGGTGACCCAGTGCCACACCGGCACCCGGGACCTCGCCTCCCACCTGCGGCAGGCCGACATCATCGTCGCCGCCGCCGGGGTGCCGCACCTGATCAAGCCGGAGGACGTGAAGCCGGGCGCGGCCGTGCTCGACGTCGGCGTCAGCCGGGACGAGAACGGGAAGATCGTCGGCGATGTGCACCCGGGGGTCCGCGAGGTCGCCGCCTGGGTCGCCCCGAACCCCGGGGGCGTCGGCCCGATGACCCGGGCGCAGCTCCTGGTCAACGTGGTGGAGGCGGCCGAGCGCGCCGCCGCCGAGGCCGCCGACGCCGACGCCGCGGGCTGACGGCCGGATCCGGAGGGAACCCCATGGGTGCTGGTACGAGCCCGGCCGACCCCGCCCCCGCGGGCCGGGCGGCGGACGAGCCTGACGGACAGGCCGAGCCCGACGGGCAGGGCGCTGAGCCCGATGGGCGGGCCGAGTCTGACGGCCGGGGCGAGCAGGCGCCCGACCGGACCGACGGGCAGGGCGAGTCTGACGGGCGGGACGTGCCCGATGGGCGGGCCGAGTCTGACGGCCGGGGCGAGCAGGTGCCTGACCGGACCGACGGGCAGGATGCGCAGGCGCCTGACCGGACCGGCGAGCAGAGCGGTGTGACGGAAGGGCGGGACGCGCCGGGCGGGCCGGACCCGGCGCCGGACGATGCCGCGACCACCGGGCGGCCCCGCCGGTCGCGGCGGTTCCCGCGGTTCACCCGCGACACGGCCCGGCCCGAGGGCGGGGGCCGGGCGGCGTCCGGCGACGCGCCCGCCCCGGCCCGGCAGTGGCCGCTGCTCACCGTGCTCTGCGCGGCGGGCCTCGGCCTGCTGATCGTGGTCCTGGACCCGTTCGACCAGGCGTTCCGCATCGGGACCATCCTGATGGGCGGCGCGCTGATCGCGGGCGCCGTGCTGCGTTGGGTGGTGCCCTCGGTCGGGATGCTGGCGGTGCGGTCCCGCTTCACCGACCTGGTCACGTACGGGCTGATGGGCACGCTGATCGTGCTGCTCGCGCTGGTGGCACAGCCCGCGCCGTGGCTGGACGTCCCGATCCTGGAGGACGCGGTCCGCTTCACGATCCGCTAGCGGGCGGTCTCGTCCCGAGCAGGTCCGTGGTGCCCGTCCCCACCCCCGAGGAGGGACGGACACCACGGCGGAACGGGGCCACCGGGCGAAAGCCCCGGTATGCGGCGAGGTGGGCGGCCTTGCCCCGTCCGACACCAGCGTCATGGACATGAAGGGCCGGAACAAGCGCTCGCCATGGCCTGTGGCACGGAAGTGACCATTCCGGCACGGTGTGATCGCCGCGCAACGATGGCAGACTGGCACCGCGCCCCGAGCGGCACGGAGCAGGCGGAGCCGTGGCCGGCGCGGTGCCGGGAACAGGTGACCACAGGCCCCCGTCCCGGAACGCGTCCGTGTGCCTCCCCGTCAGGAACCGACACCCTGGCCTCGCGCATCTTCGTGAGGGGCGGCTGACGGCCCGTTCGGGGACGTTCGGTGGAAGGACCGGGGCGCGGGGCCGGAGGACGGCCGCAGCGGGGGCACAGCAAACACGTCCGGGGGACACGAGGGGGGAACGCGATGTCTCGGTGGCAGGCACTGCCCGAAGAGCTCGACCCGCAGATCAGTGAATTCGTCGGCCAGTTGCGCCGGCTCGTCGACCACAGCGGGCTCGACGTCAACGCCGTGGCCGACCGCACGGGTTACAGCACGACGTCCTGGGAGCGGTATCTCGACGGGCGACTGCTCGCCCCGCGCGGGGCCGTCGCGGCCCTCGCCGAGGTGACGGGGGCCCCGCAGCACCACCTCACGGCCATGTGGGAGCCGGCGGAACGGGCCTGGCGCCGGGCCGAGATGCGCCACGACGTGGCGATGCGGGCAGCCGGTGCCACGCAGGCCCGCGCGCCCCACGGCGGGCTCGGCACGACGACGGCCCCCGAAGCCCCCGGAGCCTTCGCCCCCGGACCCGTCGCCCCCGGGCCCGTCGCCCCAGGACCCGAAGCCGCCGGGCCCGAAGCGTCTGGGCCCGGCGCGCCCGCGCCCGTGGAGCCTGACGACACGCTGGCGCTGACCGTGCCGCACCAGCGCGGCAGTGCGCCCGGCGCTCACCGGCCGCCGGAGGGCGGGCTGCGGACGGAACAGGCCGCCCGGGGCGGGGCTGCCGGAGCCGCCCGGGCCGCCGGAGCCGCACGGACGGCCCAGGCCCTCGGAGCCGCCCCCGGGGGCCCGCGCGGAAGTGTCCCCCCACGCCGCCGGAACGGCGCCCGGCTCGCCGTCGGGGCCGTCGGCGCCCTGATCGTCGTGGTCAGCGCGGTGCTGCTCGCGCCGGGCGGCGACGAGGCCGCCAAGGCCGCCCCGCCCGCGTCGGAGGCCCCCGCCGTCCCGGAACTCCCCGTGGGCGTCGAGTGCAGCGGCGCGGACTGCGCCGGGCAGGACCCGGAGGAGATGGGCTGCGGCGGCGAGTTCGCCCGTACGGCGGCCAGCGCCGTGGTCGGCGGCAGCAAGGTCGAGGTCCGCTACAGCGAGGTCTGCTCCGCCGCTTGGGCCCGGCTAACCGAGGCGGCGGCGGGCGACGCCGTACGGATCACCGGGGGCGCCGACGGGCAGGACGGCGAGGTCGTGGGGGCCACCGACACGTACACCCCGATGGTCGCCGTCAAGAAGGTGTCCGAGGCGAAGGCATGCGCGACGCTCGCCTCCGGTACGCAGGGGTGCACCGACCCGGGCAGATGACCGCGACCGGGCCCGGAGAGCGGCGCGAACGACCGGCACCGCACCCGCGCGGGGTCCCGTGCGTGCGGTGCGTAACCGGTTGTGCGCGGTGCCACAGGGGGGCGGGCGGCCCCGCCGGGCCGGGTCCGATAGCCTGGCCGCGGGATATCTCTTCACGTCAAGATTCGTCGGGCGGGGAGAGGTGCCCAGCACCAGGGTCCGGCACCAGGGGCCGGGACCCCCACCGCCAGCTGTCTAAACGGAGACCGCCATGACCCGCACTCCCGTGAATGTCACCGTGACCGGCGCAGCCGGCCAGATCGGCTACGCGCTGCTCTTCCGCATCGCCTCCGGCCACCTGCTCGGCCCGGACGTGCCGGTCAACCTGCGCCTCCTGGAGATCCCGCAGGGCCTCAAGGCCGCTGAGGGCACCGCGATGGAGCTCGACGACTGCGCCTTCCCGCTGCTGCGCGGCATCGAGATCACCGACGACCCGAACGTCGGCTTCGCCGGTGCGAACGTCGCCCTGCTCGTCGGCGCCCGCCCGCGTACCAAGGGCATGGAGCGCGGCGACCTGCTCGCCGCCAACGGCGGCATCTTCAAGCCGCAGGGCAAGGCCATCAACGACAACGCCGCGGACGACATCAAGGTCCTCGTCGTCGGCAACCCGGCCAACACCAACGCGCTCATCGCGCAGGCCGCCGCCCCGGACGTACCGGCCGAGCGCTTCACCGCGATGACCCGCCTGGACCACAACCGCGCGATCTCGCAGCTGGCCGCCAGGACCGGCGCCGCCGTCTCCGACATCAAGAAGCTGACGATCTGGGGCAACCACTCGGCCACCCAGTACCCGGACATCTTCCACGCGGAGATCGCCGGCAAGAACGCGGCCGAGGTCGTCAACGACGAGGTGTGGCTGGCCGACACCTTCATCCCGACCGTCGCCAAGCGCGGCGCCGCGATCATCGAGGCCCGTGGCGCGTCCTCGGCCGCCTCGGCAGCCAACGCCGCCATCGACCACGTGCACACCTGGGTCAACGGCACCGCCGAGGGCGACTGGACCTCGATGGGCATCCCGTCGGACGGCTCCTACGGCGTCCCC
The DNA here is from genome assembly GCF_044756785.1 of Streptomyces sp. NPDC091649. Classification (NCBI taxonomy): domain Bacteria; kingdom Bacillati; phylum Actinomycetota; class Actinomycetes; order Kitasatosporales; family Streptomycetaceae; genus Streptomyces; species Streptomyces sp. NPDC091649. The sequence goes on along the minus strand of NZ_JBIVTR010000001.1, from coordinate 979,573 downwards.
GAGGGCATCATCTCCTCGTTCCCGGTCACCACGAAGAACGGTGCCTACGAGATCGTCCAGGGCCTGGACATCAACGAGTTCTCCCGTACGCGCATCGACGCGTCGGTCAAGGAGCTCACCGAGGAGCGCGACGCGGTCCGCGAGCTCGGCCTGATCTGATCCGGCCCGGACTGCCGGATCCGGCCCGATCCGGTCTGATCCGATCCGGCCCGGTCGCGCCTGACGCGACCCGCGCACGCGGCACTTCGAGCGCCCTCGGCGGCATCCGCCGCCGGGGGCGCTTCCGCGTGTCCGCCCGGGGCGGGAGCGGTCAGTGCTTGTGGTCGCCGGGCGTGTAGTGGCCGGGGGTCAGGCGGCCGGCCACACCGAAGCGGTTCCAGGCGTTGATCACGGTGATGGACGCGAGCAGCTGGGCCAGCTCGGTCTCCTCGAAGTGCTCGGCGGCCTGCGCGAACACCTCCTGGGGGACGAAGCCGTCGGTCAGGACGGTGACCGCCTCGGTCAGGGCGAGCGCCGCCAGCTCCTTCTCGGTGTAGAAGTGCCGCGACTCCTCCCAGGCGCTGAGCTGGACGATCCGCTCGACGGACTCGCCCGCCGCCAGCGCGTCCTTGCTGTGCATGTCCAGGCAGAACGCGCAGTGGTTGATCTGCGAGGCCCGGATCTTCACCAGCTCCACGAGGATCGGGTCCAGACCCTTGCGGGCGGCGATGTCCAGCCGTACCAGCGCCTTGTAGACGTCGGGGAGGAGCTGCGAGACGAAGATCCGGGGCGGCTGTTCGGGGACGAGATCGGCCGGGGCGCGGTGGTGCTCGGGTGTCGTGGTCATGGGGACGACGTTACGGCCCCGGTGGCACCCCGGTATGGTCCATTGGCATGACGGATTCCTGGGCCACTTTCGGTGCGGACCTGCATCTGGAACCGGTGGGCCGAGGGCTGCGCACCGGACTGATGGAGGCGCTGCGGGAGGCGGTGCGCACCGGCCGCCTGGCCCCCGGCAGCCGGCTCCCGTCCTCCCGGGTGCTCGCCGCCGACCTGGGCATCGCCCGCAACACGGTCGCCGACGCCTACGCCGAGCTGGTCGCCGAGGGCTGGCTCACCGCCCGCCAGGGCTCGGGGACCCGGGTCGCGAGGCGGTCCGCACCGCGCCGGCCCGGCCCGGCGGCGGCCCCCTCCCGGCCGGTGCGGTCCGGCGCCGGGTACAACCTGAAGCCCGGATCGCCGGACCTGTCCGCCTTCCCCCGCCCGGCCTGGCTCAAGGCCGCCCGCAAGGCGCTCACCGCCGCGCCCGACGAAGCCTTCGGCTACGGCGGGCCGCAGGGCCGCGTCGAACTGCGCACCGTGCTGGCCGAGTACCTGGCGCGGGCGCGCGGGGTGTACGCCGACCCGGAGCGCATCGTGATCTGCTCCGGCTTCGCGCACGGGCTGACGCTGCTGGGCCGGGTGCTGCGCCGGCGCGGCGTCCGGGACGTCGCCGTCGAGTCGTACGGCCTCGACCTCCATACGAACCTCCTCGCCGACGCCGGGCTGCGTACCCCGTGCCTGCCGCTGGACGAGCACGGTTCCCGGACCGATGAGCCGGCCGCGCTGCGCGGGGCGGGAGCGGTCCTGCTCACCCCGGCGCACCAGTTCCCCACCGGCGTGCCGCTGCATCCGGACCGGCGGGCCGCCGCCGTCGACTGGGCCCGTTCCACCGGCGGGCTCGTCCTGGAGGACGACTACGACGGGGAGTTCCGGTACGACCGGCAGCCGGTGGGCGCGCTCCAGGGTCTCGATCCGGAGCGGGTCGTCCATCTCGGCACCGTCAGCAAGTCGCTGGCCCCGGGGCTGCGCCTCGGCTGGATGGTGCTGCCCCGAAGCCTGGTGGGGGAGGTGGTGGCCGCGAAGGGCATGGCCGACTGGACGAATGGCTCGACCGACCAGCTGACGCTCGCGGAGTTCATCGCGTCGGGGGCGTACGACCGGCATGTGCGCTCCATGCGGCTGCGCTACCGCCGCCGCCGCGACCAGCTCGTCGCCGCGCTCGCCGACCGCGCGCCGGACATCGAGGTCACCGGGATCGCGGCCGGGCTGCACGCCGTACTCGAACTCCCGGCGGGAGCCGAGCGTTCGGTCATCCAGGCGGCGGCGTTCCAGGGCCTGGCGCTGGAGGGCCTCGCGCGCTACCGGCACCCGGACGCCCCGGCCGCCCGCGACGCCCTGGTGATCGGCTACGGCTCTCCGTCGGAGAGCGCCTGGGCGGGTGCGCTGGACGCCCTGTGCCGGGTGCTGCCGTAGAACCCCGGGGGCACCGTCCCGCGGCGGCCCTCCCCGGGCCTCCTCGGGCCTTTGCTGCCGCGCAAAAGGAGCGTACCGGGCGGAATCCGGTGCTCCGGCCCTTCCCGGTTCCGAACCGGCCCCCCGTCAAACTAATCTGACAAGAGGGCCGGTGACGGGAAGGAAGCCGGGCCCGATCGCGAACACGGGGGAGAACCGAACATGGCCAGACGGAGGCTGAGGTCGAGCACGGTGGTGCTCGGCGGCATGGGGCTGCTCGCCCTGACGATCACGTCCTGCGGCTCGGAACCGGACCGGCGCTGCGTCGACCGGACGACCCGCGAGACGCTGCCCAGTTACGAGTGCCGGGGCGGCAGCGGGGGCTCCGGGGGCAGCGGAGGGTCTGGCGGCAGCAGCGGACGCGGCTCGTACTACTACGGCGGCGACAACTCCAACGGCAAGGTGCAGGGCGGCAGCTTCGACAAGTCCGCGGTCGACCGCGGCGGCTTCGGCTGCTCCAAGTCCGGCGGGGGCTGAGCACGGTGGAGCGCCGCACGATCGAGCCGCGCCCCGGCTGGCAGGAGACCGTCGAGTCGCAGGGCGTCGTCTACCCGCTCACCCGCTACCCGGACGACTCGCTCCGTCCGTACTGGGACGAGAGCGCCTACTACGTCTTCTCGCTGGCCGAGGTCGAGGCCCTGGAGGAGACCGTCGAGGAACTGCACACGATGTGCCTGGCCGCCGCCGCGCACATCGTCGAGCAGGGCCGCTTCGCCGACCTCGGCATCACCGACCCGCGACTCGCCGAACGAGTCGCCGAGTCCTGGCAGCGCCGCGCCGAACTCCCCTCTGTGTACGGCCGGTTCGACCTGCGCTACGACGGGAGCGGCCCGGCGAAGATGCTGGAGTACAACGCCGACACCCCGACCTCGCTGGTGGAGGCAGCGAGCGCGCAGTGGTTCTGGATGGAGGACCGCTTCCCCGGGGCCGACCAGTGGAACTCCCTGCACGAGCGGCTGGTGAACGCGTGGAAGCGGCAGGCGCCCCTGCTGCCGCCCGGGCCGCTGCACTTCGTCCACTCGGACGGCGACGAGCTGGGCGAGGACCTGATGACGGTCGCGTATCTGCGCGAGACCGCCCAGCAGGCCGGGATCGACACCGAGGCGCTGTCCGTCGAGGACATCGGCTGGGACCGGCTGTCGGGCCGGTTCGTCGACGACCGGCTGCGGTTCGTCCGCAGCTGCTTCAAGCTCTACCCCTGGGAGTGGCTGGCCACGGACCGTTTCGGCCCCCAGGTGCTGGACACCCTCGACAACGGCGGCGGCAGCGGCACCACCTGCTGGATCGAGCCCGCCTGGAAGATGCTGCTCTCCAACAAGGCCCTGCTGGCGATCCTCTGGGAGCTGTATCCCGGCCACCCGAACCTGCTCCCCGCCTACCTCGACGGACCGCGCGAGCTGGCCGGGCCCGGCGGGGCCGGCTACGTGTCCAAGCCGCTGCTCGGCCGTGAGGGCGCCGGGGTCGACCTGCACGGCCCCGGCTCCCCGCCCGTGGAGCGCGACGAGCCGTGCTGCTACCAGGAGCTGGCCCCGCTGCCCGACGTCGACGGCAACCGTGTGGTGCTCGGCGCGTGGGTCGTCGAGGACGAGGCGGCGGGGCTCGGCATCCGGGAGTCGGCGGGGCTGGTCACGGACGAGTACGCCCGCTTCCTGCCCCACGTCATCCTCTGAGGCTCCGGGGCGGCCGTCCGGGGCCGGTTCCGTGAGGCCGTCCGGGACCGGCCCCGTGACGGCCTCCGAAACCCACCCCCGCCCGACCGCCGAAACCGGCCCCCGGTCCGGCCCCCGGTCCGGCCCCCGGACGGCCCCGGGACCGACTCCCGGCCCGCCCCCCCGACCGGCTCAGGCGCTCAGCACCGTCCGCAGCCGGTCCAGCCCCCAGTCCAGGTCCTCCTTGCTGATCACCAGCGGCGGGGCGATCCGGATCGTGGAGCCGTGGGTGTCCTTCACCAGCACCCCCTGCTCCATGAGCTTCTCGGAGATCTCCCGGCCGGTGCCCAGTGCCGGAGCGATGTCGACGCCCGCCCACAGACCCCTGCCGCGCACCGCCTCCACCGCACCGCCGCCCGTCAACAGGCTCAGCTCCCGGTGCAGATGGTCGCCCAGCTCGGCCGCCCGCTGCTGGTACTCGCCGGTCCGCAGCATCGCGATCACCTCCAGCGCCACCGCGCAGGCCAGCGGGTTCCCGCCGAACGTGGAGCCGTGCTCGCCGGGCCGGAGCACGCCGAGCACGTCCGCCGACGAGACGACCGCGGAGACCGGCACCACGCCGCCGCCCAGCGCCTTGCCGAGCACGTACATGTCGGGTGTCACGCCCTCGTGGTCCAGGGCGAACGTCCTCCCCGTCCGGCCGAGGCCCGACTGGATCTCGTCCGCGATGAACAGCACGTTCCGCTCGCGGGTCAACTCCCGCACCCCGGGCAGATATCCGGCCGGCGGCACCAGCACCCCCGCCTCGCCCTGGATCGGCTCGATCAGCACCGCCACGGTGTTCTCCGTCATCGCCTCCCGCATCGCGGTGAGATCCCCGTACGGGACGATCTCGAACCCCGGGGTGTACGGGCCGAAGTCGGCCCGCGCCTCCGGGTCGGTGGAGAAGCTGACGATGGTGGTCGTACGGCCGTGGAAGTTGTCCGAGGCCACGATGATCTTGGCCATGCCGTCCGGCACGCCCTTGACCCGGTAGCCCCACTTGCGGGCGGTCTTCACCGCGGTCTCCACGGCCTCCGCGCCGGTGTTCATCGGCAGCACCGTCTCCATGCCGCACAGTGCCGCCAGCTCCGTGCAGAAGTCGGCGAACCGGTCGTGGTGGAAGGCCCGGGAGGTCAGCGTCACCCGTTCCAGCTGGGCCTTGGCCGCGTCGATGAGACGGCGGTTGCCGTGGCCGAAATTGAGTGCCGAGTACCCGGCGAGCAGATCGAGGTACCGGCGGCCCTCGACATCGGTCATCCAGGCGCCCTCCGCCGAGGCCACGACGACCGGCAACGGGTGGTAGTTGTGCGCGCTGTGCGCCTCGGCGGAGGCGATGGCGGTTTCCGTGGTCGACACGGGATCTCCGTTCGTCGTGGGGCGTGGGGGCGGGGTGATGCCCACTTTGTATCGTCGGTCGGAACCGGCGCCGGGAAACCCCCCGTCTCCCGGCGCGCCCGCCGTCGCACGCCGGGCGGCCGCAATGTGCGGTTCGTCTCAGGCGTGCGCTCCCGTGCTCCGGCCTCCTGCGGGTACGCGCCCTGTCCGCCCCGCACCGGCTGCCGGGGATCCCGCCCGCACCTGAGACAATGGGGCCATGGCCTCTGATCGCCCCTCGCTCCCCACCGACCAGCCGCAGACGGGCCGCACCGGTGCGGCCGCCCGTCCGCGCGTGCTGTCCGGGATCCAGCCCACCGCGGGTTCGTTCCACCTCGGCAACTACCTGGGCGCGGTGCGCCAGTGGGTGGCGCTGCAGGAGACCCACGACGCCTTCTACATGGTCGTGGACCTGCACGCCATCACGATCCCGCAGGACCCCGCCGAACTGCGGGCCAACACCCGTCTCGCCGCGGCGCAGCTGCTCGCGGCCGGTCTGGACCCGGAGCGCTGCACGCTCTTCGTCCAGAGCCATGTGCCCGAGCACGCCCAGCTCGGCTGGGTGATGAACTGCCTCACCGGCTTCGGCGAGGCGTCCCGGATGACGCAGTTCAAGGACAAGTCCGCCAAGCAGGGCGCCGACCGGGCCACCGTGGGCCTCTTCACCTACCCGGTGCTCCAGGTCGCGGACATCCTGCTCTACCAAGCGAACCAGGTCCCGGTGGGCGAGGACCAGCGTCAGCACATCGAGCTGACCCGCGACCTCGCCGAGCGCTTCAACGGCCGGTACGGACAGACGTTCACCGTCCCCGCGCCGTACATCCTCAAGGAGACGGCGAAGATCTTCGACCTCCAGGACCCGGCGGTCAAGATGAGCAAGTCGGCTTCCACGCCGAAGGGCCTCATCAACCTCCTCGACGACCCGAAGGCCACGGCGAAGAAGGTCAGGAGCGCGGTCACCGACACCGACACGGTGATCCGCTACGACGCCGAGAAGAAGCCGGGCGTCAGCAACCTGCTCACGATTCTCTCCACCCTCTCCGGCAGCCCCGTCGAGGACCTGGAGCGCAGTTACGAGGGCAAGGGCTACGGTGCGCTGAAGACCGACCTGGCCGAGGCCATGGTGGAATTCGTCACTCCCTTCCGGGCCCGCACCCAGGAATATCTGGACGACCCGGAGACGCTGGACTCCATCCTGGCCAAGGGAGCGGAGAAGGCCAGGGCCGTCGCCGCGGAGACGCTGGCACAGACGTACGACCGGATGGGCTTCCTGCCCGCCAAGCACTGAGTCCAAGGACTCTGGCGAGATCATGGCCGCAGGGGTCACACTTGCGGCGGCGGAACGCGCGGGCCGGACACCCGGCCCGCGCGGCATGACCGAAAATCGACCATCGACGTGGAGGAGAACGACGTGGGGACCGTAACGCTCGGCGTTTCGATCGCGGTCCCGGAGCCCTACGGCAGCCTGCTCCAGGATCGCCGCGCGAGCTTCGGGGACCCTGCCGCCTTCGGCATTCCCACCCATGTCACCCTGCTCCCGCCGACCGAGGCACGGACGGCCGACCTTCCGGCGATCGAGGCGCACCTCGACAAGATCGCCACGGCCGGCCGGCCGTTCCCGATGCGGCTGTCCGGCACCGGCACCTTCCGCCCGCTGTCGCCGGTCGTCTTCGTCCAGGTCGCCGCGGGGGCCTCGGCCTGCGCCTGGCTCCAGAAGCGGGTACGGGACGCCTCCGGCCCCCTGGTGCGCGAGCTCCAGTTCCCCTACCACCCGCACGTCACCGTGGCCCACGGCATCGCCGAGGAGGCCATGGACCGGGCCTACGAGGAGCTCGCGGACTACGAGGCGGCCTGGACCTGCGGCTCCTTCGCGCTGTACGAGCAGGGTCCGGACGCCGTCTGGCGCAAGATCAGGGACTTCCCGTTCGGCGGGGGCGGCGGCGTGCCCGCCGTCCCCGCCCAGGGCGGTTACACGATCGGTGCTCCGTCGGCTCCGTCGGCTCCGTCCCTGCGGCCCTGACCGGCCGGGGCCGTACGCCCGTCAGACCGGCAGCCGGCGGAACAGCGGGCGGGGCACGTGGCGCAGCGCCGCCATCACCACCCGGAGCGAACCGGGTACCCATACGGTCTCCGAGCGCCGCCGCAGCCCCGTGACGATCGCCTCCGCGACCTCCTCCGCGCCGGTCGCGAGCGGGCGCTCCGGCCGACCCGCCGTGGCCCGGGTCCGTACGAAACCGGGGCGGACGACCATCACCTGCACCCCGGTCCCATGGAGCGCGTCGCCGAGCCCCTGCGCGAACACGTCGAGCCCCGCCTTGCTGGAGCCGTAGATGAAGTCCGCGCGCCGGGCGCGCTCCCCGGCCACCGAGGACAGCACCACCAGCGAACCGTGTCCCTGCGCCTGGAGTGCGCCGGCGCACACCAGCCCGGCTGAGACCGCCCCCGTGTAGTTGGTCTGGGCGACCCGGACCGCGGCCATCGGCTGCTCCTCGTCCCGCGCCTGATCGCCGAGGACCCCGAACGCCATCAGCACCACGTCGATGTCGCCCTCCGCGAAGACCTTGCCGAGGGTGACCTCGTGCGAGGCGGAGTCCAGCGCGTCGAAGTCGAGGGTCCACACCTCCGCGCCCCGGCCGCGCAGCTCGGCGGCGGCGGACTCCAGGGCCGGGGAGGGCCGCCCGGCCAGCCACACCCGGCGCGTGCGCAGGGCGATCAGCCGGCGCGCGGTGGCCAGGGCGATCTCGGAGGTGCCGCCGAGGACGAGCAGGGACTGCGGGGCGCCGAAGGCATCCTTCACGGAAATCTCCTGGTCAGGTGAGGTGGGGGGGATGCGGGCCAGGGCCTGGGGAGCCTTGCAGCCCCAGCCTGCGCGCGAGGTCGGAGCGGAACGCTTCCGTCGGGTCCAGCCGCGCCCGCAGCTCCCGGAAGTCCGCCAGCCGCGGGTACATCGAGGCCGCCGTCTCCGGCCGCACCCGGGAGTCCCCGGCCAGGCAGACCCGGCCCCCGGCGGCGGCCACCTCCTCGTCGACGCCGTCCAGGAAGCGGGCCAGGCCGGGCAGGGCGGCGGGCAGATCGACGCCGAGGCTCCAGCCCGGCGCCGGGAACGACAACAGGCCGGGGCCCGCCGCCCCGAACCGCTGGAGCACGGTTCGCACCGCCGGGATCCGGTGCGCCGCGAACCGGCGCACCACCCGGTGCAGGGTCTCCTCCCGGCCGTTACCGACGACGAACCGGTAGCGCACCAGACCGCCCCGGCCGTACAGCAGGCAGCCGTCCGGTACGGCGTCGGATGCGTGGAGGAAGGCGCGCACAGGGCGGAGCTCGCCGGTCCGCGCGCGGGGCGCGCCGCGGTGGCGGATCCCGCTGTACAGCGCCGCCGAGGCCGGGCCCAGCAGCCTGCCCGGCACCGCGGGGAAGCCGGGGCCGGGGAACCGCCCCCGGCCCTCTCCGGTGCGTGAGATCAGGCGAGTGCGCCCCGCGTGCGCCGGGCGCATGTCCGGGGGCGCGTGCTCCCCCCGGGTGAGGATGCCGCGTCCGGTCGCACGGCCCCGGGCCGTCAGGTCGACCCAGGCCGAGGCGTACGGCGTGCGGTCGCCGCCCGCGGTGAAGCGGGCCAGCAGGTCGTCCAGGTCCTCCGCGCGCTCGGTGGAGACGGCCATCAGCTCCGTCGCGACGCGGCGGAGGCGGAGCGTGGCGCCCAGGATCACCCCGGTCAGCCCCAGCCCCCCGGCGGTGGCGTCGAAGAGGGCGGTGCCCGGCAGCACCGTGCGCACCTCGCCATCGGCGGTGAGCAGTTCCAGGGCGCTCACGTGCCGGGTGAACGAACCGGAGCGGCGGTGGTCGAGGCCGGGCAGGTCGGAGGCGATCGCCCCGCCGACCGTCACCCTGCCGGAGCGGGGCACGGACCGCGGGAGCCGGCCGAGCGGCAGCAGGACCCGCAGGAGCCGTTCCAGGCTCACCCCCGCGTCACAGCGCACGACGTCGGCGGCGGTGTCGACGGCGTCGATCCGCGCCAGACCCGTCGTGTCGAGCACCGAGCCGCCCGCGTTCTGCGCCGCGTCGCCGGGCGACCGCCCCGTCCCGCGCGCGATGACGCCCCGGGGCCCGCGCCCCCGGACGACCGCGACGGCCTCCTCGTGGGTACGGGGGCGAAACCGCACGGCCGTGGTCGGGGCGGTGCGGCCCCACCCGGTCAAGGACACCGTGTCGACAGACATGAGGGTGACCGTATCGTCCGAGAAATCCCCTTCGCGGCATTGGTGAATTCGCTCACCGGAACGGGTGATGGAGTGAGTGTCAGCGAAGCGTGACGGAGATCCGCCGGACGCGTCCGGGAGAGTCCGGAGCGGGCCACAGGTGTTCCGGGCCCAGGAGGGTACGCGTGACGTCATGGACTGGCTCAAGAAACTCCCGGTGATCGGGCCCCTGGTCGCCCGGCTGATGCGGACGCACGCGTGGCGTTCCTACGAGCGGTTGGACCGGGTCCACTGGTCCCGGCTCGCGGCGGCGATCACCTTCATCAGCTTCCTGGCCCTCTTCCCGCTGATCGCGGTCGGCGCGGCCGTCGCCGCCGCCCTGCTGAGCGACCGCCAGCTGGACACCATCAAGGAGGAGCTGGCCGACCAGGTGCCCGGCATCTCGGACCAGTTGGGCATCGACGGGCTGGTCGCCAACGCGGGCACGGTCGGTCTGGTGGCCGGTGCGCTGCTGTTGTTCACCGGCGTCGGCTGGGTCGGCTCGATGCGGGAGTGCCTGCGCGCGGTCTGGGAGCTGGACGACGTCCAGGAGGCCAATCCCGTCGTCGCCAAGGTGAAGGACGCCGTGCTGCTGGTCGGCCTCGGCGGCGCGGCGCTCGCCACCCTGGCGGTCTCCACCGTCGGCTCGACGGCGGTCGGCTGGACCGCCGACCTGATCGGCATCCCCGAACAGGGGGCCGGCGGCGTCCTGCTGCGGGTGGCCGCGCTGGCGGTCGCGGTCGTCGCCGACTTCCTGCTGCTGCTCTACCTGCTGACGCTGCTGCCCGGGGTGGAGCCGCCACGGCGGCGGCTGGTGGTCGCGGCCCTGCTCGGGGCGGTCGGCTTCGAACTGCTCAAGCTGCTGCTCGGCAGCTATATGAAGGGCGTCGCGGGGAAGAGCATGTACGGCGCGTTCGGCGTGCCGATCGCGCTGCTCCTGTGGATCAACTTCACCGCGAAGCTGCTGCTGTTCTGCGCGGCCTGGACGGCGACCGGGAGCAGGGACGAGGAAGGCGGAGCCGAGGCACCCGCCCAGGACGCCCCCGCCCAGGACGCCTCCGCTCCGGACGCCGACGCGCCGGAGGGGGCCGTCAAGGCGCCCGGCGGATCCACCCGTGCCGGGGGAGGACCTGCCCCCGCCTAGGACTCTTCGGCCGGTGAGGCCGGGGAGGCCGGGGAGGCCGGGGAGGCCGGGGAGGCCGGAGCAGTCGGCCCGGCCGGTACGGCCGGTTCGGTCGGCGACGGGGTGCGGCGGGCCAGGCCCGGCAGCGGCCACCGGCGGTTGACCAGGAACACCCCGCCGGCCAGGAGCACCAGCAGACCGCCGATGATCCCCAGGGCGATCCCGACGCCGCTGGAACCGTTCGAGGCCGCCGAGGCGTGTGCGGCCTCCGCGCTGCCCCCCGACCCCTGGTCCGCGCCGGCGGCCGGCGCGGCTCCCTTGCCCCCGGTCGAGGCACCGGAGGAGGTGCCGGTGTCCACGGACTTCGGCGGCACCAGTTCGCCGACCGGGGTCACCTTGCCGCTCGCGGCGAAGCCCCAGTCGAGCAGGTGGGCGGCTTCCTTGTAGACGGCGTGGCTCTCCTCCGCCGCGGGATGCATGACCGTGACCAGCAGGACCTTGCCGTTGCGCTCGGCGACGCCGGTGAAGGTGTTGCCCGCGTGCGTGGTGTAGCCGTTCTTGACGCCCGCGATGCCCCGGTAGGGGTCCACACCGATGTCCCCGGTGATCAGCCGGTTGGTGTTCTGGATCTCGAAGGACTCGCGCTTCTTCCCCTTCTTCTCCTCGCCGGGGAAGTCGGCCGACGCGGTCGCCGCGTACTCGCGGAAGTCCTTCTTCTGGAGTCCGCTGCGGGCGATCAGGGTCAGGTCGTAGGCGCTGGAGACCTGGCGCGGGGCGTCGTAGCCGTCCGGCGAGACCACCCGGGTGTCCAGGGCCTGGAGCTCCTCGGCGTGCTTCTGCATCGCGTCCACCGTCTTCTGCATGCCGCCGTACATCTCCGCGAGGACGTGCACCGCGTCGTTGCCCGACCGCAGGAACACCCCGAGCCACAGGTCGTGGACCGTGTAGGTGTGGTCCTCCTTGATCCCGACGAGGCTGCTGCCCTCACCGACCCTCGACAGTTCCTCCTCCGTGACCTTGTGGGTCATGGTGGTGGGCTGGAGGGCGGGCAGCACCGTGTCCGCGAAGAGCATCTTCATGGTGGACGCGGGCGGCAGCCGCCAGTGCGAGTTGTGCGCCGCCAGGACGTCGCCGTTCTCCGCGTCCGCGACGATCCACGACCGGCCGGTCAGCTTCTTGGGCAGCACCGGGGCCCCCGGGCCGAGATTGACCTGGGTACCGGCCTTGGCGAGCTGCTCCCCGCCGAGGCTGGACATGGTGCCCGGCGGCTTGGGCTGTTTGTCGTCGCTCTTGTCCTTGTCGGCCGCCGCAGCGGGACCGAGGACGAAACCGGACAACAAAGCGGCGGATGTGATCGTGAGGGCGATCTTTTTCAGAGCAGGCACGGTCGGAAACGTACAGGGCTCGGATGGGTATGCGGACCCGGACCGGCTGACCCGCCGCAGGGAACGCCGGGACGGCCCCGTTCGGACGCCACCCCGGGGAAGGCGGCCGGAGGGTGGCGGCGATACTGGACTCATGAAGCTCAGCCGCCGCGTGTCCTGGTTCCTGCTCGCGTTCGGGGTGTGGAGCTGGTTCATCTGGATCACTTTCGTCAAGAACCTGTGGCAGGACGGCAGCGGGCTCGCCTTCGACGACGCGGGCGAACCGACCGGGTACTTCTGGGTGCACCTGCTGCTCGCCATCACGTCCTTGTCTCTGGGGACGGCGGTCGGCGTGATCGGGTTGCGCGCAGTCCGGGCTTCGCGTGACGAGAGCGCATGACGACGGGAACGTGGGGAAGCTCGGATGGCAGCAGTGGTCTTCGCTCTGGTGGGCCTCGTGGTGCTGGCGCTGCTCGGCGCCGTGCACCGGTATGTGTGGCGGCGCTTCGTCGGTGACACGACGGCGCCTGGCAGCCCGCTGCGCCGGGCGGGCACCGTCGCGGCCTTCGTCCTGCCGCTGCTGAGCGTCGGCGCCATGTCGTCCGGCCGGGTGGGAGCGCCCTTCTGGCTCCAGCAGGTGCTGGCCTGGCCGGGCTTCCTGTGGCTGGCCTGTCTGCTGTACCTGACGCTCGCGCTGCTCGTGGGCGAGGTCGTACGCCCGGTTCTCCTGCGGGTCCTCGCCCGGCGTGACGGGGCGGCCCCGCACGCCGTGCCGGAGGCCGCGGCGACGGCTGTTTCGGACCCGGCCGCCACAGGTCCGGCAGGAGAAAGCGGAACGGCCCCCGGAACCCTCGCCGAGGTCCCGGACGAGGCCCCCTCCCGTACCGGGGAACTGGTGCCGTCCGGTTCCACCGGCGCCTCGGCCACCGCCGGAGCGGCGGCGCCAGCGGCGAAGGAGCCCGTAGCGGAATCCGTAGCGGAACCGCTGGCCGAACCGGAGACGCGCCCCGCCGCGGAAGCGGTCGCCGAAGCCCCGGCCGCCGCCCCCGCCCCCGGCCCGTCCCGGCGGCTCTTCGTCTCCCGGGTCGTCGGCGGCGCGGCGGCCGCCGCCGGACTGGCCACCGTCGGCTACGGGACGTACGGAGTGCTGCGCGGGCCGAGCGTCAAGCGGATCACCGTCCCGCTGGCCAAACTGCCCCGTGCCGCCCACGGCTTCCGGATCGCCGTGGTCAGCGACATCCACATCGGCCCGATCCTCGGCCGCGCCCACACCCGCCGGATCGTCGACACGATCAACGCGACCTCGCCCGACCTGGTCGCCGTCGTCGGGGACCTGGTCGACGGGTCCGTCGCCGACCTGGGCTCCGCCGCCGAACCGCTGGCCGGCCTGCGCGCCAAGCACGGCAGCTTCTTCGTCACCGGCAACCACGAGTACTTCTCCGGCGCCGAGCAGTGGGTCGACCACGTCCGGGAACTGGGCCTGCGCCCGCTGGAGAACGCCCGCGTCGAGATCGGCGGCTTCGACCTCGCCGGCGTCAACGACATCGCGGGCGAGACCGAGGGCCAGGGGCCCGACTTCGGCCGCGCGCTGGGCGACCGGGACCGGGGCCGTGCCGCCGTCCTCCTCGCCCACCAGCCCGTGGTCATCCACGACGCCGTCGAGCACGGCGTCGACCTCCAGCTCTCCGGCCACACCCACGGCGGACAGCTCTGGCCGGGCAACCTCCTCGCCGAGCTGGCCAACCCCACCGTCGCCGGGCTCGAACGCTACGGCGACACCCAGCTGTTCGTCTCGCGCGGCGCGGGGGCCTGGGGGCCGCCCGTCCGGGTGGGCGCTCCGTCCGACATCACCGTCGTGGAACTCGCCTCCCGGCAGGCGTAGCACCGTTGCGGGTGCGACGGTCCGGAAGCCCCCGTTCCGTCGTCCCGAAATCCCTACCGAAGGGTCACCCTCAGCTACGAAAAGCCGCAGGTGAGAGGCAGGAAACAGCCTTATCGGACAGGGGGTTCCGCACGTGTCCAACAAAAGGCTGTGAGAGCCCCATTTACTCTTCCAGATGTGAAAATCGTGTGATTGGGTTAGCGCGAACGTGCGGCGATGTGCGGATCTGAGCACAACCGTCGAGGTGGGGCTGGTAAGGGAGAGCACGGCAATGCGGTCGGTCCGGGTACGGATTCTCGCGATTCTCGCGGTTTTGGTCATAGCGGGCGTCGGCGCCTGGCAACTGCTCCCGTCGGGGGAGGCGAAGACCGATGCGATCACTGTCGGGACCTCGGATGTCGTCACCTCCCTCGACCCGGCCGGTGCGTACGACGCCGGTTCCTGGGCGATCTACAGCAACATCTACCAGTCGCTGATGACCTTCCGGCCCGGTGCGGTCACGCCGGAACCGGACGCCGCCGAGAGCTGCGGGTTCATCGGGCAGAAGCTCCAGACGTACCAGTGCAAGCTCCGTGACGACCTGACGTTCTCCAACGGCCGCAAGGTCACCGCCGAGGACGTCAAGCACTCCTTCGACCGGATCTTCGCGATCAAGTCGGACGTCGGTCCCGCCGGTCTCTTTCCCACGCTGGACACGGTGGTGACCGAGGGCCGCACGATCACGTTCAACCTGTCCGGCAAGGACGCGACCTTCCCGCAGAAGATCGCCACCGGCGCCGCGGCGATCGTCGACTCGACCAAGTACCCGAAGGACAAGCTCCGCCGGGGCAACCAGGTCGACGGCTCCGGCCCGTACGTGCTCAAGTCGTACGAGTCGGGGAACAGCGCCGAGCTGGTGCCCAATCTGAAGTACAAGGGCGCGCTCAAGAAGACCGGCGAGGCGGTGAACATCCGCTACTTCAAGACCTCCGAGGACCTGCAGACGTCCTGGGACGCCGGCGACGTGGACATCGCCCACCGCCAGCTGCCGTCCGAGACCCTCGCCGAGCTGAACGTCAACGACCCGGACGTGCGGGTGACCGAGGCGGCCAGCGCCGAGATCCGCAACGTCATCTTCAACGTGCGTGAGAGCTCGCCGTTCGCGGAGAAGAAGGTCCGCCAGGCCGTCGCCACGCTCCTCGACCGGGGCCCCCTGGTCCGGAAGGTCTACCAGGGCACGGTCGACCCGCTGTACTCCCTGATCCCCACCGGCTACATCGGGCACAGCACCCCCTTCTTCGACGCCTACCCCTCCTCGGACCCCAAGCGGGCGGCGCAACTGCTGGAGGAGGCCGGAGTGGAGACGCCCCTCGCCGTCAACTTCGCCTACCGCGAGGGCGACATGTACACCAAGGAGACCGCCGAGCTGCGCCGTCAGATGGAGAAGGACGGGCTGTTCAAGGTCTCGGTCGAGGCCGTGGAGTGGACGAAGTACCAGAAGGAGTACGCGGCCGGTGAGTACGACATGTACACCGTCGGCTGGTTCCCCGACTTCCCGGACCCGGACACCTTCAGCCAGCCGCTCGTCGGCACCGGAAACGTGCTGCACAGCGGTTACTCCAGCAAGAAGATGGACCAGCTGATCGCCGCCACGCAGCAGTTCAGCGACCGCAGCCGGTCCTCGAACGACTTCAAGGAGATGCAGTCGCTGGTCGGCGAGGACGTCCCCCTGCTGCCGCTGTGGCAGAAGAAGGACTACGTCGTCGCCAAGTCCGAGGTCGCCGGATCCCAGTACCTCTCCGACGGCACCGGCACCTGGCGCCTGTGGGAACTCAGCTGGATCTGATCCGCACGGATCAGCCGGACGGCCGGGGCCCCGCCCCGGCCGTCGTCGTGTCCGGCAGGAACTCCACCAGCAGCGCGTGGACCTGTCTCACCAGCGGACGCAGCACCCGGAACCGGGAGAGCGCGATCGCCCGTGCGGCGATCGGCGCGGTGCGCTCGACCAGCCGGCGGCTGCGCTCGGCGCCCTCGCTGCGGTCGTACACCCAGAACAGCACCAGCCCCATCTGCATCAGCCACATCAACTGCGGCAGCAGCGGGGCCAGTTCCGGGTCGCTCTTGACGTCCGCTCCGGCGACGCAGCGCGCGTGGATGGAGATCGCCGCGTCGCGCGCGGCGGCCGAATCCTCGGAGAACGGGGAGAGCGGGCTGTCCGGATCGGCCGCGTTCTTGAAGAACTGGGCGGCGAAGCGGTGGTACGGCTCGGCCACGTCCAGCCAGCCGAGCAGCACGCCCCTGATGCGCACGGCCAGGTCCCCTTCGCCCTCCAGCACGGGCCGGACGGCCCTGGCGTGTTCATCGGCGATCCGGTCGTAGAAGCCCTGGACCAGGTGCTCCTTCGAGGAGAAGTAGTAGTAGGCGTTGCCGACCGAGACGCCCGCCTCCTGAGCGATGGCCCGCATGGTCGTCCGGTCGTAGCCGCGCTCCGCGAAGAGCCGGAGCGCCGTTTCGAGAATCAGCGTGCGGGTCTGCTCGCTCTTCGCGGCCCTGGCCGGCTTGTTCTCCTGCACGTTCTTCTCTTCCTTCACCACGGGCCCAAGGTTAACGGGGCCCCCGCGGGCCGCCGGGCGGTGCGTGGCACGCGCGGGCCCCGGGGGCGCAGGGCGGGAGAACCGCCGAGCGGTAGCGGGCGGCGGCCAGCACCGTGCCCCGGGCGAAGGGCCGCCCCGCCGGGGTGGTCAGCCAGTGGGCCCGGGCGCGGTACGAGGCGAGCGCCCACAGGCAGACGATCCAGGCGGAGGTCTCCCGGTAGACCTGTCCCAGGTCGCCGATCACGGTGATCTCCCGGAGTGTCGCCGCGTGGTCCAGCTCCGGGAACCGCCGCCACGCCTCGGCCGATCCGGCCGGTACGAGATCCAGCGGGACGAGCTGCCGCTGCCGCTGGAGCCAGTGCCGCAGGTGGACGCAGAGCGGGCAGTGCGCGTCGTGGAGCACGGTGAGCCGGTGTACGGGGGCGGCGTACGGGGCGGGCCCCCGCGGGGCCGCGTGGGCGGTCACCGTACTCACTGCCCGGGGGCGGGCGCCGGAGCGGTCCACGCGCCCGGGGCACCCGGAGGCGTCCAGCCCTGCGGCGGTACGGGCGGCGTCTGTTCGCGCTCCAGGGCGCTCCGCCGACGGATGCGGCTCAGGACCCACACGTTGGGCCGGGAACGGCCAAAGGAGGCGGAGGCGGATCGTCAGGCGGAGGCGGGCGCGGGGCCGGGCGGCTCGGTCAGGGCGTCCGCCAGCTCCGCGCGCAACGCCTCGCCGTGCGAGGGCGTGCTCTCGGCGAGCGCCGCGTTCCACTCGCCGGCCGAAGTCTCCACCGCCTCCCGGAAGCTCCGCGCCAGCGGGCCCCGCGCGAAGAACAGCGCCACCGCGCCCACCGGCCGCAGCAGCCACCGCCCGCGCACGGCCAGCACCACGGAGACCTGCCAGGAACCGTCCTCGGCCGGGCGCGGGGTGACCGTCAGACGGGCCTTGCCCAGCCGGTGCACCGCCCTGCCGGACACCGGCGGACGGGCGGCCGGGGGCGCCGTGTGCGGCCGGTCCACCGCCGCCCACCAGGCGGCCAGATCGGCCTTGCCGCGTCCCGAGAAGCGGTACAGCGAGCCGCCCTGCGGGTTGTGCCCGGAGAGGGAGAGCTCCAGCGTCCTGGGCGCCGACGGATCACGCAGCCGTATCCTCATCCGGACGGAGAGCGGGGCCTCCTCCAGGACGGTCTCCACCTCTATAGAGCGCGAAGGACGCCACTCGCGCAGCACGGCCGCCTCCCGGGCCCCGGGGGCGTCCCCGGCCCCGGTCCCCCGGCCCTCCGGTACGCCGCCCGCCCCGGGTTCCCGAGGCGGCCCCCCGTAGCGCGCCCCGGCCTGGAGATGACGCCCCTTCAGCAGCCGGAGGCCGTCTACCGGGCGACCGTCCGGCAGCAGGATCGCGCCTTCCCGCTCCCGGGAGGCGTCGAGGAGGCCCACCATCGCCCCCGCGGCCTCCTCGAACCACGCGCGGTCCAGGGCCGCGACGGTGACCGTGTGCTCGAAGCGTGCCATGGAGGGGCTCAGGCGCTCATCGAGCGGGCCTGGTTGAGCTGGCCCATGACGGCGGGGAAGGTGTGCGGGCCCATGGCCGGGATCATCGTGGAGTGGTGCCGGCCGCCACTGGTGACCGTGACCTGGACGAAGCCGGTGGTCCGCTTCTCCTTCATCAGCAGGAACAGCAGACCGATCAGGCAGAACAGGGCGAAGACGATCGCCAGCACGACCGCGTGCGTCGGGATCTTCTCCTCCGTGCGCGACATGTCCGTGGCGGTCCAGACCGCGCCCTTGAGCGGCATCGACCCGGACGGCGTGACGATCGCGTCGCTCATCACCGTGATGTCGCCGATCGACAGCACCGGGACGCCGCCCTGGCCGGGCGCTCCCTGAGGCACCGGGAGGTACTGGCCGGGCATCGTCGGCTGCGCCGCGTTCGGGTAGCCGTAACCGGGGCCGGGCTGGGACGCGGACTCCGGCAGCGGCTGCGGATAGCCGTAGGCGGGCGGGGCGCCCGGCGCCGGGTAGCCGTAGCCCTGGCCGTCGGCGACGGTCGGCTGGTGGCCGGGCTGCTGGGGAGGACCCCACTTGTACGCGTCGTCCGCGTACGGATTCGGCTCGCTCACGACGATCCCCGTTTCTTTCGGTCTTCAGCTCCGCTGAACCGTACCGTCCGTGCGGCCCCGGCGCAGCAACAGGCCCCGCCCCGGCAGCGGTCTCGCTGCGGGGGCGGGGCCTGTCGACGTAACAGGTGCTACGAGCGGGTCAGAAGCGACGCGTGATGAGCGCGCGCTTCACCTCCTGGATCGCCTTGGTGACCTCGATGCCACGCGGACAGGCGTCCGTGCAGTTGAACGTCGTGCGGCAACGCCACACGCCGTCACGGTCGTTGAGGATCTCCAGCCGCTGCTCGCCGGCCTCGTCGCGCGAGTCGAAGATGAAGCGGTGCGCGTTGACGATCGCCGCCGGGCCGAAGTACTGGCCGTCGTTCCAGAACACCGGGCACGAGGACGTGCACGCGGCGCACAGGATGCACTTGGTGGTGTCGTCGAACCGCTCGCGGTCCTCGGCGGACTGCAGGCGCTCGCGGGTCGGCTCGTTCCCCTTGGTGACGAGGAAGGGCATGACGTCGCGGTACGCCTGGAAGAACGGGTCCATGTCGACCACGAGGTCCTTGAGGACCGTGAGGCCCTTTATGGCCTCCACCATGATCGGCTTGTCCGGGTTGATGTCCTTGATCAGCGTCTTGCAGGCGAGCCTGTTCTTGCCGTTGATCCGCATCGCGTCGGAGCCGCAGATGCCGTGGGCACAGGAACGGCGGAACGTCAGAGTCCCGTCGAGCTCCCACTTGATCTTGTGAAGGGCGTCGAGGACACGCTCCTTCGGGTCGATCTCGATCTGGAAGTCCTGCCACTGGACCTCGTCGGAGACCTCCGGGTTGAAGCGGCGGATCCGGAACGTGGCGGTGATGAACGGGGAGTCGGCGAAGCCCGCCTCGGGCTTCGCGGTCCCGTCGGTCTTGTCCAGGGTCGGGGTAGCCATCAGTACTTACGCTCCATCGGCTGGTAGCGGGTCGTCACGACCGGCTTGTAGTCGAGCCGGATCGACTCGGCGCCGTCGGCGGCCACCTCGCGGTACGCCATGGTGTGGCGCATGAAGTTGACGTCGTCGCGGTTCGGGTAGTCCTCGCGGTAGTGACCGCCGCGGGACTCCTTGCGGGCCAGCGCGGAGACCGCCATGACCTCGGCCAGGTCGAGCAGGTTGCCCAGCTCGATGGCCTCCAGCAGGTCGGTGTTGAACCGCTTGCCCTTGTCCTGGATGGACACGTTGAGGTACCGCTCGCGCAGCTCGGCGATCTTGTCGACCGCCGTCTTGATCGTCTGCTCGGTGCGGAACACCATCACGTTGGCGTCCATGCACTCCTGGAGCTCCGTGCGCAGCGTGGAGACGCGCTCGGTGCCGGTGGAGCTGCGCAGCCGCTCGACCTGGTCGGCGACCAGCTGGGCCGGGTTCTCCGGCAGCTCGACGAAGTCGGTCTTCGTCGCGTACTCGGCGGCGGCGATGCCCGAGCGCTTGCCGAAGACGTTGATGTCGAGCAGCGAGTTGGTGCCCAGGCGGTTGGCGCCGTGCACCGAGACGCAGGCGACCTCGCCGGCGGCGTACAGGCCCGGGACGACGGTGGTGTTGTCGGCCAGCACCTCGCCCTCGACGTTGGTCGGGATGCCGCCCATGGCGTAGTGCGCGGTCGGCTGGATCGGGATCGGGTCCGTGTAGGGCTCGATGCCGAGGTAGGTCCGCGCGAACTCGGTGATGTCCGGGAGCTTGGCGTCCAGCTGCTCCGGCGGCAGGTGGGTGAGGTCCAGGTACACGTGGTCACCGGCGGGACCGCAGCCGCGGCCCTCACGGATCTCCGTGTAGATGGACCGGGAGACGACGTCACGGGACGCGAGGTCCTTCATGACCGGCGCGTACTTCTCCATGAAGCGCTCGCCGTCCTTGTTGCGGAGGATGCCGCCCTCACCGCGGGCGCCCTCCGTCAGCAGGATGCCCATGCGCCAGATGCCCGTCGGGTGGAACTGGAAGAACTCCATGTCCTCCAGCGGCAGGCCGCGCCGGTAGCAGGCGGCCTGGCCGTCACCGGTCAGGGTGTGGGCGTTGGACGTCACCTTGAAGAACTTGCCGGTGCCGCCGGAGGCGTAGATGACCGACTTCGCCTGGAAGACGTGGATCTCGCCGGTCGCCAGCTCGTACGCGACGACGCCGGAGGACTTCTTGACCCCGTCGACCTCGGTGATCAGCTGGTCCAGGACGTAGAACTCGTTGAAGAACTCCACGCCCTCCTTGACGCAGTTCTGGTACAGCGTCTGGAGGATCATGTGACCGGTGCGGTCCGCGGCGTAGCAGGACCGGCGGACCGGGGCCTCACCGTGGCTGCGGGTGTGACCGCCGAAGCGGCGCTGGTCGATGCGGCCCTCGGGCGTCCGGTTGAACGGCAGGCCCATCTTCTCCAGGTCGAGGACGGCGTCGATGGCCTCCTTCGCCAGGATCTCGGCGGCGTCCTGGTCGACCAGGTAGTCGCCGCCCTTGACCGTGTCGAAGGTGTGCCACTCCCAGTTGTCCTCCTCCACGTTGGCGAGCGCGGCGGCCATGCCGCCCTGCGCCGCGCCCGTGTGGGAGCGGGTGGGGTAGAGCTTCGTCAGCACGGCGGTGCGGCTGCGCTTGGTCGACTCGATGGCCGCGCGCATGCCGGCGCCGCCGGCGCCGACGATGACGGTGTCGTACTTGTGGATCTGCATGGTTTCCTCTGGTCCCTCTGTCCCGGCGCCTAGCGGATGTTCGGGTCGAAGGTGAAGATCACCAGCGTGCCCAGCAGGACGGTGAACACCGTGGCGGTGTACAGGAGCATCTTCAGCCAGAAGCGGGTGTTGTCCCGTTCGGCGTAGTCGTTGATGACCGTACGGAGGCCGTTGGCGCCGTGGAGCATGGCGAGCCACAGCATCGTCAGGTCCCAGACCTGCCAGAACGGCGAGGCCCAGCGGCCCGCCACGAAGGCGAAGCCGATCTTGGAGACGCCGCCGTCGAGCACCAGCTGGATCAGCAGGTGGCCGATGACGAGGACGACCAGGACGATGCCCGACAGGCGCATGAAGAGCCAGGCGTACATCTCGAAGTTGGTGCGCGAAGCCTTGGGGGTCTTGCCCGTGCGCTTGCGCGGGGGCTCGATCACCGGGGCCGGGTGGTCGACGTCGTACAGGCTCACGCCTTCGACGTCGCCGATCGCGGCTGCGGAAGAAGTCTCACTGGACATGGGCCTCAGCTCCCGAAGACGTCGCGTACGGCGTGACCGAGGACGGGGTACAGGGCCCCGACCATCAGCACGATCCAGATGCCCACCACGGTCCAGAGCATCTGCTTCTGGAGTCGCGGGCCCTTGGCCCAGAAGTCCACGGCGATGATCCGGAGACCGTTCAGCGCGTGGAAGAGAATCGCGGCCACGAGGCCGTATTCGAGGAGCGCGACGATCGGCGTCTTGTACGTGGCCACGACATCGTCGTAAGCCTCGGGGGAGACGCGGACGAGAGCGGTGTCCAGGACATGTACGAACAGGAAGAAGAAAATGAGGACACCGGTGACTCGATGAGCCACCCAGGACCACATGCCTTCCCGGCCGCGGTACAGCGTTCCAGCCGGCACGGAAGAACCCTCCGGGAGCGGGGATTGGGGTCGGCCGGCTTGACTGTCGGTCTGACCCGGCCGGGTACGGTCCACCGGCCCCGGCCATCGTAGCGACGCCTGGTCGGTTAGTTCGCGCCGGGGCCTCTGGTGTGATCAAAGTGGCAATCAAAGAGGCACGTACGGGCTAGGGAGCGGCTTGCCGCCGGGGGTCCGAGGCCAGGAGTCCGACGATCCGGCTCCGGGCGAGTCGCCGCAGTTCCTCGGCGGTCACCGCCCGCTCCTCGTCCGGATCGTGCGTCAGCCGGACCCGGATCCCGGCCAGCACCTGGTCGACGTGCTGGGAGGGCCCGAAGGCGTCCAGGCAGATCACGAAGGCGTGGCCGAACCTGCTCTCGTACGCCGCGTGCGCGGCCCGCAGTGCCAGGTGGGCGGCGCGGGGAGCGTCGTGGTGCAGGCAGGGGGCGGGCTCCGAGGCCAGGGCCTCCGCGATGTCCCCGGGCGCGAGGTCGTAGCCCGCCTCGTCGGAGGCGGCCAGTAGGGAGCCGAGATCCGGGTAGGGGCGGTGGGCGGCCATCCGGTGGGCCCAGCGGAGACTGCCGCAGCACTCCAGGAAGGCCGCCTCGGCGGCGGCGAAGGGGAGATTGTTGAAATGGACCAGGCCGACGGCATGATCAACCGGAGACGCGCCGGCGAGCGCTCCCGGACCGTCGGCCGGGGCCGGGTGGCGCGGCTGCGCGGGCACGGCCGACCGGCCGGCCGGGGCGGATCGCTTCGGCAGGCCGGCGGGGGATTCGCTGGACCTGGACAGCGTGAACTCCTCGTATCAACGACGTCAACGACATCAGCGACATCAACGACATCCATGACTCTGTGGCCCGGAACAGGACCCTCTGCTCCTGGAAGACAGGCCCCGGCGCGACGAGGTTGCCCGGAGCGGGAGTGAGTTCCGCGAGGTGAGAGTGAAGGGAGGGACAAATGTGCCCCAACGTTAGCGAGATCGGTCGGCAGCCGTCCGGCCGATCGAGGAAAAATCACCCGAACGAGAGAGTTTCGGCACGCGTGAGGGGCGTCTGACCTGCGGCGGCCGGGGTTCTGGTCGCCCCCCGGAGCCCTCGATGGGCGAGGCCGCGGCAAAAATGCCAATCTTGCATCATCTTCACCCGTTCCGTTCGTTCTTCACTCGTTTCACCCGACTTTGCCCCCTCAATGGAGGAATCTGCCCGATGTCGCCCACGCGTGGTGCCCTTGTCGCCGGCGCGGCTGTCACGGCCGCAGCCGCCGTCGCCCTCACCGTCGTCGTCTGGCCGGAAGGATCCGGCAGCGGCTCGTCCGGCGACACGGCGTCGCCCTCCGGAACCTCCGCCGAGGCCGCCGCCCCGTCGCCGTCCCGCAGCTATCCGATGTCCAGCACGCCGAGCGCGATCCCCGCGGTACGCGAGCACACCGCGGCCCGCGGACCGGGCTGGCAGCCCGGCAAGGACAGCTCGGTCGTCATCGCCAGGGGCAGCCAGGTGCTCGCCGACGAGGCCCAGCTGCTCGCCAAGGAACTGAAGATCCGCTACCGGGGCGCCGAGCCGGCCCGCACGGGAGACGTCGAGCTGGCGCTCGGCGCCAAGGACGCGGGCCCCACCGAGTCGTACACCCTCACCGTCCGCGACCGGAAGGTGAAGATCACCGGACCCGACGAGTCGGGCGTCTTCTACGGCACCCGCACCCTGAAGCAGTCGCTCAAGGCGGACCGGACCGTGCCCGAGGGCGTCGTCAACGACCGGCCGGACCGGCCGCAGCGCGGGCTCAACCTCGACATCGCGCGCAAGCACTACAGCGCGGAGTGGATAGAGGACCGCATACGTGAGATGGGCGACCTCAAGCTCAACCAGCTCGGCCTGCACTTCTCCGACGACCAGGCGTTCCGGATCGAGTCGAAGAGCCACCCCGAGGTGGTCTCCGACGAAGCCCTCACCCAGGACGAGGTGCGCCGCATCGTCGGGCTCGCCAACAGCCGGCACATCGAGGTCGTCCCCGAGATCGACTCGCCCGGACACCTCGGCGCGGTGCTGGACGCCCACCCGGACCTCCAGCTGCGCAACACCGCGGGCGTCCCGTCGAAGGGGTCCATCGACATCTCCCGGCCGGGCGCGGCCAAGCTCATCGACGAACTCCTCGACGAGTACACCGACCTCTTCCCGGGGAGGTACTGGCACCTCGGCGCCGACGAGTACCAGGCGCTGACGGTCCGGGACCCGGCCGCCTCCTACCCGCAGCTCAAGCGCGCGGCGGAGGAGAAGTACGGCGCCGGCGCCACGATCGAGGACCTGGCCACCGGCTGGCTGAACGACCGGGCGGACGTCGTCGTGCCCAAGGGCAGGACCCCCAAGGCATGGAACGACGGGCTCTTCCGGGGCACCGACATCAAGGCCGACGAGAACATCGAGATCGAGTACTGGACCGGCAAGGAGATCGGCGCCCGCCCGCCGCAGGAATACCTCGCCGCGGGCTACCAGGTGCTGAACCTCAACGACGAGTTCCTCTACTACGTACTCGGCGAGCCCAACGAATTCGTCTACCCGACCGGAGAGCGGATCTACGAGCAGTGGACTCCGCTGGTCCTGCGCGGCACCGAACC
Organism: Streptomyces sp. NPDC091649; assembly: GCF_044756785.1. Lineage (NCBI taxonomy): Bacteria > Bacillati > Actinomycetota > Actinomycetes > Kitasatosporales > Streptomycetaceae > Streptomyces > Streptomyces sp. NPDC091649. The sequence continues at coordinate 954,740 of NZ_JBIVTR010000001.1, read as the reverse complement.
CGTGGCCGAGAAGTACTCGCCGCAGATCCTCGGCGGCCGGTTCGCCGTCTGGGGCGACCTGCCGAACGCGCAGACCACGCAGCAGGTGGCGGACGGCATCAGGATGCCGCTGGTGGCGACCTCGCAGAAGCTGTGGGACCCGAGGAAACCGGCGCTGAGCTGGGCGCGGTTCAAGGAACTGGCGGAGCGGACCGGCAGCGCCGGGTGACGCCCGGGGCGTGCTCCGGCCGTGCGTGAGCCCGTGGACAGCACCGCTGTCCACGGGCTGCCGTCCGCCGGCCGAGCGCTCCTGGGGAGGGACGCGGGCCACCCATCGACACCGCGCCCCGGGGGAACCACCTCATGCTCTGTACCCGTTGCCGCATCAGAACGGCCGTGACCGACGACGGCCTGTGCACCTTCTGCTCGGGCACCCGGCCGCCGCTGCCCGGCGGCCTCATGGCCCCCGTCCCCGGGCCCGGGGACCGGCCCGCCCCGGCCGGCCGGGGTTCCCTCGGAGCCACGACCACTCCACAGTGACGCTTTTCAGCCATTCGGCGCAGTACCCGGTAGACCGAGGGAGACGCCGATGAGTCTGCTGGAACTGATGAGACGAGCCGACGAGCGGGCCCTGTCCGCCGCGGCGCTGGCCTGCTTGGACCGGTGCCTGCCGCTGCTCGCGGGGCCCGACGCGGAGCCCCTGCGCCCGCTCTGGGCGAGCTGTGAGGAGGGGCGGGATTGGGCCAATCGGCTCGCGGCGGTACGGACGGCGATGGAGCACGCGTCCGTCACCGACGGCCCGGCCGCACTCGTGCGGGCCATGCTCGGCGCCGCCCCCTCCGACTTCGCCGCCGTACCGCTGCGGGAATGGGCCGACGCCTGCTCGCTGGTCGCGCTCCGCATCCACGGGCGGTTCGACGCCCCGGACGGGGACGCGCCGCCCGACGACGAGCACCTGCTCAAGGCGGCCCGCGGCGGTGAACCGGCCGCCGTGGGCCCGCTCGTCGCGGGGGAGCTGGAACGGCAGGTCCGCATCCTGGAGATCCTCGCGGAGACGGCCGGCACGGCGGGCAGCGGCGCCGGACTCCGCAAGGCGCTGGACCTGTCCACGGAGGGCCGCCGGATCCTGCGCGCCGTGATGTCACGACGGGCCCGCGGCCGGGGCTGACGCACGGCTTGCCCGTCCGCCGCCGAGCGCCGAGTGGAAGGTGCCGGAAGCTCGTCCCGGGATCGCGCGGCGTGTGAGCCCGGGCAGGTTGGGTGAGCACTGGAAAGTGTTGGTCTCGGGGGTGTCTGGCGCCCAAGGAGGCACCCACCCGGGACGAACTCGCTGGCGTTGGTCACGCCGTTGGTCACGAGGGCTTTCAGGCGGCGTGGAAAGTGCCTGGCCAGAGGGCCACATGCTGGAGCGACGACCGGGGCCGCCACCCCCCACAGGAGAGGCCCCGGCCGTCTTCCACGGGGCCGCAGCACGACCCCGTACTCATCTCAGCGCCATGACTGCGTTTTGTGTCACACCGGAGTGTGGCCGACGCATTGTTGCGGGTTGTACAAGTCATGGACGCGGCCCCCGCCGAGCACGTAGCGTGCTGGTTCGCGCAGGGTTGCGCAGCAGTTGACCAGCTGCGATTGAGGACAGCAGGGCGGGTTGAGGGAGTGCTGGGGGACGACGCGGAGCTGACCGCCGCGGTGCTCGCGGCACAGGACGGGGACGAAGACGCCTTCCGTGCTGTGTACCGCGCCGTGCAGCCACGGCTGTTGGGCTACATACGGACACTGGTCGGGGAGCCGGACGCCGAGGACGTGGCGTCCGAGGCATGGCTGCAGATAGCCCGTGACCTCGGCCGCTTCAGCGGTGACGCCGACCGTTTCCGGGGCTGGACCGCCCGGATCGCGCGCAACCGCTCGCTGGACCATCTGCGGATGCGCAGCCGCCGCCCCGCGATCGGCGGCGACGAGACCGAGCTGACCGCGCGCCCCGCCGCGTCCGACACGGCACAGGACGCCATCGAGGCGCTGGACACCGGCCGCACCATGTCCCTCATCGCCCAGTTGCCGCAGGACCAGGCCGAGGCCGTCGTGCTCCGGGTCGTCGTCGGGCTGGACGCGAAGAGCGCCGCGCAGACCCTGGGCAAGCGGCCCGGCGCCGTGCGCACCGCCGCTCACCGCGGCCTCAAGCGGCTGGCCGAGCTCCTCGGCGCGGAGCAGCACGCGGTGGACCGGCCCGAGGGCGGCTCCCTCCCGGGTGCCACTTCGGCCCCGGAATCGGTTTCCGTCCCGGGCCCGAACCCGGCGGCGCTCCAAAGCCCGATCCCGGCCCCGATCCCGATCCCGGCCCCGATCCCGGCCCCGGTTGCGGGCCCGGCGGCGATCCCGGCCGTGAACCCGGGCCCGGCCTCGGCACGGGGCCCGGCACAGGCCCCGGCGCAGGGCGCCGACGGTGACGCGGGTCCGGAGGCGTGCGGCGGCGCGAGCCTCCGTGCCGTGCCCGCGCAGCGCCCCGGCCGGGGCGGTCCGGCAGCGCCCGCCGGGGTCGTTCCCGGTGTGACGCATTCGCGACCGTGGACGCAGAAGGACATGTGATGGCCGACGAGCACTACGAGTGGCTTGATGAGGACGCGGCGGAGAAACTGCTCCGCGGCGAACCTGTCGACCCCGTCGGCGACCAGGCCCGCACGGACGCCTTCCGGCTCGCGGAAGCACTCGGCACGGTCCGCGATGTTCCGCGGCCCCCGGCGGGTGAACTCCCCGGTGAGGGCGCGGTCCTCGCCGCGTTCCGGCAGGCCGGCCACGGCAGCGGCGCGGACCGGCTCGCCGGTGCCGGCCGGCCCGGCACGGCGCACGCCGTGCGTATCGGCTCCGCCCCCGAGAGCCCGGCCCGCCGCCCGCGCTGGAGCCGGCCGGTCCGCTTCGGCCTGGTCGCCTCGCTCGCGGGCTGTGCGCTCGGCGGGGTGGCGGTCGCCGCCGGTACGGGTGTGTTCACCGGGGCCTTCGGCGAGCTGGGCCCGCCCGCACCGGCCGCGTCCGTATCGGCTGCCGCGACCCCCGGTCCGCTGACGACCGACGGGTCCGCCGGCGATCCCTCGTCCCCGGCGGACCCGTCGGCGGCCGGCGAGCCCGAGGCGGCGTCCTCCGGGCCCGCGACCCGGGAATCCGAGAGGCCCGAGGAGTCCGACGGCGCGCGAACCGGCGACACCGGCCGTGAGGCCGGCGAGGACCGCCCGGGGCGCCCCGACGCTCCGGGCGGCGACGGCCCCCAGGAGACGGCCGGGGCCGGCGACGGCTACGACGACCGGCCCGGTGGCTCCGGCGACGACACGGCGGCCGGGGACTGGTACGGGAAGTCCGTCGAGGCGTGCAAGGACTTCCGCGGCGGCACTCTGGACGACCGGAGCCGACGCCTTCTGATCCGGGTCGCGAAGGGCGAGAGGAACCTGGAGAACTTCTGCGACCGCGTCCTCGACGGGGGCGACGGAAACGGCGGCTCCGGTGGAAACGGCGGCCCCGGCGGCTCCGGCGGGAACGGCGGGAACGGCAGCGGCCGGGACGACGAGGACGGCGGTGGCGAGAACAGGCCGGGCGACGGCGGCTCGCGGCCGCACGTCTCCTTCCGGCCCGCGCCGCGCTCCGTCGCGGCTCCGGCGACCGGGGGGACGGAGACGAGGACGGATGCCACGGCGGACACCGAGGCCCCGCCGCTCACGAACAGCACCGGCGCGGCCTCCGCGCTCACGCGCTGACCTGTGGTTCCGGGGGCGGGCGGGCGTCCCGGACGGCCAGGTGTGACGTTTTTCGGAAGCCGGGCGCTGTACAGAGTGAGCCGACTGGTCATCGGCCGCGCGACGAGCCGGGGTTCCCCCCGTACCTTCGGCTCCAGCGCATCGGCGCGGGCGGGACTCGTTCCCCCGGTCCCGCCCGCGCCCTCTCCTCTCCTCCGGCCGAGCGCCGGACGACCGGCAGCGGACCGACCGCGGCGGGCCACGGGACCACGGACAGCGGACTGCCGGCGGCGGACCAACCGTGAAGGGCCACCGGCAGCGGGCTGCCGGCGGCGGGTCCTGTCACCGGATCACCAGTAGACGACGACCTTGTCGCCGTTCTTCACCTGGTCGAACAGCGCCGCGACCTTCTTCTTGTCCCGTACGTTGACGCAGCCGTGCGACGCGCCGCCGTAGCCGTTGGCCGCGAAGTCGGCGGAGTAGTGCACCGCCTGGCCGCCGCTGAAGAACAGGGCGTACGGCATCGGGGTGTCGTAGAGCGTGGACACATGGTCCCGGGACTTCCAGAACACCGGGAAAACGCCCTCGCGGGTGGGTGTGTACTCCGAGCCGAAGCGCACGTCCATCGCGGAGACGACCCGGCCGTCGATCATCCATGCCAGGGTCCGGCTCTTCTTGCTGATGCACAGGACCCGGCCCGTCATACAGCGTTCGTCCGGCGCCGCCACCGGCCGCTCGGTCGGCGGGTCCAGCTCGGTGGCGGTCGGCACCCGGGTCATGGCCAGCAGCCGCTGCCAGGTGACCGCGTCGGTGCTTCCGGTGACCGCCAGCTTCCGCTTGGCCTGAAAGGACCGTACGGCGTCGGCGGTGACGGTGCCGTAGTAGCCGGTGGGGGTACGCCCGAAGTGGCCGATCTGCCGGAGCCGGGCCTGGAGCTCCCGCACCCGGTCGCTCTCGGACCCGATCCGCATCAGGACGCGCGGCGGAGGCGGGGCGCTCGGCTCCGGGGCCGGCCGGGCGGTGCTCGGGGCCGGGGCGGCGGTGGAGGCCGATGGAGCGGAAGGCGGCGCGGTGCGTGGCTTCGCGTCCTCCGTCGCGGGGGCGGCGGAAGGAGAGGAAGAAGGTGGGGGAGAGGCGGTCGGCGCGGCGGCCCGCGTGGCCCGCACCGGCGGCGGCGCGTCCTGCGCCCCCTCGGCGGTCCCGGGCTCGCATCCTGTCGCGAGGGCGGCCAGCGCGACGAGGGACACGGCGGCGACACGACGCCCCTGGGGCCTCGCCTCCCGCCCCGCGGCCGGCGCCGGAGCCCGGACTGAGGAGCGCGCCGGAGCCGGCGGCGGGACCGAGGCGCGCGCCGGAGCCCGAACGGGAGCCGGAACGGGGACTGAAGCGCGCGCCGGGGCCGGAGCCTGAAGCGGAGTCCGGGCCGAGGGCAGTGCCGGTCGTGCCGGTAGGGCTCCACCGTTCGCTCCCGCCGCTCGCGTCCCGCCCGCGCCCGTCGCTCTCCCCGTCCCCCGGCCGTCCCACCCGCTGTTCGTGTCCGCCATGATGCGGTCCCCCCTGGCTCACCCCGTCGGCCCCCGGCGCCTCCTGTACGGAATCCCGTCCGGCCCGGTCACCGAATCCTCCGTCGGACCCCCGCCGCGCGTCCAGCCCCCCCGGAGGGCCACCCGACGGATCCGGCCGGTCCGCCCGCCGGGCCCCCCGCCCCTTCGCGCGCGGCGGGGGCGGCCGGTGGCGCCCGGTGCAGCCCCCGGCGAGGGCCCGCACCGAGTCGGCGACCCGCACGGACGTGCGAGACTCCGTTCATGCTGGGTGTCACCGATCTTCCGACGTATCTCGCCGGTCTGGCACTGATCGTTCTCCTGCCGGGGCCGAACTCGCTGTACGTGCTCTCCGTCGCCGCCCGACGTGGCGTGCGCACCGGCTATACGGCCGCCGCGGGCGTCTGGACCGGGGACGCCGTCCTGATGACGCTCTCCGCGCTCGGCGCGGCTTCCCTGCTCCAGACCACGCCCCTGCTCTTCGCGATCGTCAAGTACGCGGGCGCGGGCTATCTGACCTGGATGGCGATCGGGATGCTGCGGGCGGCCGCGTCCCTGTGGCGCGAGCGGCACCGGCGTACCGCCGAGATGGTCGAGACGGCCGAGGCTCCCGGGGCGACGGCCTCCGCGGAGAGGCCCTACCGCCGGGCGCTGGCGGTCAGCCTGGTCAACCCGAAGGCGATCCTGTTCCTGATCTCCTTCTTCGTCCAGTTCGTCGACCCCGCCTACGCCTACCCCGCACTGTCGTTCCTGGTGCTGGGCACGCTGCTCCAGCTCGCCAGCTTCGCGTATCTCTCGGTGCTGATCTTCGGCGGCACCCGCCTGGCCGCCGCGTTCCGCCGTCGTAAGCGGCTCTCGGCGGGGGCCACCTCGGCGGCCGGCGTCCTCTTCCTCGGTTTCGCGGCCAAGCTTTCGATCAGCAGCGTGTAGCAGCGCGCGAGCCCGGTCACCCGGCGGACGCGCAGAGTTCACCCGCTGTCGTGGCGGGCGTCACCCGATCCTTCCGCCGTCGCCCTACGTTGTCGGGACCATGATCGAAGGCGAGGGCACGCGTGCCGAAACTGTCCGTTGTCGTACCGTTCCACAATGTCGCGGCCTACGCTCCGACCACGCTGGGCAGCCTGGTCCGCAACGCGGACCCCGGCATCGAGTTCCTGCTGGTCGATGACGCTTCCACCGACGGCACGCAGGACATCGTCGACCACTGGGCCGAGCGGCTGCCGCGCGCCCGGGTGATCAGGCACGGTACGAACGTCGGCATCGCGGCCGCCCGCAACAGCGGCATCGACGCCGCCGAAGGCGACTACCTCACCTTCCTCGACGGCGACGACTGGTACGCCCCCGGCCACCTGGACCGGCTGGTGCGCGCCGCCCAGGACCTCGACTGCGACTTCGCCCGCACCGACCACGTCCAGTCCACCGGCACCACCCGCGTCGTGCGACGCGCGCCCGCCCCCCTCCGGGACACCCTGCTCGACCCCCGCGAGGGGATAGGGGTGCCCGAGCGGGAGACCATGGTCGACTACCCGTTCGTCTGGGCCGGCATCTACCACCGGCGGCTCTTCGCGGACGGCGCCCAGCGCTTCGCCACCGAACTGCGCACCGCCGAGGACCGGCTGTGGATCTGGCAGCTGCATCTGCGCGCCCGCACCTACGCGGCGCTCGGGCTGTACGGCATCTTCTACCGGCGCGGGGTCGCCACCTCCCTGACCCAGATCAAGGACGCCCGCCAGCTCGACTTCTTCCCCGCCTACGACGCACTGCTCGACCAGCTGCGCGCGGACCGGGACGCCGCCACCCTGCTGCCGAAGGCCGTCCGCACCTACTGCGCGATGATCGCCTTCCACAACGAGAAGGCCGACGCCTACGAGCCCGCCACCGCCCGGCGGCTGCGCGCCGAGTCGGCCGCCGCACTGCACCGGATGCCGCAGGACGTGCTCGACCGCACCCTGACGATGATCGACGACAAGCGCGGCACGCTGCTCAGCCGCCTGCGCACCAAGCAGAAGGCCGCCTGACCCATGCCCGTGCGCACCCAGATCTTCCAGGTATCCACCCTGTACGGGGCGGCCACCCTCGCCGCCGCGCTCGACGCCGGACAGTTCGGCCGGGCCACCGACAGCCACCGCATCCTGCTGGTCTCCAACAACGCGGCCGTACCCGAGACGGCCCTGCGGCTGGAGGAGATGCGCGGCTACGGCTCCCTCGCCGCCCGCTTCGACGCCGTCGTCGACTGGAACGAGGCGATCAGCCCGCACCACCCCAGCGGCTGGGGCCCCCGCTCCGAGGAGACGGTCCTGTGGCAGCGGGCCTTCCGCCTGGCCTGGGACATCGCCCCCGAGGCCCCCGTCGACCTGGCCGTGGAGTCCATCCAGGTCAACCCGGCCCGCGCGCTGGCCGCGATCTTCTCCGAGAGCGCCGTGCACGTCTACGCCGACGGCCTGATGAGCTACGGCCCCACCCGCAACCGGCTGCCCCAGTCCATCGCCTGCCGCATCCGGCGCGTTCTCCACCTGGACCTGGTCACCGGTCTGCGCCCGCTCCTCCTCGCCGAGGCCGGCGTCGAGCCCGAGCTGGTCCCCGACGACGCCTTCCGCGCCGTCCTCTCCGAGATCGCCGCCGCGGCCGACGGGGACAAGGGCCTCGCCGCCGCCGAAGCCGCCGCCCCCACCGCGATGCTGCTCGGCCAGTACCTCGCCGCGCTCTCGATCCTCACGCAGGAGGAGGAAGAGGAGCTGCACATCCGGATGCTCCGCGGAGCCGCCCGGGCCGGGCACACCTCCATCCTCTTCAAGCCGCACCCCACCGCCCCGGCCAGCTACTCCCGCGCTCTGGACGAGGCCGCCGCCGACGCCGGCGTACGGCTCACCACCCTGGACGGTCCGCTGCTCGCCGAGACGCTGTACGAGCGGTGCGCGCCCACCCTGGTCGTCGGCTGCTTCTCCACCGCGATGTTCACCGCCGCCGCCTACTACGGCATCCCCGTCGCCCGCGTCGGCACCCGCCTGGTCCTCGACCGCATCACCCCGTACGAGAACAGCAACCGCATCCCGCTGACGATCACCGACCACCTCGTGCCCGACCTGGACGCGCACGGTGCCGGAGCAGTCCCCCTCCTGCCGCGCACCGCGCCGGACACCCTCGCCCCGCTGGTGCGGACCGTCGGCTACTGCATGCAGGCCAAGCTCCACCCCGGGCTGCGGCCCGAAGCCGAGGAGTGGCTGCGGGAGCGGCTCGACAACAGCACCCAGCACTACTTCAAGCGCCGCCGCCTGCAGAGCCTCACCCTGCCCGGCGGCGGCCCCCGGGGAGCCGCGGTCCGGCTGCGCCGCACCGTACGGCGCACCCGCAGCACCCTGGGCCTCTGACCCGGGGCCGGGGCGCGGACCCCGGCCGGCGGCCGACTCACAGAACGGCGGAACGAGCATGGGCCAGACCCTCACCGGGCTGCTCACGTCAGTACGTGCGATAGCGGGACGACCGGGGACGCCGGCCCCGGGGCGCCCCGGCGGCGGCCCGGACCCGGCGCTCCTGCCCGCCCTGCGGCTCTGCGGCGACCACCTCGCCGCCCTCGCCGCCTCCGGCCCCCTCACCGACGCCCGCCGCACCCGGCTCATCGCGTCGATCGGCACCCTGACCACCGCGTGCTCCACCCCGGGAGCCGACGCGTTCGACGCGCTGCTGCGGACCGGGCAGCAGGCCCTGGACAGCGGGGGCGACGCGGAGGCCCGCCTCGCCCTGGCCCTCGCCGAGGAGGCGACCGCCCTGCGCACCCGGTCCAAGGGCGCCTGGCGGCTGCGCGGCAACGCCCTGGACGCGCTCGGCCGGGGCGAGGAGGCGATCACGGCGTACGAACGCCATCTCGCGCTCCAGCGGAACATCGCCGCCTCACGGGACGTCGAACGCCGGATCGCCACCCTCCGCGCCGCCGGGGACCGCATCGACGAGGCGCTGGCGCTGTTCCGGGCGGGGGCCGGCACGGAGGCGTCCGGCGCTGCGGCCCGGCTGTCGCGCCACCTGCCCGCCGCCGAGGCCCGCGCGGCCTTCACCGACCTCGTCCGGCTCCTTACCGCCGAACGGGGCACCGCCGACCCGGCGGTGCGCCGCCTCGCCGCCCTCTACGCCGAGCACCGTCGCCTGTCGGACCGCGATCCGATGGCCGACCCGCTGCTGGGCGGCGCCGAGCCCATCGGGGTACCCGGTCTGCGCCGGCTCGTCGCGGGCCGGACGGTGTGCCTGGTCGCCGACACTCCGCGCACCGCCGAGCAGGAGCGGCGGCCCGGCAGCCCGCTGGCCGCCCTGATCGAGGGCTACGACCTCGTCGTGCGCTGTGACGAGGCGCACCACACCGCCCCCGCCGCCCGCACCGATCTGCACGCCTGCACCCTGCGCGGCGACGCCCCCTGGAAGGGCCCCCGCTGGGACCGGCGGGCGGGGGTCCGGCTGGTCTTCGGAGACCCGCTCCCGCAGTGGCGGCTCGCTCTGCGCAGCCGGCTCGTCCCGGGCGCGCAGGACCGCGTCGGCGACGCCTCGCTGCGCCGCCCGCTGCACGATCCGGCGCTGCTCGGCGAGGAGGCCGCCGGCGGCGCGGGACCCGCGAGCACCGCCTACACCGTGCTGCGGCTTCTCGACTTCCTGGGCACCCCCGCCCGGGTGGACCTCATCGGGTTCGAAGGACCTGCGGCCCTGTCCCCGGGCGAGCGGGAGTGGATCGGGGCGCGGACCGGGAACACGGACGACGCCGCAGTGAGGATCAGCCTGAGATGACGACGACCGAATCCGCGGCGGCGGCCCGTTCCGTGACGGCGGCCGGCTCCGTGACGGCGGCCGAGTCCGCAGCGGCGGGCGAGTCCGCCACCGGCACCGCCGCGACGGCCGCATCCGCCGACGACCGCCGCGCCGTAACCGGGAAGCGCCGGATCGCCTTCGCCGTGCACGTCGCCGGCGCGGACGACCTGCCCGGAGTCGGGACCCTCCTGCGCAGCCTCGCGCTGAGCAACCCGGCCCTCTGCGAGGACGTCGTCGTCCTGCACCCCGGCCTGCCGGACGCCGCCTTCGACGCCGCCCGCCGCCTGCACCCCCGGCTGGTCCCGCGCACGGCCGGCGGGCGCGACGACGTGTTCGGCCTCGACGGGTACGACACGGTGCTCGCCCTCACCCCCGCCATGGTCGTCCTCGGGCGGCTCGACGCCCTGCTGAGACTCCGTACGGGCGTGGCCGCCGTGCCGCGCCCCGGGCCCGACGGCGTTCCGGACCCGCGCGGCGGCGTCCCCGACGACGGGCTGCTGGTGATCCAGCGCCAGGACCTCGGCCCGGTGCCGTCCGCCGCGAAGGACCTTGCGGAAGACCTCCTCGTACCCCTGGCCTCCCGTGACGATTTCCGGGCGCGGCGGCTCCACGACGACCTGCCGGTTCCCGAGGACGTCGTCGTCCTGAACTTCGCCGGCGTCCCCGCGGCCCGTACCGGCCTCGCGCCCGCCCACGCCGCCAGGGACCGCTTCGACCTGGACGACGAGGCGTTCCGGGCCGCCTACCTCGCCCTCCCCGGCGCCAGGCACCCCGACCTGCTGCTGCACCTCGCGCTCCCGTTCCCCGCACGGACCCGGCCGCCGATCGACCTGGTCCGGCAGCTCGCCGAGATCCACCGGGGGCGCGGCCATCACGACCTGGCCGTCGCCCTGCTCGGCGAGGCCGTCGCGGGCCGCCCCGACCTGCCGCGCTGCCACGAGACGCTGGGCGTCTGCCTGATGGCGCTGTCCCGGTACGAGGAGGCCGAGACGCACCTGCTGCTGGCGACCGCATCGCCGGACTTCGCTCCTCGCGCCTTCGGGCAACTGGCCCGCCTGGCCTGGCTGCTGGGCCGGACCGAGGACGCCCGGGGCTACGCGCTCGCGGGCCTGGAGACCGACCCGGCCGACGCCAACTGCCGCGCCTGGTACGCCCGTACGTCCCAGATGCTCGCAGTCGGAGACAACCCCGGCGGCACCCCGCCCGGCGAACAGCTCGCCCACGTGGCCCTGTTCGCGGACGGCGAGGAGAACGCGGGCGACAAGGTGCTGCCCGAGGCGGTCCGCAGCTGCTTCACCGCCGACACCGGCCCCGGCAGCTGGCACCAGCAGCACGCGCACCTGCTGGTCGACGAGGCCGCCCTCGAACGCCTCAACGCCCGGCGCGCGGTCATCGTGGGCGGCGGGGGTCTCTTCCTCCCCGACACCGCGCCCAACGGCAACAGCGGCTGGCAGTGGAACATCCCCGACGACGTCCTCGCCCGGATCACCGCCCCCCTGGCGGTCTTCGCCGTCGGCTACAACGTCTTCGACGGCCAGCGCTACCGCCGCGAGCGGTTCGCGGCCTCCCTGCGGGCCCTGGTCGAGCGGTCCGCGTTCTTCGGGCTGCGCAACCACGGCTCCGTCGCCCGGGTCCGGGAGCTGCTGCCCGCGTCCCTCCGCGAGAAAGTGCGCTACCAGCCCTGCCCCACCACGGTCGCCCGGCACCTCGACCCCCGCCTCGCCGAACCGGCGGCGCGGGAGGACACCGTGCTGATCAACTGCGCGTACGACCGGGCCGGGCTCCGCTTCGGCCACGACTACGGGCACTTCCTCGCGGAGATGGCCACGGCGGTCCGGGCCGTGTCCGCGTCGGCGGACGTCCGTTACGCCGCCCACATGCCCGCCGACGAACGCTTCGTCGACGACCTCCGCCGGGAGCACGGCCTCACCCTCCCCGTGGAACCCCTCTACCTGCTCTCCAACGACGCCATCCGGGACCTCTACCGGCGCACCCGGCTGGTGATCGGGATGCGCGGGCACGCCGGGATGATCCCCTTCGGCTGCGGCACCCCCGTCATCAGCCTGGTCTCGCACCCCAAGCTGGCCTACTTCCTCGCCGACATCGACCGGCCCGACTGGGGCGTTTCCGTCCACGAGCGAGCCCTCGGCGCCCGGCTCGCGGAGCGGGCCCGCGCGATGCTGGAGGACCACGCGGCGGCGGTGGCCGACGTGCGGGACCGGCAGGACCTGCTGTGGTCGGTGACCCGGGACAACCTCGCGCGGCTCCGTGAACTGACCGGCCTGCCCGACCCGTTCGGCGGTACGGACGTGGTCCCCGCGCCCCGGTCCGCCGCCGACCGGGACCGTGCCGCCCGCCCCCGGAACCACGCGTGAGCCGCCCCGCCCCGTCCCGCCGAAGGCCGCGCGTGACGCGCCGGTCCCGCCCCGTAAGCCCTCCATGCGCCCCGCCCACCCCCTGAGGACCATGCCGACCACACCCCCCGCCGCCGCCCCGGCGCCGACGGTCCCCGAGACGCCCCGTCCCGTCCGCGAGCACCGCTACGACATCGACCTGATCCGGCTGCTCTGCTCCGTCGGCGTGATCGGCCTCCACGCAGGCTCCGCCTTCGTGAACGCCGTGGGCCGGACGGCGTCGCAGGGGCCGGGCACCTACTGGGCCGGGCTGACCGCCGATTCCGTCGGCCGCTTCGCCGTGCCCCTCTTCTTCGCCATCGCAGGCTGGGTGGTCCTGGTCGGGGCGCCGCCGAAGGACGGCGCACGGCTGCGGCGGCGCATCGTGCGGATCGTGGTGCCCCTCGCCGTCTGGACGGCGCTCTACCTCGCGTGGGGCAGGCTGCGCGGAACCAACGACGACCCGGTGGGCGAGCTGGCGCTGGACTCCCTGTTCGCGTCGGTCCGCCCCGCCTACCACCTCTGGTACCTGTACGCCTACCTCCCCGTGATCATGGTCCTGGGCCTGGTGGTGCTGGTCAGGTCGGGCAAGCGGCCGTGGGGCCTCGGCGCGATCCTGCTGGTCCTGGCGTCCGCCCCGTCGCTCTTCGGCGATCTGGCCGAGGCCACCGGACGCGAACTGCCGCGCTTCGGCTGGGCCTTCGGCCCGTACCAGCTGATCTACGCGGTGCTCGGGGCGCTGCTGCTCGCCGCCCCGGCCGGCACGTTCGGCCGACGACGGCTCCCCTGGCTGCTGCTGGCCGCGGCCGGACTGGCCGGGGTGATCGCGTACCAGCACGAGGTGCACTACGCGATCCCGTACGCGCACGTCCTGGTGGCCCTGTTCAGCTGCGGCGTCCTGGTCTCCCTGCACGGCCTGCGCGTTCCGGAGCGGCTGCGTCCCACGCTGACCCGGCTGGCCGACGCGTCGTTCGGCGCCTACCTCGTGCACGTCCTCGTGCTCGGCGTCCTCACCGACGCCTTCGTCCGGGCGGACCTGAGCGGCCCGGCCGCCGCGGCGCTCGTGGTCGGTGTCACCGCGGCCACGACGGCCCTGTCGTTCGGCGCGGCCATGGTGTGGGGCCGGGCGGGAGCGAGCAAGGTGCTGGGCTGAGTACCGCCCGGGGGCCGGGGCGCCTCGGCCTTCGCGGCTCCCGGGCCCCGCGCCCGGTCCGGGTGCACCGGGCCCGCTCCCCGGGGGCCTCGGCTCCCGGGCTCCCGCCGCTTCTCAGCTCCCGCCGCTTCTCAGCTCCCGCCGCTTCTCAGCTCGCGCCGCTTCTCAGCTCGCGCCGCTCCTCAGCGCCCGTGCCCGCCGGGCCACCCGGCGCAGGGTCGGGTTGCCGCGCAGGAACGCCAGCCGGGCCGGCACGACTCCGGGAAGCGCCAGCGAGGCCAGCCGGCGGCGCTTGAAGTAGCGCCAGGTGCGGCCGTCCAGCCGGTCGGACAGATAACGCTCGGCGGCCGGACGCAGATCGGGGCGCACCTTCGGCCGCATCGCGAAGCCGACGGCCGCGAGCAGGCCGTCCAGCCCGGCCTCGGCGCCGGGCCGCTGCCGGGCCACCGCGTCCGCGTCGGCCAGCTCCGGCAGCAGGGCGTCGGCGAGCGTCGCCGGTATCCGCTCGGCGTTCTCGTACGGGGTCAGGCGCTCCAGGAGCAGCCCCGTGCCGACGGTCGCCACCGGGAGACCGTGGAACCGGGCCGCGGCGAACAGCGCGGTCGAGGTGCAGCCGACGACCAGGGCGGGCCGCAGCCGGTGCAGCAGCACATCGGCCGTCACCGGCAGCGGCGTGTCCAGCACGGTCAGCTCGACGCCCAGCCGGCCCGCCTCGGCGAGCAGCGCGGCCGGGTCCTGCCGGGGCGTGTACGGATCGGGCGCGAACACCAGCCGGGTGTGGCCGAGGGCCGCGGCCCCGCGCACCATCTCCAGCCGCAGCCCCGCCTCCTCGGCCGCCGGGATCAGCCCGGCCCCGGCGAGATCCTGCCCGAGCAGCAGTGCGGGCGCCTCGACGGACGGCAGCTCCGCACCGGTCGACGCCACAGCCGCGTCCGCGAGTTCGGCGACGACCTTGCCGATCGCCTCGGCGGGCACGGTCTGCGGCTCCACCCCGTACTCGCCCAGCAGCAGCGGGCGCACCCCGGGGACCAGCTCCGGGTGCAGCAGCCGCCGCACCCGGGTCCCGGTCAGCGGCGGGATCTTCTCCCCGGTCGGGCCGAGGCCGCGGGGTCCTTCGGCGTACACATCGACCGGGACACCGGCGAAGACCTGGGCGAGAGCCCGCGCGGGGCCCGCGTGCGGCGCGTCCACGACGAGCTCCAGCCGCTCGTCACCGAGACCCCAGGCGCGCCGGAAGTGGCGCTCCCACAGAGGGGCGTCGTCCGCCCGGGGCAGCCAGCCGTCCGGATGGAAGGGGAAGATCGCCTCGTTCCACGAGAGGACCTCGTCGAACCGGGTGCGCAACCGCTCGAAGCCCGCGGTCTCCGAGACGTCGGCGACGGCCTCCGGGGCCGGGCCTGTCCGGGACAGCAGCAGCATCCGGCGGCCGGGCCCGGTGAAGCACCCCGCGTCGACCGCCGCGGCGAGCAGCAGCGTCGCGTCGGGCGTGGAGGCGTGGAAGATCCGGGTGGTCATGCGGCCGAGGCCCCCTTCGCGGCGACCGGACGGCGGCGCAGCCTGCGCACCCGGGTCGCCCGTGTCACGTCCATGGAATCGAGAGCCTCGTCCAGCAGCCGCTGCGGCAGGCGTCCCAGGGCCGCCGTGCCGCGCGACTTCAGTTCGCGGGCCACGGCCGGCTCGAATTTCCCGAGGTCGCCCAGATGGTGGGCGATGACCGCGCAGTAGGTGCGCACGGCCTTCGGCAGCAAGGTGTCCGCGTCGCGGTCGGCGGCCGTCTCGGCCACCACCTGGTCATAGGCGCGCAGGAAGTCGAGCTGGCGCACATCACCGATCTGGGTCAGCGAGGTGGCCACCCCGCGCCGGTAGAAATGGCTGAGCAGGCCCAGGGTGGCGAAGGATTCCGCCTCCCGGTGCAGACGCCAGATCCACGGCCGGTCCTCGGCCGTGCGCAGCCCGTCGGTGAAGTGCAGCAGACCCCGGTCCAGCAGCCGCCGGTGGTAGAGGCCCGCCCAGGCGAACGCGTAGTCCACCGACGTGGTGCGGTGGGCGGGCAGGATCGCGGCCCGGGGATCGCCCACCACCCCGTGCGTCCCGTGCGGAACCCGGCGTACGGACCGCGAACTGCCGTGCGCCTGGACGTGGTCGGTGCGCACGAAGTCGCAGCCCAGCGCCTCGGCCCCGGCCACCAGCCGCTCGTAGTGCCCGGGGGCCAGCCAGTCGTCGCCGTCCAGGAAGGCGATGTACTCGCCGCGAGCGGCGTCCAGGCCGGTGTTGCGCGCGGTCGCCAGCCCCCCGTTCACCTCGTGCCGCAGCAGTACGGCCCCGGGGATCTCGTCTGCGGCCCGGCGCAGCAGGCCGGGGGTCCCGTCGGTCGAGCAGTCGTCGACGAGAAGGAACTCGAAGTCCTCACGGGCGTTGGCCCGCAGACTTCTGAGCGTGTCGGGCGCGTAGGACCGCACGTTGAAGAACGGCACGATGACGGAGAGCTTAACCACGCGCATCACGTTAGGTGCGGCACCGGCCCTTTCCTTTTCCGCGAAGCGCCCGACAGGTGAACAACGCCCGACTCTCAGGTGAATCACCCTTCCCGGAGCGGGAATTGGGCGCGCATTCGGGGCCGTCCCCCAATCGTCGGCTCGCTGTTAACCATCTGTTGCCACCACGTTGGGCCGCGCATCGAAATGCCTTCCTAACTTCTAGGACGTGCCCCCACGTACCAGCAATGAGGCCGAACCGGCCGAAACCCCCGCCGTGCCCCGACCGGCGCTGCGGGTCGCCGTCCTCGCCGACTCCGACACCCGGTGGAAATGGGGCGCGCTCACCGCGCGCCGTCTGACCGCCGAGGCGGACGGCCGGGAATCGCGGCCCGTCGAGGTCAACGGGCTGCTGCTGCGCGGCCGGGCCACCCCGACCCCCCGCCAGCTCGCGGAGGTCGGCGAGGTCGGGATCGACGCGGAGCGGGTCCGCGAGGTCACCGCCGTCGAGTTCCTGCACACCGTGCGCGACGAGGGCTTCGACCTCGTCGTCCTCGCCCTCGTCGGCGGCGGCGTCCAGGCCATGCTGCACGGCCTCGCCGCCCTCGGCCTGCCGCGCCGGCCCGTCGTCGTCACCGGATACGTGGGCGTCGTCTACGAGAAGCTCGCCGACGGCCTCCTGCTCCGCCACGGCGCGGACGTCGTCCTCGCCAACTCCCGCCATGACGCCGAGCGTTTCCGCGCCGTGTACGAGGGAGTGGGCGCCGACGCCTCGGCCGTCACGGAGGCCGCCCTGCCCTTCCTCGGCGGAGCGCCCTACCGTCCCGAAGAGGGCCGCGACACCGTGGTGTTCGCCGCCCAGCCCTCCGTGCCGGCCTCCCGCGCCGACCGCACCTACCTGCTGCGCAGGCTCGTCGAGCACGCCAGGCTGCACCCGCGCCGCGAGGTGCTGCTCAAGCTGCGCTCCAAGCCGGGCGAGCACACCACGCACATCGAGGAACTGCCCTACCAGAAGCTCGCGCAGCGGCTGCCCGGCGGCCTGCCGCCCAACTTCCGCCTGGTGTACGGGCACATGGGCGAGGTCCTGGACCGCACCGACCTCCTGGTCACGGTCTCCTCGACGGCCGCGCTGGAGTCCCTGCACCGCCGGATCCCGACCGCCGTCCTCACCGACCTCGGCGTCCGCGAGACACTCGGCAACCACCACTTCGTCGGCTCCGGGCTCCTCACCTCCTGGGACCGCCTCGACGGAGGGACGCGGCCCCGGCCCGACGGGGAGTGGCTGGCCGGCCAGGGCGTCGCCGCCGACGGCTCCTACGGCACCGCCTACGACACGGCCCGCGCCAAGGTCGCCGCCCTCCTGGACGACGCCCGGCTCCCGCCGCTCGCCCCCTACTACACCCCGGCCACCGCCCCCGGCTACCTCCCCGGCATCCTCGGCCGCCACCACCTGGCCCCCGACGGCACGCCTCTGCCCGGCGCGGCCGCACCGCAGGAGACGGGGCGGGTCCGGGGCGCGGTGCGCGAAACCGTCCGCAACGCCGCGCGCGGCGCCTACCGCCAGGGCGTCCAGCGCGTCGCCCCCGTGATCCGCCGGATGGGCGACCTGTGACCACGCCGGCCGGGGGAGCCGCCCCCGCACCCGAGAACCGACCCACCGGGCGAACCGCGGTCACCACCTCGGAAGCCTCCACGACCCCAGGAGCAGCGATGCAGCCGCCCCCGACCGTCCTCGCCGTGATCCCCGCCCGCGGCGGATCCAAGGGCGTCCCCGCCAAGAACCTCGCCGAGGTCGGCGGCATCCCCCTGGTCGCCCGCGCCGTCCGCGCCGCACTCGGCGCCCCCGAGGTCACCGACGTCGTCGTCACCACCGACGACGGGACGATCGCCGAGGCCGCCCGGAGCGCCGCCGCCGACCTGGGGGCCGCCCACCGGCTGCACTGCGTCGAGCGCCCCGCCGCCATCGCGGGCGACACGGCGACCAGCGAGGCGGCCGTGCTGCACGCCCTGGACGTCTACGAGGCCGAGCGCGCCCGGAGCGTCGACGTGGTCCTCCTCGTCCAGTGCACCAGCCCGTTCGTCTCCCACGAGGACATCGACGGAGTCGCCAGGGCGGTGGCCCACGAGGGCGCGGACACGGCCGTCACGGTCGCCCCGTTCCACGGCTTCGTCTGGCGCGACGGGCACGCGGTCGAGGAGGGAACGTACGGCGTCAACCACGACAAGTCCGTGCGCCCCCGCCGCCAGGACCGCCCCCAGGACTACCTGGAGACCGGCGCCGCCTACGCGATGGACGCGGCGGGCTTCCGTACCCACCGCCACCGCTTCTTCGGCCACACCGCCCTCGTGCCCACCGACCCGGCGCGGGTGCTGGAGATCGACGACCCGCACGACCTGGCCCGCGCCCGCGCGCTCGCCCCGCTCCTGGACCCCTCGCCGCTGCCCTCCCTCGCGGACGTGGACGCGGTCGTCCTGGACTTCGACGGCACCCAGACCGACGACCGGGTCATGATCGACTCCGACGGCCGCGAGACGGTCGCCGTGCACCGGGGCGACGGGCTCGGCATCGCCGCGCTGCGCAAGGCCGGGGTGCCTCTGCTGATCCTCTCCACCGAGCAGAACCCGGTCGTCGCCGCCAGGGCCCGCAAGCTCCAGATCCCCGTGCTGCACGGCATCGACCGCAAGGACGAGGCACTCAAGCGCTGGTGCGACGAGCAGTCCATCGCACCCGACCGGGTCCTCTACGTCGGCAACGACGTCAACGACCTGCCCTGCTTCTCCCTCGCCGGCTGGCCCGTCGCCGTCGCGAGCGCCCACGACTCGGTACGCGCCGCGGCGCGCGCCGTCACGACCACCCCCGGGGGCTACGGCGCCATCCGCGAGATCGCGGCCTGGCTGCTCGGCCCCACCCTCACCACCACTTCCACCCCCGCTGTCCCCACCAAGTAAGGAAGCACCACCATGAGCACCTCCCGCCTGCGCACCTTCGGCACCCGCACCGCCGGCCCCGGCAACCCCGTCTACATCACGGGCGAGATCGGCATCAACCACAACGGCGAACTCGACAACGCCATCGCGCTGATCGACGCCGCGGCCGAAGCCGGCTGCGACGCCGTCAAGTTCCAGAAGCGCACCCCGGAGATCTGCACCCCGCGCGACCAGTGGGACATCGAGCGCGACACCCCCTGGGGCCGGATGACGTACATCGACTACCGCCACCGCGTCGAGTTCGGCGAGGACGAGTACACCGCCATCGCCGAGCACTGCGCCAAGCGCGGCATCGACTGGTTCGCCTCCCCGTGGGACACCGAGGCCGTCGCCTTCCTGGAGAAGTTCGACGTCCCCGCCCACAAGGTGGCCTCCGCCTCCCTCACCGACGACGAGCTGCTGCGCGCCCTGCGCGCCACCGGCCGCACGGTCATCCTCTCCACCGGCATGTCGACCCCGAAGCAGATCCGCCACGCGGTCGAGGTCCTGGGCAGCGACAACATCCTGCTCTGCCACGCCACGTCCACGTACCCGGCGAAGGCCGAGGAGCTGAACCTGCGGGTCATCAACACCCTCCAGCAGGAGTACCCCAACGTCCCGATCGGCTACTCCGGCCACGAGACCGGCCTCCAGACCACGCTGGCCGCCGTCGCGCTCGGCGCCACGTTCGTCGAGCGCCACATCACCCTGGACCGCGCCATGTGGGGCTCCGACCAGGCCGCCTCCGTCGAGCCGCAGGGCCTGACCCGCCTGGTCCGCGACATCCGCACCATCGAGCAGTCGCTCGGCGACGGCGTCAAGAAGGTGTACGAGTCCGAGCTCGGCCCGATGAAGAAGCTCCGCCGCGTCGCGGGCGTCGTCGCCGAGACCGAGAACACGCCGGCCCCCGAGCCGGTCGCGGTCTGAGCGCCGACCGGTGAACCTCGCCTTCGTCGAGAGCCCGGTCCAGCTCCTGAACGTCCTGGAGTGGGTTCACACCCAGGGGGGAGACGATCCGGCCGCCACCACGGTCGTCGTCCTCCCCCCGGTCGACCCGATGTCGCGCGGTCAGCTGCGCCGGATGGCGGAGCTGGCCCGCGACGAGGGCATCACCGTCCGCTGGCAGGAGGCGCGCGGCGAGTCCGGCGCGCCCCTGAAGGCCCTGCGCGCCCTGGCCGGTCTGGTCAGGCGCGCGGACCACATCGTCATCGGCGACCCGTTCTCCCGCTATGTGCAGCTCCTGCTGACGATGGTCCGCGCCGATCACCTCACGGTGGTCGACGACGGCACGGCCACCATGGAGTTCGTCGCCCAGCTGGCCCGGGGCGAGCGCCTCACCCGCTGGCACCGCCGGGGCCGCACGGGACCGCGCGAGCTGGTCCTGGCCCCGGTCACCGCCACGGCCCGCCGCCGCTTCACCCCGACGGCGAACCACACGGTCGACGTGTTCACCGCGATGCCGGTCGAGGCTCCGCCCGGCATCGCGGTCATCCCGAACACCTTCGCCTGGACCCGCGCCCGCTTCGGCCCGCCCAGCATCGGCAAGGGCGCGGACCTGGTCGGCACCTCCCTGGTCGAGACGGGCGTCGTCGACCCCGTCCCGTACCAGGAGGCGGTCACGGCCCTGGCCCGCACCCACGGAGCCACCCGCTACTTCGCCCACCGCCGGGAGTCCGCCGACAAACTCCACGCCCTGGAAGCCGCCACCGGCCTGGAGATCGTCCGCCCGGACCTCCCCCTGGAACTCATCGCCCGCCGCGGCCCCATCGGCCGCACGATCGTCAGCTTCCCCTCCACGGTCGTCCACACCCTCCCGCTGGCCCTGGCCGGCACCGGTGTGAACGTCGCGGTCTGCGACATCGACCCGCAGTGGCTCCGCTCCACCGCCTCACCCAGGGCCCAGGGCTTCCTGAGCGGGGTCACGGAGACGGCGCGGGGGGCGCAGCGGCTGTCGTCGACGGTCCACGCGTAGGGCTCCCGCATCGGCGGGAACCCTCAGGGCTGTCCCGCAATCCCTGGCGGGCGCGCGACGACGGCTACGGCACCTCGCCGCGTTGTCGGGACATCCACATACATCCGGTACGCGGACGCCCCTCCGCCTTGCGATGCACCGCATCCGACGCCGCGCGCCGATCCACCAGGGACTACGGGACAACCCTCAGCGGCGTGGCTCCAGCATCCTCTCCACCAGGTTCCGGGTGGCCCGCCGGACCTGCGGGTTGAGGTGGTCGGGTTCGTTCAGCGCGAGCGGCCAGTGGAACGTGCCCGCGACGAAGACGAGCGTTCCCTCGGCGTTCTCGCACAGGCTGGTGTTGTGCTCGCGACGGCCGCGGCCCCAGCTGTCGGTGTACGGGGAGGCCGCCAGGAGCGTCTGCTCGCTCCCGGCCGGGCGGGGCATCGAGGGGTCGAATCCGTCCGCTTCCACCCCCACCAGGTCCGGGATGCCGTCGCCGTCCCGCAGCCCGGTCCCCTTCCAGAACCAGTGGCCGCTCTCACGGACGACGAGAGGCACGGGTTCGGCGAGGATGCCGTTGTACTGCACGCCGAGCAGGCCCTGTTCGGCCTTCCGGCGCTTCTTGGCCAGTTTGCGCCAGCGCACGGTGGGGCCCGCCTCCCCCGCTTCGGGGTCCGACGCCTCCTTGTAGCAGGCCACCACCCGGCCCTCGCGGCCGTCGGCCGAGGGCTCGACGCGGATGTGGAAGTAGATGTTGTTCGAGGCGAGGAAGGCGAGGTGGGTGCCGGCCGCCACCGCGTCCTCGGCGCAGTCGCGCATCTCCTTGGACCAGTACTCGTCGTGCCCGGAGAAGACGACCGCCGTGTACGCGCCCGGGTCGATCCGCCCCTCGTGCAGGTCCACACTGCTCGCGTAGGTGATGTCGTACCCGGCCTCTTCCGCCCACCGAGCGGTGGCGGTGTCCATCTCGAACCACCGCGGCGCTCCGGTGTTCACGTACGGCCGGTCGAAGGAGACCCGGAAAGCCCGCTCGTCGTTCCCGCCGATCTCGCCCTCGGGGGTGTAGCCCTTGTACAGGTTCTTGCCGGTGCGGCCGTCGAAGGGCCAGATGTTGTACGCCTGGTACGTGGTGAAGGGCAGCACCATCAGCAGGTCGGACCGGCGCTCGGTGTCGCGTACGACGAACGGGGTGAAGCTGCGGAAACCCTCGCCCGAGGTGAAGACGGCCAGGTATATCCCCGAAACCCAGGCTTCCGGGACGTCCAGGGTCCAGGCGACCGGCCAGTCGCAGGCTATGAGCCCGGTGTCCGGATCGGGAACCGGCCGCTTCCCGGGTTCCACCCGGACCGGGTCGCTGGTCAGCAGATGCCGGGCGCCGTCGCCGCCGTAGTGCCCCACCCGGTGGACCGCCACGGTGCATTCCTGGGCGCGGTGGGCCGATATGTGAAAGTCGATCGATTCGCCGCGGCTCACCGACGTGGACGAGGCGTACCCCTGTATCTGCATCGTTCTGTCGTCGGCGGGGCGTGTGCCACCCTGCCCGACACGCCAATCCCGGCTTCCGGCGGAGCGGTTCTCCCGGGCGACGGGATTCTTCCCCGTACTGGCCGCCGGCCGTTTCGGCAGGGATTCGGCCTCGCCGCGCAGTTGGTATCCGGCTACCGCTATGGCTCCGACCCCGATGGTCCCGAGGGCGACACGACGGGACACTTTCGACACAGCACACACTCCGGGGCCCGGACGCCGGGCCTCACGCCGCACGCGTCGATACGTAGGCGACGGGTGGAGTACAGGGTTCGTGCCGCACCTGTCGACGATCGTTCATCGTAGGTGTGAAGAACAGAAGAGGGAGGTGTGGTGCATGTGTGCCTGGACACATCGCGGGGGCCGTCCGCCGATGCCGGTGCCGGTTCCCTCCTTCGAACACACTCCTCGGCCGCGTTCTCCCGTGCCGGCGCTCAGTGACGCGGCCCGGCGGACGCACGGATGTCAACGTCCCGCGCACCGGCCCGCACCGCCTGTGGAAAGCACCCGGTATACCCCCAACCCCCCTCCGTCACACACCCTCCCGGGAATTTTGTTCGCCTGAGCGGCTGAAGTTTTGGTGATCCATGGCCAGTTGAGGGGCCAAGGGGCCTACGCTTCGTAAGGTGAACCAGTTGAAGTCCCGCGCCTCCCGCCCCCACGACCCGGCCGGCCGGCCCGGGGGAGGTGAGCTGCCCGGCAGGCTCTCCGACGAGCTCCGCTCCGAGCTGATCGCCTTCCGCCGGGATCTGCACATGCACCCCGAGCTGGGAAACCAGGAGTTCCGCACCACCGCGGCGATCAAGGACCGGCTGGAGAAGGCCGGGCTGAAGCCGAGGGTCCTCGCCGTCGGGACCGGGCTCGTGTGCGACGTGGGGGAGTGGGACGGTGTCACGCCCATGCTGGCGCTGCGGGCGGACATCGACGCGCTGCCGATCCCGGACACCAAGGCGGGCGTGCCCTACCGGTCCACCGTGCCCGAGCGGGCGCACGCCTGTGGGCACGACGTGCACACCACCGCCGTGCTCGGGGCGGGGCTGGTGCTCGCCGGGCTCGACCGGGAGGGGCTGCTGCCCAACGCCGTGCGGCTGGTCTTCCAGCCCGCCGAGGAGGTCCTGCCCGGCGGAGCGGTCGACGCGATCGAGTCCGGGGTGCTGGAGGGCGTCGGCCGGATCATCGGCGTCCACTGCGACCCGAAGGTCGACGTCGGACGGATCGGGCTGCGGATCGGCGCCATCACCTCCGCCTGCGACCGCCTGGAGATCACGCTCGACGGGCCCGGCGGGCACACCGCCCGCCCGCACCTGACCACCGACCTGGTCACCGCCGCCGCCCGGATCGCCGTCGACGTGCCCGCGCTGCTCGCCCGCCGGGTCGACGCCCGCGCCGGGCTCGCGCTGACGTGGGGGCGGCTGGAGACGGGGTTCGCCCCCAACGTCATTCCGCAACACGCCGAGCTGTCCGGCACCGTCCGCTGCCTGAACCTGGACGCCTGGCGCGACGCGGCCGATCTGGTACACGCCGCCGTGGACGAAGTGGCGGGAATGCATCGGGCCAAGACGGTCATCAACTACGTGCGCGGCGTGCCGCCCGTGGTGAACGACGCCGAGAGCATCGGTCTGCTGGATGCCGCGATGACCGAGCGCCGCGGGTCGTACGCGATCGAGGACACCGAGCAGAGCCTGGGCGGCGAGGACTTCTCCTGGTACCTGGAGCGGGTGCCCGGCGCGATGGCCCGCCTCGGCGTCCGGACCCCGGGTGACACGCGCGGGCTCGACCTGCACCGCGGCAACTTCGACGTGGACGAAGAGGCCATCACCGTAGGAGTCGAACTGTTCACCGCCTCGGCGCTGCTCGACGGGAACCGTTAGCGGAGCGTTGACGCAGACTTCGCGGGCCGTTCGTGGACCGGCGGGGGGCCTTCTGTTCACGACGATCCGATAACGGCTTCCGTACGTGCTCTTATCTGACATCTACGCGCGTTACGATCGCCGCGAAACCAGCGCCGGAAGAGGCGCTTCGGTCAGGTTTGAAGGAGCCTTCCCTTGCGCCGGATCACCAGGATCACCACCGTGGGCATTGCGTCCGCGGCGCTCGCACTCAGCGTCACCGCCTGTGGCGGAAAGTCGTCCTCGGACGCCGATTCCGGCTCGGGCGGCGACAAGGCCGCCATCGCGTACGACATCGGCGGCCGTGGCGACCAGTCGTTCAACGACGCCGCCTACGCCGGACTCGCCAAGGCGGAGAAGGAACTCGACGTCAAGGGCAGCGAGGCCGAGCCCTCCGACGGTGAGGGCGACGCGGACAAGGTCCAGCGTCTCACCGAGCTGGCCCGCTCCGGCAACAACCCGGTGATCGGCGTCGGCTTCGCCTACGCTCCCGCCATCAAGAAGGTCGCGCCGAAGTTCCCGAAGACCACCTTCGGCATCATCGACGACGCCTCGGTGTCCGGCGACAACATCGCCAACATCGTCTTCAACGAGGAGCAGGGCTCCTACCTCGCCGGCGTCGCCGCCGCCAAGGTCACCAAGACGAAGACGATCGGCTTCATCGGCGGTGTCGAGACCCCGCTGATCAAGAAGTTCGAGGCGGGCTTCATCCAGGGCGCCAAGGACACCGACCCCGCGGTCAAGGTTCTCCCGCAGTACCTGACGCAGCCGCCGAACTTCGACGGCTTCTCCAAGCCCGACCTCGGCAAGGCCGCCGCCCAGGGTCAGCTCGACAAGAAGGCCGACGTGATCTACTCGGCCGCCGGCCTGGCCGGCTCCGGTGCCATCGAGGCCGCCTCGAAGGCCGGCAAGTGGAACATCGGCGTCGACTCCGACCAGTACAAGCAGAAGGGCCTCGCGGCCTACAAGGAGTCCATCCTGACCTCGGTCACCAAGGACGTCGAGGACTCGGTGTTCAACCTGATCAAGTCGGTCCAGGACGGCAAGCCGACCACCGGTGAGATCCGCTACGGCCTGGACAAGGACGGCGTCGGCCTGTCGATGTCCAACCCGGCGTTCGTCGAGATGACCGACGTCATCGCGGCCGTCGACAAGGCGAAGCAGGAGATCATCGACGGCAAGATCACCGTCAAGACCGCTCCGTAAGCAGCTCGGAACCTCCTGCCGTACGGCTGGTTTTCCCTGGCCCTGTCCGTCCCTCGCGCCGCGTTCCGGCCGGTGGACGGGCAGGGCCGCGGGCCCGTCCACCCCGGACGGACCGCAGCCCTGCGGCAGGAATGCGAAGTAGATCCGCCTCTCGCAGTGCTCCCCACCCGGTCCGGACCCCGCGTCCGGGCCGTGACGTGCAGCTGTGTTTCACGATTCGGCAGCGCTACGCGTGTAGACAGCCCTCCGGCGCGATAACTTCACCCCCGCCCCCCGGGGAGTGCCCCGCACTCCCGCCCCTCCGCCCCCGCTCCTGTCCGGCCAAGGAGAGTGCGTCATCAACGCGTCCAGCAGTCCCCCTGCCGTAGAACTGCACGGCATCACCAAGCGCTTTCCCGGCGTCGTCGCCAACCACGACATCGACATCACGATCGGCACGGGCACGGTCCACGCCCTCGTCGGTGAGAACGGTGCCGGCAAGTCCACCCTGATGAAGATCCTCTACGGCATGCAGAAGCCGGACGAGGGCACCATCGCGATCAACGGCGAGCAGGTCTCCTTCTCCAATCCGGGCGACGCCATCGAGCGGGGCATCGGCATGGTGCACCAGCACTTCATGCTCGCCGACAACTTCACCGTCCTGGAGAACGTCGTCCTGGGTGGCGAGAAGCTGTACGGCATCGGCTCCGGCGCCCGGAAGAAGATCAAGGAGATCTCCGACGCGTACGGCCTGGGCATCCGGCCCGACGCGCTCGTGGAGGACCTCGGGGTCGCCGACCGGCAGCGCGTGGAGATCCTCAAGGTGCTCTACCGGGGCGCCCGCATCCTCATCCTGGACGAGCCGACCGCGGTCCTCGTGCCGCAGGAGGTCGACGCCCTCTTCGCCAACCTGCGCGAGCTCAAGGCCGAGGGACTGACGGTCATCTTCATCTCGCACAAGCTGGGCGAGGTGCTCTCCGTCGCCGACGAGATCACGGTGATCCGCCGCGGCACCACCGTGGGCACCGCCGACCCGGCGTCCACCTCGACCAAGCAGCTCGCCGAGCTGATGGTCGGCAGCGAGCTGCCTTCGCCGGAGACCCGCGAGTCCACCGTCACCGACGTGCCGATGCTGCGCGTCCAGGAGCTGGCGCTCACGGTCGCCGACCCCGACGGAACCGTCCGCGATGTGCTCGCCGGCATCGACTTCACCATCCACCAGGGCGAGGTCCTCGGCATCGCCGGCGTCGAGGGCAACGGGCAGACCGAGTTGATCGAGGCCCTGATCGGGATGCGCGACCCGGACGCCGGGGTCATCACCCTCGACCAGGACGACATCTCGCACGCCCCCACCCGCAAGCGGCGCGAGGCCGGCATCGGGTACATCCCCGAGGACCGCCACCGCCACGGCGTCCTGCTGGACGCCCCCCTGTGGGAGAACCGCATCCTCGGCCATGTCACCGAGAAGCCCAACAGCCGGGGCTGGCTGCTGGACAACGGCGCGGCCCGCGCCGACACGGAGCGGATCGTGCGCGAGTACGACGTGCGCACCCCCGGCATCGACGTCACGGCGGGCTCCCTCTCCGGAGGAAACCAGCAGAAGCTGATCGTCGGCCGCGAGATGAGCCACGCCCCCAAGCTCCTGATCGCCGCCCACCCCACGCGTGGCGTGGACGTCGGGGCGCAGGCCCAGATCTGGGACCAGATCCGCGAGGCCCGCCGCGAAGGGCTGGCCGTCCTGCTGATCTCGGCCGACCTGGACGAGCTGATCGGGCTCTCCGACACCCTGCGCGTCATGTACCGCGGCCGACTGGTCGCCGACGCCGACCCGGCCACCATCACCCCGGAGGAACTGGGCTCGGCCATGACCGGCGCCGCCGCCGGTCACCTCGAAAGCCCGGAGGACGAGGCCCGATGAAGAAATTCGACAAGGACCGGCTGATCCTGGGCTTCGCCGGCCCGGTGCTCGCCCTGGTCGTCGCCCTCGCGCTGACGACCGTGGTGCTGCTGGCCTCCGGCCGTAACCCCTTCGAGCCGTACCGGATCATGTTCGAGTCGGCCAGCTACGTCGACGTTCAGGTCCTGATCGTCAACCAGGCCGGTACGTACTACCTCGCCGCCCTCGCGGTCGCCGTCGGCTTCCGGATGAACCTGTTCAACATCGGCGTCGACGGGCAGTACCGCCTGGCCGCCATGGTGGCCGCGCTGATCGGTGCGAGCGTCAGTCTGCCGGGGCCTCTGCACATCGCGCTGATCGTGATCGTCGCGATGCTGGTCGGCGCGTTCTGGGCGGGCATCGCGGGCTTCCTCAAGACCACCCGAGGGGTGAGCGAGGTCGTCTCGACGATCATGCTCAACTCGATCGCCACCGCCCTGGTCGCCTGGTTGATCCTGCCGAAGAACTTCGGCGAGCAACCGGCCGGCTCCAACAACCTGACCACCGGCGAGATCGCGGAATCCGGTTGGTTCCCGGGGCTGCCGATGGGCGACATGGCCGGGGAGATCTACGGCTTCACCTTCGTCGCCGCGGGCTGCGGCGTCCTGTACTGGTTCGTGCTGAACCGCACCCGGTTCGGCTTCGACCTGCGGGCCACCGGCGCCAGCGAGAGCGCCGCCCAGGCATCCGGTGTGGACGCCAAGAAGATGGTCCTCACCTCGATGCTGATCTCCGGCGCGGTCGCGGGCCTGGCAGGCATGCCGACGCTGCTCGGTGACACCCACACCTACAGCCTCGACTTCCCCACCGGTATCGGCTTCACCGGCATCACCATCGCGCTGCTGGGCCGCAACAATCCGCTCGGCATCGCCTTCAGCGCCCTGCTGATCGCCTTCCTGGACAAGTCGTCGGCCTCGCTCGACCAGTACGGGTACGAGAAGGAGATCGCCACGATCATGCAGGGCCTGATCGTGATCTCGGTCGTCGTCTCCTACGAGCTGGTCCGCCGTTACGGCATCCGCCGCCAGCAGCAGAAGGTCGGCGAGGAGCTCGCCGCCGGACACGCCCTCACGACCGAGAAGGAGGCGGCCCTGTGAGCACCAGCAAAACCATCGCCGCACGCCCCGCCCCCAAGAAGGGCAACGGCCGCCGCAAGCTCTCCCTGCCCGTCGTCCTGCTGATCATCGCGGGTGCGCTCGCCCTGATCTCGCTGGTCCGCCTCATCAGCGGCGCCAACGACATCACCTCGGTCGGCCAGGTCCGCGGCGCCCTGTCACTCGCCGTCCCGATCGGCCTCGCCGGACTCGGCGGCCTGTGGGCCGAGCGCGCCGGTGTCATCAACATCGGCCTCGAAGGCATGATGATCCTGGGCACCTGGTTCGGCGCCTGGGCCGGGTTCCAGTGGGGCCCGTGGGTGGGCGTCCTCTTCGGCATCCTCGGCGGCTGCCTCGGCGGCCTGCTGCACGCGGTCATCACCGTCACCTTCGGCGTGAACCACATCGTCTCCGGTGTGGCCATCAACATCCTCGCCGTCGGCGCCACCCGCTACCTCTCCAACTTCGCCTTCGACGGCATCCAGGGCGGCTCCTCCAAGCAGTCCCCGCGCATCGAACCGATCGACAGGATCACCGTTCCAGGGCTCTCGGACTGGATGCATGACCTACAGCAGCAGCACTGGTTCCTGATCTCCGACGTCGCCGGCATCATCGGCGGGCTCGTCACCGGCCTGTCGCTGCTCACCGTCGTAGCCCTGCTGCTGATCCCCGCCACCTGGTGGATCCTGTGGCGCACCCCGTTCGGGCTGCGGCTGCGCTCCTGCGGCGAGAGCCCCACGGCCGCCGAGACCCTCGGCGTCAACGTGTACAAGTACAAGTACATCGCCGTCACCGTCTCCGGCGGTCTGGCGGGTCTGGGCGGCGCGTTCCTCGCGATCGTCGCCACCGGCATCTACCAGGAGGGCCAGACCGGCGGACGCGGCTACATCGGCCTCGCCGCCATGATCTTCGGCAACTGGATGCCGGGCGGCATGGCGCTGGGCGCCGGGCTCTTCGGCTTCACCGACAGCCTCAAGCTGCGCGGCGGCGCGGAGAACGTCCACGCGATGCTGCTCCTGCTGGCGATCCTGCTGGTCATCGCGGCGTTCTGGCAGCTGTACCGGAAGAAGTACGTCTCCGCGGTGATCGCGGCGGCCGTCTCGGCGCTGCTGTTCACCTGGTACTTCCTGACCGACCAGGTGCCGAGCCAGTTCGTCGACGCCGCTCCGTACGTCACGACGCTGCTGGTCCTCTCGCTCTCCGCGCAGCGGCTGCGCATGCCCAAGGCGAACGGTGTGGCCTACCGCAAGGGAGAGGGCAAGTGACGCCGTCCGCCGAGGTACCGCCCACCGCCACCGCCACCGCCTTCGGCGAGGCCGACTGGGACGCTCTGCGGGAGGCCGCCCGGGACGCCATGTCCCGCGCGTACGTCCCCTACTCGGGCTACCCGGTCGGTGTCGCCGCCCGGGTGGACGACGGCCGCACGATCACCGGCTGCAACGTGGAGAACGCCAGTTACGGCCTCTCGCTCTGCGCCGAGTGCGGTCTGGTCTCCGCGCTCCACGCCACCGGCGGGGGCCGGCTGACCCACTTCGCCTGCGTGGACGGCAGTGGGGCGGCGCTGGTGCCGTGCGGCAGATGCCGGCAGCTCCTGTACGAGTTCGGCGGGCCGGAGCTCCTCCTGGAGACGCCCGACGGGCGGCGCACGCTGGACGAGATGCTGCCCCAGGCGTTCGGCCCGCAGCACCTCGGCTGAACCCCGTATCTCCCGGCGGTGGCCCTTCCCTCCTCGCGGAAGGACCACCGCCCCTCTCCTCCTCTATGCGCGTAGAGTCAGGGAACTCTCTTGCGCACCCACCCGGCCGGAAGGATTCCCATGGACGCCATCTCCGTCATCCGCACCAAGCGGGACCGAGGCGAGCTGACCCCCGAGCAGATCGACTGGGTCATCGACGCGTACACCCGCGGCGAGGTCGCCGACGAGCAGATGTCCGCCCTCGCCATGGCGATCCTGATCAACGGGATGAACCGCACCGAGATCGCCCGCTGGACCGCCGCGATGATCGCCTCCGGCGAGCGGATGAACTTCGACGCGCTCTCCCGCCCCACCACCGACAAGCACTCCACCGGCGGCGTCGGCGACAAGATCACCCTGCCGCTCGCCCCGCTGGTCGCGGCCTGCGGCGCGGCCGTGCCGCAGCTCAGCGGCCGGGGCCTCGGTCACACCGGCGGCACCCTGGACAAGCTGGAGTCCATCCCCGGCTGGCGGGCCCACCTCTCGAACGCGGAGATGCTCAGCGTCCTGGACGGCACCGGCGCGGTCATCTGTGCCGCCGGTGACGGGCTCGCCCCCGCCGACAAGAAGCTGTACGCGCTGCGCGATGTCACCGGCACCGTCGAGGCGATTCCGCTGATCGCCAGCTCGATCATGTCCAAGAAGATCGCCGAGGGCACCGGGGCGCTCGTCCTGGACGTCAAGGTCGGCTCCGGCGCCTTCATGAAGACCATCGAGGACGCTCGCGAACTGGCCTCCACCATGGTCGCGCTCGGCACCGACAGCGGGGTGCGCACGGTCGCGCTGCTCACCGACATGTCGACCCCGCTCGGCCTCACCGCGGGCAACGCGCTGGAGGTCCGCGAGTCGGTCGAGGTGCTGGCCGGCGGGGGCCCGCGGGACGTCGTCGACCTCACCCTCGCGCTCGCCCGCGAGATGCTGGACGCGGCGGGCCTCAAGGACGCCGACCCGGAGAAGGCACTCGCCGACGGCTCCGCCATGGACGTCTGGCACCGGATGATCTCCGCCCAGGGCGGCGACCCGGACGCCGCCCTCCCGGTCGCCCGCGAGCAGCACGTGGTGACCGCGCGCTCCTCCGGCGTCCTGACCCGCCTGGACGCCTACGACGTCGGCGTCGCCGCCTGGCGCCTCGGCGCGGGCCGCGCCCGCAAGGAGGACCCGGTGCAGGCGGGCGCGGGCGTCGAGCTGCACGCCAAGCCCGGCGACACCGTCACCGAGGGCCAGCCCCTGATGACGCTGCACACGGACACCCCCGAGAAGTTCGACTACGCGCTGAAGGCACTGCCCGAGGCGTACGACATCGCCCCGGCCGGCACGTCGTTCGCACCCCTGCCGGTGGTGCGGGAACGTATCGCCTGACCTGCGGTTTCCTCGTACGGGTGAACGGGACCGGTGGACTGCCTCCGGCACCTGCCGGGTCCTGCAAGCGGTCGAGTACGGCGGGAAGCCGGCCCTCCCCGAGCCGTTCGAGCCGGACCTGGACACCGGCGCCCTCCCGGTCGGCTGACAGGCGGACGGCCCGCCGCACGGAGAGGATCCGTGCGACGGGCCGCCGTCATGTGCGCGGTGAACTACCCGCGAGTCCCCGTCACTTGCCCAGGTACGCGCTGTAGATCTTCACCGACGAGGTGTTGCCCTTCTTGTCGGTGACCTTGGCGGAGAAGGAGATCGCCTTGCCCTTGGCCGGGTTCTTGACGGTGATCTTCCCCTTCTTGACGGCGACCTTCTTCCAGGTCTTGCCGCCGTTGTAACTGACGTACGTCTTCAGCGACTTCAGGTTCTTGCCCGCGGCAGCGCCGTGCACCTTCACCGGCACCGATACGGTCTTGCCCGCCTTGATCCGGCCGTCGGCGCCCACGGCCGGGGTGAACCGGACGGTGGAGACGGGCAGCATCGTGAACGCGGTCTTCTTCGAGCGGAACGTCCAGGCCGCGTCCACCCGGGTGGAGAGCGGGTTGACCTTCGCGCTGTGCCTGACCGTGGTCGTCAGCCGGTAGTCGGCCGCGCCCGCCGGGACTCGGAAGGACGCGCCGCCGCCCACCGGGTCGCCGTTCTGGCCGAGCTTCTTGCCGTTGCGGTACAGGACGGTCCTGGCCGACGTGAACAGCATCCCGCCCGCGTTGCCCCGGCCGTCGGCCAGCAGCGGGAGAGCGCCGGTGATCTCGTTGCCCTCACGGACGATGCCGTAGTCCTCGTCCACCAGTGGGCCGAACACCGCGGTATTCACGGACTTCGTGTACGTCCTGCCCGCCTTGTACGTCACCTCGTCGCCGACCCGGTAGTTGGCCTCGTACGTCGGCCACCCGTCCGCGTCGACCGGGCCCTGCTGGTCGAAGTCGAAGCTCCAGGCCACCTTGTCCGCGGTGGAGACGTACAGCGTGCGGGTGCCGGGCAGCTTCTGATCGATCGAGGTCGCCCAGTTGCCGCCCTGCGTGGGCAGGAAGGGGAAGGCGGTGATCGACCCCTTCTTCTTCGGCGCGGCCGAGCCCATGGTGATCTTCACCTTGGCCAGCTGCGCCGCGGTGAACTTCCGGTCGAAGCCGGTGGCGAGCTGCTTGACCGTGCCGCCGACCGCGATGTCGTACTCGGTCGACGCGCCCCTGCTCCAGGTGCCCGACCAGTGCTGGGCGAGCGAACCGTCGGTGATCTTCGGGCCGGCGTGGAGCGTGCGGATGCCGGTCGGCGACTCCATCACCCAGCCGAAGGAGACCGCGTCGTTCGCCGCCTCCACCACGTAGTCCGGAGAGAACAGCTGAGCCTTCGCCTTCGCGTCCGGCACCGTGACGTTCACCGGCTTCGCCTTGCGGGCGTCGAACGTCAGTGAGGTGCTCCTGGTGACCGCGATCTTGGGCTGCGCGATCCAGTCGGCGCCCTTGGTGACGTCGTCCGGGTCGTTGTAGACCGTGGAGTTGACCACGTACGTGCCCTTGGGCACCCGGATCTTCGCGGTGCCGTCGACGACCCGCGGGCTCAGGAACGGGCCGCCCGCCCCGGCGTCGAAGCGGTAGAGGGTGCTGTCCACGTAGCGAGCCGGACGGCCGTCCCGCCCGATGTGCTTGACGGTGAGGTCGTAGCTCTCCACCTCACGCTCGACCGCGGCGGCCGTGCGCACGGTCTGCCCGCCGCCGGTGGCCACCAGATACGCGGAGTACGTGCCGTCGGCGGTGCCGCCGAGCCGGGTGTCGGCGGTCAGCGTCGCCTCCGCCGTGCCGCCCGCGGGGACGGTGACCCGGTCCGCGCCGAGTGCGAAGAAGCCGGCCGGAGCGGGCTTGCCCCCCGGGCCCGTGCCGGTCACCTTCAGATCGAGGGTGATGTCGCTCGTACCGAGGTTGCGGTACGTGATCTTCTCGGTGGCCGGCTCGTCATCGGTGTGCGGCCACTGCTGCACCCCGAAACTCACCGAGACCGGTTCGGCGACGACGGTCTGGGCGATCGCCCGGTCCACCGCGATCCGGCCGGAGCCCTGCTGGAACGGGTTGTACGCGCCGGGCTTCGTGGACGCGGTCAGCGCGCCCTTCAGCTCGGTGTGCGCCCAGTCGGGGTGCTGCTGCTTGAGCAGGGCGGCCGCACCCGCCACATGCGGAGTGGCCATCGACGTACCCGAGATCGTCGCGTAGCCGGCGGGCTTCTCGCCCACCTCCTTCGCGATCAGCGAGCCGGGCGGGATGGCCGCCGTGGTGTCCACGCCGGGGGCCGTGACGTCGGGCTTGACCGCCCCGTCCCCGACACGCGGGCCCCGGCTGGAGAAGTCCGCCAGCGCGTCCCGGTCGTCCACCGCACCCACGGTCAGCGCGGCCTCCGCGCTGCCGGGCGAGCCCACCGTGCCCGCGCCGTCGCCCTCGTTGCCCGCCGCGATGGCGAACAGGACGCCCTTCTCGGCCGACAGTTTGTCGACCGCCGCCTCCAGCGGGTCCACCTCCGGGGTGTCGGTCCCGCCGAGGCTCAGGTTGACGATGTCGGCGCCCTGGGCGACCGCCCACTCCATTCCGGCCAGGATGCCGGAGTCCTCGCCATAGCCGTCGTCGTCGAGCACCTTGCCCGCGAGCAGCTTGGCGTCCGGGGCCACGCCCTTGAACTTCCCGCCCGACCTCGCGCCGGTGCCCGCCGCGATCGAGGCGACGTGCGTGCCGTGGCCGACCCGGTCCTTCGTGTCGGCGGAGGCGCTGAAGTTCTTCTCCGCGAGGACCTGGCCCTTGAGGTCGGGGTGGGTGGTGTCCGTCCCGGTGTCGAGGACCGCGATCTTGACGCCCTTGCCGGTGAAGCCGGCCTTCCAGGCCGCCGGGGCGCCGATCTGCGGGACGCTCCTGTCGAGGCTCGCCCGGCGCACCCCGTCCAGCCAGACCCGGTCGATGCCGGCGGCGGTGGTGACCCGCTCACCGGCCGCGCTCCGGTCGGTGAGCGCCTTCCAGATGGCCGGCGCGTCCGCGGTCGGTGTGGTCACCGATTCGGCGTTCAGCGAGGTGAGGCTCCGGCCGACCTCGGTGGAGCCCGCGTCGCGGACCTGCGCCTTCGCGGTGGCGGCCTGCTTGCCCCGGTAGCCGACGATCAGCTTCAGACCGTCCCGCTGGGCCCGGAGGTTCTCCGGGCGGCTCAGCTCGGTGACGTCGAACAGCCGCCGGTCGAGCTTGCCGGAGACGACCAGCCGGTGGGCGTCGGCCGGAATGACGAGCGTGTGCCCCTTGCTGCTCATCCGCTGGACCGGGATGTTCTCCCGGCCCTTCGCGGGCCGGAAGGCGACCGGCTTGCCCTGGGCGTCGACGGTGACCCGGTCCCCGGTGACCAGAGTCAGCTGACGCACCTCCCGTTCCCGGTCCTGGGCCCGGGCGCCAAAAGCCCCCCTCGGATCCGGCTGGGCGACGGCGGACTGGGTCATGCCCGCTGCCAGTGCCACGGCCACGGCTGTGGCGACCGCCGGTATGCACGCGTTTCTCACGTGTCTGCGCAACTCTCCCCCTGAGAAAGTCGATGGTTGCTCGATCCGCCGGTCCGCAGAGACGCCGAAAGGACGGCTGCGGCCGTCGGTTCACCGAACTAGAGGGAGAGTTGGGGGAATTGGTTCACAGGATGGGCACAGGGAGTCCGTAGTTGACGCGAAACGGCCCCTCCGCGACGGACGCCGTGCGGAGGGGCCGATGAATTTCGCCCGCCGGTCCGGTCTGCCTGGTGTGGATGCCGAGAATCCGATCGCCCTGACCGTGACCGGCCGGGTCAGCCGTGCCGCCGTGCCCGACCTCTGCGCCGAACTGGAGCGCGCCCTCGCGGCTCCCCGCGAAGCCGCCCCCGCCCCCGGCGTGGCGGTGGACTGCGATGTGGGCGGCGTGATCCGGCCTGATCTGGCCCTCGTCGAGGCGGTGGCCCGGCTGGGGCTCGTGGCCCGCCGCTCCGGACGCACCCTGCGGCTGTGCCGCGTACCCCCCGAACTCCGTGCGCTGCTGGACCTGGTGGGCCTGGCCGACGTGGTGACCCTGGAGGAGGGACCGGAGGAACGGGTACCGGACGACGCGCACTGACGTACGAGCCGGGGGCGTGCGGGCCCGGCGCGCACGGGCTCGCACCGGCGTACGCACGGCCGCCGGGTCCGGGCCCCGGGTGTCCCCCCGGTGCCCGGACCCGCCCCGTGGCTCCTACGCGTCGGCCGGGAGCCGGTCCGGCAGGCCGAACAGCGGGAACCAGCGCGGGACGTCCAGGAAGCAGTGCATCCCGGTGATCGCCCCGTCCTGGATGTCGATGACCTGGACCGCCCACGGCACGAACCCGGACCCGTCCTCGGCGGGCTTGTAGTGCGCGAAGCCGGGGGACCCGTTGGCCGAGACGGGCACCAGCCTGGAGCCCGCGCACGCCGCGCCGATGGAGGTCATGAAGCCCGTGATGTCCCCGGTGCCCCGGAGCCACAGGTCGAACGGCGGCATCGTCATCACCGCGTCCTCGTGGAGCAGCGCGGTCAGGGCGGCCATGTCATACCCCTCGAACGCCTTCACATAGCGCTCCAGGAGCCGCTGCTGCTCCTCGTCGAGCGGGTCTGCCGTATCGCCCGCCCGGGTCTCCGTCTCGGTCAGCGTGGCGCGGGCCCGCTGGAGGGCGCTGTTGACGGAGGCGACGGAGGTCTCCAGCAGTTCGGCCACCTCCGCGGCCTTCCAGGCGAGGACCTCGCGCAGGATCAGCACGGCACGCTGCTTGGGCGGCAGGTGCTGGAGGGCGGCGACGAAGGCCAGCCGCACCGACTCGCGCGCCACGGCCGCCTCCGCCGGGTCCTCGACCGAGGGCAGGATCCGGCCGTCGGGCATCGGCTCCAGCCAGACGTTCTCCGGGCGGGGGCTCAGCGCGGCCTGGGCGAGCGGGGTCGGGCCCGTCAGGTCGACCGGGCGGGCCCGCTTGTTGCCCGCGTTCAGCATGTCCAGGCAGACGTTGGTGGCGATCCGGTAGAGCCAGGAGCGCAGGGAGGAACGGCCCTCGAACTTGTCGAAATTCCGCCAGGCCCGGACCAGGGTGTCCTGCACCGCGTCCTCGGCCTCGAAGGCGGACCCGAGCATCCGGTAGCAGTACCCCGTCAGCTCGACCCGGTGCCCTTCGAGGCGGCTGTCGATCCCGGCGGCATCGGGGCCCCCGTCACCCGCCGCCGCTCCTGTGGCCGTCGTCGTGGTCAGATCGCTCATCGCTCCACCCCTGTCGCGCGCAGCCGCGCTGTGGCATCCGTCACCCGGTACGACGGAAGCTACCGCAGGCCACTGACAGCCGGGGCGGAAAGAGGACAAGGGGAGCCGGGCGGCCGCGGCTCCGGCCACGATCCGCCCGGCGCCCCCGGCGAGGTCCCGCCGTACCGGGCGCGCCGCTCAGGTCCCGGGCTTGCGCCCGTACACGTACACGTCGTCGCCGTTCTTCAGCAGTTTCCAGTATGCCTTCGCGTCGGCGGGGCGCATGTTGACGCAACCGCCGGAGCCCGGGGGGTTGTACATGGACTTGGTGACCGAGTGGAACGCCTGGCCGCCGTCGAAGAACTGGGAGTACGGCATCCAGACCTTGTAGATGGTCGACCAGTGCTTGATGTTGCGCCAGTAGACCTTCTTGGCCCCGGTCCGGGTCTCCGCCCCGTCCCGGCCGGTCCGCACCGGCACCGGCCCGTACTTCAGCTTCTTGCCGTCCTGGATCCAGCTCAGCTGCCGGGTCAGGTCGACACAGGCGATGCGCCCCTTGTCGGTAGGGCACTTCTTCGCCTTGTCGGGATTCTTCCCGGCCGCCTTCTGGGCGAGCATCGTGTTCATCGTGCGCCAGGTCAGCGGACCGGCGTAGCCGATGGTGGGGGTGATCCCGTGCTTCTTCTGGAACTTCTGGGTCGCCCTGCAGTCGGCCGTCGACTGCCGGCCGTCCACGGGCCGCTTCAGGAACTTCTCGACCTGCTTCTGGTACGGCCCCGTCGACGTGGTGCAGGACGCCGCGTGGGCGCCGGTGCCGGTGCCCAGGACCAGGGCGGGAGCGGCCACGAGTCCGGCGACGGACAGTGCCACCCCCTGCCGCAGTCGTCTTCCGGGTATCTTCGCCGTGACAGCCATGCGCGCCAACTCCCCTTCGCCCACAGTGCGTTGTTGGTTACGCCTGGTAGACGAGCGAAGGGGGGCGGTGGTTGCGCGCCGGTATGTCTCGGTTGCGTCCCGGTCGGGCGCGGTCGGGGTCACGGCCTCCGGTTCAGCGCGTGGCCGGGACGAGCGCCCGCCGCTCCGCCCGCGCCACCCGGGTCCCGTACAGGGTGATCGAGACGACGCCCAGGACCGCTAGCAGGCCCAGGGCCACCGTCGCCGCCCAGCCCCCGGCGTGGAAGGCGACCGCGCCCAGCGTGCCGCCCGCGCTGGAGCCCAGGTAGTACGCCGACTGGTAGAGCGCCGACGCCTGCGCCCGGCCCGTCGTCGCGGTCCGGCTCACCGAGGACGAGGCGACCGCGTGCCCGGCGAAGAAGCCGGCCGTGATCAGCACCAGGCCCAGCAGTACGGCGGCCAGCCGGTCGCCCAGCGAGAGCAGCAGTCCGGCCGTCGTGGTGGAGACCGCCAGGTAGAGCGCGCCCCGGCGGCCGAGACGGGCCACCAGGCGCCCGGCGGCGGCGGAGGAGGCCGTGCCGACCAGGTACACGAGGAAGATGGACCCGATGACGCCCTGCGGCAGGCTGAACGGCTCCTCGGCCAGGCGGTAGCCGATCACCGTGTAGACCGCGCCGAACACCGTCATGAACAGTGCGCCGATCGCGTACAGCCGCACCAGCAGCGGGTCGGCCAGATGCGTGGCGACGGTCTTCGCCAGGGCCTTCGGGTTCAGCGAACCGGGACGGAAGTTGCGGGCCTTCGGAATGAGGAAGTGGAAGGCGACGGCGCACACCAGCGCGAGCAGCCCGACCGCCCCGAGCGCGGCGCGCCAGCCCCATGCCTGGGCGACCCATCCGGTGAGGATGCGCCCGCTCATGCCGCCGATGCTGTTGCCCGCGACGAACAGCCCGATCGCGGCGATCAGCGCCTTGGGCCGCACCTCCTCCGCCAGGTACGCCATCGCGGAGGCCGGCAGCCCGGCGAGCGCCGCACCCTGGACGGCGCGCAGGGCGATCAGCGCGCCCATCGAGGGGGCGAAGGGCACCAGCAGTCCGACCAGCACCGCGATCACCAGCGACGCCGTCATCAGCTGCCGCCGCCCGAACCGCTCCGAGAGCGCGCTCAGCGGCAGCACGAACAGGGCCAGCGCCCCGGTCGCCGCCGAGACCGTCCAGCTCGCCTGACCGGCGGTCGCGTCGAACGACGCGGAGACGGCGGGCAGCAGCGCCTGGGTGGAGTAGAGGAGGGCGAAGGCCGCGACACCGGCGGCGAAGAGGGCGAAGCTCATCCGGCGGTAGCCGGGGCGGCCGGGCTCCAGGCGCTCATGGGTGGCGGCGGCGGGCGCGGCGGTGGTGGTGACGGGGGACGACGGGGCAGAGGCATCCACGGTGAGGGTGGATGCCCCGGTACTGGCGGGAGGCATACGTCGAAAGTAGAGGGAGGCGTTTCATGCGTCCAATGCACAAAACTGCCATAATCAATCCCATGGTGCATGAACGCAGCTCAGGGCCTCGGCTGTCACCAAGCGGTTACGAAGAAGACATCCGCGCCGTGCTCGCGCCACGCCTCGCGTACTTCGCGGCGGTCGCCCGGCACGAGCATGTGACGCGTGCCGCGCACGAGCTGGGCGTCCCGCAGTCCACGCTCTCGCGGGCCATGGTCAGGCTCGAAGCGGACCTGGGCGTCGCCCTGTTCGCCCGCAAGGGCCGTACCGTCTCGCTCACCCCGGCGGGCCGCACCTTCCTCGGCTCGGCCGAACGGGCCCTGGGCGAGGTCGAGAAGGCCGCCGAGTCGGTCCGGGCGGACGCCGACCCGACGACGGGCCGGGTCTCCTTCGGCTTCCTGCACACCATGGGCTCGGAGACCGTGCCGGCCCTGATCCGCGCCTTCCGGGCCGACCACCCCAAGGTCCGCTTCCAGCTCGTGCAGAACTACGGCGAGGCGATGATCGAGCGGCTGCGCGCCGGCGGCCTCGACCTCTGCCTCACCTCACCCGTGCCCGACGCCCCCGACCTGGTCGCCCGCCGCCTCGACGAACAGCGGCTGCGGCTGGTGGTCCCCGACGATCACCGCCTCGCGTCCCGCCGCAGGGTCCGCCTCGCGGAGGCCGCCGACGAGACGTTCGTCACCCTGGAGCCCGGTTACGGGCTGCGCCGGATCACCGACGACCTCTGCGCGGAGGCGGGCTTCACGCCGCGCGTCGCCTTCGAGGGCGAGGAGGCGGAGACCCTGCGCGGGCTGGTCGCCGCCGGGCTCGGCGTGGCGCTGCTGCCGCCGCCCGCCGTCGCCCGCCCCGGGGTCGTGGAGCTGACGGTCACCGCACCGCGCGCGGCCCGCGAGATCGGGGTCGCCTGGCTGGACGGGCACCCCGACACCCCGCCCGTCGCCGCCTTCAAGCGCTTCCTGCTCTCGCGCCGGGGCAACCTGCTGCCGGACTGAACCGCCGCCGGACCGGAAGCGGCCGGAGCGCGCGTCCGGGGGCGGGCCGACGCCCGGGTCCGGTACCCCCTCCGACGCCCGGGTCGGACCTTTTTCCGACGCCCGGGTCCGGCCTCCCCTTCTGTTCGTCGTACGGAATGGCGAGAATGCCCCGGTGACCCGTGCCCACTCCGCCGCGCCCTCGTGGCCCCCGCCCCCGACCGCCTCCGCCGGTCCGAAGGGCGTCGTGCTCGCCGCCGTGGTCGGCTCGGTGATGCTGCTGGCCTCGGCGGTGCTCTGCGCGCTGCTGCCCGGCCAGCTCTCCGAGGCCCGCGACTTCCGGGCGGCGCGCCCGTGCGCGGAGATCCGGGGCTCGGTGGCCGAGAACGGCGACTGCCTCGCCGAGTGGCCCGCCACGGTGCTCTCCACGGAGGCCCGCCGCCAGGGCAACGGCTACGCCCGCTGGGCCACCCTCGATCCGGGCCGGGACGCCGAGCCGCTCCGCGTGCGGCTGCGGGGCGAGCGGCCGGTGTGGGAGAAGCTGGCGCCGGGCGTCCGGGTCACCGTCGCCACCTGGCGCGGCACGACGGTGTGGGTGGGAGCGGGGGAGGCGCGCCAGGACGCGGCCGGCCGGCCCGGCCCCGGTGCGATCGTCCGGCTGGCCGTGGCGCTCGCGCTCTTGATCGTCGGAGGCGTCTTCCTGCGGTCGGCGTTCTGGTGGAACGGCCGCCGCGCTCCGGGCACTTCGGCACTCCGTACGGCACAGATCGCCGTGCCGGCGGTGGCCACGGCGTTCGCGGTGGGCATCGCGGTCACCGCCGCGGTCACGCTCGAAAGCCTGCCCCTGGTGCTCCTCGTCACCGCCGCCGGATGCGCGGTCGCGTGGACGGCCGCGGCACGGCTGCTCCGGCGGCCGGCGCACGGCCGCGGGGCCTGAGAGCGAAGCCGTACGGCCTGCGAGCACGAGCACAGCCGCACGGCCCGCGACGAGCCCCGTACGGCCCGCGGAGGCGAGGCCCGTACGCCCGGTGAGGCGCCCGCGCCCGGAGACGTACGGACTCCGCGGCCCTCAGCGCCGCAGCGACCGGCCGAACCCGGCGGCCAGCGGCATCCGCAGCCCCAGCGGCGGTGGCGCGGCGAGCGCGTCCGCGACCGGGCGGGCGTAGGACCGGGCGAAGAGCGAGCCGCGGACGAAGTCGGCCGCCAGTGCCGCGACTTCGGAGCGGTGCTGGCGCAGGGAGTGCCCGTCGGAGTGCACCTCGAAGCGGCAGGTGTCCCGGTTGGACTTCTTCGCCCGCTCGGCCAGCCGGTAGGACAACTCCGGGTCGGTGCGCTCGTCGTTGGTGCCGTGCACGATCAGCACCCGCCGCCCCGCCAGCTGCTTCACCGGCTCCGGCTCGGCCGCCGTCCGCTCCGGCAGCCACGGGGCCATCGCCAGGACGGAGGTGACCGCGCTGTGCCCGGCGGCCCGCAGCGCCGCCCGCCCACCCATCCCGTGGCCGGCCAGGCAGACCGGCACGTCCCCGTACCGGCGCTGGACCTCGTCGGCCGCCCAGACCGCGTCCTCGGCGGGATGCGCGTCGTCCGCGTTCCAGCCGCGGCAGCGGTAGCGCAGCACATGCACCGCCAACCCGTCGCCCAGCCCGGCACGGGCCAGGGAGCGGGCGAACGGCAGCTGTGCCGCGTACGACAGGGTGGAGGGGCGACGACGTGAGTCGGCCTCGCCGTCCGGGAGCAGCAGGACCACGCCGCTCACCTCGTCCGTTGCTCCGGCCGTCTGAACGGCCCGTCCCAGCCTCGCGGGTGCCAGGGGGAGTGCGCGCTGTCCCATGACAGAACAGTGTCAGAAGGAGAGGTGTACTCCACCCGACTTCGCGGTCACTGTTACGTATCGACCCCCAGTGCTCTACGCGCGTAGGCGTTAGAGTGCCAAGATGACGAGCCAGACCCCGAATGTCCCTGATTCCGACCAGATCCGGCGCGCTCCCAAGGTGCTGCTCCACGACCACCTCGACGGCGGCCTGCGGCCGGGCACCATCGTCGAGCTGGCCCGCGCGCAGGGTTACGACTCCCTCCCCGAGACCGAGGCCGACAAGCTCGGCGTCTGGTTCCGCGAGGCCGCCGACTCCGGTTCGCTGGAGCGCTACCTGGAGACGTTCGCCCACACCTGCGCCGTCATGCAGACCCGTGACGCGCTGTTCCGGGTGGCCGCCGAGTGCGCCGAGGACCTCGCCGAGGACGGCGTCGTCTACGCCGAGATCCGCTACGCCCCCGAGCAGCACCTGGAGGGCGGCCTGACCCTCGAAGAGGTCGTCGAGGCCGTCAACGCGGGCTTCCGCGAGGGCGAGCGCACCGCCCGCGCCAACGGCCGCCGCATCCGCGTCGGCGCCCTCCTCACCGCGATGCGGCACGCCGCCCGCGCACTGGAGATCGCCGAACTCGCCAACGGCTACCGCGACCAGGGCGTCGTCGGCTTCGACATCGCGGGCGCCGAGGCCGGGTTCCCGCCCACCCGCCACCTCGACGCGTTCGAGTACCTCAAGCGCGAGAACAACCACTTCACGATCCACGCGGGCGAGGCGTTCGGCCTGCCGTCGATCTGGCAGGCCCTCCAGTGGTGCGGCGCCGACCGGCTCGGCCACGGGGTGCGGATCATCGACGACATCGAGGTCGCCGAGGACGGCTCGGTCTCGCTGGGCCGCCTCGCCTCCTACGTGCGCGACAAGCGGGTGCCGCTGGAGATGTGCCCGACCTCGAACCTGCAGACCGGCGCGGCCGCCTCGTACGCCGAGCACCCGATCGGGCTGCTGCGCAAGCTGCACTTCCGGATCACCGTGAACACGGACAACCGGCTGATGAGCGGGACCAGCATGAGCGGAGAATTCGAGCGGCTGACCGAGGCTTTCGGATACACGCTCGACGACATGCAGTGGTTCACAGTCAATGCGATGAAATCAGCTTTCATTCCTTTCGATGAACGTCTCGCGATGATCAACGACGTCGTCAAGCCCGGATACGCGGAGCTGAAGTCGGAGTGGCTTTTCCGGCAGACCGCTGTGACCAGCGGTTCCGCCGCCTCCGCGGGCTGAGGTCCACGACAGCTGAAAGGGCCGGGAGGCGAAATCCCGGCCCTTTTCCGCGTGTCGGCATGTTTGCGGTGGGGGCGGTGGGATGGCTAGCTTGCAGAGCCGCTCACATCCCCTTCCCCAAGGATGAATTCGCCATGAAGAAGTCTGCTGCCAAGACTCTCGGTGTCGCCGCCCTCGGCGCCGCTTTCGCCGCCGCCGCTGCCGGCAGCGCCTCCGCCGCCCCCTCGCTGCCGCTGGACAGCGCCGCGGGAGTGCTCCCGGTCTCCACGATGGCGCTCGACACCGTCGCCACGTCGGCTCAGAACGCACCGGTCCAGGAGACCGTCGGCAAGATCCTCGGCGGTGACGCCACCGACGCGGCCGCCCCGGTCACCGGCCTGCTCGGCGGACTGCCCACCCAGGGCCTCAGCGCCAACGGGATCCCGCTCGGCGGCTGAACCGTCCCGTGCGCCGGGCCTCCGGCGCCGCCCGCACCTGCCCGTGGGGCGCACACCCTGATCCAGGGCGTGCGCCCCACGGCGCGTTCTCACTCCCCCGCGCGGTGCGCCTCCGGGGCGTCGCTTCACCAGGCCGTCGCGGAGGAGGAGGACTTCTCCGAGGGCAGCAGGGCCCACAGCGCCAGGTAGAGCAGGAACTGCGGGCCGGGCAGCAGGCAGGAGACGACGAAGATGACGCGCATCGTGCTCGCGGAGGTACCGAAGCGCCGGGCGAGGCCCGCGCACACTCCGCCGATCATGCGGCCTTCGCGGGGGCGGACAAGTGCGGCCATGGTGGGCTCCTTCGCGAACCGTTGCGGGAGGAGCAGGGTCTCTGCTCCCTGATGTATCCATGGTGCCGCCGCGAAGGGGTACAAAACATCGCTCTACGGGGCGAGGCCGACCCCGGTAATCGTCGGGGTCGAACCCGCAGGGGCCTCGTTCCTGAGTCGGGTCTCCTGCCGGTAGCGGGGCAGGTCCCGCACCCCCGGCAGCCCCCGGCGGCGCAGCCGCGCCCGGCAGGCCGGGACGACCAGCAGATGGGCCAGTACCACCCCGGTGGTGTTCAGCAGGAGCGAGTCGATGTCGACGGTCTGACCGGGCACCCCGGTCTGACCCAGCTCGATGGCCAGCGAGATCAGCGCCCCGGCGGCGACCGTACGCAGCAGCGAGACCCAGGGGGAGACGAAGATCCGGCCCCCGGCCATCGGCAGCAGCACCCCGAGCGGGGCCAGCAGGAGCAGCGCCCCGCCGATCCGCCGGGCCGCCTCGGCCGGGCCCAGCGCGAGGTCCGCCCTGATCCCGGCGAGCGGCTCGAAATTCGCCGCCGTCATCCAGGGAACGTCCAGCGGGCGCAGCGTCAGCCACCCGACGAACAGCAGATGCGCGACCAGGAGAGTGACGCCCGCCGCGCGGAAGTGGATGACGGTCTGACCGTCCGAGCTCTGACGCACGCCCACCAAGACGCCGCGACCGGCGGGATCGGTTCCGTGCCGTCGCGTCCGCTGTGCGGACGCTCTCCAGGACCGCCCTCC
This sequence comes from Streptomyces sp. NPDC091649, assembly GCF_044756785.1. Lineage (NCBI taxonomy): Bacteria > Bacillati > Actinomycetota > Actinomycetes > Kitasatosporales > Streptomycetaceae > Streptomyces > Streptomyces sp. NPDC091649. Next base: position 909,824 of record NZ_JBIVTR010000001.1, on the reverse strand, counting down.
AGGGCCGCCCTCCAGGGCCGCCCTCCAGGGCCGCTCTCCAGGACCGCCCCCTCAGCAGGGCCGGAGCCGCCGGGCCGGGCCGGAGCCGCCCTTCGGCCAGGGCGCAGCCGCCCCCTCAGCCGGGCCGGGGCCGTGTCAGTCCGGACGGAGCGCGTCCGGCGTGGCGAGGTCCCCGGGCCGGGTCTTCGTCTGCGAGGTGCACAGATAGCCGCGCGGCGGGTAGTCCCCGGGGCCGCCCAGGACCACCGAGCCGTCCCGGACCAGCGTCTCGCTCTCCGCGTACGTGCACACCAGCTGGGCCAGCGCCTCCGCCGTCAGGTCCTCCGGCTGGCTGCTCAGCCGCAGGGTGCCCGCCGGGTCGCCGTCCCGGGACGGCTCCACCCGCAGCCCCGCCGGCACCGCGGTGGCGAACCCGGCCCTCCGCTCGCTCGCGGGCGGCGCCTGCTGGACCTCCTTCAGCAGCGCGCGGGCGACCACCACCGGATCGGTGCCCGCCGCGTCCGCCGGAACCGGACGGTCCACGGTGACCAGCTGGGAGGCGCACACCAGATACACCTCGGCACTCCTGCCGTCCGGCGGCCGGGTGGCGACGTCCGACGAGGACACCCGGCACGGCACCCGGGAGGGCGCGGCCCCCGCGTCCACCGGCACCGACGTCGTACGGATTCCGCATCCGGAGGCCAGCGTCGCGGCCGCCAGCAGGGCCGTCAGCGAGACGGCCGTACGCCGCCCGAGCGGGCTTCGCCGGTACGTGACCTCGCCGCGCTTCACGTCGCTCCGTCCTCGTCCGGGGCTTCCGTGCCCGGTTTGTCGCCATTCGCGAGCTTCTCGGCGTCGCGCGGCAGCCGCAGTTCGAAGACGGCACCGCCGTCCGGACAGTTCGCCGCCGTGATGTCGCCGCCGTGGATGTGCGCGTTCTCCATGGCGATGGAGAGGCCGAGCCCGCTGCCCTCCGACCGCGGCCGGGAGGCGCTGGCCTTGTAGAACCGGTCGAAGACGTGCGGCAGCACGTCCTCGGGGATGCCCGGACCGTGGTCCCGTACCTCGATGACCAGCTCCTCGCCCTCCGTCCGCACCCGCACGTCCACCGGAGAGCCCCCGTGCTTGAGGGCGTTGCCGATCAGATTGGCCAGGATCACGTCCAGCCGGCGCGGATCGAGCCGGACCATCATGCCGCGCTCCGCGTCCAGGTCCACCGCGTCCAGCCAGGCCCGCGCGTCGATGCACGCGGTCACCTGGTCGGCGACGTCGACCGTGTCCAGCACCAGACGGGCCGTGCCCGCGTCGAAGCGGGTCACCTCCATCAGGTTCTCCACGAGGTCGTTCAGCCGCCGGGTCTCGCTGACCACCAGGTGCACGGCGGGCGCGATCATCGGGTCGAGGGTGTCCGCCTCGTCCTCCAGCACCTCGGCCACCGCGGTGATCGCGGTCAGCGGGGTGCGCAGCTCGTGCGACATGTCGGCGACGAACCGGCGGCTCGCCTCCTCCCGGGCGCTCATGTCCGCGACCTTCTTCTCCAGCGAGCGCGCGGTCCTGTTGAACGTACGGGAGAGATCGGCGAGTTCGTCCGTGCCCGAGACCACGAGCCGGGTGTCGAGCTTGCCCTCGCCGAGCTTGCGGGCCGCGTCGCCGAGCCGCTGCACCGGACGCAGCACCGTCGTCGCGGCGGCCTGCGCGAGCAGTGCCGAGCCGATGAGCGCGAGGGCGGTGGCGATCCCCAGCGACCAGGCCAGCGAGTTGAGGTCCTGCCGCTCCTGGTCGAGGGACTTGAGCATGTACCCGGTCGGGCCGCCGCCGATGACTCCCGTGCCCGCGACGAGATACGGGGTTCCCGCGATGCTCGTCCGCTGCCAGAACAGGTGGTACTCGTGCTCGTTGCTGGAGGTCAGCGGCTGCTTGCGGGACACCTGCTCGCGCAGCGAGTCCGGCACGTCGGCCAGGGTGAAGGTGTCCAGGTCGGAGTAGCCCACGATCGGCTTGCCGCGCTCGCGCTCCGCCTCCAGCAGCACGCTGTAGCCCGGGCTGCTGGACGCCATGTCCCCGGCGGCCCGCTGGAGGTCGTCCCTGGTGGGACGCACCGGCAGCGCCGCCCCGGTGTCCTGCATCTGCCGCCGGAAGTCGTCGAGCGCGGCATCCTGGGTGCGGGTCAGCACGGCCTCGCGGTTGAGCCAGTACGCGATACCCGAAGCGGAGACCGCGGCCGTCAGCGCCACCAGCGCGAACACCACGACCAGGCGCAGCCGCAGACTGGTCCAGCGCAGACCGGCGCGCAGGGACCGCTTGGCGGATTCGGTCACTGAGGCGAGTCCAGCCGGTAGCCCACGCCCCGCACCGTACGGATCAGGGTCGGCGAGGACGGCACGTCCTCCACCTTCGCGCGCAGCCGCTGCACACAGGCGTCCACCAGACGGGAGTCGCCCAGGTAGTCGTGCTCCCACACCAGGCGCAGCAACTGCTGCCGGGACAGTGCCTGGCCCGGCCGGCGGCTCAGCTCCAGCAGGAGCCGCAGCTCGGTCGGCGTGAGCTGCAGGTCCTCCCCGTCCTTGGTGACGGTCATGGCCGAGCGGTCGATCACCACGTTGCCGAAGGTCGCCGAGTCGGTCGACTCACGCTCCCCCCGGCGCAGCACCGCCCGGATCCGGGCGTCCAGCACCCGGCCCTGGACAGGTTTCACCACATAGTCGTCGGCGCCGGACTCCAGTCCCACCACGACGTCGATGTCGTCGCTGCGCGCGGTCAGCAGAATGATCGGCAGCTGGTCGGTGCGGCGGATACGCCGGCACACCTCGAAACCGTCGATCCCGGGCAGCATCACATCCAGCACGACCAGGTCGGGCCGCTGCTCGCGCAGCAGCTCGAGGCCGTCCTCTCCCGTCGCCGCGGTGGCCACACGGTGGCCCTGGCGAGACAGCGAGAGTTCGAGGGCCGTGCGGATGGCGTCGTCGTCCTCGATCAGCAACAGGAAAGGCACGGACGTCATTCTGGCCCATGGTGGCGCTTCAGTTCGACCTGCGGTCCGGACCGATTGCCCGGGCACGGCCACAACGGCCCCTGTGACAGGTCTGTGACAGTCGGGGAACACCGCCATGAAACTGCCCCGGCAAGCTCTTGGACAGCAGGGAACGAACGGACTCCACCGATAGGGGGCGCGAGATGAACGCACTGCACAGCACCGGCTCAAGCGCAGTTGTCACGCGTCTCCACGACGTCGGCCGGAGCACGGAGAAGTCCGGTGTGACGAACCTGCGGGGGCGTGTTCGGAGCACCGGGCGTCAGCACGCGACGGCTGCGGAGCAGGCGCGCAAGCCGTACATGGCGGTCGTTGACGCGCCCAGGGGGGCGGCCGGCGCGTACGGGGAGGCCACGGGGGACCGCGGAACCCGGGTGGAGGACGCGGACGCCGAAGCGGCGTTCACGGCCTACGTCCAGGAGCGACGGGCCTCCCTGTACGCGACCGCCTACCACCTGACCGGTGACCGGTTCGAGGCCGAGGACCTGCTGCAGAGCGCCCTCTTCTCGACGTACCGGGCATGGCACCGGATCAGCGACAAGGCGGCGGTCGGCGGCTATCTGCGCCGCACCATGACCAACCTGCACATCAGCGCCTGGCGCAGGCGCAAGCTGAACGAATACCCGACCGAGGAGCTGCCGGAGACGGTGGGCGACACGGACGCGATGCGCGGCACGGAGCTGCGGGCGGTGCTGTGGCAGGCACTCGCCCGGCTGCCCGAACTCCAGCGCACCATGCTGGTCCTGCGGTACTACGAGGGCCGCACCGACCCGGAGATCGCGTCGATCCTCGACATTAGTGTCGGCACGGTGAAGTCCAGCATCTGGCGCTCCCTGCGCCGGCTGCGCGAGGACCAGGTCCTCAGCTTCGGACGTGACGAGCAGGAGTCCTTCGGCGAGCTGGTGGCCTGAGGCAGCGGGGGAATGGGGGAGGACGGCCACTGCTTCGGGGGAGGCGGCGGCTACGGGGGAAGCACGGGGGAGCAGGAAAGAACGGGGACCGAGGGGACCCGGGGGAACACGGGGAACGGTCCGTCGCTTCGGGGGAGGCGCGGGCCACGGGGGAGACACAGCGGGGTCGTACGGGCCGGGGGGTCCTGTACGGCCCCGCTGCCCGTGCGGGGGGCCGGGAACGCCGCTTGTTAATCTGATCGGACCACGTCAAACGTGGGATCGAGGAGGACCCGTGGGGGGTAAGTGAGCAGCCGGGCGGGCGATCCGATTCCAGCGAGTGACCAAGCGAGCGCAGCGGGCGGCCGCGAGCGGTCGGCGGGGAAGGCCCGGGCTGTCGTGGTCGCCGCCGTCCTGGCGCTGGTGGTCGGCGGGCTGCATGTCTGGCGCAACACCGACGTGCTGACGGAGGACCGGCTCTGCGGAGGGCTGGTGTCGGCGGCGCGGGCGGACGCGGTCCTTCCCGGGTCCGGTCGTCTCGACGCCGATGGGGACGGGCTCGACGAGGATCTGACCGACATGGTGTGCCGGGTCGGGAAGTCGTCCGTCGTGCTCGGGTCGGGCAAGGGCGAGTTGACGGTGCGGGTCTGGGCGGAGCAGGGGGACGAGCTCCTCGGGACCGACCGGTCGCCGGAACTGTCGAAGACGTGGTTCTTCGCCGGAGAGGTCACCGGCGGAGTCGACGCGTATGCCGGGTGGGTCCTGCTCCCCGAGAAGTGCTGGACGACCCAGCCGGTGATCGCCAGGGTCAGTTCCAGTGAGCCGGTCTCCGACCGCGGGGCATTCGCCGCCCTCGCCACCGACACCGCACGCGCCGTCGCGGCCCGGGCGAAATGCGGTGACCTTCCCGAGAAGCCCGGGACGCTGTCGCCGCCCCGCTCCGACACCGCCCGCCCGGTTTCCGAGGGACAGGTGTGCGGCTTGGACGGCTTGTCGGTCCGGGGCCGGGTCCCGGCGGGTGTGAAGGTGCTGGAAGCGGGCCAGAAGGCCCCTGCCGGCCTGTGGTCCTGTCGGCTGTTCCTGGACGACGACTCCTCCGGCATCGTCCGCACGGACGGCTTCATGGCGTACACGGCGACCCGCGACCCCTCGCTCGTCGCCGCCGTCCGGAAGGCGCCGGGCACACGGAACGGCAAGGCGCCCGGCGGCCGGGAGGCCGACGTCGTCAACTCGCGGACGATGATGCTGCGCTGCGCCCGGGGCGGCCCTCTCTACCTGGCGATGGACCCGAGCCTGCAGTATCTGAAGGCGCGCGAGCCCTCTGGCCTTCCCGTACCGGACGCGTACTTCAAGTCCTTCGTGAAGGCCGCCGCCAAGACCTTCGGCTGCGCGGCCCCCGCCGGCTGAGCGTGGACGGGCCGCCCGCCCTACTCCGGGACCGGCGCCCCCACGCTCGCCCGGCGGCACCGTCCCGCCGCCGCGGCGGCGAACCGTCCCAGGGCTTCCTCCTTGCCGCAGGGGTAGGCCCCCAGGGCCGTCTGGCGGGCCACGATGCGCCGCTCGGCCCGCATCAGCCGCCAGCCGCGCCGCAACAGGAACGGCACCGACTTGCGGCCCTCGCGCAGATCCCGCACCAGCCGCCGGCGGAACGTCGTGGACGGGCGGCCGCGCAGGCACAGCGCGTCCGCCAGCAGCCCCAGACCCTGGCAGCGGCCGACGATGTCCGCCGCGAAGATGCCCTCCGCGACGAACAGCGGCGAGCGCTCGATGTGGAAGGACTCGTGGCCCGTCCTCGAACTGGTGGCGATGTCGTACACCGGAACGTCCGTACGGCCGGACCGGCACAGCTCGGCGATGGCGGCCACCGCCGCGTCCGCGTCCCAGGACTCGGCGGAGTCCCAGTCGATGTCCGTGGAGCCGGGGACCTGGGGCAGGGTCGGGTCGCCCGCTTCCTTGTAGAAGTCGTCCAGGCGCAGCACCGGCAGACCGGTGCGGGCGGCGAGGGACGACTTGCCGGAGCCGGAGGGGCCCGCGAGCAGGACGACGCGGGTCGGGATCGGTTGGGAACTCACAGAACAGAAGTGTGAGGCATTGACCCGCGCAGGGGACCCCTCGGGCCTCCTGTTGGTATCCAGCGTCACACCTCAACTACTCTGCGCGCACAGACGATTACCCGACCAGGCTCGATCAGGTGGAAAACATGGCACTTCATGCACGTAAGCCCGAACGTCGCGTCCTGTTGCGCGCCGGTCTGACCGTCACCGCGCTGGGCGCGGCTCTGGGGGCCGGTGCGGGCTCCGCGTCGGCCGTCCAGCTGCCCGCCGTCGCGGAGGTGCCGGAGCAGGGCGCCTCCGCCCTCCAGGCGGTCGGTGAGACGGCCGGGCCCGCGGTGACCAGCGCGCTGGGCACCTCGCTGGCCAGCAGCGTCGCCCCGGTCACCGACCTCCAGCTGGACCCGCTGGCCAATACCGGGGCGGACCCGCTGGACAACGCGGTGGGCACCCAGATCGGAGACTTCAAGCCGGTGACCACGGCCGTCCTCACGGACCCGATCACCAGCGGCGGTGCGCTGAACGACCTGCCCGTGGTGGGGGAGGCGACCCGGCTGATCACCGGCTGACGCACGGAAGACCTGACGCGCGGACGGGCCGGCACCCGAAGGAACGGCGGACGGGGCCGCCCGGGGTGGGCGGCCCCGTCCGGGCGCCGGGTGTGCGGCGCCGGCCGGACGTCAGTACGAGGAGCCCGAGGCTCCCAGCGCTCCGGTCGGGTGCCACACCGTCTTGGTCTCCAGGAAGGCCGTCAGCCGGTGCGTGTCGGGCGAGGCCGTCCAGTCGGCGGGGTCGCCTCCGCCGTCCGGGTCCACGGGGGCGTGGCGGGCTACGGACGGGCGCAGTACGCGCTTCAGGTTGTCCGCCGCCGCGATCTCCAGCTCCTTCGCCAGGGCGGCGTCCGCCCCGGTGAGGTCGATCGCGTTGACGTCCTGGTGGGCAGCGAGCGGAGCCGCCAGCTCCGCCGTGGCGCCGGACAGGATGTTGACCACGCCGCCGGGGACGTCGGAGGTGGCCAGCACCTCCCCCAGCGACAACGCGGGCAGCGGGGCGTCCGCCGAGGCGACGACGACCGCCGTGTTGCCGGTCGCGATCACCGGGGCGACCACCGAGACCAGCCCGAGGAACGACGACTCCTGCGGCGCGAGGACCGCGACGACGCCCGTCGGCTCGGGGGTGGAGAGGTTGAGATACGGTCCCGCGACCGGATTCGCCCCGCCCACGATCTGCCCGATCTTGTCGGTCCAGCCCGCATACCAGACCCAGCGGTCGATCGCCGCGTCGACGACGGCCCCGGCCTTGGACTTCGACAGCCCCTCGGCGGCCACCTCACGGACGAACTGGTCCCGGCGGCCCTCCAGCATCTCCGCGACGCGGTAGAGGACCTGGCCCCGGTTGTACGCGGTCGCGCCCGACCAGCCGGCGAACGCCTTGCGCGCGGCCACGACCGCGTCGCGCGCGTCCTTGCGGGAGGACTGCGGCGCGTTCGCCAGCCACTGGCCCTTGGAGTCCGTCACCTCGTACACCCGGCCGCTCTCGGAGCGGGGGAACTTGCCCCCGACGTACAGCTTGTAGGTCTTGAAGACGCTCAGACGGTTCTGCTCAGACATCGAGGTACGCCTCCAGGCCGTGGCGGCCGCCCTCGCGGCCGTAGCCCGACTCCTTGTAGCCGCCGAACGGCGACGTCGGGTCGAACTTGTTGAACGTGTTGGCCCAGACGACGCCCGCGCGGAGCTTGTTCGCCACCGCGAGGATGCGGGAGCCCTTCTCCGTCCAGATGCCGGCCGAGAGGCCGTACTGACTGTTGTTGGCCTTGGCGACGGCCTCGTCCGGGGTGCGGAACGTCAGGACGGAGAGGACCGGGCCGAAGATCTCGTCCCGGGCCACCGTGTGCGCCTGGGTGACATTGGTGAAGAGCGTCGGGGCGAACCAGTAGCCGGACGACGGCAGTTCGCAGGGGGCGCTCCAGCGCTCCGCGCCCTCCGCCTCGCCGGTCTCCGCCAGGGCGGTGATCCGGGCCAGCTGCTCGGCGGAGTTGATCGCGCCGATGTCGGTGTTCTTGTCCAGCGGGTCGCCCAGGCGCAGCGTGGACAGCCGGCGCTTCAGGGCGTCCAGCACCTCGTCCTGGACCGACTCCTGGACCAGCAGCCGGGAACCGGCGCAGCAGACCTGGCCCTGGTTGAAGAAGATCCCGGTGACGATGCCCTCGACGGCCTGGTCGACCGGCGCGTCGTCGAACACGATGTTCGCGCCCTTGCCGCCCAGCTCCAGGGTGACCTTCTTGTCCGTGCCCGCCACGGAGCGCGCGATCGCCTTGCCGACGGCGGTCGAGCCGGTGAAGGCGACCTTGTTCACGTCGGGGTGCGTGACGAGCGCCTCGCCCGCGTCGCCGTACCCGGTCAGGATGTTGACGACGCCCTTCGGAAGACCGGCCTGGCGGCAGATGTCCGCGAAGAACAGGGCGCTGAGCGGGGTCGTCTCGGCGGGCTTCAGGACCACCGTGTTGCCCGTGGCGAGCGCCGGGGCGATCTTCCACGCGAGCATCAGCAGCGGGAAGTTCCACGGGATGACCTGGCCGGCCACGCCCAGCGGGCGGGGGTCCGCCCCGTATCCCGCGTGGTCCAGCTTGTCGGCCCAGCCCGCGTAGTAGAAGAAGTGCGCCGCGACCAGCGGGAGGTCCGCGTCGCGGGTCTCCTTGATCGGCTTGCCGTTGTCGAGCGTCTCCAGGACGGCCAGCTCACGGCTGCGCTCCTGGATGATCCGCGCGATCCGGAACAGGTACTTGGCGCGCTCGGAGCCGGGCAGCGCCGACCACTTCTCGAACGCCTTGCGGGCGGCCCGCACGGCCCGGTCCACGTCCGCCGCGCCCGCCCGGGCGACCTCGGAGAGGACTTCCTCGCTGCTCGGCGAGACCGTCTTGAAGACCTTGCCGTCGGCGGCCTCGGTGAACTCGCCGTCGATGAACAGCCCGTAGGAGGGCGCGAGGTCGACGACGGCGCGGGACTCCGGCGCCGGTGCGTACTCGAATGCGGATGCCATGGCTATCAGTCCACCGTCACGTAATCGGGGCCGGAGTAACGGCCGGTGCTGAGCTTCTGGCGCTGCATCAGCAGGTCGTTGAGCAGGCTGGAGGCGCCGAACCGGAACCAGTGCGGGTCCAGCCAGTCCTCGCCCGCGGTCTCGTTCACCAGCACCAGGAACTTGATCGCGTCCTTGGCGGTGCGGATGCCGCCGGCCGGCTTCACACCGATCTGGGTGCCGGTCTGCGCCCGGAAGTCGCGGACGGCCTCCAGCATGAGGAGCGTGTTGGCGGGGGTGGCGTTGGTGGCCACCTTGCCGGTCGAGGTCTTGATGAAGTCGGCGCCCGCCAGCATCCCGATCCAGGAGGCCCGGCGGATGTTGTCGTACGTGGACAGCTCGCCGGTCTCGAAGATCACCTTGAGGCGGGCGGCCCCGCACTCCGCCTTCACGGCGAGGATCTCCTCGTACACCTTCAGGAACCGGCCGGAGAGGAACGCCCCCCGGTCGATCACCATGTCGATCTCGTCGGCCCCGGCCGCCACGGCGTCGCGGACGTCCGCGAGCTTGACGTCCAGCGCGGCACGCCCGGCCGGGAAGGCGGTCGCCACGGACGCCACCTTCACGCCGGAGCCGGCCAGCGCGGCGGCGGCGACGGCCGCCATGTCGGGATAGACGCAGACCGCGGCGGTGTGCGGGGTCCTGCGGTCGGGCTCGGCGTCCAAGGGGTCGGAGGAGAGCCGAGGCGGAGCGTAGCGGAGCGGGTCGGGGTTGACGGCCTTGGCGGCGAGAGCCCGGACCTTGCCCGGGGTGTCCGCGCCTTCCAGCGTCGTCAGGTCGATCATCGAGATGGCGAGATCGATGGCGTACGCCTTGGCCGTCGTCTTGATCGAACGGGTTCCGAGGGAGGCGGCGCGCGCTTCGAGGCCGACGGCGTCGACGCCGGGCAGCCCGAACAGGAAGCGGCGCAGCGCACTGTCGGACGCCGTCGCGTCGGAAAATGCGGGAGCAGTGGTGGGCATGGTCACCAGAGGAGCATATCTACGCGCGTAGCGACCTGTACAGGGGGCCGAGCCGTCCGCGGGTCCCGCGGTCCGCCCCTCCCCCACCGGGCCTTCCGGCCGCCACGGCCGGATGGCCGTGCGGTGCGGCCGCCCGGCCGCCCGCCGCCCCCGTCAGGCAGAATCGGCCCCATGACGAGCCCCACACCTCCCGCAGAGCCGCCCCCCGCGACACGGACCTACCGTTCCGTCGCCGCACTGGTCTGCGGGTCGCTGCTGCTCCTGCTGATCGCCTGGATGGCCGGGGACGCCATGATCCGGGGCGAGGGACGGGTGCCCTGGCTCGCGGCCGCCGCGCTGCTCCTCGCGGTGCCGCTGGTCGTGGCGTTCACCCTGCGGCCCGCCGTCTTCACGGACGACGAGCGCATCCGGGTCCGCAACCCGTTCCGGACGATTCAGCTCCCCTGGACGGAGGTCGCCGACGTGCGGGCCTCGTACTCCTCCGAGCTGCTCGCCCGCGACGGCTCGAAGTACCAGCTGTGGGCGATCCCCGTCTCCCTGCGCGCCCGCAAGCGCGCGGCCCGCGCCGCGTCCCGCGCGGCGCACGACGACCCCTACGGCCGTACCTCGGTCAGCGCCGACGTCGGCGACACCGCCGGGCGCACCGCCTCCGCCGACCAGACCGTGCGGGATCTGCGGGACATCGCCGAGCGGGCCGGCGACACGACCGCCGAGGGCGCGGACCGGGGCTCCGTGCGCTGGGCGTACGAGGTGATCGCCCCGGCCGTCGCCGGCGCCGTCCTGCTCGTCGTGGTGGGGGCGATCGGCTGAGGCCGACGGAACGGAACGCCGAAGGGCCGGTCCCCCGGGAGGGGGCCGGCCCTTCGTGTGCGGCGGCGCGTGCGTGTGCGGCGGCGCGTCAGATCCCCGCCGCCGCCGCCAGGTCCCGCTTGATCCCGGCGAGCAGTTCGGCCCCCCGGCCCCGCGCGGCGGGAAGCCCCGCCGCGTCCGCCACCGGGACCACGACCTCCAGGTAGCACTTCAGCTTCGGCTCGGTGCCGCTCGGGCGGACGATCACCCGGGCCCCCTCCAGGCGGTAGCGCAGCCCGTCGGTGGGCGGCAGCCGGTCCGTGCCCCGCGCCAGGTCCTCGGCCGAGGTGACGGCGAGGCCCGCCAGCGAGGTCGGAGGCTGCTCGCGGAGCCGGGTCATGGCGTTCGCGATGACCGTCAGATCCTCCACCCGCACCGAGAGCTGGTCGGTGGCGTGCAGGCCGTGCGCGAGCGCCAGGTCGTCCAGCAGGTCCAGCAGCGTACGGCCCCGCTCCTTGAGCACGGAGGCGAGCTCGGCGACGAGCAGGGCGGCGGTGATGCCGTCCTTGTCGCGGACGCCCTCGGGGTCGACGCAGTAGCCGAGCGCCTCCTCGTAGCCGTACCGCAGGCCGTCCACCCGGGCGATCCACTTGAAGCCCGTCAGCGTCTCCTCGTAACCGAGGCCCGCCTTCTCCGCGATCCGGCCCAGCAGCGAGGACGACACGATCGACTCGGCGAACACGCCGCTGACGCCCCGCTCCACCAGGTGCGCGGCGAGCAGCGCGCCCACCTCGTCGCCGCGCAGCATCCGCCAGCCGCCCTCCGCGGCGGCGTCGGGCACCGCGACGGCGCAGCGGTCCGCGTCCGGGTCATTGGCGATGATCAGGTCCGGCGCCGCCCGGCGGGCGGTGGCGAAGGCGAGATCCATCGCGCCGGGCTCCTCCGGGTTCGGGAAGGCCACGGTGGGGAACGCGGGGTCCGGCTCGGCCTGCTCGGTGACGAGCACCGGCGCGGGGAACCCGGCCCGGGCGAACGCCGCGGTCAGCACCGAGGTGCCGACGCCGTGCAGCGCGGTGTGGACGGTGCGCGCCGTCCGGGGGCCCTCGGGGTCCAGGACCGCGTCCGTGCGCGCGAGATAGGCGTCCAGCACCTCCTCGCCGAGGATCTCCCAGCCGCCCTCGGGACGGACGACACCCGCCAGCGGGCCGACCGCGGCGATGGCGGCGGCGATCTCGCCGTCGGCCGGCGGCACGATCTGCGAGCCGTCGCCGAGGTAGACCTTGTAGCCGTTGTCGCGCGGCGGGTTGTGGCTGGCGGTGACCTCGACCCCGGCGACCGCACCCAGATGCCTTATGGCGTACGCCAGTACGGGAGTGGGGAGCGGGCGGGGCAGCACGGCGGCGCGCAGCCCGGCCCCGGTCATCACGGCCGCCGTGTCACGCGCGAAGTCGGCGGACTTGTAGCGGGCGTCGTAACCGATGACGACGAGCCGGCCCTCCTCGCCCCGCGCCTTCAGGTAGGCGGCGAGGCCCGCCGCCGCCCGGATCACCACGGACCGGTTCATCCGCATCGGCCCGGCTCCCAGCTCCCCGCGCAGCCCGGCGGTGCCGAACTGGAGCGTGCCCGCGAAACGGGCGGCCAGCTCGGCCGTGTCACCCGCCTCGATGATCGCGCCCAGCTCCGCACGCGTATCGGGATCGGGGTCCTCGGCCAGCCAGGTCCTGGCCTGCGCGATGAGGTCGTGCTGCACGGGGTCCGCCTTTCGGGGTGTGCTGAAGGGAGTACGGGGAGTCGGGAACGGGCGGGAGCGGGCGGGGTGCGGGGCCCCGCCCGGGGCTCCCGGCCGGAGGCTCAGATGCGGTCGAGCACCCGTGCCAGCAGCGCGCCCATCCGGGTCGCCGAGTCGCGGCCGGCCTGGAGGACCTCCTCGTGGTTGAGGGGTTCTCCGGACAGGCCCGCCGCCAGGTTGGTGACGAGGGAGAGGCCGAGCACCTCGGCGCCCGCCTCGCGGGCCGCGATGGCCTCCAGGACCGTGGACATGCCCACCAGGTCGCCGCCGAGCACCCGGACCATGTTGATCTCGGCCGGGGTCTCGTAGTGCGGGCCGGGGAACTGGACGTACACGCCCTCTTCGAGGGTGGCGTCGATCTCCTTGCACAGCGCGCGCAGCCGCGGGGAGTACAGATCGGTCAGGTCGACGAAGTTCGCGCCGATGATCGGGGAGGCGGCCGTCAGGTTGATGTGGTCGCTGATCAGGACCGGCTGCCCCGGGCGCATGCCCTCGCGCAGACCGCCGCAGCCGTTCGTCAGGACGACGGTCCCGCAGCCCGCGGCCACCGCCGTACGGACCCCGTGGGCGACGGCGGCGACGCCCCGGCCCTCGTAGTAGTGCGTGCGGCCGAGGAAGACCAGCACCCGCTTCTCGCCGATCCTGTAACTGCGGACCGTGCCGCCGTGGCCCTCGACGGCGGGCGCCGGGAAGCCGGGCAGCTCGGTCACGGGGAACTCGGCCTCGGGGACGCCGAGTGCCTCGCCGGCGGGCGCCCAGCCGGAGCCCATGACCAGGGCGACGTCATGGGTCTCGGCGCCGGTCAGCTCGCGCAGGCGGGCGGCGGCCCCGGCGGCGGCTGCCCGCGGGTCGCCCTGGATGTTGTCCGGAATAACAGATGCGTTCACGCGGACGAGCGTAACCGCTGAATCCCTACGCGCGTAGATGTACTGGCGCAAAGACGCGCCACAGGTCTTTGTGCTTTTGCACGAAGACGGCGGGGGCGGGCCCCGGACCGCGGGGATCACGCCCTGGTCAGCAGGGGCGCTTGCGCAGTTCCATCGCGTAGTCGTGAGGGGCGCCGGCGGATTCCGCGGCGTCCGCGATCTCGCCCAGATAACGCGCCGAGGGAAGCCCGCCCTCGTACCCGTTCAGCACGTACATCCAGGCCGGCTCCTCGCCGTCCAGAGTGTGCACCCGCACCCGCATCCGCCGGTAGATGTCGAGCCCGACGCCCTCCCAGCGGTCCATGGAGTCCTCGTCCATCGGCGCCAGGTCGTACAGCGCGACGAAGACCTGGGAGCGCGGCGCCTCCACCACGGTGGCCAGCGCTCCCTCCCAGCCCATCTGCTCCCCGCCGAAGGTCAGCCGCCAGCCGTTGAGCCAGCCCGTGCTGCGCATCGGTGAATGCGGGGCGCGGCGGGTCATGAGCCGCGCGTCGAGGTTGCCGGCGTACGCGGCGTAGAGCGACATGGGACCGAGGGTACGGGAGGTGGGCGTGGGAGCGGCGGTTCCTGTGACAAAGGCCCCGGTCGGGGGAGTGCGCGCCGTGCCCGCGAAGCCCTTTTCGCCGGCCCGGCCCCGTGCGGCGGACGCTCTTTTTCCCGAATGGAGGGCCCCGGGGCGAACCGCTTTGGCGGGTGCGGGACAATGGAGTACGTACTGCATCCCCCGGGGCGATCCCCCGGACCCCCGGCCGGGGTGGCGGACGGCCGCGGGTTACACAACGCGAGGCGGACTTTTCGTGACCCGGATCGTGATCATCGGCGGCGGCCCCGGCGGCTACGAGGCAGCCCTGGTGGGCGCCCAGCTCGGCGCGGAGGTGACCGTCGTCGACTGCGACGGTCTGGGCGGGGCCTCGGTCCTCACCGACTGCGTGCCATCGAAGACCCTGATCGCGACGGCCGAGGTGATGACCACCTTCGACTCCTCGTACGAGGAACTGGGCATCATCGTCGCGGACGACACCCCGCACGTGGAGCAGGCCGCGCGGGTCGTGGGGGTGGACCTGGGCAAGGTCAACCGCCGGGTCAAGCGCCTCGCGCTCGCCCAGTCCCACGACATCACCGCCTCCGTCACCCGGGCCGGCGCCCGCGTGATGCGCGGCCGGGGCCGGCTCGACGGGCTCCAGGCCACCGACGGCTCCCGCCAGGTCGTCGTCACCGCCGCCGACGGCACCGAGGAGCGGCTCACCGCCGACGCCGTGCTGATAGCGACCGGCGGCCACCCCCGGGAGATCCCGGACGCGCAGCCCGACGGCGAGCGCATCCTGAACTGGACCCAGGTCTACGACCTCGACGAGCTCCCCGAGGAGCTGATCGTCGTCGGGTCGGGTGTCACCGGCGCCGAGTTCGCCGGGGCCTACCAGGCGCTCGGCTCGCGCGTCACCCTCGTCTCCTCCCGGGACCGCGTGCTGCCCGGGGAGGACCCGGACGCCGCCGCCGTCCTGGAGGACGTCTTCCGCCGGCGCGGGATGAACGTCATGGCCCGCTCCCGCGCCCAGTCCGCCAAGCGCGTCGGCGACCGGGTCGAGGTGACGCTGGCCGACGGCCGGGTCATCAGCGGCTCGCACTGCCTGATGGCGGTCGGCGCGATCCCGAACACCGCGGGCATGGGCCTGGAGGAGGCCGGCGTACGGCTCAAGGACTCCGGGCACGTCCTCACCGACCGGGTCTCGCGCACCAGCGCCCCCGGCGTCTACGCGGCCGGCGACGTCACCGGCATCTTCGCGCTCGCCTCGGTCGCCGCGATGCAGGGCCGGATCGCGATGTACCACTTCCTGGGCGACGCGGTCGCCCCGCTGAACCTCAAGGCCGTCTCCGCCAACGTCTTCACCGACCCGGAGATCGCCACCGTCGGCTACAGCCAGGCCGAGGTCGACGCGGGCAAGATCGAGGCGCGGGTGGTGAAGCTGCCGCTGCTGCGCAACCCGCGCGCCAAGATGCAGGGCATCCGCGACGGCTTCGTCAAGATCTTCTGCCGTCCCGGTACGGGGATCGTGGTCGGCGGCTGCGTGGTCGCGCCGCGCGCCAGCGAGCTGATCCACCCCATCTCGCTCGCGGTCGACAACAATCTGACGGTGGAGCAGATCGCCAACGCCTTCACCGTGTATCCGTCCCTGTCGGGATCGATCGCCGAAGTGGCCCGGCAGCTGCACACCCGGAAGCTCACGGACGAGGGCTGAGACCCGGGCCGCCCGGAGTCTCCGGCGGCTGGCCGCGACCTGACGGCCGTCCGGGCGGTGCGGTGACCGGCGGTCCCCGCCGAACGGTGAAGGGGCCTCCTATACCACTGGGAGGCCCCTTTGAAGTACAACTTCCGTTATTCGGTGCAAACTGCTGAAAACCCATCGGCAGCCAGGTTACTGTCAGTTTCGTGTTCGCTGCAGAACGTCGTCAGTTGATCCTCGAAATGGTGCGTGCCAACGGGGCGGTATCGCTCCGTGAGCTCGCCCGCGTCGTCCAGACCTCCGAAGTGACCGTACGGCGGGACGTGCGGGCACTGGAGGCAGAAGGACTCCTCGACCGCCGGCACGGCGGTGCGGTCTTGCCGGGCGGTTTTACGCGGGAGTCCGGCTTTCCGCAGAAATCCCATCTCTCCACCGCGGAGAAGACGGCCATCGCCGACCTGGCCGCGGGTCTCGTCGGCGAGGGCGAGGCCATCGTGGTCGGCGCCGGCACGACCACGCAGGAGCTGGCCCGCCGGCTCGCGCGGGTCCCCGGCCTGACCGTCGTCACCAACTCGCTGCTGGTCGCCCAGGCCCTGGCCCATGCCAACCGGGTCGAAGTCGTCATGACCGGCGGCACCCTGCGCGGGAGCAACTACGCGCTGGTGGGCAGCGGGGCCGAGCAGTCCCTCCAAGGGCTGCGGGTCTCCCGGGCCTTCCTCTCCGGGAGCGGCCTCACGGCGGAGCGTGGCCTGTCCACCTCCAACATGCTCTCGGCCAGCGTCGACCGTGCTCTCGTGCAGGCCGCCGCCGAGGTGGTGGTCCTGGCGGACCACACCAAGCTCGGCTCGGACACCATGTTCCAGACGGTGCCCACCGAGCTGATCACCCGCCTGGTGACGGACGAACCGCCGCTCCACGACGAGCGGGCCGCCGCCGAACTCCAGTCCCTGGCGGACCAGGGCGTGGAGATCACGGTGGCCGGTCCGGAGGCGGACGCGACCGGCGGTGACGGCACCCCTCCGGGGCGCCGGCCCCGTCGTGACATGCCGCTGCCCGGTCAGCGGCGCACGCCGAACGGCGGCCTCGGGCCGCAGCTCCGCAGCGCCTCCGCGCTCGCGGACGTCCCGGCAGAGCGGGCGCGGGTCGCGGACCTCCGGCGGCGGTAGCCCCCGGCCGGGGCGCCGCCCCCGGTTCCGCGCTGCCGGAACGCCGAAGCCGCCGGCGGGCGGTCCCGCTACTTCAGCCCGCGCAGCGTCAGCCGCAGCAGCCGGTCCGCCAGTTCCGGGTCGTCGGGCGACTGCTCGGCCGCCAGGGCGATCGCGTTGGTGAGCTGAAGCAGATCGTCGATCGAGACGTCGGCCCGCACCGCCCCGCTGTCCTGGGCCCGGCGCAGCAGTCCCGAGCCCGCCTCCCTCAGCGGCAGATGGCACTGCGCGAGTGCCGAGGTCTCGTCGCGCGAGGCGGACATCAGGCCGTGGGCCAGGCCGCGGTACTCACCCGCATGAGTGATGATGGCGCGCAGCCAGTCCACCAGTGCCCGGCACGGCGTTTCCGCCGCCGCCAGCTCCCGGGAGCGCTCCAGGATCGAGCACAGGGCGTCCTGGAACACCGCGTTCATCAGGGCGTTCCGGTTCGGGAAGTGCCGGTAGAGGGTGCCGATGCCCACGCCCGCCCGCCGGGCGATGTCCTCCAGCGAGGCGTCCGTACCGTGCTCGGCGAAGGACCTGCGCGCCTCGCCCACCAGCCGGTCGTGGTTCCGGCGAGCGTCCGCGCGCATCGGCCGGGCCGGCGGCTGTGCCGGGCTTGTCTCCATGGGGATCGCCCCTGCCATGACTTCCGCCCCTCCCTCGGTCCTCGGACCCTTCTGACCACTCGGACCCTCGGCCCCTGGTGGGTTCCAGGATGCCACTGCGGCGGAGGGCCGATGCCACGGTGACGGAGACCGGCGCCACGGGGGCGAGGAGTCCGTGCCGCGGGTGGCGGGGCCGAAGGGCGCGGTGGCGAGGAGCCGGGGCCGCGGGGACGGGGCCGGGCGGCACCGTGGCGGCGATCGATCCGGCGCCCGGCGCCCGGCCGCCCGGCGGCGAAGGGGCCCCGGCGGCGAAGGGGCCCGTACCGTGTCGTGGCGACACGGTACGGGCCCCTTCGGGGCGTGCGGGACGGTCAGTCCTTGATCTCGCAGATCAGGGCGCCGGACGTCACGGAGGCGCCGACCTCGGCGGTGAGGCCCTTGACGGTGCCGGAGCGGTGCGCGTTGAGCGGCTGCTCCATCTTCATGGCCTCCAGGACGACGACGAGGTCGCCCTCCTTGACCTCCTGGCCCTCCTCCACCGCGATCTTGACGATGGTGCCCTGCATGGGCGAGGCGAGGGAGTCGCCCGAGGCGGCCGAGCCGGCCTTCTTCGCGGCGCGGCGCTTCGGCTTCGCGCCGGCGGCGAGGCCGGTGCGGGCCAGCGACATGCCCAGCGAGGAGGGCAGCGAGACCTCCAGGCGCTTGCCGCCGACCTCGACGACGACGGTCTCCCGTCCGGCCTCGTCCTCCGCGTCCGTGTCGGCGGGTGCGGCGAAGGGCTTGATGTCGTTGACGAACTCGGTCTCGATCCACCGCGTGTGCACGGTGAACGGGTCGGCGGTGAAGGCGGGGTCGGCGACGACGGCCCGGTGGAACGGAATGGCGGTGGCCATGCCCTCGACCGTGAACTCGGCGAGCGCGCGGGCGGCGCGCTGGAGCGCCTGCTCGCGGGTCGCGCCGGTGACGATGAGCTTCGCGAGCAGCGAGTCCCAGGCCGGGCCGATGACCGAGCCGGACTCGACGCCCGCGTCCAGGCGGACGCCGGGGCCGGTCGGCGGGGCGAAGGCGGTGACGGTGCCGGGGGCGGGCAGGAAGCCCCGGCCCGGGTCCTCGCCGTTGATGCGGAACTCGAAGGAGTGACCGCGCACCGCGGGGTCGCCGTAGCCGAGCTCCTCGCCGTCGGCGATGCGGAACATCTCGCGTACGAGGTCGATGCCCGTGACCTCTTCGGTGACCGGGTGCTCGACCTGGAGGCGGGTGTTGACCTCCAGGAAGGAGATCGTGCCGTCGACGCCGACGAGGAACTCGACCGTCCCGGCGCCGACGTAGCCGGCCTCCTTGAGGATCGCCTTGGACGCCGCGTACAGCTCGTCGTTCTGCGCCTGCGAGAGGAAGGGGGCCGGGGCCTCCTCGACGAGCTTCTGGTGGCGGCGCTGGAGCGAGCAGTCACGGGTCGAGACGACGACCACGTTGCCGTGCTGGTCGGCCAGGCACTGGGTCTCCACGTGGCGCGGCTTGTCGAGGTAGCGCTCGACGAAGCACTCGCCCCGGCCGAACGCCGCGACGGCCTCGCGGACCGCGGAGTCGTACAGCTCCGGGATCTCCTCCAGGGTGCGGGCCACCTTCAGACCGCGCCCGCCGCCGCCGAAGGCGGCCTTGATCGCGATGGGCAGCCCGTTCTCCTCGGCGAACGCGACGACCTCGTCGGACCCGGAGACCGGGTCCGGGGTGCCGGCCACCAGCGGGGCGCCCGCGCGCTGGGCGATGTGCCGGGCGGCGACCTTGTCGCCGAGATCGCGGATGGCCTGCGGGGGCGGGCCGATCCAGGTCAGCCCGGCGTCCAGGACGGCCTGGGCGAACTCCGCGTTCTCCGACAGGAATCCGTAACCGGGGTGGATCGCGTCCGCCCCGGAGTCCGCGGCGGCCCGCAGCACCTTGGCCATGTCCAGGTAGCTGGCGGCCGGGGTGTCACCGCCCAGGGCGAACGCCTCGTCTGCGGCCCGGACATGCAGTGCGTCCCGGTCCGGCTCGGCGTAGACCGCGACACTCGCGATCCCCGCGTCCCGGCACGCCCGAGCAACGCGGACAGCGATTTCGCCACGGTTGGCGATGAGCACCTTGCGCACGATGACTCCCTCCTCGAAACAAGCTGAGTTTAGGGACTACCGACACGGCCGTACGACCCGTCCCCAATGGTGAGCTTGCCCACACGGAGTGTGATCCGAGGCTTGCCCCAGTAGTGAAATCCCTTGTGGCACCACGGTACGCCGCGATCCTCAACCGCACAGTAACCATCGGGTGTGGTGCAGGTCTC
Source organism: Streptomyces sp. NPDC091649 (assembly GCF_044756785.1). Classification (NCBI taxonomy): domain Bacteria; kingdom Bacillati; phylum Actinomycetota; class Actinomycetes; order Kitasatosporales; family Streptomycetaceae; genus Streptomyces; species Streptomyces sp. NPDC091649. The sequence continues at coordinate 890,001 of NZ_JBIVTR010000001.1, read as the reverse complement.
TGTCTTTAGGGTCAACGCCTGACGGCGTTTCTTTGTGGAGTTCCTACGAACGGCCGATGGATTCTTTGCCCGGCGTACGGACCGGCCCATCCCCTTGTCCGCGGGAATACCCATGAGTAGGGTCCGCGCTACGCACGTACTGCAGGTAACAGGGGGGTGGCTCCGTCATGCGCAGACCGGTGGCGATCGTGACCGCGCTCGTGTTGTTCGGGGAGGCGGTGGGCATCGTGCTCATCAACGCCGTCCTGGCCACGGTCGCGAAGAACCAGCAGATGTCGCTCGCGGGCCTGGACCCGGACGCGATGTCGGCCGGCACCTGGGCGATGGGCGGAGTCTTCGGGCTGCTGCTGGTCCTGTGCGGGCTCATCGCGCTGCTGTCCGGTGCCCGCGACCGCGCCCCGGGGCGGGTCGGGCGGATCGTCCTGACCGGCTGCGCGGTCGTGCACGGTGTTCTCGGGGCGGTCACCGTCGGCCTGGTGGGCTGGGACGCCTTCGCCCTCATGATGCTCGTCCTGGCCCTGCTGGTGCTCACCCTGCTGGCGTACGGGCCCGAGCCCCGGGCCGACGGGCGGGCGGGCGAGGAGGCGGTCGCGGCGTCGGCCTGAGCCGCTCCCCAGCCGCCCCCCCCGAGCCGGTGTCCCTCAGACCCACAGCTCCGTGACCGGGACGCCCAGCTCGCCCAGGAGGCGGCGCAGCAGCGGCAGCGAGAGCCCGATGACATTGCCGTGGTCGCCCTCGATGGAGTCGACGAACGGCGCCGAGCGGCCGTCCAGGGTGAACGCACCCGCGACATGGAGCGGTTCCCCCGAGGCGACGTAGGCGGCCACCTCGGCGTCGCTCGGCTCGCCGAACCGCACGACCGTGGAGGCGGTCTCCGAGGCCGTACGGCCGGAGGCGGTGTCGATCACGCTGTGCCCCGTCCGCAGAATCCCCGACCGGCCGCGCATCGACTTCCAGCGGGCGGTGGCCTCCTCGGCGTCGGCCGGCTTGCCCAGGGCCTGGCCGTCCAGCTCCAGCACCGAGTCGCAGCCGATGACCAGGGCGCCCGCCGCCTCGGGGCGCTCCGCGACCGCCCCCGCCTTGGCCCGGGCCAGCACGAGCGCCAGGTCGGCGGGGGCCGGTGCGCTCAGGGAGTCCTCGTCCACACCGCTGACGATCACCTCGGGGGCGAACCCGGCCTGGCGCAGCAGACCGAGACGGGCGGGGGAGGCGGAGGCGAGCACGAGACGGCGCTGATCAGTCATACGGGCCATCGTAGAAGGGCCGGGGCCGGACCCCCATCCCGCCGGGGACCCACCGGGCCCGCCGGGGAAGCCGGGGGCGCCCCCGGCCCCCGGGACTCAGCCAATGCCCAGCACGAACATCGCCACCAGCATCGCCAGCGCCAGCAGGAGCCCCGCGCGGCGCAGCATGGCCTGGGCGTCGCGCAGTTCCTTCGGCGGCTTGTTCTCGGGGTCGGACCAGAGCATGCCTCCGATCCTGCTCCGCCGCCCGCGCCCACGCCTGAGTACGGGTACTCAATGCCGCCCCCGTGTGCACGGGGGCGGCTCGCGGGTGTTCCGACGGGTCAGACCGGCCAGTACGTCCGGGCCCACGCCCGGGGGCCGGGCCTGGGGCGGCCGGTGCGGGCGATGCGGCCCGGGTCGGACCACTGCTCGGGCGGCAGCGGCGCTCCGGACGACACGGCGGACGCCGCCGCGGCGCGAGCCCGGACCACCGCCAGTGCGGCGGCCAGCTCCTCCGGGGTGGGGTTGCCCCGTACGACCTTGATCATGGGCAGACCTTTCTGCGAACGGGCGAACGTACGGCTGCGGTTAGAGCGGGATGTTGCCGTGCTTCTTCGGAGGCAGGGATTCCCGCTTCGTACGCAGCTGACGCAGCCCCTTGACGATATGGGCCCGGGTGTCGGACGGCATGATCACCGCGTCGACGTAGCCGCGCTCGGCCGCCACGTACGGGTTGAGCAGCGCGTCCTCGTACGCCGTCATCAGCTCCGCGCGCGTGGCGTCCGGGTCCTCGGCGGCGGCGATGGTCCGCCGGTGCAGGATGTTCACCGCGCCCTGCGCCCCCATGACGGCGATCTGCGCGGTCGGCCAGGCCACGTTCAGGTCCGCGCCCAGGTGCTTGGAGCCCATCACGTCGTACGCGCCGCCGAACGCCTTGCGGGTGATGACGGTGATCAGCGGGACCGTCGCCTCCGCGTAGGCGTAGATCAGCTTCGCGCCGCGCCGGATGATGCCGCCGTACTCCTGGTCGACGCCCGGCAGGAAGCCCGGCACGTCCACGAAGGTGATGACGGGCACGTTGAACGCGTCGCAGGTGCGGACGAAGCGCGCCGCCTTCTCGCTGGCGTCGATGTCCAGGCAGCCGGCGAACTGCATCGGCTGGTTGGCGACGATGCCGACCGGGTGGCCCTCGACCCGGCCGAAGCCGGTGATGATGTTCGGCGCGAACAGGGCCTGGGTCTCCAGGAACTCCGCGTCGTCCAGCACGTGCTCGATCGCGGTGTGCATGTCGTACGGCTGGTTCGCCGAGTCCGGGATGAGCGTGTCCAGCTCGCGGTCCTCGTCGGTGGTGGCGAGGTCCGCCTCCTCCGGGAAGGCCGGGGCCTCGGACAGGTTGTTCGAAGGGAGGTAGGACAGCAGCGACTTGACGTACTCGATGGCGTCCTTCTCGTCGCCCGCCATGTGGTGCGCCACCCCGGAGGTGGTGTTGTGCGTACGGGCGCCGCCCAGCTCCTCGAAGCCGACGTCCTCGCCGGTGACCGTCTTGATGACGTCGGGACCGGTGATGAACATGTGGGAGGTCTGGTCGACCATCACCGTGAAGTCGGTGATCGCGGGGGAGTAGACCGCGCCGCCCGCGCACGGGCCGACGATCAGCGAGATCTGCGGGATCACCCCGGAGGCGTGCACGTTGCGGCGGAAGATCTCGGCGAACAGGCCGAGCGCGGCGACGCCTTCCTGGATACGCGCGCCGCCGCCGTCGTTGATGCCGATGACCGGGCAGCCGGTCTTCAGCGCGAAGTCCATGACCTTGACGATCTTCTCGCCGTAGACCTCGCCGAGCGAACCGCCGAAGATGGTGAAGTCCTGCGAGTACACGCAGACCGGGCGGCCGTCGACCGTGCCGTAACCGGTGACGACTCCGTCCCCGTACGGGCGGTTCTTCTCGATGCCGAAGTTGGTGGAGCGGTGCCGGGCGAACTCGTCGAGCTCCACGAAGGAGCCCTCGTCCAGGAGCAGCTCGACCCGCTCGCGGGCGGTCAGCTTGCCCTTGGCGTGCTGCTTCTCGACCGCGCGGGCCGAACCGGCGTGCGTCGCTTCGTCGATGCGGCGCGTCAGGTCCGCGAGCTTGCCCGCGGTGGTGTGGATGTCGCTTAGCGGCTCGGACATCGGGGGGCGGCTCCCTGCCTGGTCACGGGGACGACGTCTGGGACCGGTCACGGGGGGACGGCCAGCCGTCAGTCCGGCTCTGGCTACTGACTCGTAGGGTATCGGCGCGTCTCCGGAAAGGCAGTGCGTCCTTTGCCACACCTAGGCTGGGTTGCATGACACCACCGGATGCGCCACACAACCGCTGGTCGGACCTCGACCGGCCGCCCCTCAACGTGACGGCGCTGCGGCGCGGGCTGCTGCGGCCGGACGCGCTGTGGACGTCCCTGGAGGTGGTGGAGTCCACCGGGTCCACCAACACCGACCTCGCCGCCCGGGCCCGTAGCGGCGCGGCGGGCGAGGGCACGGTCCTGGTCGCCGAGGAGCAGACGGCCGGGCGCGGACGGCTGGAGCGGACCTGGACCGCGCCGCCCCGCTCCGGGCTGTTCCTCTCGGTGCACCTGGAGCCCGGCGACATCCCCGTGGAGCGGTGGGGGTGGTTGCCGCTGCTGGCCGGGGTCGCCGCCGCGACCGGGCTCGCGAAGTCGGCGGGTGTCGACATGTCGCTGAAATGGCCCAACGACCTGCTGGTCGTGATCCCCAAGGGCTCCGACAAGCCCCGTCCAGGAGAGGCCCCGCCGGGCGAGGAACGCAAGACGGGCGGCATCCTCGGCGAGTTCGCCGGAGACGGCATCGTCGTCGGGCTGGGCGTCAACGTCTCGCTCCGCGCCGACGAGCTGCCCGCCCCCACCGCCGGTTCACTGGCGCTCGCCGGAGCGGTCTCCACCGACCGGGAGACCCTGCTGCGCGCCGTCCTGCGCTCGCTGGAGCACTGGTACGGCCGGTGGAAGGCGGCCGGCGGTGACGCCGCCGCGAGCGGGCTCCAGGCCGCCTACGCGGCGGGCTGCGCGACGCTGGACCGGACCGTGCGGGCCGAGCTCCCGGGGGGTGCGTCCCTGGTCGGCGAGGCCGTCGCGATCGACGGGGACGGGCGCCTCGTCCTCTCCACCGAAGGCGGACTCCAGCAGCCGGTGTCGGCCGGGGACATCGTCCACCTGCGGGGCGCGGCCGGCGGCCTGACGTGAGGCGGCCCCCGGCTCCCGGCCGGCGCACCGCCGGATACCGCGTATGCCTGAGATGTCACGCGCGACGCACCGGTGACGGACGGCCAAGGACGTGAGCTGGGGCACACCTGCCGTATCGTTGAGGCGATCCAGCGACAGATCGGCAGGGCAGTGCGCAGGGAACGGGCAGGAGGCGGCTGGTGACCGTCGGCGACACCACCTCCGGCGCGGGTGAGGAGCCCGGGTCGGACTCCTCGGTCCACGCCACACCCCACCACGAGGTCGACCACACGGTGGAACCGACGGACGACCCCCTCGCCATCCGCCTGGAAGCGCTGATCCTGGGCGCCGACCGGCGCTACACGCCCTTCCAGGCGGCCCGCACCGCCGGGGTCTCCATGGACCTGGCCTCCCGGTTCTGGCGGGCCATGGGCTTCGCCGACATCGGTCAGGCCAAGGCGCTCACCGAGGCCGACGTGCTGGCCCTGCGGCGGCTCGCCGGTCTCGTCGAGGCGGGGCTGCTGAGCGAGCCGATGGCGATCCAGGTCGCCCGCTCCACCGGGCAGACCACCGCCCGGCTGGCCGAGTGGCAGATCGACTCGTTCCTGGAGGGCCTGACCGAGCCGCCCGAGCCCGGCATGACCCGCACCGAGGTCACGTATCCGCTGGTCGAGCTGCTGCTCCCGGAGCTCCAGGAGTTCCTCGTCTACGTGTGGCGGCGCCAGCTGGCCGCCGCCACCGGCCGGGTCGTGCAGGCCGCGGACGACGAGGAGATGGTCGACCGGCGGCTCGCCGTCGGCTTCGCGGACCTGGTCGGCTTCACCCGGCTGACCCGGCGGCTGGAGGAGGAGGAGCTCGGCGAACTCGTCGAGTCCTTCGAGACGACCGCCGCCGACCTGGTCGCCGCGCACGGCGGACGGCTCATCAAGACCCTCGGCGACGAGGTCCTCTTCGCCGCCGACGAGGCGGGCACGGCCGCCGAGATAGCGCTCCGGCTGATCGAGGCGATGGCCCAGGACGAGACGATGCCCGCGCTGCGCGTCGGCATCGCCTTCGGCACGGTCACCACCCGGATGGGCGATGTCTTCGGCACCACGGTGAACCTCGCCAGCCGGCTCACCTCGATAGCGCCGAAGGACGCCGTCCTGGTCGACGGGGCGTTCGCCAAGGAGCTGGTCCGGCACGGTGACGCGCCGGAGTCGGAGGCGCAGGCCGCCGAGGCCGCCGCGGCCGCGGCGGAGCGGGCCCGGGTCGCCGAGAAGGAGGGCCTGGAGCCCGGCGACGAGCCGCCGCTGCCGACGTACCGCTTCGGGCTCCAGCCGATGTGGCAGCGTCCGGTGCGCGGGCTCGGCGTGGTGGAGCCGTGGCTGCTGGCCCGGCGCGGGAAGACCGGCTCCTGAGCGCGGCCCACCACTTCGCCGCGCCTCTGCCGTCCTGCCTCTCTGCCGTCGCACCTCTGCCGTCGCACTTCGGCCGCCGCGCCTCTGCCGTCGTGCCTCCGCCGTCCACCTCTGTCCCGGTCGTCACGTCCGCCCCTGTCCTCGTCCCCCGGCCCGCCCTGTCGCGGGCGGGGGCTTCGTGTCTAGGATCCGTGGCGGTAACGCTCGTTAACAGGCCGTCCATGACAGGGGTGCAGCCATGACCGTCACGTCCGAGCAGCGGTACGGGGATTTCGTCGTCGTACGGCGGCACGAGGGGCAGGACCACGTCGCCGAGCTGGTCCTCGACCGGCCGAAGGCCATGAACGCCGTCTCCACCGACATGGCCCGATCGCTCGCCGCGGCCTGCGAGGCGCTCGGCGCCGACCGGGACGTCCGGGTCACCGTCCTGACCTCCAGCCACGACCGGGCCTTCTGCGTGGGCGCGGACCTCAAGGAGCGCAACTCCTTCACCGACGCCGACCTCGTACGCCAGCGGCCCACCGCCCGCGCCGCCTACACCGGGGTCCTGGAGCTGCCGATGCCGGTGATCGCCTCCGTGCACGGCTTCGCCCTCGGCGGCGGCTTCGAACTCGCCCTCGCCTGCGATGTGATCGTCGCCGACGCCACCGCCGTGGTCGGGCTGCCCGAGGTGTCCGTGGGCGTCATCCCGGGCGGCGGCGGTACGCAGCTGCTGCCGCGCCGGGTGGGGGCGGCGCGCGCCGCCGAGCTGGTGTTCAGCGCCCGCCGGGTCGAGGCCGCCGAGGCGCGCGCGCTGGGGCTGGTGGACGAGCTGGTCGAGGCCGGGCGGGACCGCGAGGAGGCCCTCGCGCTCGGCGGCCGGATGGCCGCCAACTCGCCGGTCGGGCTGCGGGCGGCGAAGAAGGCGCTCCGGCTGGGGCACGGGCTGGATCTGCGGGCGGGCCTGGAGGTGGAGGACGCGGCCTGGCGGTCGGTCGCTTTCTCGGGGGACCGGGCGGAGGGAGTCGCCGCGTTCAACGAGAAGCGGCGCCCCGACTGGCCCGGCGAGTGAGACCGGACGGTGCGGTGAGGGGCACCGGACGGTGCGGTGCGAGCGGGGCCGTACGGTGCGGTGCGAGCGGGGCCGGAGGTGCGGCGCGAGCGGGGCCGGAGGTGCGGCGCGTGAGCCCCGAACGCACAGCGATGGCGCGACGATGACACAGTGTGAGCGGCGCGCGGAAAAATAGTTGAAATTAGTTACGCATCAAACTGATCAAAAGGGGACAAATCTACATAGGCTGTAGAAATGGGTGGTGACGATGCGCGGCTGCGGGCCGTGGTTTCGCTGGCGCAGACCATGGCTGCGGCCTACACGCCGCGAGAGTCGTGGCGGGCTGCGGCGCTGGGCGCCTGCGAGGCGCTGAGCGGCAGCTTCGCCGCGCTCTCGGTGTGGGAGCGGGGTCGGGGCAGGCTGCGGGTGCTGGTGAACGCGGGGCAACGGGCCGAAGGGGAGGAGGAGTTCCCCGAGGAGGAGGCGTACCCGGTCCACGAGTTCCCGGAGATCACCGAATTCCTGCACGAGCGCTGGGCCGGCGGCGGTGAGCCCGACGCCTGGGTGGAGACCGCCGACGGGCTGTCCGGCGCGGGCGGACCGGCGCGCGGCACTCGCCCGTACTGCCACCAGCGGGTCGCCGCGCTGCGGCGGCGCGGCCGGGGCTGCTGCGTGGTCGCGCCGATCGTGCTCCACGGCCGGGCGTGGGGCGAGCTGTACGTGGCGCGGCCGGCCGGGCAGCCCGTCTTCGACCGGGCCGACGCGGACTTCGCGACCGTGCTCGCCGCCGTCGTGGCCGCCGGGATCGCCCAGACCGAACGGCTGGAGGAGGTCCGCAAGCTGGCCTTCACCGACCCGCTGACGGGTCTGGCCAACCGCCGCGCGGTCGACATCCGGCTCGACGAGGCCATCGAGCGGCACCGCGTCGACAACACGGTGGTCAGCCTCGTCGTGTGCGACCTCAACGGCCTCAAGGCGGTGAACGACACCCACGGCCACGCCGTCGGCGACCGTCTGCTGGAACGTTTCGGCTCCGTGCTGTCCCTGTGCGGGGCGATGCTGCCGGAGGCGCTCGCGGCCCGCCTCGGCGGCGACGAGTTCTGCCTGCTGGCGGCCGGCCCCCCGGCCGACGCGGTGGTCGGCGTCGCCACCGAGCTGTGCGACCGGGCGGCGGTGATCGAACTGGGTGACGGGGTGGCCTGCGGGGTCGCTTCGACCGGCGACCCGATCGGCCCGGTGCGTTCGGCCCGGCGGCTGTTCCGGCTCGCGGACGCGGCCCAGTACCGGGCCAAGGCCGCCCGTTCGCCGGCCCCTGTGGTGGCGGGCCGGGACGGCGGGGTCGTCCGGCTCGCGGACTCCCCGCCGAAGCCGGCGCACGACCGGCGAAGGCTGCGCGGCAGCCGCCCGTGAACGCCCGGGGTGTCCCGGGGGGGCGTGGGCCGGGGCCGGGTCGCGCCGCCGGGGCTGCCATGCCGGGCGCTCCCCGGGGATGCCACGCCGCTCGGTCGGGGTGGTGGTGGTCGGGGGGCGGGGGCACCGTGCCGGTCGCTCGGCCGGGGCCCGCCGCGACGCCGTTCGCCCGCCCGGGACCCTCGACGCCGTTCGCTAGCCGGGGCCCGCGACGCCGTTCGCCCGGCCGGGGTCGCGGCGCCGGTCGCTAGCCGGGGGGCGCCGTGCCGGGCGCTCCGTTCAGTGGGGCGGCGGCATCCGCTCCAGGGCGTTCTCGATGGTGCAGCCGCCCTCCCCGGGCATGCGCTGTATCCGGGACGGCACCCACACCTCGGTGGCGCCGGGGGCCACGCGGGCGAGGAGGCAGTCCTGCGGGTCGTAGCCGTTGCCCCGCACCGACAGGAGGACGCCGATCCGGCCGCCGTCCGCCCTCACCTCGGTGCGTATCGCCGGGTCCAGGTCCAGCGCGGCGAGCGCCCGGCGGACCCCGGCCTCCTCCGCCCGGCCCCCCTCCGGCACCCGGGGGAGTTCCGCGCGGAGCTCCTCGGACGGCAGCCGGGGAGGTTCGGGCGGCGGGGCGAAGGTGGGCCGGGGGCCGTCCGGACAGCCCACGTCACGGGGGTCCTCGCGCCACTCCGACTTCGGCGACACCCGCACCTCGAAACAGCGCCGCACGGTGACCGGATCGGGATCTAACCTCTGGTTGTACGCCGATCCGGACGTGCGGACGACCACGTGGACGCCGTCCCCGTCGTGGGTGGAGGTGCCGTTCACCCGCAGGACCTCCACCCCGTCGATGCCGGAGGCGGCGTACCCGACCTCCTCCGCCGTACGCGGACGCTGGCTGTAGAGCCGCTCGCCCGCCTTCCTGGCCGTGTCCCGGGCGGAGTCCGCGGCCTCGCTCTCGGAGGACTGGAGCACTCCGCAGGCGGAGACGGTGAGCAGCAGGAGCGGGGCGAGCGGCAGGAGTCGGCGCATGGGCACAGCCTCTCCGCCTCGCGGCGCGGCGGGCAAGCGTTCATCCGCTCGGACCGGCGCGGGAGGTTGTGCGACGGCCACGGGCCGATCCGGGCCGCGGGCCATCCCGGGCGACGGGCCGCCCCGGGCGACGGGCCGCCCCGGGCGACGGGCCGCCCCGGGCCGTGGGTCATCCCGGGTCGGGGGCGCATCCGTCGGCGGGCGCCCAAGGGCTTCGTCGGCATGTCCAGGGGCCCTGCCGGCAGGCCGGGGGCCGCGTCGGCAGGTAAGGAGTCCTGTCCCGAACCCCTAGTGACATGAAGGGTTTCAATCCGTACGCTGCTGAATATGGATATGCACACTGTTGTGGTGGGGACGTCCGGAACCACCGCCGAGGACGTCGTTGCCGTAGCCCGCCACGGCGCCCGGGTGGAGCTCTCCGCCGCCGCCGTGGAAGCCCTGGCCGCCGCACGTCTCGTCGTGGACGCGCTCGCCGCCAAACCGGAGCCCGTCTACGGCGTCTCCACCGGATTCGGCGCCCTCGCCAGCCGCCACATCAGCCCGGAACTGCGGGCGCAGCTCCAGCGCAACATCGTCCGCTCCCACGCGGCCGGCATGGGCCCCCGCGTCGAGCGCGAGGTCGTCCGCGCGCTGATGTTCCTCCGGCTCAAGACGGTCGCCTCCGGGCACACCGGCGTACGCCCCGAGGTCGCGCAGACCATGGCCGACCTGCTGAACGCGGGCATCACGCCCGTCGTCCACGAGTACGGTTCGCTCGGCTGCTCTGGCGACCTGGCCCCGCTCTCGCACTGCGCGCTCACCCTGATGGGCGAGGGTGACGCGGAGGGCCCCGACGGCACGGTCCGCCCGGCGGGCGAGCTGCTCGCCGCGCACGGCATCGTCCCGGTCGAGCTGCGCGAGAAGGAGGGCCTGGCCCTCCTCAACGGCACCGACGGCATGCTCGGCATGCTCGTCATGGCCCTCGCCGACCTGAAGAACCTCTACACCTCGGCCGACATCACCGCCGCCCTCTCCCTGGAGGCGCTGCTCGGCACGGACAAGGTCCTCGCCCCCGAGCTGCACGCCATCCGCCCGCACCCCGGCCAGGGCGTCAGCGCCGACAACATGCTGCGGGTGCTCGCCGGTTCGGGCCTGACGGGCCATCACCAGGACGACGCGCCCCGGGTCCAGGACGCCTACTCGGTGCGCTGCGCCCCCCAGGTCAACGGCGCGGGCCGCGACACCCTCGACTACGCCGCCGTCGTCGCGGGCCGCGAACTGGCCTCCTCGGTCGACAACCCGGTCGTGCTTCCCGACGGCCGGGTCGAGTCCAACGGCAACTTCCACGGCGCGCCCGTCGCGTACGTCCTGGACTTCCTCGCGATCGTCGCCGCCGACCTCGGCTCGATCTGCGAACGCCGCACCGACCGGCTGCTCGACAAGAACCGCTCGCACGGCCTGCCGCCGTTCCTCGCGGACGACGCCGGGGTCGACTCGGGCCTGATGATCGCCCAGTACACCCAGGCCGCCCTGGTCAGCGAGATGAAGCGGCTCGCGGTCCCCGCCTCCGCCGACTCCATCCCGTCCTCCGCGATGCAGGAGGACCACGTCTCCATGGGCTGGTCCGCCGCGCGCAAGCTCCGCACCGCTGTGGACGACCTGGCCCGGATCGTCGCCGTCGAGCTGTACGCCGCAACCCGCGCCGTCGAGATCCGCGCCGCCCAGGGCCTCACCCCCGCCCCCGCCTCACAGGCCGCCGTGGACGCGCTGCGGGCCGCCGGCGCCGAGGGCCCGGGCCCGGACCGCTTCCTCGCCCCGGACCTGGCCGCCGCCGACACGTTCGTGCGGGAGGGGCGCCTGGTCGCGGCCGTGGAGCCGGTCACGGGACCGCTGGCCTGAGCCGGTCCCGTACGTCCGGGAGAGGTCCGGGAGAGGCCCGGGGGGAGCAGTGCCTCTCCCGGACGTACGGCGAAGCGGCGCTTGTCCCGGACGTACAGGAGAGGCGCCACGCCGGGACCAGCGGATTCCCGGCGCCGTCCTACCCGGCGTACGGGGTCAGAGCGCCGGAAGCATCCCCGGGCCGGCACGGCGTACCGAGTAGGTGACGAAGCCGGCGCCGATCCCCAACAGGGCTGTGCCGCCGATGAGATACGGGGTGGTGTCCCGGCCCGGCCCGGTGTCGGCGAGGCGTGCCCCGGAGGCGTCTTCGGCATGGCCGTCGGTCAGGCCGGACGTGGCGGCGGCGGTGGTCAGGTCCGACGTGGCGACCTGGGCGCCCTGTGCGGCGTTCTCACCGGTCGCGTTGGCCGACGGGACGAACCAGAGAGCGGCCAGCAGGGTGCCTGCGGCGGTGGCGGTCAGCAGTGTGCGACGAGCGACGGACACAGATTCGATCCCCTTGCGACAAGCATGAGTTAGCCCCGTGGGCCGATGCTAAGCAAAGCAGCGGGTCGGTGGAAAGTCGCGGGCCCGCCGGGCCTTACGCTCCGGCCTATGAGCACAGAAGAGACATCCAGGTTTGTTCGACTTCGCGTGGAGATGGTGCTGGAGATCACCGACCTCGACGCCCTGACCGGCACCGCCCTCGAATCCATCGCCGCCGAGTACGGAGAGCCCGTCGCGGCGGTCGCCGGGGGCGACACCGCCGAGGAGCGGATGCATGCCGAGGCCACGGTCCGGGCAGACGGTGCGGAGGCCCTCGCCTCGCTGGTCGACCCCTTCGACCTGGTCAGCGAGGTCCCCGGGGTCGAACTCGCCCAGGCGTCCTGGAGCAGCGAGAGCATCGAGTACGACCCCGACGCGGAGGGCTGGGACGACGCGGACGACGGCGAGGAGGGCCTCTTCCTGCCCCGGGACGGCGGCGACGAGGAGGGGTACGGCGACGCGGTCGCGCACAATGGAGAGAGGGACGGCGAGGACGGTGACCCCGCGCAGCGGGTGTGACGTGTGAGAACACCGGCCCCGGCCCCGCTCACCGGCGGACCGGGGCCGCACTGTGCGACAGCGGAAAACCGGGGTCCCGTCGCGGGAACCACCGCAGCCGGGACCGCGTCGATGAGTGGTGTTCCCCACATCTGTCGTGGATGTGGAACGGAGCACCCTTTCCGGGTGTTCTTGGAACATTGACGGGGAATAGCCGCCCGGCGGCCCCGTCCGGGGATTTTGGGGAGTCGGCAACGATGGAGAAGCGTGTGATGACGGACAGCAAGCGGCGCAGGGGCCTCGTGGTCGTGTCCGCACTGCTCGGCGGCGTGCTGGTGCTTTCGGCCTGCAGCGACGACGGCGACAAGGGCGGAAAGACGAACGCCGGGAGTTCGGAGTCGTCGCAGCGGGAGGTGGACGAGGCGGCGGCCGCGGACGCCTCCGAGGCGCAGATAACGATCAAGCCGAAGGACCGTGCGACCAACGCCAGCATCAACAACGCCGCCCAGGTCTCCGTCACCAAGGGCAAGCTGACCGAGGTCGTCATGACCACGGCGGACGGCACCCCGGTCGAGGGCACGCTGGCGGCCGACGGGTCCAGCTGGAAGCCCGCGGGCCAGCTGGAGCGGTCCACCACCTACAAGATCGACGCCACGGCCGAGGACGCGAAGGGCCGTAAGGCCCACGAGAACAGCTCCTTCACCACCGTCTCGCCCGACAACAGCTTCATCGGGAACTTCACCCCCGAGGACGGCTCCACGGTCGGCGTCGGGATGCCGGTCTCGATCAACTTCAACAAGGCGATCACGGACAAGAAGGCCGTCCAGGACGGCATCACCGTGACCTCCAGCAGCGGCCAGGAAGTCGTCGGCCACTGGTTCAACGCCCAGCGCCTGGACCTGCGCCCGAAGGACTACTGGCAGGGCGGCTCGACCGTCACCCTGAAGCTGGCCCTCGACGGCGTCGAGGGCGCTGACGGCGTCTTCGGTGTCCAGCAGAAGACCGTGACCTTCAAGGTCGGCCGCAGCCAGGTCTCCACCGTCGACGTGAAGACCAAGACGATGACGGTCACCCGCGACGGCAAGACGATCAAGACGATCCCGATCTCCGCGGGCTCCCCCGAGAACCCCACGTACAACGGTCAGATGGTGATCTCCGAGAAGCACAAGGAGACCCGGATGAACGGCGCCACCGTCGGTTTCACCGATGACGACGGCAAGGGCGAGTACGACATCAAGGACGTGCCGCACGCCATGCGCCTGTCCACGTCGGGCACCTTCATCCACGGCAACTACTGGGGCAAGGGCATCTTCGGCAACGCCAACACCAGCCACGGCTGCGTGGGCCTCGCCGACGTGAAGGGCGCCAACGACTCCAGTGCGCCCGGCGCCTGGTTCTACGACAACTCCCTCATCGGCGACGTGGTCATCGTCAAGAACTCCCCGGACAAGACCATCACCCCGGACAACGGCCTCAACGGCTGGAACATGAGCTGGTCCGAGTGGACGGCCGGCTCGCAGGTCTGATCCACCCGCTCACGTCCTCCTTCTCCGCACCACCCCCTCCCCGCCCGAAGGCGGCGGTCCCGGAAGACTCCGGGACCGCCGCCTTCGGCGTGTCCGGGCCCCTGTTCCGCCGCGACCTCGCATCAGGTGGACCGCGTTCGAAGGCGCCGTCGAGGGCGGCGAGTTCACGGGGTCGTCGCACGAGGCCCGCGCACGGTCGCCGGAGCGACCCGCCGGCCCGGCCCGGGAGCCACGCCGTGCGGGCCCCGTCCGCCACCGACGACGGCCATGCCCTGCCCCCGGCAGTCGCTCCCGTAGCGACGGCCAGGCCCTCCCCCCTCGGCACCGCACCTCCCGCTGACCCCGCCCGGGACCGCTGCCGCCGTCAGGCCGGCAGCATGTGCCACCTGTTCGGGCTCCGGCGGCCGGGCGGCGTCATTCTCCCGAGGGCAGGGGCAGCAGGCTGCCGCTCCAGCGCTCCTCGTCCGCCCCGGCAGGCGTCAGGCGCAGCCCGAAGGCGTCCTCCGCGAGAGCCAGGACGCTGCGCAGCGGAGCCGGCTCCCCCGGCAGGAGTCCCAGAGGACTCATGAAGGCATCCAGCCGGTGGGGACCCAGGCCGGTCGGTGCGATCGGCTGAAGGGTCTGGAAGTCGACGACGACGCGTCCGTCGACCGCGTACTTGAACCAGTGCATCGGCTTCTCGTTGTAGTGAAGCGCGACCGCCTCCGTCCCCCGCGAGACCCTCGACAGCACTCCCTCGTCCAGCCCGTGAAGGCCGCCCTGCTCCCATGCCCAGGTCCACTCGCCGTCGGTTCCGGCCGTAGCCACCGGCTCGTCCTCGTCAAGGAGGGTGTCACCGAAGTCATCCTCCAGGCCCAGGAGGTCACGGAGCGCCAGCGTCCCGGGGTCCACTCCCATCCGGGTCAGCAGCTCCGAGGGAGGCAGCCCCTTGGCGAAGGTGAGTGTGTAGAAGGGAATGTCCGCACGCAGAGCGTCGAGACCACGAGTCGTACGAGTGCCCGGCATGTTCAGATCCTGACACGCCGCACTGACAGACCGGTCACCCGACCATCGTGCCGTGACCGCCGTGACCGCCGTGACCGCCGTGACCGCCGTGACCGCCGTGACCGCCGTGACCGCCGTGACCGCCGTGACCGCCGTGAACCCCTGAACCGTGCCGCCGTGCCGCTGTGCCGTGCCGTGCCGCGCCGTGACCGCCGCGCCTCGCCTCACCTCTCCCCAGGAGCGGGCGAGTCGGCGCACCGCGGTCCCGAAGCCCCGGGCCGTGGAAGACTCCGGCGGGTGCCTCACTGGATAACTCCGCGCCGCCTGGGCGCGACCGCGGCTCTGTACGCCGTCTTCGTCAGCGGCTGGTACCTCGGCCAGCCCCTCCCTCACGTCGGCTGCCAGGACGAACCGGCAGTCCACTCCACCGCCCCGGTGGCTCTCGGGGAACCCGGCGACCTTTCCGGCGGCTTCAGCCGGATGGCCCGTGATGTCGGACAGGTCGTCACCTACGACATCGTCGCCACCGACGCGATCGTCGCGTGCGACCCGTACACGCCGCACTCCCGCCTGGTGGCCTGGCTGACCGGCGACTGGCGCTGAAGGGGCGGCTGCGGGCCCTCGCCGGCAGGTGACCGGGGAAGAAGCTCAGTCCGTACGTCTGCGTACCGCCGCCCGGTAGGTCCGCAGGTCGCTGCTCCGGACCTGGCGCACCCCCGCGAGGTCCTCGGGCGGTTCGGCGGGGCGGCCCGGGGTCCTCTCCGGGCCACTGAGCGCCGCCGGGCCGTGGCGGAGCCGCCGCCAGGGCCCGAGCGGCAGCCAGAGGAGCCCGTACAGCCAGCGCAGCACCAGCCGGCGGAAGCCCGGCCGGCCCGCGTCGGGCAGCCGGATCACCCGGACTCCCATGATCAGCTTCCCGGCGCTCGCCCGGACGGCCATCGTCAGCAGCACCTGGTTGGCGAACGACAGCGCGACCAGCTGGACGGCCAACAGGGCGACCGCACGCCCCGCCCCGCCGGAGTTCAGACAGAACCGCACCAGGAGCCCGGCGGCCAGCAGGCACAGATAGCAGTCGAGCCCCACCGCCAGACAGCGCCGCATGTCGCCCGTGCCCCGGGGGACGCGCGGCCGCCCCCGGCGCCCTGGGGCGGGATACGGCGAGGGGCGGGCGTACGCGGGACACGCCGCGCGCGGAAGTGCGCCCCCGTCGGGCGGCGGAGGCGGTGCCGCGAGCGGTTCCGGACGGGCCCGAGCGGCCCCGCTCCCGTACCGGCGCGCTCCGTACAGCGCCCGCAACTCGTCAGGAGGCTGCCCTCTCCGACGCCCCCGCGGCTTCGTCATGGGGGCATCATGACTGATCGTCAGGCGGGTGTCCCCGTTCCTGGCGGGTAACTCCCGCACCCCGGTTCTGTACCCCGGTTCTGCTTCACGGGACCCTTACGGTTGCCCTCCTCCGGCCGCACAGGTGGTTCAACCGCGCGCCGGCCCCGCCCACGGCCGCACCGGTACCCACCCGCGCCGGCGTGCGCCGCTCCCTTCTCGCGGCGCGCTCCGGCCGACAGGCTGGACGTATCACCTGGACGGAGGTATCAACCGCCATGAAATCCTGCTCCGGCTCGTGCTGGCCGCCGCCCTCGCAGCCAACGTCGTCCTCGGCTTCGCGGTGGAGGAGAGCGGCCTCCGGATCGCCCTGAGCATCGTCGTCGGCGTCACCGTGCTCGCCGCCGCGGGCCGGCCTGTGGGCGCTGCGCGGCCGCGTGCGAGCCGATCCGCAAGGTGACCTTCGTCACTCCGGGTATCGTGGCCGGGGAACGGGTCCGAGGCGCGAGGACCGTCCGGAACAGCGGATCGGCGGCCGGTGGAGACTCGGCGCGGCGGTCCGGGCGCTGATCAAAACGGCTGATCGCGGCCAATATGTGGATGGTCCTCGAAGATCATCGGGCCGCACGCGAGAATCGGACCGTACGACGGTCCTGCGCATCGCCCGGCCGGGCGACGGCCGCGTGGTCCTCCCGAGGGGGAGTCCGCGGGGCTCCGGCGGGGGAGGCGGACCGGTGGCGCTCTCCGGGACGGGGGCGCCGAAGCGCACGAGCCGACCACGGAAGGTCTTGATCAGATGCCGGTCATCCACGACTCGCCCGACTCCGCCCGCACGCACGATGCCGCCGCCCGCGTCATCGAGCCGCTCTACGCCGAGATCCTTCGCCGCAACCAGGGCGAGGGGGAGTTCCACCAGGCGGTACGCGAGGTCCTGGAAACGCTCGGACCGGTGCTGACCCAGCGCCCCGAGTTCGTCGACGCGCGCATCATCGAGCGGATATGCGAACCCGAGCGCCAGCTGATCTTCCGGGTGCCGTGGTCGGACGACTCCGGCGACATCCACGTCAACCGGGGCTTCCGGGTCGAGTTCTCCAGTTCGCTCGGCCCCTACAAGGGCGGGCTGCGGTTCCACCCCTCGGTCAACCTCGGCATCGTGAAGTTCCTCGGCTTCGAGCAGATCTTCAAGAACGCCCTCACCGGCATGCCCATCGGCGGCGGCAAGGGCGGCGCGGACTTCGACCCCAAGGGGCGGTCCGACGCCGAGATCATGCGGTTCTGCCAGTCCTTCATGACCGAACTCCACCGCCACCTGGGGGAGTACACCGACGTCCCGGCCGGTGACATCGGTGTGGGCGGCCGGGAGATCGGCTATCTCTTCGGCCAGTACAAGAGGATCACCAACCGTTACGAGTCCGGCGTCCTCACCGGCAAGGGCCTCGGCTGGGGCGGCGCACAGGCCCGTACGGAGGCCACCGGCTACGGCACGGTCATGTTCACCGCCGAGATGCTGCGCAGCCGGGGCGAGTCGCTGGAGGGGCAGACCGTCGCGGTCTCGGGCTCCGGCAACGTGGCGGTCTACGCCATCGAGAAGGCCCAGCAGCTCGGCGCGACCGTGGTGACCTGCTCGGACTCCGGCGGCTATGTCGTCGACGAGAAGGGCATCGACCTCGCCCTCCTCAAGGAGATCAAGGAGGCCGGCCGGGGGCGGGTCTCGGAGTACGCCGAACGGCGCGGCGCACACGCCCGGTTCGTATCCGGTACGGGTGTGTGGTCGGTCCCCGTGGACGTGGCCCTGCCCTGCGCCACGCAGAACGAACTCCACGAGTCCGACGCGCAGGACCTTGTGCGCAACGGGGTCAAGGCGGTCGCGGAGGGCGCCAACATGCCGACCACGCCGGAGGCGGTCCGCGTGTTCCAGGAGGCGGGCGTGGCCTTCGCCCCCGGCAAGGCCGCCAACGCGGGCGGGGTCGCCACGAGCGCGCTGGAGATGCAGCAGAACGCCTCCCGCGACTCCTGGACCTTCTCGCACACCGAGGAGCGCCTCGCCGAGATCATGCGGCACATCCACGACTCCTGCTTCACCACCGCCGAACGCTACGGGAGCCCCGGCAACTACGTGGTGGGCGCGAACATCGCGGGCTTCGAGCTGGTCGCGGACGCGATGCTGGCGCAGGGGCTGATCTGACCGTACGCGGCGAGGCTCCGGCGCCGGCGCGGTCGCCGCCGGAACCGCTACCCCGCGCGGGCGAGGCCGCCAGGTGCGGCCTCCCTCGCGCGGGGGAGCGGGTTGGCTCGCTCGGGTGATTCCTCGTCATGCCTGCTCCGCGAGGGTGGAGTCATGACGCTGAAGATCCTTCACCGCCCCCCGTCCGTCGGTGACACCGAGCGGCCCGTTCCTCGGTGGGCGATGTGCCTGGCCTACGCGCTTCCGCTGCTTCTGCTGCCGGCGTGCCTGTGGCGGCTGCCCTTCGCTCTGCACTTCACGATGGGGCAGGAGGCCCAGGAGGGCAGTCTGCCCGCCCTCTGGCTGAGCATCCCGTACGTTCTCGGGCTCAGCGTGCTGACGGAAGTGGTCGCGATCCTGACCATCGGGCTGGTCCGGGGCTGGGGGGAGGTGGCGCCCGCCTGGATACCGGTCATCGGCGGCAGACGCGTCCGGCCGATGGCGGCCGTCGTCCCCGCCGTGCTCGGCGGCCTGATCCTCACCTTCCTGTTCACCGCCGTCCCACTGGGCGATGATCGCGACCTCACCCTGTACGGCGTCGTCGACTCCATCGGGTACGCCAACGACGCCTGGCAGGCGCTGGCGTCGGTGTGCGGGACCCTCCTCGCCGCTTGGGGACCCATCACCGTCGCTCTCGCGATCGCCTACTACCGGCGTCGAGTCTCCGCCGTCGCCGGGTGAGCACGCCGCCCGCTCTCGTGTCGTCTCCCCGCAGAGACGCCGCTGTCAGGCGTGACGACAGCGGCCGTCCCCCGGTACCGCCCGTCCCGGTACCGGCCGTCCCGGTACCGCCCGTCCTGGTACCGGCCGTCCCGGTACCGGCCGTCCCGGTACCGGCCGTCTGTCACGCGACTTCGCCATCAGCAGATCCGCCCCGAGCGCAACGCGCGAACCGTGCGGGGAGCGGTGTCGTGCTCCTAGGCTGGGGCGGTGAGCATCCGAGCGACGAACCAGGCCCACGTGATCCCCCTGCGCCCGCTCCCGGCGGCTGTCCCGGCCCCGCCCCGGGAACCGCTCTGGCGAGACCTCGTCGGGGAGGTGCTGCGCCGCGAACGCCGGGCGCAGGGCCGGACGTTGAAGGATGTGTCCGACGCGTCCCGGATCTCCATGGCGTACCTCTCCGAGGTGGAGCGGGGCCGCAAGGAGGCATCCTCCGAGGTGCTGGCCGCCGCGGCCCAGGCGCTCGGCCTGAGCCTCGCCGACGTTCTGGCGCTGGCCGGGGAGCAGCTGGTCAGCCTTGCCGCCGCCCGGTCCCGGTCCCGTGGGCTCGGGTCGGGGGCGGCCGGCGGACACCGGTCCTCCGTGCGATCGGCCGGTCCGGCACGGTCGAGCGGCCCGGCGGGAGCGATGCCCCCGGCGGGCCCGATGGGCGGAGTGCTGCTGGCCGCCTGACGTGAGGCTCGCCGGGAGCCTGCCGTCGGGGTCGGCTGCCCGGCGGGAGCCTCCGGTGGAGGAGCCCTCAGGGGCGGCCGCCGACCCTGTCCCGGTCGGCGAGTGCCCGGACCTCGGCGGCGACGGCGGCGTGCCGCTCGCGCGGGATGTCGTGGCCGACGCCGGGCTGGAGGACGAGCCGGGCGTCGGGGATCGCCGCGGCGGTGGCGCGGCCCGCGGAGGGCTTGAGCAGCGGGTCGTCCGTGCCGTGCAGCACCAGCGCGGGAACGCGCAGTCCGGCCAGGGACGGGCCGTGCCACGCCGCGCCGATCTGGCGGGACTGGGCGTCCGGGTCGGCGATGCCCGTGTCGGCGTCGGCGGTGATCCGCTCCAGGGTCCCCGCCTCGTCGAACGGGTAGCCGGGCGAGGCGCAGAGCCGCGCCACCGCTAGCCCCGCCGCGATCCGCTCCTCCCGGTCCCGGGCGGGCTTGACGCGGGCGAGCTTCGCGAGCGTGCCGAGCCGCAGATGGCGGAAGGCGCCCAGGCCGCGGACGTCGCTGGGCAGCGCGGCCGACGAGGTGAGCGTGCGGACCCGGTCCGGGTGGCGCAGCGCGACGCGCTGGGCGACGACCCCGCCCAGGGAGTGCCCGAAGAGGTGCGCCGACTCCCAGCCGAGCGCGTCCATGACGGCGACGGCGTCGTCGGCCATGTCCTCGGCGGTGTAGGCCGCGCCGCGGCCGGCGGCCAGGGCGGCGAAGGGGTTGCCGCGGGTGGCGCGCTTCGGCAGCCGGGTGGACTCGCCCGCGTCCCGCTGGTCGTAGCGGGCGACGGCGAACCCGGCGTCGGCGAAGGCCGTGCACAGCTCCCCGGGCCACCAGTGCCGGGAGACGGCCAGCCCCATCACGAGGAGGAGCGGTTCGCCGTCCGCGCCCTCCTGGAGCCGGTCGTGGGCGAGCTCGACCGCACCGTTGCGGGCGAAGCGGCGTTCGGTCCAGGTCATGGCGGGCTCCTCCGGGACTGGGATACTGCGAATGGTGTTCGCAGTATTAGACTACAGCCAGCTCCGGAACCCCGGACGGGGACCCGAAGGGAAGTGGCGGACCGTGGCCGACCGCGAGACCCGGCCGACGACCGTCTGGTCACGCCCCGAGCGCGGCGCCCGCGGGCCCGCGCCCGAACGCAGCCGCGCCCAGATCACCGGGGCCGCCCTCGCCCTCGCCGACGCGGAGGGCCTGGCGGCCGTGTCGATGCGCGCACTCGCGCAGAGGCTGGGCACGGGGCCCGCCTCGCTCTACCGCTACGTGGGCAGCCGGGACGAGCTGCTGGACCTCATGGCGGACGCGGTCGCGGGCGAGCTGGACCTCTCCCGGCCCACCGGTGGCGACTGGCTGGACGACCTCGTCGGCCTGGCCCTCCAGTCCAGGGCCGCGCACCTCCGGCACCCGTGGCTGGCCGATCTCAACGACCGGCGCGGCGAGGTGCTGGGCCCGCACGCGATCGACTACCTCGACCACGCACTCGCGATCCTGGCCCCCGCGCCCGGCACCGCCGGACAGAAGCTGGAGGCCATCGGCCTCCTCGGCGGCCTGGCGGTTCTCTTCGCCCGCCGCGAGACCGCCGCGACGGGCGCCGTCGGCGACCCCTCCGCCCAGGCGGCCCACCTGGCCGCCGTCGCCGCCGAGGGCCGCCACCCGCACCTGCTCGCCGCCCTCACCGCGGCGGGCGCCCCGCCCCCGGCCGACCGGGACGCCCTCTTCGAACGACTGCTGCGGCGACTGCTCCCGGCAATGCTCGGCCAGGGCACGCCGTAGGCCCCGCGCAGCGGGACCGCGGGTCGCCTAGGGCCCCAGCGGTCAGCAGGGCCGCGGGTCGCCGCAGGGCCCCCGCGGTCAGTGGGATCGCGGATCAGCCCTCGACCGGGGCCACGCCGATCGGGCAGGAGACGCCCGTGCCGCCGATGCCGCAGTAGCCGCCCGGGTTCTTTTCCAGGTACTGCTGGTGGTATGCCTCCGCCGGCCAGAACGGGCGGCCCTCGGCCGGGAGGATCTCCGTGGTGATCTCCCGGTGACCCGAGGCCGTCAGGACCTTCTGGTACGCCTCGCGGGAGGCGTCGGCGGCCGACGCCTGGGCGGCGGAGTGGGTGTAGATCGCGGAGCGGTACTGGGTGCCCACGTCATTGCCCTGGCGGAAGCCCTGCGTCGGGTTGTGCGACTCCCAGAAGAGCTTCAGCAGCTCCGTGTACGGGACGACGTCCGGGTCGAAGACCACGCGTACCGCCTCCGTGTGCCCGGTCAGACCCGAGCACGCCTCCTCGTACGTGGGGTTCTCCGTGTAGCCGCCCTGGTAGCCGACGAGCGTCGTCCAGACGCCCTCGGTCTGCCAGAACTTCCGCTCCGCACCCCAGAAGCAGCCCAGCGCGAAGTCCGCCACCTCCAGACCCTCCGGATACGGGCCCGCCAGCGGATTGCCGAGGACCGCGTGGTGGGAGGGGACGGTGAATTCGGGGACGGGGCGGCCTCGCAGGGCCTGCTCCGGGGTGGGGAGCTCGGGGGTGCGGTGGTTCAGGAACATGCGGGGCTCCTCCGGGGGTCGGTGTTCGGTACCTACAACAAAGGAGCGGCCGCCCGGATTCCGGGCGGCCGCACGGGGCGGCGGTCAGTGCGGCAGTGTCGCCGGGCTGCCGCCGTTCGCCTCGTACCCCGCGACCGCCAGCGCCCGGTAGACCGTGTACTGCGCGGCCGGGTCCGGGTCCTGGCTCCACGGCAGGGCGCCCACGTGGCCGTCGACGTGGACCAGCTGGAGCATCGCCTCCGACCAGCGCTCCATGTGGACCAGGAACAGCACCAGGAGATGACGGACATGCGCCAGCATCGGGTCGTCCGGACGGGCCGCGTGCACCGCGAACATCGCGCCCTCGACGGCCTTGGTCACCACCTGGCCGCGGTAGAAGCCCTGTACGAGGTTGACCTCCGGCAGGTGCTCGTACACCGCGAACAGCGGCAGCGCGGCGAGCAGGGAGCCCCGCGGGGCGCGGGCGGCGGCGGCCGTGGCGAAGGCGTCGGCCTCCGCGCGCGAGCCGTGCCACTTCTCGCAGTGGAAGTGCAGCGCCGCGATGTGCGCCCCCATGTGGGCCGGGGCCCGGTCGATGATCTTCGCCCAGAGCTGGTCGAACTGCTCGGGGGTGTAACCGAGACCCCGGGCCACCGCCAGCTCCACGATGTACGGGACCGGGTCGCCGGGCGCGAGGAGGGCCGCCTCGCCGCAGACCGTACGGGCCTCCTCCAGGATGATCCGGAAGTCGTCGCTGCCCGCCGCCGAGGACCGCCACGCCTGCTGCACCAGGAACTCCGCGTGCACCGCAGCGCCACCCGCGTCCTTCGGGGACTCCGCCCGCCAGGTCCGCAGCCACGCGCCGCCCGCCCCGGGCCGCTGCGCCAGCTCCAGCGAGGCCGCGCCCGCGAAAGCCTGGATGCGCTGCCAGCGCACCTCGCTCTCCTTCGGCGTCCCGGCGAGCAACTGGGCGGCCGCCCGCCAGTCCTGGGTGCGCTGGACGACGTCGAGCACGTCCAGGAGGTCCTGGTCGGGCCCCGGCATCCGGACGTCCAGTTCCTCCTGTCGGGCGAAGCCGTACGTGTCCGGGTCGGCGGCGTCCGGCGAACCGGGGGCGACCTGGCGGATACCGCCCCGGCTGCGCATGACCCACGGGCCGATCACCGCCGCGAGGATGCACATCGCGAGCAGGAACAACAGAATCTCCATGGCCCCATTGTCCCCGGAGCGGCGAGTGGCCGGTAAGGGCCCTCTCCACGAACTACGCTCGGCCTCATGAGCGACCAGCACAGCTTCGAAACCCTCGCCATCCACGCGGGAAACACCGCCGACCCCTTGACGGGCGCGGTGGTTCCGCCGATCTACCAGGTGTCCACGTACAAGCAGGACGGCGTGGGCGGGCTGCGCGGCGGCTACGAGTACAGCCGCAGCGCCAACCCGACCCGCACCGCGCTGGAGGAGAACCTCGCGGCCCTCGAAGGCGGCCGTCGCGGCCTCGCCTTCGCCTCCGGCCTCGCCGCCGAGGACTGCCTCCTGCGTACGCTGCTGACCCCCGGCGACCACGTGATCATCCCGAACGACGCCTACGGCGGCACGTTCCGGCTGTTCGCGAAGGTCGCCTCGCGGTGGGGCGTGGAGTTCTCGGTGGCCGACACCTCGGACGTGGCCGCCGTGCGGGCCGCGGTCACCCCGCGCACCAAGGCGGTCTGGGTGGAGACCCCGTCCAATCCGCTGCTCGGCATCACCGACATCGCCGCCGTGGCCCAGGTCGCCCGGCAGGCCGGGGCCCGCCTCGTCGTCGACAACACCTTCGCCTCCCCCTACCTCCAGCAGCCCCTCGCGCTCGGCGCGGACGTCGTCGTGCACTCCACCACCAAGTACATGGGCGGCCACTCCGACGTCGTCGGCGGCGCGCTCGTCGTCAGCGACCCGGAGCTGGCCGAGGAACTGGCGTACCACCAGAACGCCATGGGCGCGGTCGCCGGTCCCTTCGACGCCTGGCTCGTGCTGCGCGGCATCAAGACCCTCGCCGTCCGCATGGACCGGCACACCGAGAACGCCACCAGGATCGCCGACCTGCTGACCCGGCACCCGAAGGTCTCCCGGGTCTTCTACCCGGGCCTGCCCGAGCACCCCGGACACGAGGTCGCCGCCAAGCAGATGAAGGCGTCCGGCGGCATGGTGTCCTTCCGCGTCGTGGGCGGCGAGGAGGCGGCGGTCGAGGTCTGCAACCGGGCGAAGCTCTTCACGCTCGGCGAATCCCTCGGCGGTGTGGAGTCCCTCCTGGAGCACCCCGGCCGGATGACGCACGCCTCCGCCGCCGGCTCCCCGCTGGAGGTCCCGGCCGACCTGGTGCGCCTCTCCGTCGGCATCGAGAACGGCGACGACCTGCTCGCCGACCTCACCCAGGCACTGGGCTGAGCCCCCGGGCCGGGGCCTCCACCGGCGGCCCCGGCCTCACCAGCCCTCCAGCGGCGGAGTGACCTGGGCGGGCTCGGCCGCCCACGGCTGTTCCACCCCGATCCAGATGAGCAACGCGGCGAGCGCCGCCCCCAGCAGCCAGCCCGCCGTGCGGTGCACGGTGCGGCGCACCCGCAGCAGGCGTCCGCCGTGCCGGACCGCCCGCGCGGCCAGGTCCGGCGGCAGGGCCGGATGCGGGCCGTCCAGCATCCTGCGGACCTGTTCCTCGCGGGAGTCCCGGCGCTCGGCGCTCACGTCGCCCCCGGAGGACCCGGCGTCGCCCCCGGCCCGGGCCCGGCCGTGCGGCGCGGGGAGGCCGCCCCCGGCCCGGCGGCCCCCTGTCCCGCTCCGGCGGTCCCGGGCCCTGCGCCGGGCGTTCCGCGCCGCCCCGCCCCCGGCGTGCGCAGCCGCGCCATCGCGCGGGCGCACACCGCGCGGACCCGGTCGCCCGGCAGCCCGAGCAGGGCCGCCGTCTGCTCCTCGCCGATCTCCTCGTACACCCGCAGGACGAGAACGAGCCGTTCGACGGGGGTCAGCAGGTCCAGCGGACCGCCGAGCGGCCGCTGGTGGCGCCGGGCCTCCCGGGCGAACCGGAGGGCCAGTTCCCGGCGGGCCCGGTCGTAGGGGTCGCCGCCGCGCAGCCGGTGCCAGTCGGCGTACGTACGGGCGAGAGCCGCGTGCAGCAGCCGCTCGGCCCGGGGGTGGGCGCCCGGCGGTTCGGACGGTTCGCCGGTGAACAGCGTCGCCGTGTGCAGCAGGCGTCCGCCCGCGCCCGCCACGAAGGTCTCGAACTCCAGGGCGCGGAGCCGGTCCCGGTGGATCGCCCGCTCAGCCATGGACCACATACGAGCCCCGGTGCACCGCCCCGGTCAAGAGTCCCGACACGGCCGGTCCGGGGATGCGCCGGGAAGGGCCGGGGACGCGCGCCGGGCGAGGGCCTGGGGGCGGCCGCCCCGGCCGTCGTGACCCGAAGGCGGTGACAGAGCGGCCAGAACGGCGACAGCGACGCGAACAGGGGCAGGGCCGGGCCGGGGGCGGTCGTGCGTTCGCCGTCAGTCGGACTGCGGCAGCTGGTGCGCGGCCTGGCGGTCGGCGAGCGAGGAGTTGAAGCGGGTGAGCAGGGTGCAGAACGTGTCCCGCTCCTCCCGCGTCCAGCCGTCCGTCACCTGGGACATCAGCTCGCGCCGCGAAGCCCGCACCTCGTCCAGGCGGGCCTGGCCGCGCGGCGACAGCTGGAGCACCACGGCCCGGCCGTCCTCCGGGTGCGAGGTCCGCTTGACCAGACCGGTGTCGACGAGCGGCGCGACCTGCCGCGTCACCGTCGAGGAGTCGATGCCCATCCCGGCCGCCAGCGCCTTGACGCCCATCGGACCTTCCCGGTCCAGCCGGTTCAGCAGCAGGTACGCCGCCCGGTCCATCGAGTTGCGGACCTGGCCGACACCGCCGAGGCGGGTCTGTTCGGCACGGCGGGCGAAGACCGCCACCTGGTGCTGGAGCGAGTCCAGCAGGCGGTCGGGGCCCGGGTGTTCGGGGGCGGCGCCCCCGGAAGGAGACGCAGCAGTCGTCATGTCCTGAGGGGGCATGGCCGGGGGCTCTCTTCATGCGGTGTCGGATGGGTGGGGGACAGAGTACGCGGCCCCGGGGCAACGCGTACCAGTGCCGCACAAACCTGCGGACACCACCGCAGGCCGCCATGAGACAAGTCTGCCGCGCGCCCTTCGAGCTGCAAGACTTGCGGACATGAGCTTCCGCGCGACCACCCCCCACCCGGCCCTGATCCTCGACGACGTCCGGGGCGCGCAGAAGATGCTGTCCGGGGTGGCGAGGGTGACCGCCCTGGAGGGCAGCCGCCATCTGACCGAGCTGGTCGGCGCCCCGGTCCACCTCAAGTGCGAGAACCTCCAGCGCACCGGCTCCTTCAAACTGCGCGGCGCCTACGTCCGGATCTCCGGGCTCACCCCGGTGGAGCGGGCGGCCGGGGTGGTCGCCGCCAGCGCCGGGAACCACGCCCAGGGCGTCGCGCTCGCCTCCTCCCTCCTCGGAGTGCGCTCCACGGTCTTCATGCCCGTCGGAGCGCCCCTGCCCAAGGTCGCCGCGACCCAGGAGTACGGGGCCGAGGTGCGGCTGCACGGCCAGGTCGTCGACGAGACCCTCGACGCGGCCCGGCGGTACGCGGAGGAGACCGGCGCGGTCTTCATCCACCCCTTCGACCACCCCGACATCATCGCCGGTCAGGGGACCGTCGGGCTGGAGATCCTGGAGCAGTGCCCGGAGGTCCGCACGATCGTCCTCGGCGTCGGCGGGGGCGGCTTCGCCGCGGGCGTCGCCGTCGCGGTGAAGGCCCTGCGCCCCGACGTCCGGATCGTCGGCGTCCAGGCCGAGGGGTCCGCCTGCTACCCGCCCTCGCTGGCCGCCGGCCACCCCGTGTCGCTCGACTCCCCGGCCACGATGGCGGACGGCATCAAGGTCGGCCGCCCCGGCGACGTACCGTTCGCCCTGGTCGAGGAGTTGGTCGACGAGGTCCGTACGGTCACCGAGGGCGAGCTGTCCAGCGCGCTGCTGCTCTGCCTCGAACGGGCCAAGCTGGTCGTCGAACCGGCCGGAGCCAGCCCGGTGGCCGCGCTGCTCAGCGACCCGAAGGCGTTCCGTGGGCCGGTGGTGGCCGTGCTGTCCGGCGGCAACGTCGACCCGCTGCTGATGCAGCGCATCCTGCGGCACGGGATGTCCGCGGCAGGCCGCCACCTGAGCCTGCGGCTGCGGCTCACCGACCGCCCGGGGGCGCTGGCCACCCTGCTGGCCGCACTGACCGTGGCCGACGCCAACGTCCTCGACATCAGCCATGTGCGTACCGACCCGCGCCTCGGGCTGACCGAGGCGGAGGTGGACCTGCGTCTGGAGACGAAGGGCCCGCGGCACTGCGCGGAGGTGGAGGAGGCGCTGCGCGCGGCGGGCTACCGGGTGATGGGCTGAGGAACCCGCCCCCGGGAACGGGGAGTCCCGCCCCGGGAACGGGGAAGTCCCGCCCCGGGAACGGGGAAGTCCCGGCCCCGCACCGTGCCGTGCCGTGCGATGCCGATGTGCCCGTTCACCGGGCGGCGGGGGCCCGCCGATCCTAGGATCGGCGGAGAAAGCCGCCACCGGCGACACCACCCGCGAGTGACGGGGGAATCCCTCCATGCCAGGTGCGATCCATGCCGAAGGTCTGGTCAAGACCTTCGGCGACGTACGAGCCCTGGACGGCGTCGACCTCGACGTCCCCGAGGGCACGGTCCTCGGGCTGCTCGGGCCCAACGGCGCGGGCAAGACCACCGCCGTGCGCGTGCTGACCACGCTGCTGCGCCCGGACAGCGGCACGGCTGTCGTGGCCGGGATCGACGTATTGAAGAAGCCCAACGAGGTACGCCGCTCGATCGGGCTCTCCGGACAGTTCGCCGCGGTCGACGAGTATCTGACCGGCCGGGAGAACCTCCAGATGGTCGGGCAGCTCTACCAGCTGAGCGCCCGGGACGCGAAGGCCCGCGCGGGCGTCCTGCTGGACCGGTTCAACCTCGGCGACGCCGCCGACCGCACCGCCAAGACGTACTCCGGCGGTATGCGCCGGCGCCTCGACCTCGCGGCGGCGCTCGTCGTGTCGCCGCCCGTGATGTTCAT
Source organism: Streptomyces sp. NPDC091649 (assembly GCF_044756785.1). NCBI lineage: Bacteria > Bacillati > Actinomycetota > Actinomycetes > Kitasatosporales > Streptomycetaceae > Streptomyces > Streptomyces sp. NPDC091649. The sequence goes on along the minus strand of NZ_JBIVTR010000001.1, from coordinate 861,719 downwards.
GGACGAGCCGACGACCGGCCTCGACCCGCGCAACCGGCAGCAGCTCTGGGACGTGATCGAGGATCTGGTGGCGGGCGGTACGACCCTGCTGCTGACCACGCAGTACCTGGAGGAGGCCGACCGCCTCGCCCACGACATCTGCGTCATCGACCACGGCAAGGTCATCGCCCGCGGGACCTCCGACCAGCTCAAGGCCCGCACCGGCGGCGAGCGCGTCGAGGTCGTCGTGCACCGCCCGGACGAGATCGAGCGGGCCCGGTCCGTGCTGACCGCCCTCGGCAAGGGCGAGGTCACCGTCGCCCGGCTCTCCCGCAAGCTGACCGTCCCGGTGAGCGGCGGGGCCAAACTGCTGGCCGAGATCATCCGCGACCTCGACGCCCAGGGCGTGGAGATCGACGACATCGCTCTGCGCAGGCCCACCCTGGACGACGTCTTCCTCTCCCTCACCGGCCATGCGGCCGAGGCTCCCGAGCACGCGGACGAGGAGTCCGGCGGAGCGGAAGCGGAACGGTCCCGTGACTCCCGGAGCAAGGAGGAAGCCCAGTGAGTGCGATCGCCAAGGACGCTCCTTCATTGGTTCCGCGCCCCTCCGGGGGCGTCCTGCAGTCCGCGAAGGACTCCCTCGTCGTCGCGAAACGGAATCTGATCCGGATGACCCGGATTCCCGAGATGGTGATCTTCGGGCTCATTCAGCCGATCATGTTCGTGGTGCTGTTCACCTACGTCTTCGGCGGCTCCATCAGCATCGGCGGCTCCACCGACCCGCAGCTGTACAAGGAGTTCCTGATGGCGGGCATCTTCGCCCAGACCGTCACCTTCGCCACCGCGGGAGCCGGCGCCGGCATCGCCGACGACATGCACAAAGGGCTTATCGACCGCTTCCGGTCGCTGCCGATGGCCCGGGGCGCGGTCCTCACCGGACGGACGCTCGCCGACCTCGTACAGACCACGCTCACCCTCGTCGTGCTGGCGGGAGTCGCCCTCATCGTCGGCTGGCGCGCCCACGAGAACATCGGCAAGGTGTTCTGCGGCTTCCTGCTGCTGCTCCTGCTCGGCTACGCGTTCTCCTGGATCGGGGCCCTGATCGGCCTGTCCGTGCGCACCCCCGAGGCGGCGACCTCCGGCGGGCTGATCTGGCTGTTCCCGCTGACGTTCATCTCGAACGCCTTCGTGCCCGTCACCGGCATGCCGGCGTTCCTCCAGCACGTGGCCGAGTGGAACCCGTTCAGCGCCACGGTGGCGGGGGCCCGGGAACTCTTCGGGAACACGATGCCCGGCGTGCCGAAGTCCGTCACCGGGGCCTGGCCGATGGAGCACCCGATCCTGGCCTCGATCAGCTGGTCCGTGCTGATCATTCTGGTCTTCCGCACACTCGCGGTCCGCAAGTACCGCTCGGCCGCCGTCTGACGTCCGCCCCCGGGCCCGGGGCGCCGTGCGACGGCGGGAGACGGCACGCGCGGGAGGGGCGGGAGGCGCGGCCTCCGGGCGCGGCGCAGGACGCACGGGAGCCCCGGCCTCGCTGAGGCCGGGGCTCCCGTGTCGTTCCGTCTCGTGCGGCCGATCAGCCGGTGTAGGGCTTCGCCGCCAGGATCTTCACCGAAGCGGTCTTGCCGTTCGGCAGCTCGTACTCCGCCTCCTCGCCCGTCCGCTTGCCGTTCACGCCCAGGCCGAGCGGGGACTGCGGGGAATACGTCTCGATCTCCGTGCTGGCGTATTCACGGGAGGCGAGCAGGAAGGTCAGCGTGTCGTCCTCATCGCCGTCGAAGGCGATCGTCACGACCATGCCGGGCTCGACCACGCCGTCATCGGCCGGCGCCTCGCCGACCTTCGCGTGCTCCAGGAGCTGGGTCAGCTGGCGCACCCGCAGCTCCATCTTGCCCTGCTCCTCCTTTGCCGCGTGGTACCCGCCGTTCTCCCGGAGGTCACCCTCCTCACGGGCCGCCGCGATCTTGACGGCGATCTCCGTGCGCGCGGGACCAGACAGGTACTCCAGCTCGGCCTGGAGCTGGTTGTACGCCTCCTGCGTGAGCCAGGTGACGTTTTCGCTGGTCTGGGTCACAGGTGCTCCTCGTCGGTGCTGGGAATACAAAGCATCGCCCTACCCAGAAGCATGTGCTTCTCCGGGTGGGCGAAACCACAAGCCTAACAATTCCGCAGGAAAAGGGGGAGAAGGTAAACGGTCACACGCCAGGGCCTCCCACAGGGTCCCGTATCGGCGCAGGTCACATGGGGTGCGGCCGGGTCAGTCGGCCGGGCCGTCGTCGGCCGTGCAGCCCATCGGCTCGACCGCGGTCGCCCTGGAGCGGGTCACCACGGTCACGAGCTCGTCGATCCGGTTCTCGGCCCGGTCGAACCGGACCTCCTTGCGGCCCACCTCGGAGCCGTCCTCGCTGAGCGCCCGCACCAGGCAGTAGCCGTGGCCGTCGCGGTCCTTGCGGACCTCCAGGTGGACATCGGCCCGGGCGTCGGAGACGATCTTGAACTTGATCATCTCGGCGCTGATGCCCTGGCCGCCCACGTAGTCGAAACCGATCCACCCGATCACCCCGAGCAGGGCGACGCCCAGGACCGATCCGACGATCTTCAGCTTGCGGTCCGCACGCTGATCCTCGCTCCGGCCGTACCGCCCCTCGGGCGTGGCCTCGCGAACCGTCGTCATGATCGTTCCCTCCGGGGCGGGCATCGAGGAATTTTCCGGCCCCTCGTTCAGTCACTATAGAAGCCGCCCGTCCGCCACCCGATCGCGCCCCACATCGATGCAGTGCCGGCAGGCGCCTCTCCGAGAGAAACCGGATCGACCCGAGCGACCAATGACTGAGGATCGAGCTTTGACTGAGCAGCTGCGACTGATGGCCGTTCACGCCCACCCCGACGACGAGTCGAGCAAGGGCGCGGCCACCATGGCCAAGTACGTGTCCGAGGGGGTGGACGTGCTGGTCGTGACCTGCACGGGAGGCGAGCGCGGCTCCATCCTCAACCCGAAGCTCCAGGGCGACGCGTACATCGAGAAGAACATCCACGAGGTGCGCAAGAAGGAGATGGACGAGGCCCGGGAGATCCTGGGGGTCCAGCAGGAGTGGCTCGGATTCGTCGACTCGGGGCTGCCCGAGGGCGACCCGCTGCCGCCGCTGCCCGAGGGCTGCTTCGCCCTGGAGGACCCGGAGGCCGCGGCGGGGCGCCTGGTGGCGAAGATCCGCGCGTTCCGGCCGCAGGTCATCACCACGTACGACGAGAACGGCGGCTACCCGCACCCCGACCACATCATGACGCACACGATCTCGATGATCGCGTTCGACGGTGCGGCCGACGCGGAGCGGTTCCCCGAGGACGAGTTCGGCCCCGTCTGGACGCCGCGGAAGCTGTACTACAACCAGGGCTTCAACCGGCCGCGCACCGTCGCGCTGCACGAGGCGCTCCTCGCCCGGGGGCTGGAGTCCCCGTACGGCGAGTGGCTGGAGCGCTGGAAGGAGTTCGAGCGGGTGGAGCGCACCCTGACCACGCACATCCCCTGCGGTGAGTTCTTCGAGATCCGCGACAAGGCGCTGATCGCGCACGCCACGCAGATCGACCCGGAGGGCGGCTGGTTCCGGGTTCCGATGGACGTCCAGCGCGAGGTCTGGCCGACGGAGGAGTACGAGCTGGCCAAGGCTCTGGTCGATACCTCCCTCCCCGAGAGCGACCTCTTCGCGGGCATCCGCGACAATGCCTGATATGTACGCGACCCAGGCACTGACGCACCTCGTCCCGCTCGCCGCCGAAGAGCTCGACAAGAACAAGGTCACCCCCGGCGTCCTCGGCTTCCTCGTCTTCGCGGCCCTCGCCGTCGGCGTGTGGGCGCTGATGAAGTCGATGAACCGGCACATGGGCCGGGTGAACTTCGAGGAGGCCCCCGACCCGGCGGCCGTGGCCGCCGAACCCGTCGGCGACGGGACGGCCTCCCCCCGGAAGTAACCCCCGCAGGGGGCCGCGCGTACGGGAAGGGCGTCCGGCCCCGGTGCCGGACGCCCTTCCCGTACGGAAGGGGCGCCGGCGCCCACCCGGCCGGCCGACCCCGGCCGCCGCTCGGTACCCGGATGCCGCTCGGCTCACCGACGCGCGTCCGTCCGCCGGGGAGCCCTCGCGGAGACCGGCCTCAGCCGACGGGCGCTCGGGCGAGAACGCCGCGCATGGGTTGCAGCGCGGGTCAGTCAGCAGCCATGAAGGAAGCACGGAGCACGGGCACAGGCCCCCCGGTGATCACGGAGCGTCGCAACTCCATGATCACCGGGGCCTGGGCCCGACGTGTCGCCGGGGGCTTCCCGCGCCGCCTGTCTGCGCGATTGTGGCGGATTACCGATGGGCCGCCAGGTGACGGAAGTCCCACAAGGCGACCATCAAGCGGAATGTGCTGGCGCCACCCACTGCTGCGGCTTCGGGATGTCGCAGACGAGGGCGTGGAGGCTGTCGCTGGGACGATCAGCGTCGCCGCAGTGCCGGGTCCAGCAGCGCGGGCGGGGTGTCGTTCTTCTCGTGTGCGGCGAGATCGGTGCCGGGGGCGACGATGCCGTCGATCGCGTCGAGTACGTCGGCGGAGAGCGTGATGTCCGCGGCGGCGAGCTGCGCGTACAGGTGGTCCGGCGTGCGAGGGCCGAGGAGGGCGCTGGTCACGCCGGGGTGCGCGGTCACGAAGCCGAGTGCGAGCTGGATCATCGTCAGGCCGGCGTCGTCGGCGACCTTGGCCAGTTGCTCGACGGCGTCGAGCCTGGCCCGGTTGGAGGGGATGGTGGTGTCGAAGCGCTGCGGCATGAAGGTCGAGCGGCTGGTGGTGATCTCACCGCCCTCGCGGATCGCGCCCGACAGCCAGCCCGAGGCCAGCGGGCTCCACACCATCACTCCGAGCCCGTACTGCTCGGTCACGGGCAGGACGTGGGTCTCGATGCCGCGTTGCAGGATCGAGTAGCTGGGCTGCTCGGTGACGTAACGGCTCAAGCGGTGTTCGTGGGCGGCCCACTGGGCTTGCACGATGCGGTGGGCAGGAAAGGTCGAGGAGCCGAAGTAGCGGATCTTTCCCGCGCGTTGCAGGTCGGTCAACGCCGACAGGGTCTCCTCGTCGCTGGTGTTCGGGTCCCACCGGTGGATCTGGTAGAGGTCGACGTGGTCGACGCCGAGCCGACTCAGGCTGTCCTCCAGCGCGGTGACCAGCCAGCGGCGGGAACTGCCCCGGCGATTGCGCTCGTCGCCCATCGGCATGGTCGCCTTCGTGGCGAGCACGAGGTCGTCGCGGCGCCCGGCTATGGCCTTGCCGACCATCTCCTCCGACTCGCCGCCGCTGTACACGTCGGCAGTGTCGATCAGGTTGATCCCCGCCTCCAGCGCGGCGTCGACGATGGCGGTGACCTCGTCCTGGGTGGTGCGCCCGATCTTTCCGAAGTTCATCGCGCCGAGCGCGAGGGTGCTGACCTGCACGCCGGTGCGGCCCAAGATGCGGTACTGCATGACCGTGTCTCCTCATGAGGGGTGTAGCGGTGCATTGCACGGCTTGGTTACCGGGCCCTGCTCTGACATCATGAGCAAAGCGGAACCTTGTTCCGGTAACGATACGGAACATCGTTCCGCTTTTGCAAGCGGCGAGTGGAAGGAGTATGCGGTGAGCGACGGCGACGAGGGCGCAGGACAGGTGGCCCCGGCCGGGCGGAAGGACGCCCGGCGTAACAAGGAAACCCTGCTCGATGCGGCCGCCACGGTCTTCGTCACGTCAGGCGTGGACGCGCCGGTACGCGAGATCGCGGCCAAGGCCGGCGTCGGGCTGGGCACGATCTACCGCCACTTCCCGACGCGAGCAGACCTCATCATCGGCGTCTACCGGCACCAGGTCGACGCCTGCGCCGACGCCGGTCCGCCCCTGCTGGCGACTGGCTCTCCGCACACAGCCCTAGGGCAGTGGATCAACCTCTTCGTCGATTTCCTGGTGACCAAGCACGGACTCGCCGCCGTGCTGCAGGCCGACAACGCCGACTTCGAGGCGCTGCATGCCTACTTCCTCGACCGCCTCCTGCCCGTCTGCACCGAACTGCTCGAAGCCGCAGCCGTCGCCGGCGAGATCCGCCCCGACATCGACGCGTACCAGCTCATGCGCGGCGTCGGCAACCTCTGCATCGGCGCGGAGAGCGATCCCCGCTACGACGCACGCCGCATGGCCGAACTCCTCGTCGCAGGGCTACGCCGACCACACCACTGACCTCGGCGACCTCGCGCGTGCGGCTCTGCTCAAGAGGTCGCACGATCGCCGCCCCGGGCCGACCGCTTCCCTCGGCCGCTTCGGCACCGCCGAGGAAGCCGCCGCCCCGGCCCTCTTCCTGACGGCCAACAGCGCCAACAGCCACGTCTCACCGGCCGGATCATCACCGTCGATGGCGGCGAATCACTCGGCCGGCACCGCCCCGCACCACCCGGCTCAGACCTGAGCATGAACGCAACGCATGCGCGGGTCTGCCCAGTGATCACTGAGCGTCGCCACTTGGCGATCACCAGGATCTGTGCCCGCCTCGTCGCCAAGGGCTCCCCGCGCCGCCTATCCGCGCCGCCTCCCAGTCCGGCTCTGCTGCGGCACGGTGGCGGCGGCGAGCAGGCCGGCCAGCCGCGTGAGTGCGTTCAGCCGGTGCGGTTCGCGCAGCACCACGGGTCGCCGCGTCTCGGGGTACTCAAAGGTCAGCACGCCCTCGTGCAGCCACCACCGGTCAAGGCCCTGTTCGAGAGTCGCCGCGCGCACCTGCTCGGTGACCGCCGCCCCGGCACGGACGGGATCGGCGCTGACGATCCGGTACCTGCGGTCGAAGCCGCGGTCTCCGGTCTTCGCTCCCCGGCCGGGGAGGAGCGGCCCCAGGACGCGGTTCCGGGGAAGCAGCCGGATGTCCGGCGACTCCGCGGTGGCGAGGGTCTGCCGGGTCCGTACGTGGATGAGCACGCTGTGCACCTCCTCGACGGCGGCGGGCGAGGTCCTTCGCGTCGTCCGGCAGACCAGCCAGACATGTCCACCGCTGACACTCCTGCCCGCCACGAGCCATGCGTCGTCCCCGACGAGGTCGCGCCGCACCACGGGCGGCAGGGTGTGCGAGTCCTTCTTGGCGCGGTGCCGGCCGTCGGCGAGGATCTGCCGCTTCAGCTCGTCCGTGGCGGCCTCCCGGACTCCCGTCGTCGGCACGCACAACTGCCGTACAGGCGGGAAAAGGCTCCGTGGTGGCGGTGCGTCGACCCTGGTCACGGGGCTTCGAAATGCGTCACGGCCAGCGCCTTGTCCACCCGAGCGGCGGCCAGGTCGTCGTGGCGGATCACGAAACTCGTGTAGTACTCCTCGTAGACCGCGGCTTCACTGGCGAGCGCTATCCACTCGCTCGTCAGCCGGTGCTTTTCCTTCTCCAGGTGGGAATACCATTTCGCGATCGGGATGGCGGGGATCTCGCCTGCCTTCTCGCGTCCCGCGAGGGTCTGCTCCGCGATGCTGTCGATCACCTCGTCATCGGCGTACCCGCCGATGACAACGTAGGCGCCGGACGGCCAGAGGTCGTGAGCCAGCGCCCGAAGTTCGCCCAGGTGCGGCAGGTCACGCTCCATGTACCGGACCAACTGCTGCTGGAAGGGCGACATGTCCTCCCAGTCGAGATCCTCCCAGAACTCGTGCCAGTCCTCGTCCTCGCTCTCCTGGAGCCAGAGGGGCAGTTCGGCTCTGAGCTCGGCGCTGACGTCGAGCTGCTCGCGGACACACTCGGGACTGGGGGCTTCCGCGACCGCGGTTTCGGTGCCGTCCGGTACGTAGACGACTCGCGCGTACTTCCCGGAACTGTCCTCGTGGTCCATTTCCTGGTCCACGAAGAAGAGCAGCGTCCCGTCCGCCGGCAGGTCGAAGCCGTCGACTCTCGGCAGCGCCCCACAATCGACGGACAGGAGCAACGGCAACGGAATGTCCCCGGCGGACGGCCAGTTCATGCCCACCGGCAGCCGGGGCGACCCACCGATCTGCCCGACCGGAGAACCGCCGCCCACGGACAACCCGATCGACAGACGAAGGTGCCGGCTGAATCTGCTGATCTCGTCGTCCGGGATGCCCAACTCAAGCGCTGCCCGACGAAACTCTCCCTGGTGATCCATGCCCGAGAACATAGGCCCTTGCCGACACGCCTGTGCCATCAGGGGAGTTGGTGGGCGCAGTGCCGCGTCAGTTCGACGCTTCCTCCCGTCGCCCCCGTCGCCCCCGTCGCCGCCGGCGCCGCCGGTACGAGTCGGTGCGTCGGGGGTGATCGCCGCGAACGCGGACACGCCTTGCGACCGAGCCGGAGCAGCCACTCGGGGGGTGCTCCGGAGCACTGCCGAGGCTGACGTCCACCACGGCATGCCGCATGAGCGCAAATCGGCCAAGCGGACGCGGGGCGCAGGGGCGTCGTCCGGGATTGCACAGGTGATCAGTGCCGTGACCACCGCGGTCCGGGCCGCCGTCAGTAGCGGCACCACCCTGAGGCGAGAAGCGCCGATGCAGACGTGAGGTCTTTCGCCTCTCAGGTGGTTCCGAGGTCGACAGTGACGGGGAACGGAGCAGCAGTCTTGATCGCGCCGGTGAACATTTCGCCGTCCCGGTAAGCCTTGGTGGCTGGGTCGAGAACGCACGTGTAGATGATCGGGACACCGGTGGCGGCCTGCTCAACCCGCCAGTAGAAGGGAATGCCTGCCTTGGCGTACTGGTCGACCTTCACGATCCGGTCCGTCGTCTCCGAGCCGGGCGACACGACCTCGACGACCAGCAGTACGTGTTCCGGACGGGTGGGCGTGAGGTCGATGGTTTCCGACCGGTAGACGATGACGTCCGGACGGCGGTTGGTGAGTGGAACGTCCTGCAGGCGAACGTCGAAGTCCGTGTCGGCGTTCCAGTCCGGGCCCGCGGCGGCGTCCAGGGCGTTGGCCAGGATGCGGACCAGCCGGTTGTGGCGCTTGGAGGCGCTCGGGCTCACGACGACCATCCCGTCCACGATCTCGATGCCGGCGCACTGTTCCTCGGACCAGGAGTCGTACTGCTCCGCGCTGATCTGCGTATGCATCCACGCGGGCGCCACCATCTCGGCGGTCATGGTGTACCTCCTTCGAGCTGCCTCGGCAGGTCCGGCGCTCCTGCGCCAAGCCTACTGTTTCGAGGTACCGGGCTGCCTGACTCGGAAGGGATGGAGTCGCCCACCACGGCATGCCGCATGAGCGCAAATCGGCCAAGCGGACGGAGGTGCGCGGGCTTCGCCGTCAGGGAGGGGGCGTTGTGAGAGGCTGGTCCGATGAACCGGCTGGCTGGTGTGACCTCGCCTTATCTGCTTCAGCATGCTGAGAACCCCGTCGACTGGTGGCCCTGGGGAGCGGACGCTTTCGAGGAGGCGAAGCGGCGCGACGTCCCCGTCCTGCTGTCCGTCGGCTACTCCGCGTGCCACTGGTGCCACGTGATGGCCCACGAATCGTTCGAGGACGAGACCGTGGCCGCCTACCTCAACGAGCACTTCGTGCCCGTGAAGGTCGACCGCGAGGAGCGGCCCGACGTCGACGCCGTCTACATGGAGGCCGTCCAGGCGGCTACCGGGCAGGGCGGGTGGCCGATGACCGTCTTCCTCACGCCGGACGCCGAACCCTTCTACTTCGGGACCTACTTCCCGCCCGAGCCCCGGCACGGCTCGCCCTCCTTCCAGCAGGTGCTGGAAGGCGTGGCGGCGGCCTGGACCGACCGGCGCGAGGAGGTCGCGGAGGTCGCCGGGCGGATCGTCGCGGACCTGGCGGGGCGTTCGCTGGTGCACGCGGGCGACGGGGTGCCCGGCGAGCAGGAGACCGCGCAGGCGCTGCTCGGGCTGACCCGGGAGTACGACGAGCAGCACGGCGGATTCGGGGGCGCGCCCAAGTTCCCGCCGTCCATGGCGGTGGAGTTCCTGCTGCGCCATCACGCCCGTACGGGGTCGGAGGGGGCGCTCCAGATGGCCTCCGACACCTGCTCGGCGATGGCCCGGGGCGGGATCTACGACCAGCTCGGCGGGGGCTTCGCGCGCTACTCCGTGGACCGGGAGTGGGTGGTGCCGCACTTCGAGAAGATGCTCTACGACAACGCTCTGCTGTGCCGCGTGTACGCCCACCTGTGGCGCACCACCGGGTCGGACGAGGCCCGCCGGATCGCCCTGGAGACCGCCGACTTCATGGTGCGGGAGCTGCGGACCGCCGAGGGCGGGTTCGCCTCCGCGCTGGACGCGGACAGCGAGGACGCGGACGGCAGGCACGTCGAGGGCGCCTTCTACGTGTGGACGCCCGGCCAGTTGCGCGAGGTCCTGGGGGAGGACGACGCCGCCTTCGCCGCCGCGCACTTCGGGGTGACGGAGGAGGGGACCTTCGAGGAGGGGTCCTCCGTGCTCCGGCTGCCGGGGGACGCCGGCCCCGCGGACGCCGCCCGGGTCGCTGACGTACGGGCCCGGCTGCTGGCGGCCCGCGCGGAGCGGCCGCGTCCGGGGCGGGACGACAAGGTGGTCGCCGCCTGGAACGGGCTGGCCATCGCCGCGCTCGCCGAGGCCGGCGCGTACTTCGGCCGGCCGGACCTGGTGGAGCGGGCCACCGAGGCCGCCGACCTGCTGGTCCGGGTGCACTTGGGCGAGGTGGCCCGGCTGACGCGGACCTCCAAGGACGGGCGCGCGGGCGACAACGCGGGCGTGCTGGAGGACTACGGCGATGTGGCCGAGGGCTTCCTCGCGCTGGCGGCGGTCACGGGGGAGGGCGCCTGGCTGGAATTCGCCGGCTTCCTGCTGGACATCGTGCTGGAGCAGTTCACCGGCGAGGGCGGGCAGCTCTACGACACCGCACACGACGCCGAGCAGCTGATCCGACGCCCCCAGGACCCCACCGACAGCGCCACCCCGGCCGGCTGGACGGCGACGGCGGGCGCGCTGCTCTCCTACGCCGCGTACACCGGCTCGGAGGCGCACCGTACGGCCGCCGAGGGCGCGCTCGGCGTGGTGAAGGCCCTGGGTCCGCGCGCCCCCCGGTTCGCCGGCTGGGGCCTGGCGGTGACCGAAGCGCTGCTGGACGGGCCACGTGAGGTGGCCGTGGCCGGGCCCGTTGGCGGGGAGCTGCACCGTGCGGCGCTGCTGGGGCGGGCCCCGGGCGCGGTGGTCGCGGCGGGGGAGGGGCCGGGCGCGGCGGCCGAGTTCCCGCTGCTGGCGGACCGGCCGCGGGTCGGCGGACGGCCGACCGCCTACGTCTGCCGCCACTTCACGTGCGACGCGCCGACCACGGACGCCGCTGAGCTGGCGGTGAAGCTGGGCGGCTGAGTGCCGTCGCGGCACGGGTGAGGGGCCGGTCGTCGGATGCGACCGGCCCCTCGTCCGTCACCCTCCGTGCCTACCCGTGCTGGTAGGCGACCAGGGAGATGCCGACGTAGTGGGCGATGAACGCCGCCAGCGTCAGCGAGTGGAAGACCTCGTGGAAGCCGAACCAGCGCGGCGACGGGTTCGGCTTCTTGATCCCGTAGATCACGCCGCCCACGCTGTAGAGCAGCCCGCCGACCACGACCAGGACCAGGACCGCGATGCCGCCGGCCCGCATGAAGTCGGGCAGGAAGAAGACCGCCGCCCAGCCCATCGCGATGTAGCACGGGGTGTAGAGCCAGCGCGGCGCGCCGACCCAGAACACCCGGAAGGCGATGCCCGCCAACGCGGCCGCCCAGACCGCCCACAGCAGGGGCCGGGCGGTCGACTCGGGGAGCAGGAGCAGGGTCAGCGGGGTGTAGGTGCCCGCGATGATCAGGAAGATGTTCGCGTGGTCCAGGCGGCGCAGCACCGCCTCGCCGCGCGGCCCCCAGGTGCCGCGGTGGTAGACCGCGCTGACCCCGAACAGCAGGCACGCGCTGAGGATGTACACGCCGCAGGCGATCCGGCCCGTCGTGCTGTCGGTGAGGGCGATCAGGGTGATCCCGGCGATCACCACCGCGGGGAACATTCCGGCGTGCAGCCAGCCGCGCATCCGTGGCTTGACGGGGACGGGGTCGAGTGCGACGGGGCCGGGGGTCGCGGCGCTAGCGGCGGCGTCAGTCATATCCGCATGCTACCTACGCCACCGTAGGTAGCGGATATGGGGCGCAAATGAGTGGCGATGCTCACGTGTGAGGCCCCCTGGACATATGGGCGCAACGGTCGGATGATCAAATGAGTGCAGTCGGCACCGGATGAGCGCCAGGGGAATTCGAAGGGTACGAAGCATCCGGGTCGCAGCCCCCACGGGGCCTTAAGACAACTGACACCCTCAACTAGGAGCGATCGTGGCGCGCGACATCGCGGCTCCCCTCACTGTCCCCACCCACCACCAGGAGCTGGTCTCCTGGGTCGACGAGATCGCAGCCATCACCCAGCCCGACCGGGTGGTCTGGTGCGACGGCTCCGAGGCCGAGTACGAGCGCCTGTGCGGGGAGCTCGTCGCCAAGGGCACGTTCACCAGGCTGGACGAGACCAAGCGGCCGAACTCGTACTACGCCGCGTCCGACCCGAGCGATGTCGCCCGCGTCGAGGACCGCACGTTCATCTGCTCCAAGGAGGAGAAGGACGCGGGCCCCACGAACCACTGGAAGGACCCCGCCGAGATGCGGGAGGTCTTCACGGGGGAGAAGGGTGTCTTCCGCGGCTCCATGCGTGGCCGCACCATGTACGTCGTGCCCTTCTGCATGGGGCCCGTCGGCTCGCCGCTCTCCGCGATCGGCGTCGAGATCACCGACTCCGCGTACGTCGCCGTCTCCATGCGCACCATGACCCGCATGGGCCGGGCCGTCCTGGACGAGCTGGGCGCCGACGGCTTCTTCGTGAAGGCCGTCCACACCCTGGGGGCTCCTCTTGAGGAGGGCCAGGAGGACGTTCCGTGGCCCTGCAACACCACCAAGTACATCTCGCACTTCCCCGAGGACCGCGAGATCTGGTCGTACGGCTCCGGCTACGGCGGCAACGCCCTGCTCGGCAAGAAGTGCTACGCCCTGCGCATCGCGTCCGTCATGGCCCGCGACGAGGGCTGGCTCGCCGAGCACATGCTGATCCTGAAGCTCACGCCGCCGCGCGGTGAGTCGGAGGGCCCCAAGTACATCGCGGCCGCCTTCCCCTCGGCCTGCGGCAAGACCAACCTCGCCATGCTGGAGCCCACCATCCCCGGCTGGACCGTGGAGACCATCGGCGACGACATCGCCTGGATGCGGTTCGGCGAGGACGGCCGCCTCTACGCGATCAACCCCGAGGCCGGCTTCTTCGGCGTCGCGCCCGGCACCGGCGAGCACACCAACGCCAACGCCATGAAGACCATGTGGGGCAACTCCGTCTTCACCAACGTCGCGCTCACCGACGACGGCGACGTGTGGTGGGAGGGCATGACCGAGGAGCCGCCCGCCCACCTCACGGACTGGAAGGGCAACGACTGGACCCCCGAGTCCACCACGCCCGCCGCCCACCCCAACGCCCGCTTCACCGTCCCCGCCGGACAGTGCCCGATCATCGCGCCCGAGTGGGAGGACCCCAAGGGCGTGCCGATCTCGGCGATCCTCTTCGGCGGCCGCCGTGCCTCCGCCGTCCCGCTGGTCACCGAGTCCTTCGACTGGCAGCACGGCGTCTTCCTCGGAGCCAACGTCGCCTCCGAGAAGACCGCCGCCGCCGAGGGCAAGGTCGGCGAGCTGCGCCGCGACCCGTTCGCCATGCTGCCGTTCTGCGGCTACAACATGGGCGACTACATGAAGCACTGGGTGAAGGTCGGTGCGGACAAGGCCGACCAGTCGAAGCTCCCGAAGATCTACTACGTGAACTGGTTCCGCAAGAACGAGGCGGGGAAGTTCGTCTGGCCCGGCTTCGGCGAGAACAGCCGCGTCCTGAAGTGGATCGTGGAGCGCCTGGAGGGCAGGGCCGAGGGCGTCGAGTCCCCGATCGGCATCCTGCCGGCCAAGGGCGCGCTCGACACCGAGGGCCTGGACCTCTCCGAGTCCGACCTCGACTTCCTCCTCACCGTCGACAAGAAGGTCTGGCGCGAGGAGGCCGCCCTGGTCCCCGAGCACCTCAACACCTTCGGCGACCACACGCCCAGGGAGCTGTGGGACGAGTACCACGCGCTCGTCGAGCGCCTGGGCTGACCCCGGCGCTCCCGCGGAACCCCGCGGCCGGGCCCGTCGGACATCCGCCCTGACCTGTGGGGCCGAACGGCCCGCCGCGGTACGGGGCCCGTCCTCGCGACGGCCCCCGGGGGTGTGTCCCCGACCACGGACACCCTCCGCCCGGCCCCCGGAACCCCCTCACGGTTCCGGGGGCCGCCCCTCTTCGGCGGAAGTGCGCCGCAGGACGCCCCCGCCCCGGTCCTCCAGGTATCTCGTGTGCGACCGCTGACGCAGCTCCTCCGCCTCCCGCAGCCCGTCCACCAGCTCCCGCGCCTCCCCGTGCAGCAGCGCCACCTGCCGCTCCAGCTCCTCCTCCGGAGCCCGTCCGCCCGGCGCGAGCCGCGTCCACCACCGGGTCCGCAGATACGCGTCGACGGACTCCGGGACGTCCCGGCGCACCGCCCGCGCCACCACGTGCACGCCCTCCGGATCCTCCGCCAGCGCCTCGGAGGCCCAGCCGGGGGCCAGCAGCCCGTCCAGCAGACCGGCCAGCGCGGTGAGCCGTTCCGTCGCGGCGGCCGGCAGGTCCACCCGGTCCAGATACGCGCGCAGGGTCACCAGGTCGGCCCGCAGCTCGTCCAGCCGGGACGACGGCCCCTCGAACGCGGGGGCGGGCGGCCGGCGAGGCGGGGCGAGCAGCGCGCCCGCCCCGTACAGCCCGCCGACGACCACCGGCCAGTACGCCCCGGCGAACCCGGCGAAGGTGAGGGCGAGACCGCCGAGGGCCGCGGCGCTGCCGGTCAGATTCGCGGCCGACTCCAGATAGCCGGCCGCCCGGGCCGCCACGGACCTGCCTCCGCCCCGGCTCCTACTGGTAGCCACGGATCTCCTCGAACGCCCCGTCCAACGAGCCCGCGCCCTCTTCCTTCGTCCCGTCGAAGAGCCGGCCGCCGGTCAGCTCGGCGATCGCGTCCAGCTCCGAGCGGTCGGAGTCGCCGAACACGATCGGGAACACCGGGGTGACCTGCCGGGCGGCGGGCAGCGCCCGGTAGAACGCCGCGAACTGGGCCGCCGACCGGCCCGCCGTGTTCTCGCCGTCCGTCATCAGCACGATGGAGGTGAACGCCGACTCGGTGTCCGGGCCGAGGTGGTCGTAGGCCGCGGCGAGCGACGAGTAGATCGCTGTGTCCCCCTCGGCCGTCAGCGCGGCGGCGTCCGCCCGGATCGCCGCCGGGCCCGCCTTCGGGTCGGCCGGGTCGACGGTGTGCGTGCGGACCTGCTTGACGCTGGACCCGAACGGCAGCAGCGTGACCTGTTCACGCTCCCGGAAGCCGCCGGTCAGGCCCTTCAGCGCGGACTTCAGCTGTGCCAGCCGCCGGCCCTTCATCGACCCGGAGGTGTCCAGTACGTACACGGTCCGCGAGGGGCGCCTCAGCCGGTGCTCGTACGAGGACAGCAGCCCGTCCGCGACCGAGCGGGTGCCGGGGAACGGCAGTTCGCGGCGCTGCTCGGGGGAGAGCGGGTCGGCGGGGCGCGCGGCGGCGACGACCGGGCGGCGCAGCGTCAGCGCCGTCATCTCCCGCTGTGCCGCGGTGGACCGGAAGTGCTCGGCCAGCGTCCGTACGGCGTCCCGGGCGTCCGGAGAGGCCGAGGTGAGGGCGCTCAGCGGGTAGTCGGCGGTCACCACCCCGTCGCGCGGGCGGATCACCGTCAGCCCGGCGTCGCTGTCCCGGTTCAGCGACAGCAGCACCGACTCGTAGTTGATCAGCGCGTCCACGGTGGAGCGCCGGGCGTACGCGGAGGCCAGCCAGCCCGAGGAGCCGGAGGTCAGCCGCTGCCCCGTGAAGAACTCCTTGAGCTTCGGCCCGGCCTTGCGGACGTCGGCGTCGGTGAGCGCCGCCTGCGCGCCGGAGAGCCCGGACGCCACCGAGATCAGCGCGGCGAAACCGGAGTTGGAGCGGCTCGGGTCGGTCATCCCGTACGTCAGGTCCCCGGCCGCGACCGCCCGGTGGACCTGCGCCCAGCTGACCGCCTCGGGGTCCCAGCCGAGCCGCCGCACCGCGGCGGGCCGCACTCCGAGGGCGACCGGGGAGGCCATCAGCGGGGTCTCCGAGGCGATCTCGCGGGCGGCCGCCGGGTCCAGTCGCAGATAGTCGTTGGACGACAGCCACACCGCGTCGAACTCCCCGTCCGCCTTCCCGGACGCCAGCCGCTCGACGGCGTCCAGGGTGCCGGCCCAGGTGGGCCGCACGGTGATCCCGGTCGCCGCCCGTGCCTTCTCCAACAGCGGTTTCATGTCGCTGAGTTCGCTGGAGGCCAGGACGCGGAGCGTCCCCGTGCGAGCCCGGCCGTCGTCGCCCCGGTCCGGGCCACGGCCGGCGCCTTCGTCCGCCGTGCAGGCGGCGAGCGGGACGAGCAGGGTCGCGGCCAGCAGCGGGAGGAGCACACGCCGCAGGCGGCGGCGGGGCGGCCGGGCGACGGCGCCGGTGCGCCGGGACCGGTGTGCGCGCTCGGGCCGGCCGCTCATGAACGGCCCCCGTCCAGCGCCGCGTCCGCGGTGCGGCTGCGTTCCAGCCGGGCCCCTGCCTCCTGGAGCTCGGCGGTCAGCGACGCCACGGTGGCGGCCATCGTCTCGGTCGCCCGCGCCTTGTAGGTGTCGATCGCGTCGAGCGTCGTGTAGATCTGCCCGAACGCGGCACGCAGGGTCTCGACGCCGACCGCCGGGTCGGCCGCGACGCGCTGGATCTCCCCGCTCTGCGTGGCGAGCATCTCGGCGTTGCCCCGGATCAGGTCCTCGGTGGTCGAACGCAGCACCCGCACCTGTTCGGTCACCCGGCGCTGGCTCTCCAGCGCCGAGGACAGCATCACCGCGATCCGCAGCGCGGACACGGTGGTGGTGGCCGCCCGGTCGACGCCCTTGATCAGCTCGTCGTTGTTGCGTCGTACGACGTCCATCGCCAGGTACCCCTGGGCGCAGACCGCGATCTGAGTCAGCAGGTCCTGGTGCTTCTGCCGTACGGGGAAGAGGACGTCGGCCCGCAGCGCGTCCGCCCGCACGGGATCACCCGCCGCCTCGGCCTCCGCGACGCGCCGCTCCACGACGTCGTCGAGGGCCTCGGTGAGGACCGCGTACTCCTGCAACTTCCCCATGGAGTCCCACAGGCGGGTGCGCTCGGTGTGCAACGCGGCGTTGTCGCGGCGCAGTTCGTCCTGGCCGCCGCGGAGCGAGCCGACGATCCGGTCGAGGGTGCCCCTGGCGGAGGCGTACGCGGCGACGTGGTCGCGCAGCCGCCGCCCGCCCGGGAGCCGGGACAGCAGCCGGCGGGCCCCGCGCCCCGGGGTGTCGCGCGGGTCGAGGTCCTCCACCGTGCGGCGCAGCTCGACCAGCGAGGACCCCACGCGGGCCGGGGCGTCGCCCTCGCCCGAGGCGAGCGAGCGGACGGTGCGGTCCAGCATCCGGTTGGACTGCTGGGCGGCACCGCGGATGTCGCTCTGTCCGAGCGCGGCGATCTCACCGACCCGGGCGCCGAATTCGGGGGAGCGGGCGTCGAGCCCGGCGAGGCCGTCGACGTACTCCTCGGCGCGCCGGACCATGTCGGCGCGCACGTCTTCCCCGACCGGGACGAGTCCGGCGGCCTGCTCGGTGCGGACCGGGGCGACGGGCGCGGGCGGGGTGAGCACGAGCGGGGTGGTCGGCGGATCGAACGGCAGTCGAGGGTCCTGGGGTCCGGCGTCCTGGGGCATGGTGGCGGTCTCCTGTACTGCGATGACGGGTCCGGGGGCCGGGCGCGGGGCCGGCCCCCGGGGCCGCGGGAACAGGGCTGGGTGCGGGCGCGGGCGTCGTCAGCCGCGGGCCCGCCGTGCCATCGAGCGCAGCACCTCCGCGGTCGGCACGGGCGCCTGGCGTACGCCGGTCAGCCGCTGGTCGATGTAGGCGGTGTGGTCCGCGGTCGCGGCGCTGAACTCGGCCGCCGCGCCCTGGGGCCGGAAGCCGTGCCGCACCGCCAGTTCCCGCAGACCGGGGTCGGTGGACAGCAGCTCGCCCAGCTCGCGGCCGTGGTCGCTCAGCGGTACGAGGGTGTGGTCGCTGGACACCGTGGTGTCCGGGTACAGGACGACGAGGTCGCCGACCTCCTGCCGCTGGCCGTTCAGCAGGAGGGAGGCGACCTGCGACTCGTAGACCAGTACGAGGGGATTGCCGACTCCGCTGACGAAGTCGCGGAACGGCGCGTCGCTGCTGGACTG
Source organism: Streptomyces sp. NPDC091649 (assembly GCF_044756785.1). Taxonomy (NCBI): domain Bacteria; kingdom Bacillati; phylum Actinomycetota; class Actinomycetes; order Kitasatosporales; family Streptomycetaceae; genus Streptomyces; species Streptomyces sp. NPDC091649. The sequence continues at coordinate 843,382 of NZ_JBIVTR010000001.1, read as the reverse complement.
CTGCGCGCCCTGCACCTGGACGAGCTTGCGCAGCAGCGGCGCGGTGCGCTCCACGGCCTTCGCGTCGGTGGCGACCCGGCCGCCGTCGGCGACGTACGAGGCGGCGGCGAGGTAGAGGGCGCCGGAGTTGGACGTGACGGGGTCCGTGCTCGTGATGAACACCGTGCCGCTCAACTCGGCGTGCCCGGAGGCCCCTTCGAGCTGCTGCCAGGTGCGGTCGTCCCCGGCCGCCGCCAGATAGGGGCCCATGAGCAGGGTCCCCTGCGTGGTGAACTTCGATCCGCTCTCGGCTCGCAGCCGGGCCAGACCGTTGTCCGCGAGGACCTCGGCCGCGTTGCGGTGGGCCACCACGACGAGCGGCGAGTAGAAGGGCCGCAGCGGACCGCCGTGGCTCCCGGACGCCCGGCGCAGCTCATCGGCCGGGGCCTTGGAGCCGGGGAAGGCGAAGTCGTACCCCTTCAGGGGCAGCCGGTCCATGGCCCAGGACCCGGAGGTCTCCGTCCGGACGGTGAACCCCTTGGCGGCGAGGGCCTTCACGGTGTCGGGGTCGGCGAAGAACTCCGCCTTCTCCGACCCGATCACTCCGCGCACGGTCTTCGCGGCCGTGCCGCTGTCCCCGCTGTCGCGGCCCAGGGCGACGGCCGCGGCCACACCGGCGATCAGCAGGACCGCCAGGACGATTCCCACGATGCGTCTCACCCGCGCAGCGTGCTCGCGGAAACCCACATTCCGGGTCGAGTTGAGTGGACGGCGGATGAATGGGCCATCCCAGAACGCAACGGTCCCGGCCGGGGGCCCCGGGGCGAGGTCGTGGCACCCGGTCCGCACGCCTGCGCGGCACGCGGACCGGGGCCGTCAGTGGGCGCCGACCAGCCGCCCGGAGGGGGCGGGCCCGGCGAGGGCGGCGAGGGCCGCGGTGTGGGCGTCCATCCGCTCGGCGGAGAGGATGGCGGCGGTCGTGTCCGCGCGGGAGGCGGCCACCAGCAGGGCGCGGCCCGCGAGGGCGTGGGCGCGGCGGTGGAGGTCCGCGGGCGCGGCGTCGGTCAGGCCGGCGTGCCGGGCGGGCGGGGCGCCGCGCAGCCGGGCCACCTGCTCGGCGATGCGGTCGCCCGCCGCGCTCAGGCCCAGTTCGTCGGTGACCGCGAGGAGGGCTGCCAGATGCCCGGCGAGCTGGATGTCCAGCTCGTCCTCGCGGCTGCGGTGCGGAAAGTCCGCGCGGTCGGTCGGCGTGTGGACCGATGTGCTGCGGATCGGCTCGTACATGGATGGCCTCCCGATGATGCGTGGAACCATCCTACATTGGAATGAGTCTAAAGTTGTGCACGATCCGGAACGGGGGGGCTGGGGCGGTCCGGAACGGGAGTCCTAGGGCTGTCCGTAGCCGTCCAGAAAGGTGCCGATCCGGGTCACGGCGTCGGTCAGGTCCTCGACGGCCGGCAGCGTGACGATCCGGAAGTGGTCGGGCTCGGGCCAGTTGAAGCCGGTGCCCTGCACGACCATGATCTTCTCGGTCCGCAGCAGGTCCAGCACCAGCTGCCGGTCGTCCTTGATCCTGTAGACCTTGGGGTCGAGCCGGGGGAAGAGGTACAGCGCCCCCTTCGGCTTCACGCAGGTCACCCCGGGAATCGAGGTCAGCAGGTCGTACGCCGCGTCCCGCTGCTCCAGGATCCGGCCGCCCGGCAGCACCAGGTCCTCGATCGACTGCCGCCCGCCGAGCGCGGTGGCCACCGCGTGCTGCGAGGGCATGTTGGCGCAGAGCCGCATGTTGGCGAGGATCGTCAGCCCCTCGATGTACGAGGAGGCGTGCGCCTTCGGGCCGCACACGGCCATCCAGCCGGAGCGGAAGCCGGCCACCCGGTAGTTCTTGGAGAGCCCGTTGAAGGTCAGCACCATGAGGTCCGGAGCCAGCGCGGCCGTGGGCGTGTGCGTCGCGCCGTCGTAGAGGATCCGGTCGTAGATCTCGTCGGAGCACACGATCAGGTTGTGCCGCCGGGCGATCTCGGTGAGACCGCGCAGCATCTCGTCGTCGTACACCGCGCCGGTCGGATTGTTCGGGTTGATGATCACCAGTGCCTTGGTGCGGTCGGTGATCTTCCGCTCGATGTCCGCGAGGTCCGGCATCCAGTCGGCCTGCTCGTCGCACCGGTAGTGCACGGCCGTCCCGCCGGCGAGCGAGACCGAGGCGGTCCACAGCGGGTAGTCGGGAGCCGGTACGAGCACCTCGTCGCCGTCGTCCAGCAGCGCCTGCATCGACATCTGGATCAGCTCGGAGACGCCGTTGCCCAGGTAGACGTCCTCGACGTCGAGGTCGATCCCCTTGGTCTGGTAGTGCTGCATCACCGCACGGCGCGCGGACAGCAGGCCCTTCGCGTCGCCGTAGCCGTGCGCGCCCGCCAGGTTGCGCAGGATGTCCTCGAGGATCTCCGGCGGGCACTCGAACCCGAACGCGGCGGGGTTGCCCGTGTTCAGCTTGAGGATGCGCTGACCGGCCGCTTCCAGCCGCATCGCCTCCTCCAGCACGGGACCCCGGATCTCGTAACAGACGTTGGAGAGCTTCGTGGACTGGATGACCTGCATGTCCGCGAGCTTACGGCGGCGTTTCGCGAGGTGCGCGGGGATCGCTCCCCGGCTGCTCCCTCCGGGGCACGCACCCGGCCCGCCCCGTCTTCCATCGCCATGCCCGGCGCCGCCCCGGGCCGTGGGATCGCCCGGTCGGGGCGGCGTCGCGGCTTGGAAAGGGGGCGTGGGAGGCCGGGGCGGGTGAGATGCGCCACGCGGGCCCCGGGGCGGGGCCCGCGCGGCGCCGGGGCGGTCGCGCTCGGGCCGCCGGGCGTCGCCCCTCCGGGCGCCGGACGGGCCCCGCCCCGGACGCTCTCACTCCGGCAGCCGGGCGCCCTCCGGGACCCGGAGGCCGAAGTCGTCGGCCAGGACGCGCAGCGCCTCGTCGCCGTCCTTCAGCCGCCGTTCCTTGATCGTGCCGTCGTCGGCCGTCTCCACCAGGTCGAGCCCGGACAGGGCGAGGTGGGAGCCGGCGAGGGTGCGCTGCGCGTACACCGCCTGCCGGAACGGCGAGCGCGGGTGCGTCGCGACGAACCAGTTGACCACCTCGTAGTCCGGCTGCTCGTTCGGGTCCAGGGTGAACGTGTACTGCGGCTCCCACGACCCTCCCTGGTCGGACCGCAGCTCCCACAGGGGCAGGGGGCCGTGGTGCGGTGCGTGGACCAGGCGGTGGTGGCGCGGCGTGTCGAACAGCTCGGAGTCCTCCACCAGCTCGATCGGCTCCATCAGCGCTCCGGTCGCACCGAATCCGACGTCCGCCAGATAGGGGTGCGGCTCTCCTTCCACGTCCACCCGCATCAGCATGTGCGTACGGGGGCGGACGTCACCGGGCGCGGCGCCCAGCACCACCCGCCCCGTCAGCGGCGTCACGGAGAAGCCGATCTGCCTCAGCACGGCGGAGAAGAGGGTGTTGTGCTCGTAGCAGTACCCGCCGCGCCCGCCGCGCACGAGTTTCGCCTCCAGGTCGCCGAGGGCCAGCGACGGTGCGGAGCCGAGGACGGCTTCCAGATTCTCGAACGGGATGCCGGTCAGATGGGCGCGGTGCAGTGACCGCAGCACCTCCAGCGTGGGGCGCGGCTCCCCGGTCCAGCCGATGCGGGTGAAATACGCGTCGAGGTCGAGTGTCATACGCCGACCGTACGCAGCCGGGGCGCGGGCGCGCCTCCGACCGCGGACCGAGTTCCCCGGCCGGGGGACCTCGTCCCCCGGACCGAGACCGGGGCGGGACAGGACAGCGGACAGGCCGGGCGGGGCGGAGCCGGGCGGGCCGGGGAGTCCGAGCGGACAGGCCGGGCGGGGCCGGGGGCCCGGCACGGGCCGGAACCTCAGCCCCGCCCGGCCCCGCCCGCCCCCGGTGCGGCACCCGTACGGCGGGTCGGGCCGTCAGATCCCGCTGGCCGAGCCGGCCGACGCGAGCAGCAGGGCCGTGTCGACGCCCTGCTCCTGGGCCGTACGGAGCAGCGCCGCGTCCCCCGCCTCCGCCACGGCGGGGCTGGTGGGGTCCTCGGCCACGGGCTCGCCCGCGTAGGCGGCGGTCGACGGGGCCATCGCCGTGAGCCAGTCGACGACCAGCGCGCCGAACTCCTTCTGGTCGATCCCCGCGTTCTCCACCAGGGCGAACGCGTGCCGCGCCCCGGCGAACATGGCGGACATCGCGCTGAGCAGGGCCACATCGTGGAGCGCCGCGAACCCCGGGTCGTCGCCGACGTACCGGGTGGCGGCGGGCACGGCCAGCACCTCCTGATGGGCGTCGAAGACGGCGCGGGATCCGCTGTAGAAGACATAGCCGCCGGCCTCCGGCGCACCGATCATCGGCGGTACGGCCATGATCCCGCCGTCCAGGAAGCGGGCCCCGCGCTCGTCGGCCCAGGCCGCGCGGGCGCGGGACTCGGCCGGGGTGGAGGTGGTGAGGTCGACCAGGTCCTTGTCCGTGAGGTCGGCGTCGGCCAGCGCCTCGCGGACCGAGGCGTCGTCCAGGAGGCAGACGACGACGAGCGGGCTCGCGGCCACCGCCTCCGCCGCCGTCGCGGCCACCCGGGCGCCCGCGGCGGCGAGTCCGGCGCTCCTGCCGGGACTGCGGTTCCAGACGGTCAGGGGGTGCCCGGCGGCGAGCCAGGTACGGGCGAGCGCGGCGCCCATCGCGCCGAGGCCGAGCAGGGTGAGAGGGGCGGGCGGGACGGAAGCGGAGATGGTGTCGGACATGCCGATTAGGCTGGCCGACGGTGCCGGGGGCGACAAGTACGCACTATGAGGTGGGTGGTTACCCCGAGGTGAGCGACCAGGTGGGCGAGAGGTGGACGATGCGGATCGTACGGAGGCCGGGGGCTTTCGTCTGCGGGATCGACGCGGCGATGGACGTGATCGGCGGCAAGTGGAAGGTGCTCATCCTGTGGGCGCTGAACGAGCGGACCTGCCGCTTCGGAGAGCTGCGCCGGGAGTTGCCCGGGGTGACCGAGAAGGTGCTCAGCTCGCATCTCAAGGAGTTGGAGGACGACGGCATCGTGCACCGTGAGGTGTATGCCGAAGTGCCTCCGCGCGTGGAGTACTCGCTCACCCCGCTGGGCCTCTCGTTGAACGCGGCGCTGGAACCGCTGGGGCGGTGGGGGCGCGACCACATCAGCCGCGGTGCGGACGAAACCGGTTCCGGGTCCGGGCCCGAGGCCGTGGTGGGACTGGGGCACGGGCAGGTCCAGGGCGTGTCCGGCGGATCAGGGCCGGGCAGGTCCTAGGGCCCGCCGTCGGCCGGGGCAAGGCCCTGGCCCCGGCCTGAACCGGCCTCTTGTGGTGCCCTGACATCTGCGCCAACATGCGCATGTCAAAAGCCGGAAGATCTCCGGCCCTTGGCACCACTGGAGGGGACCCCCCACATGAACAAGCCTCTCGTCGGCGCGTTTCTCGCCGCCCTGCTCCTGGGAGCGGGGGCCGCACCCGTCGCGGCGGCCGACCCCGCCGGCGGTGCGAACCGGGCTCCGGCCGAAGCCGTGCCGCAGGCACCGTACGCCGCACCCGCTGTCGCCGCGAAGGCGGTGAAGGCCGCGAAGGGCCCGAAGGCCGTGAACTTCGCCGGAACCGTCGCGCTCAGCAACTGCTCGGGCTCCGTGGTCCGTTCGCCCGACTCCGCCCCCACCGACCCCGCCCTCGTGCTCTCCAACGGGCACTGCATGGAGTCCGGTTTCCCGGGCCCCGGCGAGGTCGTCGTCGACCAGCCGTCCTCCCGGACGTTCACCCTGCTCAACGCCTCGGGCAGGGGCGTCGGCACGCTGAGGGCGAGCAAGATCGCTTACGGCACCATGACCGACACTGACCTCTCGCTCTACCAGCTCACCACCACCTACCGGCAGATCGAGGCGAAACACGGCATCCGGGCGCTGGAGCTGGACACCGCCCACCCGGTCGCGGGCACCGCCATCACGGTCGCCTCCGCCTACTGGAAGCGCACCTACAGCTGCGCCATCGACGGCTTCGCCCACCGGCTCAAGGAGGGCCGGTGGACCTGGAAGGACTCGGTCCGCTACACCCCGGAATGCCGGACCATCGGCGGTACGTCCGGCTCGCCGGTGATCGACGACGCCACCGGCAAGGTGGTCGCCGTCAACAACACCGGTAACGAGAGCGGCCAGGAGTGCACGGACAACAACCCGTGCGAGGTCGACGAGAACGGCGAGGTGACCGTCCGCGAGGGCATCAACTACGCCCAGCAGACCTACAACATGGTCCCGTGCATCGGGCCCGGCAGCAGGATCGACCTCGACCGCGAGGGCTGCGGGCTGCCCAGGCCGTAGCCGCGCCCCGCAGGTGATGCACGGTGCGCGCCGGGCGGCCCGGCTCCTCCTCAGGGCCGCCGGGCGCGCGCCGCCTCGATCCCGTCCAGCAGCACCCCGAGCCCCACCCGGAACGTCTCACGTGCCTCCCGCTCCGGGTAGGGTGCGGCCTCCGTGCCCTCGTGGCCGCCGTCCGGCCCCGGATACGGCTCCGCCGGCCCTTCCCCCTCCAGCCGGCTCACGGCGGGGAAGCGCTCCGCGAAGTCGGGGACCAGCTCCAGCAGGGCCGCCGAGCGCGCCGCCCACCACTCCTCGTCGGAGCTCCCGGTCGCCGCCGCGGCCAGCCGGGCGTCCGCCACCGCCTGCGCCGCGCCCCGCACGAACGGGAACAGCGTCCCCACCAGCCGCCGCAGCACCCCCGCCTCCAGCCCGGTCGCCCGCAGCAGGGCGACCAGTGTGTCCAGGCCCGCGTACTCGTGCGGCCCCAGCACCGGCCGCGCCTGCGAGACCTGGAGCACCCAGGGGTGCCGGACGTAGAACTCCAGCATCTCCCCGGCCCAGGCGGTGAGCGCCGCCCGCCAGTCGCCCGGCTCCGGGCGGCGGGCGGGCAGCTCGGCGTGGACGGCGTCGTACATCAGGTCCAGCAGTTCGCTCCTGCCGGGGACGTAGGTGTAGAGCGCCATCGCCGTGCGCCCCAGCCGGTCGCCGACCGCGCGCATCGACAGGGCCCCCATCCCCTCCTCGTCCGCGAGCGCCACGGCGGCCGCCACGATCGCGTCCACGCTCAGCCGGGGCTTGGGGCCGGGGCCGCCGCGCGGGAGGGCCGGGGTGTCCGCGCGCCACAGCAGGGAGAGGGAACGGCGGGGATCGCCCTGTCCGGCGAAGACGACCACGTGCGACTCCTTACGTCGTAAGGTAATGTCTGGCGGGTAATTCATTACGCCGTAAACTATCAGTGCGGGAGAGGTCGGGCGCGATGGGCCAGGAAATGCCGGTCACGTATGTGCGGGTCACGGACGTCGAGCGGGTCACCCCCCGGACGGCGAGGATCCGCTTCACCGCCGACGAACTGCCCGGCCTCCTGGAGGACCGCCCCGACCAGCAGATGAAGCTCTGCCTGCCGCGCGCCGGGCAGGCCGTCCCCCGGCTGCCGCGGCGGGACGCCGACGACCCGCACGGCATGCGCTGGTACGAGGCGTACCTCGCGATCCCGGAGGCGGAACGGCCCTGGACGCGCGGTTTCACCGTCCGCTCCTACGACCGCGAACGCAACGTGATGGCCGTCGACTTCGTGCTGCACGGCGAGGACGGCCCCGCCTCCCGCTGGGGCGCGGCGGCCCGTCCGGGCGACGTCCTCGGCATGATCGGCCCCTCGTCCCTCTACGCCCGCCCGCTGCCCGCCGCCCGGCGGATGCTGCTGGCCGGGGACGAGACGGCGCTCCCGGCCATCGCGACGCTCCTGGAGGCGCTGCCGGCGCGCACCGGGGCCGTGGTGTTCGCCGAGGTGGCGGACACGGCCGAGGAGCGGGAGCTGCCGCCCGCCGCCGGAGGGTCCGAGGTCCGCTGGGTGCACCGGGACCGGGGCGGCTCCCTGGCGGCGGCGGTGGGAGAAGCCGGGCCGGACCTCGACGGGGTGGACGCGGCCTGGGTGGCGGGCGAGGCGTCCGCCGTGCGGGCGCTGCGCCGTCACCTGGTCGAGGACCGCCGACTGCCCAGGTCCGCCGTCGAGTTCACCGGCTACTGGCGGCGCGCCCTCACCCAGGACGACGCCCCCACCGAGGAGGACCTCGCCTGGGCGGCGGAACGTGCCGCGGACGCTTCCTGAAGGAGTTCTCAGCCGTTCCCGGCGCCCGCTCCCCGGACCGCCCGGCCCGCCAGCACCGTCGTCCGCCTGCCGTCCTCGATGACGAACCGGCCGTCGATCAGCACGTGCGGGATGCCGGCCGGGAGCGCGCGCGGCTCCGCGAACGTGGACCCCGCCGCCACCGTCTCCGGATCGAACAGCACCAGGTCCGCGCGATACCCCTCGCGCACCAGGCCCCGGTCCGGGAGCCGCAGCCGGGCGGCCGGGCGCGAGGTCAGATGGGCGACGCACTCCTCCAGCGAGAGGATGCCCAGCTCCCGTGCGTACCGGCCCAGATACTGCGGGAACGTGCCGTACGCCCGGGGGTGCGGCTTGTCGCCCTGGAGGATGCCGTCGCTGCCGCCGGTGTGCACCGGGTGGCGCATGATCCGCTGGACGTTCTCCTCGTGGCCCACGTGCTGGAGGATCGTCGTCCCGAGCCGGTCCTCGGTGAGCAGCCGCCGCGCGGTCGCCCAGGGCTCCTCGCCCCGCAGTGCCGCCGACTCCGCCACCGTACGGCCCACGTACTCGGCCAGGTGCGGCGCGCCGACGCCGGAGATCTCGATGGTGTCCCACTCGATCGGCACCCCGTGGCAGCCGTCCGAGCCCAGCACCTCCAGGTGGTGCCGGATCCTCTCCGCGGTCTCCGCGTGCGCGAGCCGGGTGAGGACCGACTCCGGCCCGCCCTCGCCCGCCCAGCTCGGCAGCATGGCCACCAGCGTCGTGCAGCCCGGGGTGTACGGGTAGGTGTCGAGCGAGATGTCGGCCCCGGCGGCGAGCGCCCCGTCGAGCAGGGCGAGGAGATCCGGCGCCTTGCCCTTGTTCACGCCGAAGTTCATGGTGGCGTGGGCGAGATGCAGCGCGCAGCCGGCGTTCCGGGTGAGCCGCACCATCTCCTCGTACGCTTCGAGCGCTCCGGCTCCGTAACTGCGGTGGTGCGGGCAGTAGTAGCCGCCGTGGCGGGCCACCACCCGGCACAGCTCGGTGAGTTCGGCGTCGTCCGCGTACATCCCGGGCGTGTAGGTGAGCCCCGAGGACATGCCGACCGCGCCCTCCCGCATGCCCTGGTCCACCAGCTCCTTCATCCGGGCCAGCTCGGCCGCGGTGGCGGGCCGGTCGTCCCAGCCCACCGCGTACATCCGGACCGTGCCCTGCGGGACGAGGTAGGCGGCGTTCACCGCGATGCCCTGGCCGCCGAAGTTCCGGTCGAGGCGGTCCAGGTAGCCGCCCACCGTGCGCCAGTCGAAGTCGATGTCGCTCCCGTCGCCGTTCCAGCCGGTGATGGAGCGGCGGACCTCGGCGAGGGTGCGGTCGTCGGCCGGGGCGTACGACAGCCCGTCCTGGCCCAGCACTTCGAGGGTGACGCCCTGCGCGGCCTTGGCGCTGTGGTCGGGGTCGCGCAGCAGCGCCAGGTCGCTGTGGGCGTGCATGTCGATGAAGCCCGGGGCGAGCGCGAGGCCGTCCGCGTCCACGGTCCGCAGGGCGGTGGGCCGGGGGCCGGGGGAGCCCTCGGGGTGGATCTCGGCTATGCGGCCGCCGTCGAGGGCCACATCGGCGCGGTAGGAGGGCTCGCCGGTGCCGTCGACGACGAGCGCGTCACGCAGGACCAGGTCCATGGGTCACCTTTCCGGTCGGCCCGGGGGCGGGGCGCCCCCGGGCCTGCGGTTCTAGAAGAACGTGCGGATGTAGTCGGTGACCGTGCCGTCCGCCGTGACCAGCGGGATCAGCTGCCACTTGTCGAAGCTGGTGCAGGGGTGCGAGAGGCCCATGCCGACCCAGTCGCCCACCTCCAGCTCGGCCCCTCCCTCCGTGCGCACCCAGGTGTGCTGGTCGGAGAGACCGGTGACCGTGACCCCGGTGGCGGGCCGGACCGAGCCGTCCCGGCCGGAGCGGACCACCTGCGCCTCGGGCAGATCGAGGTCGTACGCCGCGTCCCGCTTGCCCGCGTTGAGGAACGCCTGCTCGCCGGTGGGGCGGGAGACGACCTGCGCCCAGAGGCGGAAGGCGGGCTCCAGGGCTCCTTCCCCGGGGACGCGGTTGAAGGGGGTGAGGTGCTTGTAGTGCCCGTCGTCGTGCGAGACGTACGCACCGGAGCGGAGCAGCTTCAGTACGGGGCCGCTCAGTCCGGGGATCTCCGTGAAGACGTCCGCGACCGCGTCGAACCAGGCGCTGCCGCCCGCGCTGACGACGATCTCGTCGGCGGAGGCGAACCGGCCGGCGGCGTCGAAGGAGGCGGCCAGCGCGACGAGCCGGCGAAGCCACTCCCGCACCCGCTCCGGGTCGGCGTCCGGCACCTCGCCCTCGTACCCGGCGACCCCCACCAGCCGCAGCGAACCGGCCGCCGCCACCGCGTCGGCCACCGCCGCGCAGTCGGCCTCCGTGCGTACCCCGGTGCGCGCGTCCTCGCCCGCGCCCAGCTCCACGACCACGTCGACCGGACGGGTGGCGCCCGCCGCGCTCAGGGCCGCCTCCATCAGCTCGACGCCGCGCACGGAGTCGACGTAACAGACGAAGCGGAACGCCGGGTCGGCGGTCATCTCGCGGGCCAGCCAGCGCAGGGCCACCGCGTCGACCAGTTCGTTGGCGAGGAAGATCCGGCCGATCCCGTACGCCCGGTAGACCCGCGCCTGGTGCGGCACGGCGGCCGTGATGCCCCACGCGCCGCGCTTCAGCTGGTCGACGAAGAGCTGCGGGGACATGGACGTCTTGCCGTGCGGGGCGAACGCGAGGCCGTGGCGCTCGGCGTACGTCTCCAGGAGGTCGAGGTTGTGCGCGACCGACTCGGCGGAGAGGGCGAGGACGGGAGTGGTGAACCCGCCGGTGAAGAGGTTGCGGCGCTCGGCGGCCAGGGCCCCGACGGTCAGGCCCTCCGCGTCCGGCGGCAGGGCCTTGAAGCGGTGGTCGACGCGTTCGTCGGCGAGGCCGGACGCCAGGGACGCGGGGGAGGCGCCGGGGGCGGAGGGCGCGGGGGCGGCGGTGTGGCCGGTGGGGCGTTCGGCTGCCAAGGGGAGCTCCTCGAAGTTCGTTGCAACATATGCAACACCCATTGCGTATATCGCTCAACGCTGTCTAACATCCGAGCCGATGCCCGGTCAATGGTGACCACCGGCCCGCACGCCGATCAGCGAGGAGCCCTCAGTGTCCGGACCCGCAGCAGGGACGGCCGGCGCCGCCACGACCATCGATGTCGTCTGTCTCGGTGAGTCCATGGTGACGTTCCTGCCCTCGCAGCCCGGCCGCCTCGCCGACGTGCCCTCCTTCGGGCGGGGGATCGGTGGCGCCGAGTCCAACGTGGCCTGCGCGCTCGCCGCCGCCGGGCACCGGGCGGCCTGGGTCGGCAGGGTCGGCGCGGACGGCTTCGGCGACCACCTCGTCGAGACGATCGCCGGCTACGGGGTCGACACCTCCGCCGTTCGCCGCGACCCCGACCGCCCCACCGGCATCTACTTCCGCACGGCCGCCGACCGGGGCGCCGGTGCCCACGAGGTCGCCTACTACCGCGCGGGCTCCGCCGCCTCCGCGATGTCCCCGGCCAACGCGCCGTACGAGGAGCTGTTCGCGGGCCGCGTCCTGCACCTCTCCGGGATCACGGCCGCGCTGTCCGCCGACTGCCTGGCGCTGCTGCGGGACCTGACGGCTCCGCGCCCCGGCCGCCCCCTCGTCTCCTTCGACGTGAACCACCGGCCGCATCTGTGGCGGGCGGGCGACGCGGACGCGTCCGTGCTGCTGGAGCTGGCCCGGCGGGCCGACCTGGTGTTCGTGGGCGAGGACGAGGCGGAGGAGGCGTGGGGGATCGTCGGCGCCGAGGCGATCCGGGCGGCGCTGCCGGAGCCGGCCGTGCTGGTCGTGAAGCGCGGGAGCGCGGGCGCGACGGTGTTCTCGGGGCTCCGCCCCGGACCCCGCTCCTCAAACGCCGGAGGGGCTGAGATTGCCGCCGGGGCCGGCTCGTCGCGTGCCGGAGGGGCTGAGAGCGCCGCCGGAGCCGGCTCGTGTGGTGCCGGAGAGGCTGAAAGCGATGCCGCCGGAGCTGAGAGCGTCGACACCGTCACTCTCGTCCCCGCCCTCCGCGTCGACGTCGTGGCCGCCGTCGGGGCCGGGGACGCGTTCGCCGCCGGATTCCTCTCCGCCACCCTGCGCGGGCTGCCCGTACGCGACCGGGTCCGGCACGGGCACCTCATGGCCGCCGCCGTCCTCACCGTCCCCGGCGACCTCACCGACCCGCCCGCCCGCGACCACGCCGACCGCCTCGCGTCCCTCGACGACGACGCCTGGGGGAGACTTCGTCTCGGCCCCGGCTGGACCGCAGCCGACCGGGCCCCCGAGGAGGTACGCACACCATGAGCCAGACCGTCGACCGGGCACTGAGCATCCTGCCGCTGCTCGCCCAGGGACCCGCCGACCTCGGCCAGGTCGCCGAGCGGCTCGGCGTCCACAAGTCCACGGCGCTGCGCCTGCTGCGTACGCTCCACGAGCACGGCCTCGTCTACCGCCAGGAGGACCAGCGCTACCGCCTCGGCGCCCGGCTCTTCGCGCTCGCGCAGGAGGCCGTCGAGAACCTCGACGTACGCGAGATCGCCCACTCCCACCTGGTCGCGCTGAACGACCGGTGCGGGCACACCGTCCACCTCGCCGTGTACGAGGAGCAGGAAGTCCTCTACATCGACAAGGTCGAGAGCCGCTACCCGGTCCGGATGTACTCACGGATCGGGAAGCCCGTGGCGATCACCGTCGCGGCCGTGGCCAAGCTGCTGCTGGCCGACCTCCCCGAGCCGGAGCGACGCGTCATCGCCGAGAAGCTCGACTACCCCATGTACACGTCCCGTTCGACGCCCAACGCCGCAGCCTTCCTCAACGAGCTCGCCGTCGTCCGCGAACAGGGATGGGCCACCGACCTCGGTGGCCACGAGGAGTCCATCAACTGCATCGGCGCCCCCATCCGCGGCGCGGACGGGCGGGTCGTCGCGGCCATGTCGGTGTCCGCGCCCAATGTGGTCGTCACCGCCGAGGAACTCCTCACCCTGCTCCCGCTGGTCCGGCGCACCGCCGACACCATCAGCCGGGAGTACTCCGGCACCACCCGACCCAGGAAAGCCTGATCAGACATGACCGAGAAGACCGCCCTCACCCCCTCCACCCACACCACCCCGCCCGCGAAGTTCTCGCACGGCGTGAAGAAGGGGAACATCCTCCAGGTCGCCGGCCAGGTCGGCTTCCTCCCCGCCGTGGAGGGCCAGGCCCCGACCCCGGCCGGTCCCACCCTGCGCGAGCAGACCCTCCAGACCTTCGCCAACGTCAAGGCGATCCTGGAGGAGGGCGGCGCGAGCTGGGACGACGTGATGATGATGCGCGTCTACCTCACGGACGTGGACCACTTCGCGGAGATGAACGAGATCTACAACGCCTACTTCGCCGAGCAGAACCTCAAGGAGGCCCCCTCGGCGCGGACGACGGTCTACGTGGGGCTGCCCAAGGGCCTGCTCATCGAGATCGACGCCCTCGCGGTACTCGGCTGACACGCCCTCGCCGACCGCCCCGGCCCGCTGACCACCACCCCGGTGAGCCGACCGGCCCGGCCCCGCCGCCCGGTCAGCTGACTGTCCAGGCCCTGACGCCCGGTGAGGTGGCCACCACCCCGGTCAGCCGACCGTCCGGCCCCGCCGCCCGGTCGGCTGAGCACCGTCCCGGTGAGCCGACCACCCGGCCCGCCGGCCCCCGTCCCCTGATCGCAGGCCCCCGCTGATCGCTCCACCCCACCCGCAGGACCGCTCCAGCACGCCGTACGGCACGGCGCCCCGCCCCCCGGGGGCGCCGTGCCGCGCTCCCCCCTGCCCTCCAGCACCACCGGAGTCCCCATGCTGCTCGCCGCCACCCCGCCTCCGGTCGAGACGCCACCGCGTACCGGTGGCCTGCTCCTCCTGATCGACGGCACCGCCGGTCTGCTGACCGTCGCCGCCCTCGGCATCGCCCTCCTGCTCTACCTGATCATCAAGGTCAGGCTCCAGCCGTTCGTCGCCCTCCTCGCGGTCTCCATAGCCGTCGGCCTCGGCGCCGGGCTCTCGGTCACCGAACTCTTCGGCACCGTGCAGAAATCCGCCGCCGTCTCGGTCATCGAATCCGGCATGGGCGGCATCCTCGGCCATGTCGCGATCATCATCGGGCTCGGTACGATGCTCGGTGCGATCCTCGAAGTGTCCGGCGGCGCCGAGGTGCTGAGCGCCCGCCTGCTGAACCTCTTCGGCGAGAAGCGCGCCCCCCTCGCCATGGGCCTGACCGGCATCATCTTCGGCATCCCGGTCTTCTTCGACGTCGGCATCTTCGTCCTCGCGCCGATCGTGTACGCCGCCGCCAGGCGCTCCGGCAAATCGATCCTGCTCTACGCGATGCCGCTGCTGGCGGGCCTGTCGATGACCCACGCCTTCCTGCCGCCGCACCCCGGCCCCGTGGCCGCCGCCGGACTCTTCAACGTCTCGCTCGGCTGGGTCATCCTGATGGGCGCCGTCGTCGGCATCCCCTCCGTCCTCGCCGCCTGGGCGTACGCCGCCTGGATCGGCAAGCGGATCTTCGTCGAGGTCCCGCAGGACATGGTGGAGGCGGCCGAGGAGGCCAAGGCCGCCGTCGCCGCCGAACAGCGGGCCGCCGGAGTCACCCCGCACGAGAAGCCGGTGCCGCTCGCCACGGTCCTCGCGATCATCGGCACCCCGCTGATCCTCATCCTCGCCGCGACGTTCTCCTCCATCGCCCTGGGACCCTCCACTCTCCGCTCGGTCGTCGAGTTCTTCGGCAACCCGTTCGTCGCCCTGACGATCGCCCTGATCCTCGCGTACTACCTGCTGGGCATCCGGCGCGGCTGGTCCCGCAAGTCCCTGGAATCGGTCTCCACGTCCTCGCTCAAGCCCGTCGGCAACATCCTGCTGGTGGTCGGCGCGGGCGGCGTCTTCGGCGCGGTCCTCAAGGGTAGCGGCATCGCGGACGCGCTGGCCGACACCTTCAACGACGTCGGCCTGCCGGTCATCCTGCTCGCCTGGCTGATCTCGGTCGTCCTGCGCGTCGCGCAGGGCTCGGCCACCGTCGCGATCGTCACGACGGCCGGGATCGTCGTCCCGCTGGTCGAGGGACAGGACCTGTCCCAGGCCCACCTCGCACTGATCATCATGGCGATCTCGGCGGGCTCGATCTTCGCCTCGCACGTGAACGACGGCGGCTTCTGGATGGTGTCGAAGTACTTCGGCATCAGCGAGCGCGACACCCTGAAGTCCTGGACCGTCCTGGAGACGGTGCTCTCGGTCGCGGGCTTCGTGGTCGCGGCGCTGCTCAGCCTGCTGATCTAGCCGACCGGGCAGCCCCGGCGCCGCCCGCGCACGGGACGGGCCGGCCCCCGTCCCCCCGCACGCCCCCTTGTGCCGCCCCGCCGATTGCGCTTCCTTGATCGGCATGGCTGAGACGAGCGCAACCACAGGCACAGCGGAGCCGGCCTCCCGACCACGCCGGTCCAGCTGGAAGTACATCGGCCCCGGCATCGTCGTCGCGGCGACCGGGGTCGGGGCCGGCGACCTGGTCGCGACGCTGATCGCCGGCAGCAAGTTCGGCTACACCCTGATGTGGGCGGCGGTGATCGGCTGCGTCGTCAAGATCTCGCTCGCCGAGGCGGCAGGCCGCTGGCACCTGGCGACCGGCCGCACGCTCTTCGACGGCTGGCGCAGCCTGGGGCCCTGGACCACGGTGTACTTCGCGGTCTACGTCGTGATCTGGGGCTTCATCTACGGGGCGACGGCCATGTCCTCCAGCGCCCTGCCCATCGTGGCGCTGTTCCCCGACGGCCCGGGGCTGAAGTTCTGGGCGATCGTCACCGGGCTGACCGGGCTGGTCTTCGTCTGGTTCAACCGGTACGCCGTCTTCGAGAAGGTCATGACGGTCCTGATCGGCATCATGTTCGTGGTGGTCGTGTACGTGGCCGCCCGCGTCGTGCCGGACGCCGGGGCCTCGTTCGCCGGACTGCTGCCGGTGCTCCCGGACGGCTCGCTCCTCTACACCCTCGGGCTGATCGGCGGGGTCGGCGGCACGATCACCATGGCCGCGTACGGGTACTGGGTCAACGCCAAGGGCTGGAGCAACTCCTCCTGGATGAAGGTGATGCGGCTCGACAACCGGGTCGCCTACATCACCACCGGCGTCTTCGTCGTGGCGATGCTGATCGTGGGCGCCGAGCTGCTGCACGCCTCGCAGGTCGCCCTCACCTCCGGCGACCGGGGGCTGATCGACCTGGGCAAGGTGCTGGAGGACCGCTTCGGAGCGGGCACCGCCAAGCTGTTCCTGGTGGGCTTCTTCGCCACGTCGTTCTCCTCGCTGATCGGCGTCTGGCACGGGGTGAGCCTGATGTTCGCCGACTTCGTGGAGCGGTTCCGGGCCCCGGCGGCAGCCGGTGCGGAGGGGACGGGTCCCGAGGGGACCGGAGCGGAAGGGGCGGGCCCCGAGGAGGCCGGGGAGCACGCGGGTCCGGCCGCCGCCGACCGCCGGCAGCGCTCGCTGCCGTTCCGCGCGTACCTCCTGTGGCTGACCTTCCCGCCGATGACCCTGCTCTGGCTGGACGAGCCCTTCGGCCTGGTCGTCGCGTACGGGGTGCTCGGCGCGTTCTTCATGCCGTTCCTCGCCCTGACCCTGCTCTGGCTGCTGAACTCCTCCCGTACGCCCGGGGAGTGGCGCAACGGATGGCTCAGCAACGGGATGCTCTCCCTGGCGGGGCTGCTGTTCGTCGTGCTGTGCGTCCAGCAGGTGCGCGAGCTGCCCTGGTGACACGGCGGCCCGAGGGGGACCGGCCCGGACGCGGCAGCGCCGCCGGGGGAGCGGCGGCGCTGCTGGTGCGGTGATCGGGTGCCGGGGTGCTACGGCAGGCTGCGGACGTGCGGGCCGACCGCCTTCGACCAGGCGAACCCGGCCGTCGCGTCCCAGTTCGTCGACCAGGTCATCGCGCCGCGCAGCGACGGGTAGGTCTTGGACGGTTTGAACGAACCGCAGCTGGTGCCCTTGGTCAGGCAGTCCAGCGCCGCGTTCACGATCGACGGGGAGACGTAGCCGCTGCCCGCGCCCCGGGTGGAGGCGGGGACGCCGATGCCGACCTGCGACGGGTCGAGGCCGCCCTCCAGCTGGATGCAGGCCAGCGCGGTGAGGAAGTCCACCGAGCCCTGCGAGTACACCTTGCCGTCACAGCCGAGCATCGAACCGCTGTTGTAGTACTGCATGTTGACGACGGTCAGGATGTCCTTGACGTTGAGCGCCGTCTTGAAGTACTCGCCCGAAGTGGACTGCATGTCGATGGTCTGCGGAGCCATCGTGATGACCAGCCCGCTGCCCGCCTTCGCCGACAGCTGGCGCAGTGCCTTCGTCATGTAGGCGGCGTTGAGGCCGTTCTCCAGGTCGATGTCGACCCCGTTGAAGCCGTAGTCCCGCATCAGCGCGTACACCGAGTCGGCGAACGCGGTGGCGGAGGCGTCGTCGTCGACGCGGACCGTGCCCAGCTCGCCGCCGATCGAGATGATGACGTTCTTGCCGGCGGCCTGCTTGGCCTTGATGTCCGAGCGGAACTGGGCGTCGGTGTAGCCGTTCAGCCCGGCGGTGTCCAGGTTGAAGGTGACCGCGCCCCGGGTCGCCGTGGCGTCCGCGAAGGAGACCGCGATGATGTCGTAGTCGGCCGGGACGTCACTGAGCCGCTGGACGGTCGCGCCGTTGTTGAAGTTCTGCCAGTAGCCGGTCACCGCGTGCTTGGGCACGGCCGGGCCCGGCCCGGGGTCCGAGTCCTTCTTCGCCGTACGGGCACTGATGGCGGCCGACTTGACCGACTCGCCGGCCGCGTTGGTGGCGCTCACCGAGAACTGGTAGGCGGTGTCCGCGGACAGGCCGGTGACGGTCGCCGAGGTCCCGGTGGAGGTGGTGGCCTTCGTGCCGTCACGGTAGACGGTGTATCCGGTGGCGCCGGAGACCGCGTTCCAGGAGAGGGTGACCGAGGACGCGGTCGTGGCGCCCGCCGTGAGGCCCGCGGGGGTCGCCGGGACAGCCGGGCCGGGGTCCTCGCCGCCCCCGCCGTCGGGGCCGAGCACCTCGAAGTCGTCGGCGAAGTAGGCGGCCTGCCCGTACCAGCCGTGGGTGTAGACGGTCACCGAGGTGGTGTTGGCGCCGGTCTTGAAGCTGGTGGACAGCTTGGTCCAGCTGGAGGAGCCCGGCGTCCAGGTGGACACGTCCGTGGTTCCGGTGCCGCTGACGCCGAGGTAGGCGTAACCGCCCTGCACCCAGGAGCCGAGGGCGTAGGTCGAGTTCGGCTTGACCTTGACCGACTGGGAGCACTTGGCGTTGTCCTGGCCGGCCGGGGTGGCCTTCAGCGCGGACGTGCCGCCGTGCACGGGGGTGGAGACCACCGCGCCGCTGCCGCCGGAGCAGGTCCAGCCGGCCAGACCCGACTCGAAGCCCGCGTTCCTGGCGTTGTTGACATCGGCGGCCTGGGCGGTGCTGACCAGTCCGGTGACGGTCAGGGCGGCGGCCGCGACGACGGCGATCGTGCCGCCGAGCACGGGCCGGGAGCGGCGCCTTCTGCGACTGCTGCCTGCGGAGCGTTCCACTGGTGCCTCCGGGGGGAGTTGGGGGAGTTGGTGGTGCCGGCGGGTCGTGCAGGAGTGCCGGACGGACGACGGGACCGGGGCCGGGGCTGCACGGGTGGGCGGAGCGGGGATCGGTGACGGTGGAGCGCGGTGACCTCGGGCAGGTCGAAGGTTCTCCGAGTGCGTCTCGGGCGACTCGGGTGAAGTCACGGTGACTCCGGACGAGCCGGGACGAACGGGGGTGTCGTGCGGCGATGGGGCAGAGTCGGGACGAAGGGGGTGTCGTGCGGCGACGGGGCGGAGTACTGGACCGGGGACGCGGAACACGGGGTTGTCCCGCGCCAAGCGGTGGCCACCGCTTGGCGCACAAAACTGGTCCAGACCATTCAAGTTGTCAAGACCTATGGCGGCGAAAGGTCGTCCGCAGGGGCGGCCGCGAGGCCGCGCGGCGGTCCGGCGGCACTCGCCCGAGGCCCTGGCCCCGGGCGGCGCGGGCAGACCGCGCGGGGTTCCGGACCGAGGTCCGTTCGCCCGGAAACGGGCCCCCGGCCGCACGCCGCCCCCCCCGCACGAGTGATCTTGCGGGAGTTCTTGGGGCGGTCACGGAAACGCCCTTACGAAAAGGGAGTCGGGCGCCCTGGAATCCGGGTTGACGTGCGGGAATGGACGGGTGGTCGAAGGCCGGTCGCGCACTGCGGTAACCCTCCGCAATGACAGCCCGGTTGACCGGAATCGATTTCAGCCCGTTTAGCACCCGAGCCCCGTAGGAACCGTGTTCGCATGACTCCGTACTGGTCTCCGATAACTGTTCTCTGCCTGGTGAGACCTGGCTAAAGTGCTGGGGGCAGGAGCACGGAGCAGGAGCGATTGCGGCCGGCGTCCCCACGCCGACCGGAGCCGGAACGGGGAAGAGCGTGCCGACCGCAATAGCAGTGACGAGCGCAGACCTGGTGCTGCCGCCCACCGACCAGCAGACGCCGACCGCCGCCCTGCTCCAGGCCCCCGAGGCCCAGGCGCTGGAGCTGGCGATCGGCGACATGCACCTGCTGCTCGAACAGCACGGGTATGTGATCGCCCTGTACTCCTCAGGCATCCGCCCCGAGCACGAGCGCCGCCTGCACTCCATCCGCTCGGTGCTGGAGAGCGACCGGATCGCCCTGGTCAAGGTGGACCTGCCGCCCCTCGGCCTCGCCGTACTGGTGCGCCAGTTACGACAGTTGTCCATCTGCGACTTCAGCCCCGGAGTGGTCGCCTCCGCCGCCCGGCTGCTCTCGCACTACATCCACGCGGGAGCCCTCGTCAACTCCGTCGCGCGGCTCGACCGGGTGCCGGTCAGTCTCAGGAGTCACGCGAAATCCTGGGTCCCCGGGTCCCAGTTCGCCGTCTTCCTGGGCCCCGAGCCGCACCTGATGAAAGTGGGCCCGACCGCCGAACCGCCGACGGGGCCGGATTTCGGCACGCATCTTCTGGTGGCCAGAGGGAATCTGCAGTCGGACTGGGTACAGGAGACCCTCGCGCCCGCCTGGAAGGTCCAGGCCGTCCACGACACCGCGGTCCCTGCCGACTCGTCACGCTGGTGGGGCACCGGCAAACTGGTGGAGTTCACCGCCCATCTCCCGGACCTCTCCGTGCTCTACCAACTGGTCTCCTCCGTACGCCGGGAGAAATGCCACTGGTGCTCCATGGAACTCATCGGCGACCGCTGCGCATTCTGTTCCGCTCCTCTCGCGGCTCCGGAGCACCGCGCGCTCCCCACCGGTGTCCTCCGCCACGGGGCCGACGAGTCGCCGGGCCCCTAGCGCGACCCACACCCGCCGCCCGCACCCGCCACCCGTCCCCGTGCTCGTACACCGTCCAACGCCACCGACCCCACTCCGCAGACCACGCTCGGCCGCAGCAGCGCGCGGAGGCACATGTAAGCGCGTAACCGCTCCACCGCACAGCTCTCCCGCACAGCTCGCCCGCACCGCGCCGCTCGCATTCCACCACCCGCTCCGACCCGCACCGCCCACACGGCACGGCCCCACCGCACCGCCGGCTCTGTCCGCCGTCCGCCCCACACATCCGATTCGAACGAGGTTGTCCGGACCATGAACTCCCGCCAGCGCCGCGGCGTGATACTCCTGCTCCTGTCGGTCCTGTGTGCCATCGCGGCCTTCGCCGGCGTGCTCTCGGTGATCAGCGACGTCAACTCCAAGGTCGGACCCGAGGTGACGGCGTACCAGCTCAAGACCAACGTGGCCCCGTACACCGCACTGAAGAGCGGGCAGTTCGAGAAGATCACGATGCCGAAACGCTGGCTGTCGGAGAACGCCGTGACCGACCTGCGCGAGGTCGAGTCGAAGATCGCGGTCACCGAGCTCCGCAAAGGCTCGCTCCTCCAGTCGGACATGATGGTCCGCAAGCCGGAACTCAGGGCCGGCGAACAGGAGATCGCCATCATGATCGACGCCTCCACCGGTGTCGCGGGCAAGATCACGCCCGGCGCGGCGGTCAACATCTACGCCACTTTCGCCGGCGAACAGCAGGGCGACGCGGCCCAGTCCAAGGTCATCGTCTCGAACGCCAAGGTCCTGGACGTCGGTGAACTCACCGCCCTCGACCCGGGCGCGGACGACCGGGGCAACCGGGCCACCGAGGCCGTGCCGATCACCTTCGCCCTGAACACGCTGGACACCCAGCGCGTCGCCTACGCCGAGTCCTTCGCGGAGCACGTGCGCCTCGCGCTCGTCGCCCCGGGCAGCGACGGCACCATCCGCCCGGGGGACCGCACCTACACCCTCGACAAGGACAAGTGAGGACGGGATGACCACCAGAATCCTCCCGGCCGTCGGTGACCTCGACGCGGCCCGCTCCGTCACCACCCTGCTCAGCCAGCTGCCCGACGCCGAACCGGCCACGCCCGTCGGCGACTCCACCCAGCTCATCGACACGCTGGCCCGCCTCGCGGGCGAGGCGCTCGACGAACTGCCCGAGGTGGTGCTGGTCCACGAGCGGATCGGCCCCGTGCCGGCCCTGGAGCTGATCCGGGAGGTGTCGCTGCGGTTCCCCTCCGTCGGCGTCGTCATGATCACCGCGGACGCCAGCCCCAACCTCTTCGCCGACGCGATGGACTCCGGGGCGCGCGGCCTGGTCGCCCTGCCGCTGAGCTACGAGGAACTGGCCAACCGGGTCCAGGCGGCGGCCCAGTGGTCCGCAGGCGTACGCCGCCACCTCACCGCCGGGCACGACGTCATCACCGGCCCCGGCGGCACGGTCGTCACGGTCACCGGGGCCAAGGGAGGCGTCGGCGCGACCGTCACCGCCATCCAGCTCGCGCTGGCAGCACAGGCGTCCGGCCACACCGTGGCGCTGGTGGACATGGACCTCCAGACCGGGGACATCGCCTCGTTCCTCGACGTCCAGTTCCGGCGCTCCCTCGTCGACCTCGCCCTGATCACCGACATATCGCCCCGGGTGCTGGCCGACGCGGTGTTCTCCCACTCCACCGGCCTCGCCCTGCTGCTCGCCCCCGGCGAGGGCGAGCGCGGCGAGGAGGTCAGCGACCGGTCGGCCCGCCAGATCGTCAGCGCGCTCCGCACCCGCTACGAGATCGTCGTCATCGACTGCGGCGGCCAGATGAACGGGGCCAACGCCGCGGCCGTCGAGATGGCGGACGTGGCCCTGCTCGTCACGACACCCGACGTGGTCGCGGTGCGCGGCGCGAAACGCATCGTACGGATGTGGGAACGGCTCCAGATCCGCAAGGCGGAGGAGACGGTCACCCTCGTCAACCGCTTCACCCGCAACACCGAGATCCAGCCCCAGCTGATCCAGAAGATCACCGGCACCCGGGTCGCCTCGGTGGCGGTCCCCGCGAACTTCAAGGAACTCCAGGCGTCCATCGACTCCGGGCGCCTGCACGAACTGGACCCCAAGAGCACGGTCAAGCAGGCGCTCTGGGGCCTGGCCGGAGAGCTGGGCATCGTCAAGGAGAGCGCGGCGGCGAAGAAGAGCGGCAGCGCCCTGGTCAAGAGGAGCAGCGGCGCCTTCAAGAACGACCGCGGCTCGATCGGACGGCCGCGCCGCCGGCGCGACGGCTCCGGCCGCGGCCCCGGAGACTCCGAGGGGACACGTTGAACGATGACCACCACACGGACGGCACGAAGCGGCATACGGGCGGGGACCACCGCCCTGCGTGACCGCCGGCACCGGGACCGCGGGCAGACGGCGGTCGAGTTCCTGGGCATGACCCCCTTCATCATCCTGATCATGCTCGTGCTCTGGGAGTGCGCCCTGATCGGCTACACCTTCAGCCTCGCGGGCAACGCGGCGGACGTGGGCGCGCGCAAGGGCAGCGGCGCGGAGTACGGGGCGGGGGCGGCCTGCCGGGCGGGGGCCACGAAGGACCTGCCGGACGCCTGGGAGAGCGCGGCGGATGTGCGGTGCGGCACGAGCGGAGGTCTGTACGAGGCGACGGTGGAGCTCAAGGTGCCCGTGCTGGTGCCGGGCCTCTTCGACCTCGACGCCAGGATCACCGGCAGAGCGGGATCGCCGAGGGAGGACCAGCGATGACGACACGTCCGCACCGGGAGCGAGACCGGCGCCGGGGCCGGGGCGGAGGCCGTGACAGCGACCGGGGCCAGGTCGCCATGGAGTACCTCGGCTTCCTCCCCCTGCTGCTCCTCGTCGCGATGGCGGCCATCCAGCTCGGCCTGGCCGCGTACGCCGCCAACCAGGCGGGCACGGCGGCCCGCGCCGGAGCCCGTACGGCGGCCAGCGTGGACGCCCGGGGCACCGGCCAGAGCAACGCCCGCGACGCCGTGAGCGACTGGGTGGAGGACGGCGGATTCACTTACCGCCAGAGCGGCGGCCGGGACATCACGGTCACGGTCCGGGTGAAGGTGCCGTCCGTCGTGCCGGGACTGGGCGACTGGTGGGCCGAGCGGAGCACGACCATGCCCGACGAGAGGTCCGGCACCGGTTTCTGACGCCCGCTTGCCTCACCCCGGACGCCGGGCCTGAACGCACCTGCCGGACCAGCACCATCCGCGACACCGAGGAGAGTTACGCAGATGAGCCTGCGGGCACGCATGACCGCTCCGGAGGAGCAGGGCGGAGCACGGGAGGACGGCCACATGGTGGCCGCCTACCGGGCCAAACTGCTGGAGGAGATCGACCTCGCGGAGATGTCCTCACTGGCCGCCGCCGACCGGCGGGCCCGGCTGGAACGCGTCCTCGGCCACATCATCAGCCGCGAGGGCCCGGTCCTCTCGACCGTGGAGCGCTCGCAGCTCATCCGCCGCGTCGTCGACGAGGCACTCGGCCTCGGGATCCTGGAACCGCTCCTGGAGGACGCGTCCATCACCGAGATCATGGTCAACGGCCCCGACCAGATCTTCGTCGAGCGCAACGGCAGGGTCGAACAGCTCCCGATGCGCTTCGGTTCCCACGAGCAGCTGATGCAGACCATCGAGAGGATCGTGTCGACCGTCAACCGCCGTGTCGACGAGTCCAACCCGATGGTCGACGCCCGCCTGCCCAGCGGTGAACGTGTCAACGTGATCATCCCGCCGCTGTCGCTGACCGGTGCGACGCTCACCATCCGGCGGTTCCCGCGCTCCTTCACGCTCCAGGAGATGATCGGCTTCGGTTCGCTGGACGAACAGATGCTGGTCCTGCTGGCCGGGCTCGTCCAGGCCAAGCTCAACATCATCGTCTCGGGAGCCACCGGCACCGGGAAGACGACCCTCCTCAACGCGCTGTCCGGACTGATCCCGAACGCCGAGCGCATCGTCACCATCGAGGACTCCGCCGAACTCCAGCTCCAGCAGAGCCATGTGATCCGCCTGGAGTCCCGCCCGGCCAACGTCGAGGGCAAGGGGCAGATCACCATCCGCGACCTCGTCCGCAACTCCCTGCGTATGCGCCCCGACCGCATCGTCGTCGGTGAGGTCCGAGGCGGCGAGTCGCTCGACATGCTCCAGGCGATGTCCACCGGCCACGACGGCTCGCTGGCCACCGTCCACGCCAACAGCGCCGAGGACGCGCTGATGCGTCTGCAGACGCTCGCCTCGATGTCGGAGGTCGAGATCCCGTTCGAGGCGCTGCACGACCAGATCAACAGCGCCGTCGACGTGATCGTCCAACTCACCCGGCACGCCGACGGAGCCAGGAAGATCACCGAGATCGCCGTCCTGGACTCGCACGGCCGCGACCCGTACCGCATCATCACGGTCGCCCGGTTCAACGCCCGGCCGATGGCCCCCGACGGCCGCGTCCACGGCGACTTCCAGTACCTCCCGCTGCCCCGGAAGGTCGCCGAGCGCCTCTACCTGGCCGGCCAGCCCATCCCGCAGGCGTTCGGCGTCGCCCAGTCCGCCGAACAGCTCGCCACCCGAGAGGCCAACTAGGTACCGCGCCATGGACAACGTCAACCTCCCCCTGATCACCGTCGGCGTCACGCTGCTGTGCTGCGTGCTCGGCGTGATGGGCCTGTACTCCTACGCCGGCGGAAAGGCCGACCGCGACGCCCTCGTGGAGAGGCTCTCCCACGTCGGGCAGATCCCCGAGACCGGCCGCGTCCGCCGCTTCCGGGGCCTCGACCGCAGACTCCGCGCCACCGTGCTCGGCCGGAAGCTGGAGCTGAAGCTCGCCGCGACCGGCATGGACATCACGCCCGGCGAGTTCGTCGTCTACGCGCTCGTCGCGATGGCCGGGCTCTGGATGATCGCCTCCTCCATGCTCGCGGCGTTCTTCGGCCCGGTCGCCGCCCTGATCGGCCTCTGGGGCACCAACGCGTTCCTCAACTGGCAGCGGATCAAACGCACTGAGCGCTTCATCAACCAGCTCCCCGAACTCTCCCGCATTCTCGCCAACGCCACCCAGGCGGGCCTCGCCCTGCGCACCTCGCTGTCGATGGCGGCCGAGGAGCTGGAGAACCCGGCCGGGGAGGAACTGGCCCGGGTCGCCCGGCGGCTGGGCGTCGGCGAACCCCTGGAGGACGCCCTCAGCGAGCTGACCGACCGGCTTCCGTCCCGCGAACTCGTCGTCCTGGTCACCACACTGGTCCTGTCCAACCGGGCCGGCGGCACGGTCGTCAGCTCCCTGCGCAACCTCACCGAGACGCTGGAGGAGCGCAAGGAGACCCGCCGCGAGGTCAAGACGCAGCTTTCCCAGGTCACCGTCACCGCTTACGCCGTACCGGTCTTCGGCGTCGGCGCGATGCTCCTCATGAACGCGGTCATGCCCGGCGCACTCGACCGGATGACCGGGGCCTTCATCGGCCAGGCCGCCGTCGTCGTCGCCATCGTCCTGTACGCGGTCGGGTTCGTCGTGATCCGCCGCCTGTCCCGCATCGACGTCTGAGACCAGGAAGAAAGGGGACGGACATGGACCTGCTGCTGGCCCTGGCCGTCGGCCTCGCCGTGTACGGGGCCATCCACGGCATACGGATGTACCGGGCCGACGCCAAGCTCCCCACCGACCTGGCGGTCGCCCTGGAGTCCGGAGCCTCCCGCACGAGCGCGGTCGGCTCCGGCATCGACCGCCTCGGCATGCGCTGGGCCCCCATGGTGCTGCGGATGATGGGCCCCAAGGCCGTCAACAAGAAGCGCCGCCAGATCGACCTGGCGGGCAACCCCGGCGGCCTCACCATCGACCGCTACGCGGCCCGCCGCGCGGTCTACGGCGCGCTGGGGCTCCTGGGCGCCTTCTCCATGCTCCTGCGCGGCCAGCTGTTCCTGGCCCTCCTGATGGTCGCCTTCGGCCTGTTCTGGGTGGAGGCCGGGATCTGGTCGGCGATCCGGGTGCGCCGCGAGCACATCGAGCGCACGCTGCCGGACTTCCTGGACGTCCTGGCCGTCGTCGTCTCCGCCGGGCTCGGCTTCCGGCAGGCGCTGGACCGGGTCGCGGAGAAGTACGAGGGCCCCTGGTCGGACGAACTGCGCATCACGCTCCGGCAGATGGACATGGGCGTCAGTCGCCGGCAGGCGTTCGACGAACTGCGCAGACGTAACGACTCCGAACAGGTCGCCATGTTCGTCACGACCCTCCAACAGGGGGAGGAGCTGGGGGCGCCGATCGTCGAGACGCTCATCCAGATCGCCAACGACATGCGCCGCACCGACGCCCAGAACGCCCGCCGCAAGGCGGCCAAGGCGGTCCCGAAGGCCACGTTCGCGGTGACCACGTTCCTTCTCCCCGGCACGCTCGTTCTTCTCACCGTCGGATTCGTGTACGGAGCCGACGTCGACTTCGACTTCCTCTTGGGGGGCTGACATGAACGACGGGCGGGATGGGGACGGAAACCCTACGTTCCGGAACCCCCGCTGAGCGGACGGACGGGACGCACACGGCGGGGGCATGGGAGGGACACACGCGGCGGGGGACATGAGGCAGACATGAGGCAGGCGGGAACGTGAGGCGGGGAACGTGAGGTGGAGGTGACAGGAGCATGGCATATCAGCTCAGCGGCGCCCAGCCCGGACTGACGGCCGAACTGACCCGCGCACACGCCGGCACCCCGGCCCGCCCGGCCTTCGCCATCCAGGTCAACGCCCTCCAGGCGATGTGCCGCCAGGTGTTCGGCTTCCGGCTGGCGATGATCGCGATAGCGACCCCGTACGCCATCAACCGCACCGCCCCCGGCCTGCCCACCTGGTTCATCGGCTCCGCGATCCTCGTCACCTTCATGGGCTCGTACGTCCTGTTCCGGGACTGGGAGCGCTTCGGCCCGGTGCTGCTGCGCCACCCCTGGATCCTGGCCGTGGACGTCTTCTTCGGCGCCCTGCTGCTGATCACCGCGACCCCCGAGTCGACGCTCGCGTACGTCACCGTCTGCACCCCGCTGCTGGCGGGCCTGATCCACGGCTGGCGCGGCGCGGCGGTCTTCGCGGCGCTCCAGGTAGTGATCGTCTTCGGCGTGTACACCAGCGTTCCGAAGCTGGAGGCGGGCGGGGCGACGACACTCCTCCTGCCCGGCTTCTGCGTGATCGCCGGGGCGGTCGGGGTCACCCTGCGCAACCTCCTGCTCCGCTTCGGTACGGCCACCCAGGCGCTCACCGAGACCCGGGCGCGGCTGGCGGTGCACGAGGCGGTGGAGGGCGAACGCACCCGACTGGCCCGGGAGATGCACGACTCGGTCGCCAAGACCCTGCACGGCCTGGCCCTGGCCGCCGACGGCCTGGCGGGCTCGGCGGACCGGATGGACCCGCCCACCGTGAAACGCCACGCCGAACTGGTCGCCCGCGCCGCCCGCCGGGCCGCCGCCGAATCCCGCGAACTGCTCACCGACCTCCGCCGGGAGCAAGGGCTGGAGGGCGGCGTCGACCTCGTCGCGGAACTGACGGCCCAGGCCCGCGACTTCACCGACCGCCACCCGGTCGCCGCCACGTTCCGCCGCCTCGCCGAGGAGACCCCGGTCCCACCCGTGCCGCAGGCGGTCGCCCGACAACTCCTCACCGTCGCCGCCGAGGCCCTGGAGAACGCCCACCGCCACGCCCACCCCTCGTACCTGATCGTCCTGGCGGGCGTGAAGGGCGGCGTGCTCCGCGTCAGCGTCTACGACGACGGCCGCGGCCTGCCCGCCGGAACGACGCTCGACACCCTCCGCCGGGCGGGCCACTTCGGCCTCGTCGGCATGGTGGAGCGGGCCGCCTCCATCGGGGCCCGTATCCGCATCGGCCGGGGAAAGGCCGAGACGGGCACGGAGGTGCGGGTGGAGCTCCCCCTGGCGGCGCTGACGGGCCCGGCCACCGAGGACAACAGCCCGCCGGCCTCCCCGCCCACCCCCGTGCCGCGGCTCGCACCACCGGCCTCGGCACCGCTTGCGCCCGAAAACATCACGCCCCTTCACCCATGAGCCCCCACCCGTGACCCCGACCCTGAGAGGAGGCCGCAGCATGCCGGACGATGTCTCCCCCACGCCGCCCCGCAACCGGGCGGCGGCTCACCACCACGTCCCCCGGCACACGTCGTCGCACATCCCGCCCGCCCAGGCCCCCGGCCCCGCCGGACAGCCCGGGTGGCCCGGGCACACTGCGAGCCGGCCCCCGGCCGCTCCGCCGCCCCCGACACGCGGAGGACCTCACCCGACGGGCGGGGGGCCGGCCTCGACACCCGGAGGGCCGGCCGTGTCCCCCTTCCCACCGGCCCCCGCACCGCCCGCGCCGGCCCGCCTGCGGGTGGTGGTCGCGGACGACAACCCGGTGGTCCGCGCGGGCCTGGGCGTCCTGCTCTCGGGCCGGGCCGACATCCACGTCGTGGCAGAGGCCGCGGACGGCCGCGAGGCATACGAGAAGGCGTACCAGCACCGCCCCGACGTGGTTCTGCTCGACGTCCGGATGCCCGGTGTGGACGGCATCTCGGCCCTGCCGCACCTGGTCGGCATCGCGCCCGTGCTGATGCTGACGTACAGCCGGGAGAGCGGCATCGTCCACGAGGCGCTGCGGCTGGGCGCCGGCGGCTACCTGGTGCACGGCGAGTTCACGGCGGACCAACTGGTACGGGCCGTGCGCGACACGAAGGAGGGCCGGGCCAACTTCACCGCCACAGCTGCCGACGCGCTGCTGGCCCACATGCGCCAGGGGGCGGCCCCACAGGGCGGCCCGCCGCCCGAGGGCCCGGGGTCGGCGCCACCGGCCGTGCCCGCGCACGTATCACCGCACCCGCTCGGGACATCGGAAAGTCTTTCGCAACTGCAACCTTCTGTGGGACAGTCTTCTGTGTCCGGGGGGCCGGCGCCCGTCCCGAACAGGCGGCAGTACAGGTTGAGTTCGCGGGAGGCGGAGATCATGGACCTGATTGCGTCCGGAATGAGTAATCAGCAGATCGCCGCTACCTGCTTCATCAGCGAGAAGACGGTCAAGAACCACATCAACCGCATCTTCACGAAGCTCCACAGCGTCACCCGCAGCGAGGCCATCGCCCACTGGCTCGGCACCGCGCCCCGGACCCCCGGACGGCAGCCATGACCACGCGGCCACGCGACGAGGAGACCGGGAACGCCGTTTGGGCCCGGGAATGGGCCCACGGACCCTCTGGACAAGCGGCGGTTTGCCCTTATGTTTCTCACGTCGCCAACGTCACCGGCCAGGAGGAAGCCGGTACCGATGGCGGCACCGCAGGAACGTGCGAGTCGGCCGGCAACCGGTCGGCCGAACCCGGAGGGGAACACCATGTCGAACATCACCCTGAAGACCGCCGTCCGCGTCAACGGCTGGGCCAACACCGCCGTCAGCAGCCTCCAGAAGCGTTACGCGGCGAAGGACCGGGGTCAGACGGCGTTCGAGTACCTGGGCATCATCCTCGTGGTCGTGGCGATCATCGGTGCGATCGTGGCGACGGGTATCGGTGGCGCAATCTCGGAGCGCATCGACGGGCTGGTCGATCAGATCACCGCCGCCTAGTGGCCGCTTGCTCCCGACGCGACCGAGGGCAGGCCTTCCCCATCTACATCATGATGGTGGCGGGCCTGCTCTTCCTTGCGTTGGCATTCTTTGCTGTTGGCAAGGCTTCCGCCTTGCGTAACGGGTCCCAAGGTGCCGCCGATGCCGCTGCGCTGGCTGCGGTTCAGGAGGCACGTGATGACTTCGGGGTTGGGTTCTATGCCTCGCTCCCCGGGAACATGCTGGACGCCTTCCTGGACACGCCTTTCGTTCCGCCCTGCTCCGCGGCCCAACGATTGGCCGACGCCAATGATGCCGACCCGACCATGTGCGTGCCGGCCTTCGGCTACATGCGCGACCGGATCACGGTTGAGGTCGAAGGCCGTAAGCCGGTGGACTCGCCGGTGCTCCCCGGTTCACAGAACAAGAAGGCCAAGGCCAAGGCCACCGCACTTATCGAGTTTCGCTGCCCCAATCCGAAGGCTGTGGACTTCAACAGTGACGGAGTCCAGGACCTCTTCGTCTTCACGTGCCGGAACGGAAAGATTCTCGAGATCGCGCCCGCAAGCCCTCCACCGTGGGAGAGCGTGAGCAGAACTCTCTTTGATGTGCGGTTGGTCGACCAGTGACAGTGAAGCGAACGACAGTAGAGGAATCGGACCATGAGCATGCGGAGCAGCACGAGGAATCGGAAGACGTTGGCGGTTGCTTCGATGTCCGCCGCGTTCATCCTGGCGCTTACCGGCTGTGGAAGCGACAACGACGGCAAAGCCAAGGAGGAGAATGCGGCACCGCCGTCGTCTGCTGCGAGCACGCCCGAGACCGAGAGCACGGGGAGCGACACTGTGGCGCAGCAGGATACGGCCGCCGGGGAGAACGTTGACACCAGTGTGAGGCTCGCCGAGATCCGTGGGCAAGCCGGTGTCGTGATGATCGTCAACCAAGTGCAGCGCGACTCAGGTGGATTCGTAACTGTGCAAGCGGAAGTCAAGAATGAGGGGGACAAGCCAGCCAATCCGGCCCAGTGGGCAGGGAGTGAAAGCGTCATTGTGCGCCAAAACCTGTCATCCGTAGGCGGTGCCACTTTGGTGGACAAGGTGGGAAAGAAGCGCTACTACGTGCTTCGCGACACGGATGGTCGATGCCTGTGCACCACTAAGATCAAGCCGCTTCAGCCAGGCGACTCCACTGTCGTGTTCATGCAATTCCCTTCCCCGCCGAGCACGACGACGGAGGTCGACTTCTCCGTTCCGACGTTCGCCACCACGTCGCTCAAGATCTCCGGGTGAAAGCAGGTATGACGTCCATGCGTGCGTTTGGGCTCCCCATCGCGACTGCTGTTCTCCTGGCCACGACGGCCTTGTTCGGTGTGCCGACGGCGACGGCTGATGATGGGCCCAGTGTCCCGCCAGGAACGCAGGCGACGTCGGAGCCGCCTGTTCCCATCGACCCGAACGACCCGGACCTGAAGATGCCGGAGGGCGGCACCCTCGCCCCCGGCCGGGTCCTCGACATCGTCCAGGTCGTGGAGGCCCTCGGCGGTGAGGAGCGCCGCGAAGACAGCAACGCCGACATCAAGTTCGCGCTCCAGGCCGAAGTCCTCTTCGGCAAGGACAGCGCGAAGCTGAGCTCGGCGGCCAACGCCCGTATCGCCGCCATCGCCGAGGAGATCAAGAAGCAGAACGCGACCAAGGTCCGCGTCTTCGGCTTCACCGACAACCTGGGGTCCTCGGCCCACGGAGACGTCCTGTCCAAGCAGCGTGCCGACGCCGTGCACGGGGTGCTGTCGAAGGAGCTCGGCCCCGCCATCACGTACGAGATCCGGGGCTACGGCGAGCAGTATCCGATCGCGAGCAACAGCAGCGAAGAGGGCCGAAAGAAGAACCGCCGCGTGGAAGTCTCCTTCCCGCGCGGAGAGGGATCCTGACCTCCCTCTCCTGGTGACCTCTCAGGAGATTCACCGGAGACTCACTGGTCAGCGTGCCCGTCATCGTCGGCTGAGCGATGGCGGGCACGGGCGTGCCGGGCGAAGAGGCAGGGGCGGGGGAGTTTCGCCGCCGCCGACCGGGGCGAGCAGCCGGGCACGCTGACGTGCGGCATGGGGCGGCACGGGGCGGCGCGCTCCGGACCCGGACAGCCGATGGTCACGTTGCCGGGGAGGGGACGGGTCGCGGCCCCCCCCTGCCATGGCAGGAAACCGGCCATATGTTCTTCGGCCCGTCACCCGAACGGCGGTCCGTCGTTGGTGTTGTGGACCGGAATCCGGAGTGCCCGACGCAGCAGACTGTGACACGCCGTGCGCCGCTGACACATGCATCAGGTGGGGTGCCGGGGTGCACATACGAACAGCGTCGAGGAGGGTGTGATGGGTGTGGAGGCCCACGCGACGAACGAACGGGTGACGGGGCGTACATGGACGGTGCGGCTGGACCCCGTCGGCCGCAGCCGTGCGGACGTACGCGTCTCATGCAGCCGCCCGGCCTGCCCCGCGCAGGTGCTTCCCTCCGCGGCCGTCGGCCGCACGGCCGCGGTCGAGCATCTCAAGGCCCACCTGCGCGCGGGGCCGGCCCCCCGCGCGTCGGTGTACTGCGCGTGCCGCGCCGAGGAATGCCACACCCACATCCGCCCCGCCGGTCCGCGTGAGCGCCCCGCGCCCTGGCGGTGCGGGGGCGCGGTCGTCCTGGCCGTGGTCACGGACCGGGAAGGGCGTTGGTGGCGGGTCATGGAGTGCTGCTCACGCTGTGCGGCCGCCCACCCCACCGCGAAGATCGTCGCCACCGCCCCGGTCCAGGACGGGCCGGCTCCGGTCGGCAGCTCCCGGGCCGCCGCCGCCCCCGCGTCAACCGGGCCGGCCGCCGTGTCGGCCGTCGGCCCGCACTTCTCGCACAGCGCCCCCGAGGCCGCCGTCCCGCACCAGGTGCCGTCGTCCCGGCCCGCGAGGCCGACGCGGCAGCGCCGTGGCCGACGAGGGAGGATCGCGCAACGCTTCGTCCCGCACGACCTGCGGCCGGTCGCCCTGCGCGACGAACTCGCCGAACTCGGTGAACTCTTCCGCGCCTACCAGCAGCGCGCGGAGCCCGACCTCGAGGTGCTCGCCGACCTCCACGCCCGCAAGGCGAAAGCCTTCGCCGCCTGGGCCGACGTCACGGCCGACACGGAACTGCGCCTGGACGCACAGCGCGCCGAACAAGCCGCCGAGACCGTGCGGCTCCAGCATCTGCATCGCATCGGTGAGGCTCCGGACGGCCAGGAACCGGCTGTCGCACGGCTGTTGACCGCACCCGCGCAGTGGGACCACGCGCGGGCGGTCCTCACCCATGTGGCCGACCACGCTCCCCTGCCGGGCCCGGACGCACGCCTGCTGGTGGTGATGCTGACGCTGCGCACCGCGCATTCCGGTATCGGCAACCTCGTCGGCCAGGACCTCAAGGGGCTGCCCCTGAGCGATGCCGAGCACCTGGTGGGGCAGCTGCTGGAGTGCGGCTGGCTGGGTATCGCCGGGACCGTCGAGGAACTGATCGCCTCCCGCCCGGAGTGCCCCACCCGGATCAGCGTGCCGTCGCTGACGCCCGACGAGGGCGACCCGGGTCCCTTCACGTTCGGCAGGAAGATGCGCCCCAAGCTCAGCGGTTGGGCGCAGCGGGTCGTCGGGGAGAAGAAGCTCCGCAAGGCCAAGACCGCGGCCGAGGTGCGGTTGCTCGCGTTGGCCCTGGCCACCGGGGTCGACGCCGACGGGCAGCTGGGGCACCAGGGGCAGGGCATCGGCCTGGATGTCCTCTCCTCCTGGTGCGACGTCGCCCCCGGCGACCTGCCGGAGCTGGTGGACCGGCTGGCCGCGGCGGACTGGCTGGCGGAGGCGGCCGTCACCGACACCCTCCTCACCGGCCGGCTGACCGAACGCGTCCTCCCCCTCAGTTGCCCGCTGACCTGAGAAGCCCTGCACCTCGGCGGGGGCGGGGACTCGGGCTGGCCTGACCCTGACGGGCCGGGCGCCCTCCAGGCCCCCCTACGACACCCCGAGCTGCCCGGCCAGATCCGCCAGGTCCTCCGCGTACAGATCGAACCGGTCCGAGGACGTGGGCGGGTCGCCGACCGGGCGGGCCACGTAGGCCGTGCGCAGGCCCAGCGCCTGCGCACCTCGCAGATCCCAGGCGTGGGCGGCGACCATCAACAGGCGATCCGCCGGCCGTCCCGCGACGGTGACCGCCAGGCGGTAGACCGCCGGGTCCGGTTTGTAGGTGCGGGCGTCCTCGGCGGACAGCGCCTGGTGCCAGCGCAGTCCGGCGTGGGCGTTCAGTTCCAGCAGGGCCGTCCGGCTCGCGTTGGAGAGGCCGATGAGCGGGAAGCGCGCGGCGAGCCGGGCGAGCCCCGCCACGGTGTCGGGCCACGGCGGGAGGCGGCGGGCCGACCGGGCGAGCGCCTCCACCACAGCCGCCGCGTCGGCCCCGGCGGCCTCCGCGACGAGCCGGGCGGCCTCCCGGTCGAGGGCGTCGCTGGGGAGATAGGGCCGGTCGCCGTCGAGGACGCGGCGCTGTTCCCGCTCGATGTGCTGCTGCCACAGCAGCAGAAGCCGCTCGGTCCCGGGGCCGTCGGGGGAGGGGGCGAGGGCGCGGATGCCGGTACGGAGTCCGGCGGGCTCGTCGACGAGGGTGCCGAGCACGTCGAATACGACGGCGTCGATCTTCAGCTCTGCCATGGAGGAGTCTCCCGGGGGACGGTGATGGAAGGAGGGCAGAGGCGACAACGCCGTAACTGGGTCTGCATATGCCTCACTTGACGGTGCTCGGCTCCACGAATGCGTAAGGGTAGGAGTTCGCCGCGTCGACCGTGCCCTTCATCGCGTTCGGGCGCACCACGAACGGGACTCCCTTTCTGCCCGGAGGCACTCGCCGCCAGTGAGGCGGCGGGCATGAGGACGCCTTCGATCCCCCGACGCCCTCCCGGCGTCGGCGAAGCCGTACCAGCGGACCGGCGGCAGGTCGTACAGGAGGCCGTACAGCGGTACGGACAGAAGTACGGACAGCATTACGGCCAGGGCGGCGAGCAGGTACAGGGCGCGGGAGGACTCGCGGTACGCGGCGACCGTTCCGCTTGGGGCCGGCCATGGGCCCGTGGGCCCACGCGGCCCCGGCCGCCGCTCAGTACGCTCGGCTGTGCCGGGTGTCGCCGACCACGACGCCGGAAGAACCACGATGGGGGTGGGGCGTCGATGGATGCCGGATTCTTCTACTCGTACCACCTGGGCTGGACCCGGGTGGACGCCCGGACACTGCTGGGCGATCTGGAGGCCGAAGGACTCCGCCCGGCGCATCCGGTGACCGGCCGCACGGTGCTCGTCAGCCTCGACTCCGCGTCGCTGGGGTCCCGTTCGCCCGTCACTCGCGAGCAGTTGCTGTCCATCGCCGGTCTCCAGCGGCTGCGCGAGGTCGGCTTCGTGTTGTGGACCGAAGGGGGCCTCGACCTGCTGGTGCGCATGCGGCGGGCCCGGGACGGCGTCGTCGCCGTCGAGTTCTCCGTCGGGGAGCTGCCCGAGCCGGAGCGGGAGCGTGCGGTGTGCGCCATCCGGCGGACCGTCGGACGCGCCTCCGTGCTGTGCATCGGCTTCGTCGTCGACCGGAGCGGCGCGACGGCCGCCACCGACTGGGACGGTGTCGTCATCGAGGGCGCCGCGCACCTCGACGCCTGGCCGGACACCGTCGCCGTACGGAACGAGACAGCGGCCCGGCATCCGCAGCTGGCGGTCATGGACGCGGTGGAGATGTCACCGTGGAAGGCGTTCGGGAACGAGGTGCTCGGCGTCTGAGCGGAGGCCCGGCCACCCGGACATCGAGGCCCGGCCACCCGGAGATCGAGACCCCGGCCGCCCGGACACCGACACCGGGGCCCGGCCACAGGTACGCCGCCGCCCCGGCCGCCGATAGGCCGCCGCCCCGGTCGCAGGTACGCCGACGCCCCGGCCGCCCGGGCTCCTACGCTGCGACCGCCCGGGAACGCAGCCCCGGCCGGGACGCCCGGGCCCAGAGGGGACCGGCTCTCCTCCCCGGATAGGGGGGAGCCCGGCGCCAAGGTCATAATCGGCCGTATGTCCGATCACCAGCTCCGCACCCGGACGCACACCGGTCCGGCCCCGGGCCCCCGCACTCCCGGGTCACGGTGCGCCGCCGCGTTCCGGGCCGCCGCGCCCGCGCTCGCGGTCTACGCCGCCGTGCGGGGCCTGGGGCTCCTGGTCTTCTGGGTGGCCGCGTCGGCCGCCGGGAAGGACCCCCTGGGGCCGCTCAGCGGACGCTGGGACTCCGTCTGGTACCAGCGCATCGCCGAGAACGGCTACCGCTACACCGTCACCCTCCCGGACGGCTCCGTCCACTCCGACCTGGCGTTCTTCCCTCTGCTCCCGGCCCTGGAGCGCGGCCTCCGGGAGGTGACCCCGCTCACCCTCGGCGGCGCCGGACTCCTGGTCGCCTGGACGGCCGGGCTGCTCGCCGCCTGGGGCATCTTCGCCGTCGGCTCCCGGCTGCGCGGACGGCGTACGGGCGTGGTGCTGGCCGCGCTCTGGGGCGTCTACCCGACGGCGTTCGTCCAGTCGATGGCGTACACGGAGACTCTGTTCACCGCCCTGGCGGCCTGGGCGCTGTACGCCGTCCTCACCGGCCGCTGGATCGTCGCGGGCGCGCTGTGCGTCCTGGCGGGACTCACCCGGCCCACGGCGGCGGCGCTCATCGCCGCCCTGGCGATCACCGCCGCCGTCACCCTCGTATGGGAGTACCGCGACGAGCGCCGCGCCGGCCCGGTCCTGCGCCGCAACGCCCGGATGATCGCGGGCGTGGCGCTCGCGCCGCTGGGCTGGCTGGCGTACGTGGTGTTCGTGGCCGTACGCGAGGGGAGCCCGTTCGCCTACTTCGACGTCCAGGCGCAGTGGGGCAACGACATCGACGGCGGACGCGCGCTCGCCGCCTTCATCGCCGGGCTCCCGTGGCCCGCCGCCCTCGGACTGTGCGCGGCGCTGGGCCTGCTGGGGTGGCTGGTGGTGCTCTGCGTACGGCAGCGGCAGCCGCTCCCGGTCCTCGTCTACGCCCTCACGATCGTCGTCATCTCGCTGATCGGAGCCGGGTACTTCGGCTCCCGGCCGCGCCTGATGATGCCCGCCTTCCCGCTGCTGCTTCCGCCCGCCGTCGCCCTGCTGCGGCCGCGCACCACGGGGCGCACCGCCGCCGTGCTCGCCGTCCTCGCCTGCGCGTCGGCCGGTTACGGAGCCTGGACCCTCCTGGGCGCGGGCCCGCCGTAGCCGCGCGAATGCCGTGCGGGCCGGCTGGAGCCGCACCACGCTCCGGGCCCGCTACCCCCCGTTCCGTGCGCGCCGAAAACGCTGCCCGACTACGTCCCCGACGCGGGGACCGCCGCCCTCGGCTCCACCCGTACGCCGGGCCGCACCCCCCACCGCTCCATCGCCCCGGCCTCCGCCTCCAGCACGTGCCGGGCTCGCGGCCGGGGCAGCCCGAGGCGGCCGGGTCGCATGGTGCGGACGGCCAGGACCGTGAACTTCCGGTCCAGGTAGGCCACATCGATGGGGAACCGCATCCGGAAGGTGTGCACACTCCCGCACGGGGTGAGCATCAACGCCCCCTCGATACCGTCCCGCCCGAGCAGCCCCCGGGTACGCGCCCGGTACGAGGCCGCTATCCGCAGC
This sequence comes from Streptomyces sp. NPDC091649, assembly GCF_044756785.1. Lineage (NCBI taxonomy): Bacteria > Bacillati > Actinomycetota > Actinomycetes > Kitasatosporales > Streptomycetaceae > Streptomyces > Streptomyces sp. NPDC091649. The sequence continues at coordinate 805,583 of NZ_JBIVTR010000001.1, read as the reverse complement.
GGCACCTCCCGCGCCCCGGAGTCGGTGCCGATCGTGAGCGTCCCGTCGCCATCACGCCATGTCCTCATGGGCACCGACCGTAGCCCCCGGCGGACGCGGACGGACCGTGAACGGCCCCGCCCGCCCCCGGCGGACGCGGACGGACCGTGAACGACCCCGCCCGGGCCTTAGAGATCGTCTCGATTGGCTGACTTTCCGAGCCGGGGGGGGGGTGATCCGGTTGCCGTGGTGAGACGGGGTTACATGCTGCGGTCCGGGCCATGCCATGGCTCTGGACGTTCGGCGGCGGTCATCGGGAGTCTGCGCAGTTGGACCGGATCGGGGTAGAAGGCGGAGCTGTGGGGGCCGGCCATGTTCTCGCCGACGAGGTAGCGGTAGAGCCATTCGGTGAAGCTCATGTGGTGCTGTGACCAGCCGCCTTCTCCGTCCTCGACGAGGAGCCATGGGGTGTCAGCCCCAGCGGCGAGGAAGATTGTCTCTCCTCGGTCGGTGCTCGCGATCGGCCACAGACCCTCGCGGGTGCCGAAGCTCAGCTCCCTGAGTCCGAACAGCAGGCGAGGGTCCTCGTCCGCGTCGAGGTCGTCCCAGGGCACCTCGGACCATGCCCGGACCGTGTCGCGTATCCAGTGGCCCAGGTTCCACCGCTCGGTCGCCGGGTGGGAGAGATACAGGTGGCCGTTGAGTTCGATGGGAGCGTATGCGTCCACAAGGGCCCGGTAGTCGGAGGGCAGTTGTACGCCGAGTTGTGCGTGGAGCCGGTCCCACGCCGATGGGTCGGCATAGCGGTTCTGGGTCTCTCCGAGCATCGCCATGACGGCGTCCAGATAGTCAGTCATGGGCTACCTCGATGGTGTACGCACAGGTCTCGGCACGAAGCGGCGGGCCGAGGCCCGGGTGGGTCATCCGATTACGCCTTGGATCATCGCAGCCCTGGCACCGTCCTGCTCAGGCCGCCAGCCTGCGGTAGCAGATCAGGGTGGCGGCGATGCCGGCGAAGGCCAGGAAGTGTGCGGCCTTGCGCTCGTAGCGGCGATGCAGGCGGCGGCACCCGGCCAGCCATGCCACCGTGCGTTCCACGGTCCAGCGGTGACGTCCCAGTCGCTGGGAGGATTCGATGCCCTTGCGGGCGATGCGCGGTGTGATGTGCCGCGAGCGCAGCCACCGGCGCAGATGGTCGTAGTCGTACCCCTTGTCGGCATGCAGCTTGGCGGGGCGGCGCCGACGTGGTCCGCGGCGCGAGCGGATAGGCGGGATGCCGCGCACGAGGGGTTCCAGGCCCTGGCTGTCGTGCATGTTCGCGGCGGAGATCCCGATCGAGATGGGCAGACCGGTCCGCTCGGTGATCAAGTGGATCTTTGATCCTTTCTTGCCGCGATCTACGGGATTCGGACCCGTAAGTCCCCCCTTTCAGGGCCCGCATGTTCACCGAGTCGATCGCGCACCGGGACCAGTCCAACTCGCCGCGGGCACCGAGCTCGTCCAGGACCAGGCGGTGGAGCTTGCCCCACACCCGGGCCCGGCTCCATTCGGTGAACCTCCGGTGCGCGGTAGGCCCCGACGGGCCGAAGATCAGCGGCAGCTGCCGCCACGTACAGCCTGTGGTGGCTACGAACACGATGGCCGCAAGTACTTGCCGATCCCCATACCGACGTCGCCCGCCGCCCTGCGGACGCACCGGAGGAGCCGGGACCACCCGCTGGAACGACTCCCACAACCCGTCCGGAACCAGACGCTCGACCATAGCCATCACGTGAGTGAGCCTAATGATCAATCCAGTTGAGACGACCTCTTAGGGCGTGTCCGGCGGAGCTTGACCGGGTCCGCGGCGTCTGGCACGGCACCTCGCGGCGTTGCCGAAACGCCCGAATCGCTCCGCGATGAGGACGTTCCCGCGCCTTGCGACGCACCGCACCGGACGCCGCGGCCTATCCGGCCCTGATCCGCCGGGCATGCCCCGGGGCCCAAGCCGCCTGTCCCCGCCGCCCGTTAGGGTCGTCGGGTGGACGCCGCGCTGCTCGCCCTCGCCGCTGTCTGGGGTGCCGTCTCCGGACTGCTGATCCCCCGCGCCGCCTACCGGTTCTCCGTCGAGCCGGAGGAGCCCTGGCGCACGGCGTGCCCTGCGGGCCACCCGCTCACCGGCCCGGCCCACGGCTGGCTCGGCCCGGCCCGGTGCGCGCCCTGCGCCGCCCCGGCGGCCCCGGACGTCCCAGGGGCCCCGGGGGACCGAACCGCACCGGGAGCGCTCGGCGACACCGGAGGCGATACCGGAGGCGACACGGGAGGCGACACCGCCGCCGGCCGCCCGGGTGCCGGACCCGAGGCCCGAGCCGGTACCGGCGAGAGCCCCGTGGCCCCCGCCCCCGCCCCCGGCACGTCCGCCTACGCCCCCGGCGTCCTCGCCCCCCTGGTCACCGCGGCCGCCTGTGTCGCGCTCGCCGCCGCCACCGGGGCCAGGCCCGAGCTCGTCGGATGGCTGGCGCTGGCCCCCGTCGCCGTGCTCCTCGCCGTGGTCGACCGGCGCGTCCACCGGCTGCCCGACCCGCTGACCCTGCCCCTGGCGGTCGCGGCCGTCCTGCTGCTCGGCGGTGCCGCGCTGCTTCCCGGGCACGCCGGATCCTGGACCTCCGGCCTGCTGGGCGGCCTGGCCCTCGGCGGCTTCTACCTCCTGCTCTTCCTGCTCAACCCGAACGGCATGGGCTTCGGTGACGTGAAGCTCGCCGTGGCCCTGGGCGTCGCCCTCGGCTGGTACGGCTGGCCCGTGCTGTTCCTGGGCGGCTTCGCCGGGTTCCTGTTCGGGGCGGCGTACGGACTGGGCCTGGTGCTCCTGCGCCGGGCGGGGCGCAGGACCGGCATCCCGTTCGGACCGTTCATGATCGCCGGGGCGTTGACCGGCCTGCTGCTGGGGGCGCTGGCCGTGTGAGGAGGGGCGGCGTGCGGGGCGCGCTCCACGCGCTCCGGCCCGCCGGGCTTCCACGCGCCGCCGCCCGGGCCTCCGCACGCCCCGACCCGCTCCCGCACACCGCGCCCCCCCCGGCCCACACACCGCCCCGCGCGCCGCCGCCCCTGGCCCCCGGGACTCCCGCCCCCCCCGGGGACCCCCGCACGCCCCGGGCGCACAATCCGTTCGCGTGCTCCGGGTCCGCCTGACACGATTCCCGTATGCCCGAACCACCCGCTCCCGTCCCCCCGCCCTTCGACTCCGCGGCCTCCCGCGACCGGTTCGAGGCCCTCGTAGCCGAGGCCGACGCCGTTTCCGTGGACGGCTGGGACTTCTCCTGGCTCGACGGCCGGGCCACCGAGGAGCGTCCCTCCTGGGGGTACGCCCGCGCGATGGCCGACCGGCTCGGTCGGGCCCACGCCGCGCTCGACCTCCAGACCGGGGGCGGCGAGGTGCTGGCCGCTGCGCCGAAGCTCCCGCCGGTCACCGTGGCCACCGAGGCGTGGCCGCCCAACATCGCCCGCGCCACCGCCCTGCTGCACCCGCTCGGGGCGGTCGTCGTCGCCGACGAGGACGAACCGCCCCTGCCCTTCGGCGACGAAGCCTTCGACCTCGTGGTCAGCCGCCATCCGGTCACCACGTGGTGGGAGGAGATCGCGCGCGTCCTGACCCCCGGAGGCACGTACTTCTCCCAGCAGGTCGGCCCGGCCAGCGTCTTCGAACTCGTCGAGTACTTCCTCGGCCCCCAGCCGCCCGAGGTCCGCCGAAGCCGGCACCCCGAGGACGCGCGGGCCGCCGCGACGGCGGCCGGGCTGGAGGTGGTGGACCTGCGGTCCGAAACCCTGCGCACCGAGTTCCGCGACATCGGCGCGGTGGTCTACTTCCTGCGCAAGGTGATCTGGATGGTGCCCGGATTCACCGTGGAGCGGTACCGGCCCCAACTGGCCGCTCTCCACCGGCAGATCGAGGCGGAGGGGCCGTTCCTCGCCAGCACCGCCCGCTTCCTCGTCGAGGCCCGCAAGCCCCGGTGACGGCGGCCGGGCCCCGGCTCGCGGTCAACTTGCCTGGTCCGTACGCCAGTTCAGCGGCGCCCCCCAGGCAACGGGATCGGGCGGGCGGCCGTCCTACTCGTCGGGACGCACACACGGTGAAGAGGTGGGCGCGGTCATGACCGTGGAGAGGGAAGACGGTGCGGGGACTCCCGGGCGCGCGCGGCCCGGCAACGCCGACTGGCTCGCGGGTGCCAGGATCACCGCCGTCCTCGGGGTCTACTACCGGCCCGAGGGCCGGGCCGGCGAGCCGGAGGCCGTCGAGTTCGTCCTCGCCGAGGACCAGTCCGTCCTGCTGACCTGCGCCTCCGACCGGACGCTCCGCGTCACCCCCGGCGCATGGCCCCGGCTGCCCGACTGGTGCGTACCGGCGAGCCGGTGGCAGCACGCCCCGCCCGCCCTCCTGCCCCCGGCGCCGTCCGATGGAGCGTGGACGGTCGTGGGCACCCAGGAGCTCAGGGACGCCGACGGGGAGGTGCTCGAAGCGGTCATCCGGTGCGAGGAAGGCGACTTCGTGGTGGTCGCCGGAGACACGATGGCGATCGGCTTCGCTCCCGCTCCCGCTCCCGCTCCAGCCCCTGCTCCCACCGCCCCACTCCCACCACGCCAGCCCCCGCTCCCACCACTACCAGCCCCCGCTTCCACCGGCTCCCACCGCCTCGGCTTCCGCCCCTGACCCCCGCCCGTAGGCCCGGCCCGCCCGTAGGCCCGGCCCGCCCGTGGGCGCAGGGCGGCGGTGGGCCCGGCCCGAGCGTGGGCGCAGGGCGGCGGTGGGACCGGCGGCCGAGCCCGGGCATGCCCCACGTGCAGGCCAAGGCCCGCCCGCGAGCGCGCCCGGGGGCGGGGCGGCAGCGGCCCCCGGCCCGGCCGCGTCAAGCCGGCGCCGCGCGGCGACCCCTCGATACCGGGGCCGATAGTGGGACCCGTGCTGCCCCGCTGTCAGGCACGCCACCGGGCCCGGCGGGGGGCGCGACCGGGTGCGGCGCGCCCTCTCGGTGGGCGTGAGCCGCACGCGCAGGGGAGCCCGGCGAATCCGGAGAGTCATGGTGGCGTGGCGTGGCGCGCGGCAGCACTTACGAAGGGTTATGGTGGAAACCCCCCCTCGGGCCGGTCCGTATCCCCCCCCCACGGACCGGCCCGTTTTTTGTGCGCCGGCACGAACGCGCACGGGCCGGCGCGAACACCCCCGCACTCCGCACTCCGCACCGGCCGTCGGCGGCCCCGCCCCGCCGGGGCCGGCGTCAGCTGCGGCCGGCCCAGATGTTGGTGCCGGCCGTGTCCACGGCGAAGGCGTCGATCTCCCTCAGCTCCTCGGCGGTCAGCTCCGGACCCGCGAGAGCGGCCACGTTCTCCTCCAGCTGGCGCACGCTCGACGCGCCGATCAGCGCCGAGGTCATCCGGCTGTCGCGCAGCACCCACGCGATGGCGAGCTGGGCCAGCGACTGGCCGCGGCCCCGCGCGATGTCGTTGAGCCCGTTGAGCCGGCGGACCACCTCGTCAGAGAGCAGACCCGGGTCGAGGGACTTGCCCTGGGTGGCGCGCGATCCCTCCGGGATGCCGTTCAGGTACTTGTTCGTGAGCAGGCCCTGTGCGAGCGGTACGAAGGAGATGCAGCCCATTCCGGCCGCCTCCAGGGTGTCGAGCAGCCCGTCGTCCTCGATCCAGCGGTTGATCATGGAGTAGGACGGCTGGTGGATCAGCGCCGGCACGCCCATCTCCTTGAGCAGCCCGGCCGCCTCGGCAGTCTGCTCCGCGTTGTACGAGGAGACGCCCACGTACAGCGCCTTGCCCTGCTGGACGGCGGACGCCAGGGCGCCCATCGTCTCCTCCAGCGGGGTGTGCGGGTCGAAGCGGTGCGAGTAGAAGACGTCGACGTAGTCGAGGCCCATCCGCTTCAGGGAGGCGTCGAGCGAGGACAGCAGGTATTTCCGGGAGCCCCACTCGCCGTACGGGCCGGGGTGCATCAGATAACCGGCCTTGGTCGAAATGACCAATTCGTCACGGTATGGGGTGAAATCCTGGGCGAAAAGCTTGCCGAAGTTCAGCTCGGCGGAGCCGGGCGGCGGGCCGTAGTTGTTGGCCAGGTCGAAGTGGGTGACGCCGAGATCGAAGGCGCGGCGCAGGATCGCCCGCTGGGAGTCCAGGGCCCGATCGTCGCCGAAGTTGTGCCACAGGCCCAGCGAGAGGGCCGGAAGCTTGAGGCCGCTGCGCCCGGTCCGGCGGTACTCCATGGAGTCGTAGCGCGAACCGGCGGCGCGGTAGCGCAGGTCGGGGGAGAGGTAATCAGTCACGTTTCATTCCTTATCACGGAGTTGTGACAGACCGGGTTGGGCCCCCGTGCCCCGGCCGCAGTAATGTGGCGGCTTCGGGGAATGCCGATGTGCGGCGCGGCGAAGGCCCGCGTGGCCCGTGCCAGTGGTAGGGGCGCGGACCGCCGAGGGATCGTGCGGCGGTGATGGCCGTGCAGCGATCCCCTGCGGGGGACGGCCCCCGGACCCCCGGCGACGGGGAGGGCGGGCCCCTGGCCCGTACGGAACCGAGAGGGTGAACGCAGTGAACTTCCGCGACCTGGTGTACAGGCTCTACGCGCGCCGGGTGGGGGGCCGCCTGGACCACGACCAGGTGCCCAAGCACATCGGGGTCATCCTCGACGGCAACCGGCGGTGGGCCAAGGCGTCCGGTGGATCGGCCGTGCAGGGCCACCAGGCCGGTGCGGACAAGATCTCCGAGCTGCTCGGCTGGTGCAGCGAGACCGAGGTCGAGGTCGTCACCCTCTGGATGCTGTCCACGGACAACTTCGACCGGCCCGAGCACGAGCTGAAGCCGCTGCTCGGCATCATCGAGAACACCGTGCGCAACCTCGCCGCGGACGGACGCTGGCGCGTCCACCACGTCGGCACGCTGGACCTGCTTCCGCCGGAGACGCAGACGGTGCTCAAGGAGGCCGAGGAGTCCACGCACGGCACCGACGGAATAATCGTGAACGTCGCGGTCGGATACGGCGGCCGCCAGGAGATCGCGGACGCGGTGCGCTCCCTGCTCCTGGAGCACGCGGAGAAGGGCACGACCTTCGAGGAGCTGGCCGAGGTCGTCTCCACCGACCTGATCTCCGAGCACCTCTACACCCGGGGCCAGCCCGACCCCGACCTGGTGATCCGGACGAGCGGCGAGCAGCGGCTGTCGGGCTTCATGCTCTGGCAGAGCGCCCACTCGGAGTACTACTTCTGCGAGGTCTTCTGGCCGGCCTTCCGCAAGGTCGACTTCCTCCGGGCGCTGCGCGACTACGCCGCCCGCCACCGCCGCTACGGGGCCTGAGCGAGGGCCCGTTCCGCTCCTGTCGCCCACGCGTCTCCCCGGCTCCCCTATATAGGGGAGCCATGCGCGTATACAGCGGGGTCATCGCGCGTCCACCGGGACTTCTCCACACCGTGTCATATGCGGCGGCATGGCTTCCCGCGATAGAGGGAATACCCCTGTCAGGTCGACATCCGGTCACCAACCAGGCGGATGTCGCATCCAAGTGAGCGGCACCCAGCCCGCTCGCCCGGGAGGCCCTTTGCGCACGAAGGACCGTAGACAGTCTGCGGCCGACGCGGTGGCCGTGGTCCGGCCCGCGCACAGGGGCCCGATCCCGGTCCGTCCTCTCCCTTCGGGGAGTTCCGCGACCGTCCGTCGCACTCCCCGTCCTCGTCCGAGGGGGTACGTCCTTCCGTGGTGACCAGCAGCAAGCGCCGCATGCTCGACCGGCGCACCTACGTTCTCGACACCAGCGTCCTGCTGGCCGACCCAGGCGCCATGGCCCGCTTCGACGAGCACGAAGTCGTGCTGCCGATCGTGGTGGTCACGGAACTGGAGGCCAAGCGGCACCATCCCGAGCTCGGGTACTTCGCCCGGCAGGCCCTGCGCCTGCTGGACGACTTCCGGGTCCGGTACGGCCGGCTGGACGCCCCGATCCCCCTCGGGGATCTGGGCGGGACGCTCCGTGTCGAACTCAACCACTCCGATCCCGGCGTCCTGCCCGCCGGCTACCGGTTGGGGGACAACGACTCACGGATTCTCGCGGTCGCACGCAACCTCCAGGCCGAGGGGTACGACGTCACCGTCGTATCCAAGGACCTGCCGCTCCGCATCAAGGCGTCCTCCGTGGGGCTTCTCGCCGAGGAGTACCGCGCGGAGCTGGCCATCACGGACTCCGGCTGGACGGGCATGAGCGAACTGCCCCTCTCGGGGGAGCAGGTCGACCTGCTGTTCAGCGAGGAGACGCTGTACGTCCCCGAGGCCGCCGACCTCCCCGTGCACACCGGCCTGGTCCTCCAGTCCGAGCGCGGCAAGGCCCTCGGCCGGATGACGGCCGAGGGCAACGTGCGGCTCGTGCGGGGCGACCGGGAGGCTTTCGGCATCCACGGGCGCAGCGCCGAGCAGCGGATCGCCCTCGACCTCCTCCTCGACGCCGACGTCGGCATCGTGTCGCTGGGCGGACGCGCGGGCACCGGCAAGTCGGCGCTGGCCCTCTGCGCGGGCCTGGAGGCGGTGCTGGAGCGCCGTCAGCACAAGAAGGTGATGGTCTTCCGCCCCCTGTACGCGGTGGGCGGGCAGGAGCTCGGCTATCTCCCCGGCAGCGAGGCCGAGAAGATGAGCCCCTGGGCGCAGGCGGTCTTCGACACGCTCTCGGCGGTCGCCGGGCGCGAGGTCATCGAGGAGGTCCTCGGGCGCGGGATGCTGGAGGTCCTGCCGCTCACCCACATCCGCGGCCGCTCGCTGCACGACGCCTTCGTGATCGTGGACGAGGCGCAGTCCCTCGAACGGAACGTCCTGCTGACCGTGTTGTCCCGTATCGGGGCGAATTCGCGTGTCGTGCTCACCCATGACGTCGCCCAGCGGGACAACCTCCGGGTCGGCCGGTACGACGGAGTCGTCGCCGTCGTCGAGAAACTGAAGGGCCACCCGCTGTTCGCCCACGTCACGCTCACGCGGTCGGAGCGTTCACGGATCGCCGCGCTGGTGACCGAAATGCTGGAGGAAGGCCAGATCTGACGCGTTCGTGCCTGTGATGCCGTCCGGCGAGCCAAGGAGCTTAGCCGGGCGGCATCGTGCTGTGCCGTCATTTCCGGAAAGCCGTAGGGCCAAACGAGGTGTGACCTTTCCCACGTGGCACAGAATTGCCTCCCGGTGTCCCGGTCCGGCAGAGTCTTGCTTCCGTCAGGCCCCGCATACGGCACTTGGGCACCTCCAGAGGCGCCACGCATCACACAACTCAACACGAGACGCCCGTATGCCGCCCGCGAGCACCACGCGGCAGCCTCTTCACCGGGGTTGCCCAACGGGCCCGTGCCTCCCGTGACCCACGCAGTAGGGAGGCCAGTGCCGGGGGCACGATTGCGCCCGCGAGGTCACCTAAGCGGGCGATGCTGGAAGGACACCATGTGAGCCGGATCTCGGTCCGGGGGTTCGCCGTGGCATCTGCCACCGCGGTCACCACCGTAGGCGCCGTCGTAGGCGTTGCCGCGGGCGGCGCACCTGCCGCCGACGACAACAACAACTTCGAGGCGGCCGCAGCCGACACCACGCTGCTCGCAGACATCCCCGCGGGCCAGCAGGCCCAGGTCCAGACCGCTTCGCTGACGCAGCAGGCCGATGCCCAGGCATCCGCCGCCGACGCCGCCGCGAAGAAGTCGGCCGAGGAGTCCGCCCGCCTCCAGGCCGCCAAGGACGCCAAGTCCAAGAAGCAGGCGGCCGAGGACCGGGCCGAGGCCGAGCGCAAGGCGGCGAAGGCGAAGAAGGAAGCCGCCGAGCGCGCCAGCCGTTCGTCCGTCCGCGACGCCGCCTCCTTCTCCGCGCAGGGTTCCTACAGCGTGGCCGACGTCAAGGCGATGGCCCGTCAGATGGTCCCGGCGGACCAGTTCCAGTGCTTCAGCAACATCGTGAACCACGAGTCGACCTGGAACTACCGTGCGACCAACCCCTCCTCCGGGGCGTACGGCCTGATGCAGGCGCTCCCGGGCCACAAGATGTCGTCCGCCGGCGCCGACTGGCAGACCAACCCGGCCACCCAGATCAAGTGGGGGCTCAGCTACATGGAGAACCGTTACGGCGGCCCGTGCGGCGCCTGGTCCTTCTGGCAGGCCAACAACTGGTATTAGAGGGAGCGGGCGAAGTCCTCGGACCGCGCTCTCAACCTCGCGAGGCCCCTCACCGTCCAGACGGTGGGGGGCCTCGCGCGTGTACGGTCGCATCCCGGCGATCCGGGGGCTCCGCGAAGCGCCTGGACAGGCCGCGGCGCGCTGGGCGGCGAAAATGGGGGAAGGAAAGAGAGCATGTCGAAACTGCCGGGCTGGCTGGGCCGCTTCGGGTCCGAACTGACGGAGCTGGGCGCGCGACTGGACGAGCGGCGGGCACGCGCGGCCGCCGACGACCCCCTCGCGGCGCGTGAGTCCTCCGCCGTCGCCGAGGCCGAGGACCCCGGGCAGGTGCCCGCGCCGCCCTCGTACGCCCCCTCGGTCGCCGCCAAGCCGGATCCGGTCGCGGCGATCCCCTGGGGGATGCGGGTCGCCGCGGAGGCCGGCTGGCGCCTCCTCGTCCTCGCGGGGACGCTCTGGGTGCTGATGCGGGTGATCAGCGCGGTCCAGCTCGTGGTGCTGGCCTTCGCCGCCGCGCTCCTCGTCACCGCGATGCTCCAGCCGACCGTCGTCCGGCTCAAGCGGTTCGGGCTGCCCCACGGGCTCGCCACCGCCGTGACCGCCGTCCTCGGGTTCGTCGTCATCGGCCTGGTCGGCTGGTTCGTGGTGTGGCAGGTGATGGACAACCTCGACACGCTCTCCGACCGGGTCCGGGACGGCATCGACGAGTTGAAGCGCTGGCTCCTCGACAGCCCCTTCCACGTCACCGAGTCGCAGATCAACGACATCGCCAAGAACCTCAACGACACCATCGGCACCAACACCGAGGAGATCACCTCCGCCGGCCTCCAGGGCGTCACCGTGATGGTGGAGTTCCTCACCGGGCTGCTGCTGGCGATGTTCTCCACCCTCTTCCTGCTCTACGACGGCCGGCGCATCTGGGAGTGGTCGCTCAAGCTGGTGCCCGCCGCGGCCCGCCCCGGGGTCGCCGGCGCGGGGCCGCGCGCCTGGCGCACCCTGACCGCGTACGTGCGCGGCACGGTGCTCGTCGCCCTGATCGATGCCATCTTCATCGGATTCGGCCTCTACATCCTCAATGTGCCGCTCGCGGTGCCGCTGGCCGTCTTCATCTTCCTGTTCGCCTTCATCCCCCTCGTCGGCGCCGTGGTCTCCGGGGCGCTCGCGGTGGTCGTCGCCCTGGTCACCGAAGGGGTGTGGACCGCGCTGTGGGCGCTGGTGGTCGTCCTGGCGGTGCAGCAGATCGAGGGCCACATCCTGCAGCCGTTCATCCTCGGCCGCGCGGTCCGGGTCCATCCGCTCGCCGTGGTCCTCGCGGTGGCGACCGGCGGTCTCGTCGCCGGCATCGGCGGGGCGGTGGTCGCCGTACCGCTGGTCGCCGTGACCAATACGGTGGTCGGCTATCTGCGCACGTACGGGGGGTCGGGCGCCCCGGGCGACGGCGGCGGGCACCACGGGGCCACCGCCCTGTCGATGAACCCCGCGCACGCCACGGCGGCGCCCCCGGGCGCCGGGAGCGCCCCGTCCGAGCCCCACCCCGCCCTGGCGCCCCAGGACGCCCCGGGCGACGACGGGCAGGAAGGCCGGCCGCCGCGGGAATCGAGGGACAACCCTTAAGGGCTGTCCCGTAGCGGGAGGCGCGCAGCGGAACGAGAAGAAGAGCCCCGGGGACGGTCGGTCGTCCTCGGGGCTCTTCTCGTATCAGGGGTGGTGCGGTGTCACTACTCGGCGAGTACGGCCTCGGCGTCGAGGGTCACACCGACCGCCTGGATCACCGAAGCGACCTTGACGGCTTCCTGAATGGTCTCACGGTCCACGCCGGCCTTGCGCAGCACCTGCTCGTGGGAGTCCAGGCACTGACCGCAGCCGTTGATCGCGGAGACGGCGAGCGACCACAGCTCGAAGTCGACCTTCTCCACGCCCGGGTTGCCGATGACGTTCATCCGCAGGCCCGCGCGGAGCGTGCCGTACTCCGGGTCCGACAGCAGGTGCCGGGTCCGGTAGAAGACGTTGTTCATCGCCATGATCGCGGCGGCCGACTTCGCCGCGGTGTACGCCTCGGCGGAGAGGTTGGCCTTCGCCTCGGGCTCCAGCTCGCGCAGCACCTTCGGCGAACGCGAGGCGATCGCGCAGGCCAGCACGGTGCCCCACAGCTGCTGCTGCGGGAGGTCGCTGTTGCCGATGACCGAACCGAGGTTGAGCTTCAGGTCCTTGGCGAAGTCCGGTATGGCGGACTTCAGTTCGTCGAGAGCCATGTCGGTATCAGCTCACTCGCCCGAGAGGAGCGCGACCGGGTCGAGGGTGTTCTCGCCCTTGGTCCAGTTGCACGGGCACAGCTCGTCGGTCTGCAGGGCGTCGAGGACCCGCAGGACCTCCTTGGGGTTACGGCCCACGGAGCCGGCGGTCACCATCGTGAACTGGATCTCGTTGTTCTGGTCGACGATGAAGACGGCGCGCTGGGCGAAGCCGTCCTCGCCCTCGATGCCGAGGTCACGCATGAGCTCGTGCTTCGAGTCGGCCAGCATCGGGAAGGGCAGGTCGGTCAGGTCCGGGTGGTCCTTGCGCCAGGCGTGGTGCACGAACTCGGAGTCACCGGAGAAGCCGAGGACCTGGGCGTCCCGGTCGGCGAACTCCTCGTTCAGCTTGCCGAAGGCGGCGATCTCGGTGGGGCACACGAAGGTGAAGTCCTTCGGCCACGCGAAGACGATCTTCCACTTGCCCTCGTAGGTCTTGTGGTTGATCTGCTCGAACTCCTTGCCGCTCTCCAGCGAAACACAAGCGGTCAGGTCGAACTCGGGGAACTTGTCACCGACAGTGAGCACGCGCTCTCCTTGCAACGTCTGGAATTCCCTTTTAGGGGCGTTCCTGAGGGTTGGACGGGTCCCACCTTGGCACAGAGTGCATTGATCACGGAAATAGCTACACTCGGTCGAGATGATCGGAGGTGCCTATCAGTGGGCCAGGGGAATCAGGGCATACGCCCCAAGCAGCACACCAAGCAGCCCAGCCTGTCGCAGCTACGCGCCTTCACGGCCGTGGCGGAACATCTGCACTTCCGGGACGCGGCGGCGGCAATCGGGATGAGTCAGCCGGCACTCTCCGGAGCGGTGTCCACCCTGGAGGAGGCACTGGGTGTCCAGCTCATCGAGCGTACGACGCGCAAGGTGCTGCTCTCACCCGCCGGGGAGCGGCTCGCCGTGCGGGCCGGGGCGGTGCTGGAGGCCGTCGCCGCGCTGATGGAGGAGGCGGAGGCGGTCCGTGCCCCGTTCACCGGAGTGCTCCGGCTCGGCGTGATCCCGACCGTCGCCCCGTATCTGCTGCCCACCGTGCTCCGGCTGGTCCACGAGCGCTACGCCGACCTCGACCTCCAGGTCCATGAGGAGCAGACGTCCTCGCTGCTGGAGGGCCTCGCCGCCGGGCGGCTCGACCTGCTGCTGCTCGCCGTGCCGCTCGGGGTCCCCGGGGTGAGCGAGATCCCCCTCTTCGACGAGGACTTCGTGCTGGTCATGGAGCAGGACCACTGGCTCGGCGGCCGACCGGACATCCCCCGCGACGCGCTGCGCGAACTGCCGCTCCTGCTCCTGGACGAGGGGCACTGCCTGCGCGACCAGGCCCTGGACATCTGCCGCGAGGCCGGCCGGACCGAGGGTGCTCCGGTGACCACGACCGCCGCCGGGCTCTCCACCCTGGTCCAGCTGGTCGCCGGAGGGCTCGGGGTGACCCTGCTGCCCCGGACCGCGCTGACGGTGGAGACCGGCCGCAACGAGGCGCTGACCACCGGGTACTTCGCCGACCCCGCGCCGACCCGGCGGGTGGCGCTGGCCATGCGCGGCGGATCGGCGCGGGGCGGCGAGTTCGAGGAGCTGGCCGCCGCCCTGCGCGAGGCGATGCGGCCGCTGCCGGTGCGGCTGGTGGCGGAGGGCTCCTGAGGGGCCCCGGACGTACGGGCGGGGCCCCTGTTCCCAGAGGCCCCGGCCGTACGCGGGTCGTGCGGGTGTCACTCGCTGCGGAGTCCGTCCGGGCGCATCGTGCGCCACAGCGGCGGCAGCGACAGCAGGGTGACCAGCACGATCAGCGCGCCGCCCGCGCCCGCCATCGGCCAGAACAGCCACCAGTCGGACACCTGCTTCTGGATCATCCAGACGAGCGTGGCCCCGAGCCCCAGGCCGCCCGCGACCGCCACCGCCAGACCGAGCACCACCGGCACGGCGGTCTGCCACAGCACCGACCAGCCCAGCGTGGAGCGCCGGGTGCCGAAGGCGACCAGGACCGACAACAGCCTCCTGCGCTCGCGCAACTGCTCCAGCTGGGAGACCAGCATCGAGGCGGCGATGAGCAGCAGCACCGCCGTCGCCCCCAGCTGGAGGCCGGTCTGGATGCTCGCGTACTGGCGGTTCCGCTCGACCGGATTGAGCGTGACGAAACGCATGCCCGGGTCGATCTCGGCCGCCGTGTTGCGTACGTGTTCGGCGACGTCCGGAACACTCTGGTCCACCCGGATCTGGGTGGTGATCGTCGCGTCGGGCAGAGCGCCCGCGTCGACCGCGCCGAGGGTGGCCATGATCCCCCAGTGGGGGTCGCCCATCGGGTCCTCGCGGCCCGTCACGGTCCGGGAATCGGCGGGCAGTGTCCACCGCATCGGCTTCTTCCCGGAGCCGACTTCGAGCACCTCGCCCTTGCGGGCGGTCTCGTCGACCCAGGCGGTCATGTCCTTGTCGTCCCGCGGATGGACGACGAAGGTGTCGCCGTCCGCGCAGGCGCCGATCCGGGCCAGCTCGCGCAAGGTCTCGCAGGTGCCGACGGTCAGCGAGGTGGTGGGCTGGACGTCGTCCTCGCCGTAGTCGCCGGGCTTGCTCGCGAACGCCTCCACCGAGCCGATGACCACCTCCACGCCCTTGGTCGCGCGGAACCGCTCGATGGCCGCGGTGGCCCCCTCGCCCGTGACGTTCTCGGAGTATCCGGCGAACTGGGCCCGCGAGGTGTCCTGGCCCGTCATCCGGATGAAGTCGGCGTTCATCGCGGCGAACAGCATCTGCAGGGCGATCGCCCCGGCCACCGCGACCGTGACCCCGCTGACCGCACGGGACGCGGCCCCGCTGCTCAACTGAAGCCTGCGGGTGGCGAGCTGCCAGGGCACCGGGCCGCCGCGCAGCCGGTTCACGCACGCCTCGACCAGCCACGGCAGCAGCAGGGCGAGACCGAACAGCACCAGCACCGCGCCGGTGATGATCGGGAACGGGTTGACCGGCGCGTACTCCTCGACCCGGCCCCAGAGCGCGAGCACCGCGAGACCCGCCAGCGGCACCGGCAGCCGCCACCACAGGCGGCGTCCCCGGTCGCGCCCCCGGCGTACGACGCCGAGCGGCTCGATCACCACGGACCGCATCGCGGCCAGGGTGACGAGCACGGCGGTCAGCGGCACCGCCGCCCCGATCAGCGCCGCCAGCCGGAGGTCGGGCATCAGGTCGGCCGGGAAGGCGCTGAAGTCCCAGATCTCCACGGCGCCGGCGAACTGCCGGCCCGCCAGGAAGAACCCGAGGCCGAGCAGTAGCCCGAGCAACGCGCCGAACAGCGCTTCTCCGGCGGCGATGCGCCGGGTCGTCCGGATGTCCGCGCCGACCAGGCGCAGCGCGGCCAGCCGCCGGTCGCGGCGGTCACCGCCGAAGCGCACGGCCGTGGCGATGAAGATCGCGACCGGCGCCAGCAGCACGACGCACACCATGATGACGAGCACGATCAGAATCGGCGGGAAGGGGTCTCCCTGGCGGTCGTCGCCGTACGCGGCGATCCGGTGACCCCCGCCGGCCGAGGTCAGGGTGTCGCTGCCCGCGTAGTAGAGCAGCTCACCGGGGGAGCGCAGCCCGGCGTCGCCGATCGTGTCCGTGATCGCGTACGGCAGCCGCTCCCGCAGCAGTTCGCTGCGCGGCTCGGCCAGCAGCTCCTTCAGGGCGGGGGAGGCCGCCATCTCGCCCGGACCGGGGAAACGGGCGACCCCCGGCGGCAGGACGGGCGTCGGACCGTCCGGGCGCATCAGATAGCCCCCCACGGTCCGGTCGCGGAAATCGGTGGTCGTGTTGATCCGCAGCACCGAGCTGTCCGACTTCTCCACCCCCGCGCCGGGAGAGGCGGAGGCCGGCGCCTCGCTGCGGGCCTGCTCGCGCGCGTTCCGTTCGTCGAGCAGATGCGGTACGGAGGAGGCGAGGAGCAGCAGTGCGACGCCGAGGCCGACGCCGACGGCGGTCAGCAGCGTACGGATCCAGCCCTCGCGGCCCCCGGCCGCGGCGAAGCGGATACCCAATCCGAAGTCGCGGAGCGTCACCGCGCCCCATGAGGGCGGCGCCGGGCGCGGCGGTGCCGGGGCCCGCTTCTCGTCGAGCAGGGTCATACGGCGTGCTCCAGGTCGCGGGCCCGGCCGTCGCGCACGGTGACGTCACGGTCGGAGTAGGCGGCGACCCGGGCCTCGTGGGTCACCAGGACCACGGCGACGTTGGCCGAGCGGGCGGCCTCGGTGAGCAGCTCCATCACCCGCTCGCCGTTGAGGGAGTCCAGTGCGCCGGTCGGCTCGTCCGCGAAGATCACCTTCGGTGACGCCGCCAGCGCACGGGCCACCGCGACCCGCTGGCCCTGCCCGCCGGAGACCTCGCCGGGGCGCTTGGACCGGAGGTCGTCGACCTCCAGGCGCTCCATCCACTCCAGGGCGGTGCGCTCGGCGGACCTGCGCCTGACGCCGTTCAGCCGCAGCGGCAGGGCGACGTTCTCCACGCAGGTCAGCTCCGGGACGAGCTGGCCGAACTGGAAGACGAAGCCGAAGTCGCTGCGCCGCAGGGCGCTGCGCTCGGCGTCCGACATCGCGGACAGCTCGTGGCCCGCGTAGGCGATGGTGCCGGAGTCGGGGGTGATGATCCCGGCCAGGCAGTGCAGCAGGGTCGACTTGCCGGAACCGGAGGGGCCCATCACGGCGACGACCTCGCCGGGGTGCACGGAGAACGACGCGCCGTCCAGGGCGGGCGTCGAGCCGTAGGTCTTGCGCAGGTCGTGCGCGGCGAGCAGGGAGCCTTCGGGGATCACGCGGCCACCACCTTGGCGAGCTGGTCGAGGCGGGCGGCGGTCAGTTCCAGCCAGCGCAGATCGGCTTCCAGATGGAACAGCGCGTGGTCGCAGATCAACTGGTCGGCCAGGTCGCCCTTGCGCTTGCGGTCGGTGAGGACGCGCATCATGCGCAGGTGCGCCGAGCGCTGGGAGTCGAGCAGATCGGCGGCGCTGCGATCGGTCAGGAGCGCGAGGACGACCTTGGTGTAGAGCGTCGACTGGAGGTAGGGCTCCGGCTTCTCGGGCTGCGCCAGCCACTGCGAGACATCGGTGACCCCGGCGTCGGTGATGGCGTATCGCTTGCGCTCGGGGCCTCCTTCGCTCTCGACCCCGTCGACCTCGACGAGTCCGTTCTTCAGGAGCCGGGACATCGTCGAATAGACCTGGCCGTAGTGCAGCGGGCGGTCCTGGCCGAACTTCTCGTCGAAGGTCCGCTTCAGGTCGTAACCGTGCCGAGGGCCGGACTCCAGGAGCCCGAGGAGGGTGTGACCGATAGACATGAGGAGCACTGTACACGGTGTGTATACCTGCGGTGTATACGCGTCCGGAAAGTGACCCCGGCCAGTTCCACGGGCCGGGGTCGGGGCGCTACGGGGTGTTCCGGGTGTCGGATCCGGGCTCCTGCGGCGGCTGTTTGGGAGGCCGTCCCCGGCGGGCGATCGGGCGCGCCGCCCCCGGCAGCCGGCCCGCCTCCGCGAGCGCCCGCCGCAGCAGGAACTCGATCTGCGCGTTGGCGCTGCGCAGTTCGTCGGAGGCCCAGCGGGCGAGCGCGTCGTGCACCGCGGGGTCCAGCCGCAGCAGCATCTGCTTGCGCTGCCGCGACCGGGACGCCGGTGTCCGCCGGGGAGGCGTCGGCTCGGTCACTGGTAGAGGGAGCCCGTGTTGAGGACCGGCTGGGCCGCGCGGTCACCGCACAGCACGACCATCAGATTGCCGACCATGGCCGCCTTCCGCTCGGAGTCCAGTTCCACGATGTCCTGCTCGGCGATCCGGGTCAGGGCCATCTCGACCATGCCCACCGCGCCCTCGACGATCTGCTGACGGGCCGCGACGACCGCGCCCGCCTGCTGGCGCTGGAGCATCGCGGAGGCGATCTCCGGGGCGTACGCGAGGTGGCTGAAGCGCGACTCGATGATCAGGACGCCCGCGGCCCTCACCCGGGCGGTCAGCTCGACGGCGAGCTTCTCGGTGATCTCCTCCGCGTTGCCGCGCAGGGAGAGGCCGTCCTCCTCGTGGGCGTCGTACGGGTACTCGATGGCGATGTGCCGTACGGCCGCCTCGGTCTGGGTGGCGACGAACTCCAGGAAGTCATCGACCTCGAAGAGCGCCTGGGCGGTGTCCTCGACCTTCCAGACGACGATCGCGGCCAGCTCGATCGGGTTGCCGTAGGCGTCGTTGACCTTGAGGACGGCGGTCTCGTGGTTGCGGACGCGGGTGGAGATCTTCCGGCTGGAGGTCAGCGGGTTGATCAGGCGGAGCCCGTCGGTGCGGATGGTGCCGACGTACCGGCCGAAGAGCTGGATCACCCGGGCCTCGCCGGGAGCGACCATCTTCACACCGCTCATGCAGAAGAACGAGGCGATCACGAGCAGCACCCCGAGGATGAAGAGCGGGACGCCGACCGCATTGTTGCCGCCCGCCCCGATCACCCCGCCGACGATGGCGAGGCCGACCCCCGCGAACACCCCGAGCACCGTCAGGAGCAGTCCGACGCCGCCCGGTATGGAGTGTGCGGGGACCTCCCTGACCTGGGGTGCGGGCATGTCGGGCGCGTCGGTCGTCAGGCCGTCCGCCGCGGTCTCCGGTCGGTGGTCGACGTGCTGTCCGGTCATGGGATCCCCCGTTCGGTGCGGCCTCGCGCCGCGCTATCAATGTGATTACACATTAACGGTTCCCGCAACCTTGTCCATCTCTGGGGAGTCGGTTCCTAGGGAGTGGGTGCTGATTGTCACGTCCGTAAAAGACCGGATCGCTCGTCTTTTGTCCCTGTCGGCGGTGTTAGCTGGCAGGTCTGAGTGAACTGAGGAAACCGAGCGGGCCGGTCGAGCAGAGAAGCGGGAGCAACACACCAATGGGTCGAGCGGATGCGCGACGAGCCCAGGCGCGGGAGTCGCGCCGGGCCCCGAAGAGCGGCGGCATACGCGGACTCTTCACGTGGAAGAAGCTGCTGGGCGCCTTCTTCGGGATCGTCCTGCTGGGCATGGGCGCGTTCGGCGCGCTCTACGTCTACGTCGACGTTCCGGCCGCCAATGCCATGGCGGAGCGGCAGAGCAACGTCTACCAGTACAGCGACGGCACGGTCCTCGCCCGTACCGGCAAGGGCGTCAACCGTCAGATCGTCGACCTGGACGACGTTCCGACGAAGGTCCAGCACGCCTTCGTCGCCGCCGAGAACAAGTCGTTCTACAACGACGAGGGCGTCGATCTCAAGGGCACCACCCGGGCTCTCCTCAACACTCTCAGGGGCAAGGGCAAGCAGGGTGGCTCGACCATCACCCAGCAGTACGTGAAGAACTTCTACCTGACGCAGGACCCCACCGTGAGCCGCAAGCTCAAGGAGCTGGTGATCTCGCTCAAGGTCGACCAGCAGGAGTCCAAGGAGACGATCCTCGCCGGGTACATCAACACCGCCTACTACGGGCGCGGAGCCAGCGGCATCCAGGCCGCCGCCCAGGCTTACTACGGCGTCGACGCCAAGGACCTGAACGTCTCCCAGGGCGCGTACCTCGCCTCCCTCCTCCAGGCCCCCAGCCAGTACGACTGGAACACCGCGACCGACACCGGCAAGAAGCTGGTCAAGGAGCGCTGGGCCTACACCCTGCGCAACATGGTCGAGATGAAGTGGCTGACCGAGTCCGAGAAGGCCGACCTGAAGTTCCCCTACCCGGACAAGCCCAAGCCCGCCCAGGGCATGGAGGGCCAGGCCGGCTACCTCGTCGAGGCCGCCAACGAGGAACTGGAGAAGCAGGGCGTCTCCGCCGCGGACCGCGACGCGGGCGGCTGGACCTTCACCCTCACCGTCGACAAGAAGCGCCAGAAGGCGCTGGAGAAGTCGGTGGACGACCAGCTGGAGTCCAAGCTCGACCGCGAGGGCAACAAGGTCGACGCCACCGTCCAGGCCGGCGCCACCTCCGTCGACCCGAAGACCGGCGAGGTCGTCGCCCTGTACGGCGGCGAGGACTACGTCAAGCACTACATCAGCAACGCCACCCGCCAGGACTACCAGCCCGCCTCCACCTTCAAGCCGCTGGTGCTCGCCTCGGCCCTGGAGAACGAGTCGAAGACGCAGGACGGCAGCCTGATCGGGCTCAACACCATGTACGACGGCACGAGCAAGCGGCCCGTCGTCGGCAGCGACACCCCGTTCGCCCCGCAGAACGAGGACGACCGCAGCTACGGCCGGATATCCGTGCAGAAGGCCATGAACAGCTCGGTCAACTCCGTCTTCGCGCAGATGATCGTCGACGTGACGCCCGCCGCCGTGAAGGAGACGGCGCTCGCCGTCGGCGTACCGGACAAGAACTTCCCCGAGCGCCCCGCCGTCACCCTCGGCACCATGAACGCCTCCACCTGGGACATGGCGGGCGCGTACGCCACGCTCGACAACCACGGCCGGAAGGTCACCCCGCACATCGTCAAGGCCGCCGAGCACCGCGACCGCACCGTGACCCCCGAGAAGCCCAAGCGGCAGCAGGCCATCAGCCGCGCCTCGGCCGACACCGTGACCGAGGCGCTCACCGGGGTCGTCGACGCCGGGTCCGGCAGCGCTGCCAACACCCCCGCCTACGACGCGGCGGGCAAGACCGGCACCTCCGAGGACAACAAGTCGGCCTGGTTCGCCGGGTACACCCCGGAACTGACCACGGTCGTGGCCCTCTTCGGCGAGGGCGACGGCGGCCGCAAGCAGGTCTCCCTCACCGGTACGGCCAACTCCGGCCGCGCCAGCGGCGGCGGCTTCCCCGCCAGGATCTGGGCCGACTACACGCTGGGCGCCCTCGGCGGCGGGTCCGACAAGACGTTCGACCTTCAGGGCGTGGAGCGCGGCGAGGTGCCCGCACCGCCGACGCCCTCCGGCTCGCCCTCCGGGGAGCCCACCCGGACCCAGGAGCCGACCCCGTCGGACACGCCCTCCGAGACGCCGAGCGAGACGCCCACCGAGACCCCGTCGACGACGCCGCCCCCGTCCAGCAGCAGCAGCCCGCCGGTCTCCCCGCCCGTCACCAAGAGCCCGGAGCTGCCGCCCGAGCCCGGGGAGGACGACGGCCAGCCGGGTGAACGGCCCGGAGGCAACGGACTTCTCGGGCAGTGAGGCCATGACGGCATGAGTGCGGGGCGGGCCTCAGTGCCCGCCCCGCACTCATGCTCTCCCGCCGCCCCGGACAGGGCGCCTATTGCCCCCGGGGCGCCATCTCGAACCAGACGACCTTGCCCGTCGACAGACGCGTCGCCCCCCACCGCCGGGCCAGCCGGTTCACCAGGAACAGCCCCCGCCCGCCCTCGTCCGTCTCCCGCGCCCGGCGCTGCCGGGGCAGCTGCGGGGAGTCGTCGCCGACCTCGCAGCGCAGGATGTCGGTCCGCAGCAGCCGCAGCGTCACCGGCCGCTCCGCATAGCGCACGGCATTGGTGACGACCTCGCTGACCAGCAGCTCGACCTCGTCGGCCAGGTCGTCCATGCCCCAGCGGCTCAGCGCCCGCCGGGCCAGCCGGCGGGCCCGGCCCGGAGCCGCGTCCTCCGGTTCCAGATACCAGTACGCCACGTCGCTCGGCGCGATCCCGTCGAAACGGGCGGCGAGCAGCGCGATGTCGTCGTCCCGGTCACCCGGGCCCAGCATGTCCAGCACGTCGTCGCACAGGGCCTCCAGCGGCGGCGCGTGGTCCGGCCCGGTGAGCTGCGCGGTCGCCGCCAGGCGCTCCCGCAGCTGTTCGATGCCCGTCCACACGTCCCGCAGCCGCGACTCCACCAGACCATCGGTGTAGAGGAGCAGGGTGGCGCCGGCCGGGGCGTCCAGCTCGACGGCCTCGAAGTCGACGCCGCCCACCCCGATCGGGGCGCCCGGCGGCACCACCAGCACCTCGGCCCGCCCGCCCAGGTGCAGCAGCACGGGCGGCGGGTGCCCGGCGTTGGCGATGGTGATGCGGTGCGCGACCGGGTCGTACACCGCGTACAGGCAGGTCGCCATCCGGTCGCTGCCCAGGCGTTGCGCCTGCTCGTCCAGATGGTGCAGCACCTCCTGCGGCGGCAGGTCCAGCTGCGCCAGCGTCTGTGCCGTCGTCCGCAGCTGCCCCATGATCGCCGCCGAGGTCATGGAGTGGCCCATCACATCGCCGACGACCAGCGCGACCCGGCTGCCGGGGAGCGGGATCGCGTCGTACCAGTCGCCGCCGACCCGGGCCGTCTCCGCCGCCGGGAGGTAGCGCGAGGCGAGCCGGACTCCGGTGGGCTGGGGGAGCGAGTCGGGCAGCATCGTGCGCTGGAGCTCGTCGGCGATGTACGCCTCGCGCCCGTACAGCACGGCCTTGTCGATGCCGAGCGCGGTGTGCGTCGCCAGCTGCGCCGCGACCAGCAGGTCACTGGCCTCGAACGGGGCCCGCTCGGTGCCGCGTACGAAGACCGCGGCCCCGATGACCCGGCGCCGGCCGCGCAGCGGGGCGAGGATCGCCCGGTGCCCGGTGGGAACGCTCCGCCCGGGGCCGAGCAGCTCGGGCAGCGCGGCGCGCGCCGCCGCGGAGTCGCCGAAGACCGGCCGCACCCCCCGCAGCACCTCGGCCAGCGCGCCGCCCGGCGGCACCTCGCACAGCTCGGCGGCGGGCATCAGGTCGGCCTGCGGGTCCAGGATCAGCGGACGCAGCCGTTCCGTCTCCGGGCCCGCCTCGCCGCCCTCCTCGCCGGCGGCGCGCAGCCGGTCGCTGCGCCGCAGCCGCAGGACGAAGGGGCTCACCGGGCGCTCGTCGCCCACCGGGAGCGGATCGCGCAGATAGACCAGGATCGCGTCGGAGAAGGTCGGCACGCTGGCCCGGCACAGACCGAGGACGATCTCGTCCAGGTCTATGCCCCGGGCGATGCGCCGGGTGGCCGCTCCGACGAAGCGCAGCCGGTCGCCCTCGCGGCGGGTGGCGGCCTGCGCGTCCGCGACGGCCGCCGCCGCGGCACCCGGGTTCGGCGCGGCGGCCGGAGCCGGGACCGCGGCCGCGGCGGCGGCCGCCGCGGCGTCCTGTTGCCGGGGGCGGGTGCGCTCCTGCTGCCGGGCCGCGAGCGGCTGCCGGCCTTCGTGGGAGGTGGGATGCTCCGTCACGCGTGGGATTCCGTCCGTCCGGGCCGGTTGTATGAGGCAGTCGCCTCGTGGGGCGCTACTGTGCCCCGGCAAGCGCGGGAAGAACAACGGCTGTCACCGGATGCCCCCGATGAAGGGGCCGAAACCGAGCGCCGCGTAGATGGCCGACAGACGATCCCTCCGGCGGGCGCGGCGAGAGGGCGGCGGACAGCATGCACGTCTCCACCCCCTCGTGGTGGCTCCCGCGACCGAACGGATTCGTCCGGGTCCGTGGCCCGTCCCTCCGCACGACCGGTGTGGCGACTTGTGGTCAGTTCCGGTGTGGTTCCCGCTGGTTGCGGCGATCAGCCCTCCGTGCGCCCGGACCTGCCGACCGGACCGCCCGAAGGGTTCTCCCAGGGTCTCACGACGGCATACGCGCAGGGGTGCGGTCCCAGTCATCCGGCAGCGGCGGCACCTGCCACCGCGGATCGGGCCGCCAGTGCTCCCAGCCGTCCCGGAACGGCGACCCCCACCCGGTGATCACCTCGACCGCCGCCAGGCCCGCCTCCCGGACCCGCCGTGCGGTCTCCCGGTCCATCAGGCCGACGTGCTGCGCCTGGGCGAACTCGTCCTCGTCGAGCCATTTCCAGCTCCGGTCGGGGTTCACGGAGATGTCGAGAAAGTGATCCTCGGAATCCACCCCTCCGGACCACCGGGTCCGGGGCTCCTCCAGGTTCACGTACCAGTTGCGGAACATCCAGCCCCGGTCCCAGAACAGCCACACCGACCACGGGTCCCCGGGCGCGGCCAGCTTCAGCACCCCGGAGCCGAACCAGGTCGAGCGGGCCGTGGTGCGCGGTGCGGTGTAGCGAGTGGCCAGCGGCTCGGCGTGCACCTGGGTGCCGTCGGCCAGCACGGGCCGCACGCATTCGGTGCCGGGCGCCATCCAGACGGCGAGCAGTTCTTCGGTGTCCTGGACGACGGTCACCGGACGGCAGATGTGCACGGGCGGGGCGCCGGCCGTCCGGTGGGCCCGGCCGTTGTCGCGGTAGCGCCAGAGGATCCGGTCCCCCGGCGCCCAGCGTGTGCGCTCTCCCGTATCTGTCATATTTTCCTCCTGTGTGGATACCTCGTGCCTTGGCTCGGGGAGGAAGCACAGCTCCTGCGGAGCGGGGCAGCGGGCGAAGGTTTCGCCCGCTGGGGCCCGGCGTAAGGTCGCGAAGGTTCATGCCCGGATCGCCGACCGCAGGCGGGATCACCTGCACAAGCTGACCACTCGGCTCGTTCGTGAGAACCAAACGATCGTGATCGAGGATCTGACCGTACGCAACATGGTCCAGAACCATTGCCTGGTCCGCGCCGTCTCGGACGCGGCGTGGACCACGCTGCGCGGCATGCTGGAGTACAAGTGCGCCTGGTACGGAAGGGACCTGGTCACCATCGACCGCTGGTTCCCCTCCTCCAAGCTGTGCTCCGCCTGCGGAACCTTGCAGAGCAAGCTGCCGCTGAATGTCCGCACATGGACGTGCGCGTGCGGGGTCACTCACGACCGTGACGTGAACGCCGCGAAGAACGTGCTGGCCGAGGGGCTCTCGGTGACAGTCTGTGGAGCCGGTGTAAGACCTCAACGGAGCACTCCGGGCGGGCAGTCGGCGACGAAGCAGAAAACCCCACGGCGCGAGCCGTAGGACTCCCCCTCCATCCAGGAGGGGGAGGATGTCAAGGAGAGATCTTACGGAGAGGCCGCAGCGCTCCCACCGGCCCGCTGCGACTCAGGTCACCGGTCCCGATCCGGCCGGTGGCCCTGAGGCGTCACGGGGCTCCCGGGCATCACCGGGAGCCCCCACGCGTCACCGGGCGCCGGGCGGCGCGCTCACGGACGCGTCATCCGCAGCACGTCCAGCGCCGCGTCGAGCTGCTCCAGCGTCAGGTCGCCGCGCTCGACGTAGCCCGAGGCCAGGACCGTCTCGCGGATCGTGGTCCCGTCCTTGAGGGACTTCTTGGCGACCTTCGCCGCCTCCTCGTAGCCGATGTACTTGTTGAGGGGGGTCACCACGGACGGCGAGGACTCGGCGTAGGCGCGGGCCCGCTCCACGTCGGCGGTGATGCCGTCGACCGTGCGGTCCGCGAGCAGCCGGGAGGCGCCTGCCAGCAGCCGTACGGACTCCAGCAGGTTCTTCGCGATGACCGGGAGCATCACGTTCAGCTCGAAGTTGCCGGCCGCACCGGCCGTGGCGACCGTCGCGTCATTGCCGGTGACCTGGGCAGCGACCATCAGGACCGCCTCCGGGATCACCGGATTGACCTTGCCCGGCATGATCGACGAGCCGGGCTGGAGGTCGGGCAGCGCGATCTCGGCGAGACCGGTGCGCGGGCCCGACGCCATCCACCGCAGGTCGTTGCAGATCTTCGTCAGGGAGACGGCGATGGTCCGCAGCTGGCCCGAGGTCTCCACGAGCCCGTCCCGCGCGCCCTGCGCCTCGAAGTGGTCGCGGGCCTCGGTCAGCGGCAGCCCGGTGGCGTCCGCCACCTCGGCGATCACGGCCGCGGAGAAGCCGGGCGGGGTGTTGATGCCGGTGCCCACCGCCGTGCCGCCCAGGGGCAGTTCGGCGAGCCGCGGCAGGGAGGCGCGCAGCCGCTCCACGCCGTAGCGGATCTGTGCCGCGTAGCCGCCGAACTCCTGGCCGAGGGTGACGGGGGTGGCGTCCATCAGATGCGTACGGCCGGACTTCACGACCTCCGCGAATTCGGCCGATTTCCGCCCCAGGGATTCCGCCAGGTGATCCAGGGCGGGGATCAGGTCGGCGGTGACGGCGGCGGTGGCCGCGATGTGGATGGAGGACGGGAAGACGTCGTTGGACGACTGGGAGGCGTTCACATGGTCGTTGGGGTGGACCTCGCGGCCGAGGCGCTCGGTGGCGAGGGTGGCGATCACCTCGTTGGTGTTCATGTTCGACGAGGTGCCCGAACCCGTCTGGAACACGTCGACGGGGAAGTGCTCGTCCCAGCGGCCCGAGGCGACCTCGGCGGCGGCCTCCCGGATCGCGGCGGCGATGTCCGGATCCAGCACCTCCAGTTCGGCGTTGACCTTGGCCGCCGCGCCCTTGATCCGGGCCAGCGCCTCGATGTGCGCCCGCTCCAGCCGCTGCCCGGAGACGGGGAAGTTCTCCACGGCCCGCTGGGTCTGGGCGCGCCACTTGGCGTCCGCGGGGACCCTCACCTCGCCCATCGAGTCGTGCTCGATCCGGAACCCCGTGTCATCCGTCGTGTCGGCCATGGTGTTTAAACCTCCTGAAAAAGATGAGTACTTCTCTTGTTCTACGTATTCCCAAGTCGCCTACCGGCCAGTAAATACCGTGGGTAACCACTTACCGGGAGGCGCAATGAGGCGCACCAGCACCAGACTTCGAGGGCTCCGAAGCCTTCGCCTGCTCCGCTGCACGGTCGCGGCCACCGTCGCTCTCGCGGCGGCCGTCGGCGGTATGGCCGCCGCCGGACCCGCGGGCGCGACGGAGCCGGGTACCAGCTCTATCGCATCCACCCCTCTCCCGCCCGCACTGGAGGCCGTCCGGGCCGCCGAAGCCACCCAGCTCTACGGGAGCCCCGCCGAGCGGCCGCTCGGCGACCGCAAGACCGGGCTGATCTCGCTCGGCGACAGCGAGATCTCCGGCGAGGGCGTCGGCACCTACGACCCCGGCACCAACGGTCCCGACAACTGGTGCCACCGCTCACCGGACGCCGCCATCCACCGCACGGGCATCGCGGCGGACGTCACGTACAACGTCTCCTGCTCCGGCGCCCATACCGGGAACATCGAAATCGGCGGAGACAAGCAGTACGCCGACGAGCTCGTGCAGAGCGACAGCCTCGCGATCAAGGCCCGCAACACCCGGATCAAGATGATCGTCCTGGTCGCCGGGGCAAACGACGACCTCCAGTTCGGCCCGGTCATGACCGACTGCGTGGTGCGCTACATCAGCCTCCAGGGCCCCTGCGAGCCGAAGTACGCGGGCGGCTGGCAGGCCCGGGTGGACGCCCTGGTCCCCAAGGTCGAGCAGACCGTTCGCGACCTGCGCACCGTCATGACGGACGCCGGGTACGCGAACAGCGACTACAAGCTCGTCCTGATGGGCTACCCGAGCCCGATCGGCCCGGACTTCCGTGACAACCCGAAGTTCCCCGGCAAACTGATCTGCGGCGGACTCGGCTACGACTCCGACACCGTCTGGGGCCGCAACACCGCCGTGCCCGCCTTCCAGGCCGGCATGCGCGAGGCGGCCGCCGCCACCGGGGCCACCTACCTCGACAACTCCCGGCTCTTCCACGGGCACGAGGTCTGCACCGAGAGCCCCTGGGCCCGCGGCCTCTACATCGACCTGAGCAAGCCGGGCCTGCCCGACGAGAACTCGGTCCGGCAGTCCTTCCACCCCAACGCCGCCGGCCACCGGGCCTTCGCCGCCTGCCTCACCCAGCTGTACGACTCCGGGCTGCGCGAGGCGAGCTGCGCCGACCCGGCGAGCACCGGCAGTCCCGTCCTGACCGGCGCGGCCTGGGACGACCTGTTCACCCCGCTGAAGAACGAGGCCACCGGCTCCTGTGTGGACGTGCCCGCCTCGGTCACCCGCAACGGCACCGAGATCGGCGGCTGGGACTGCCACGGCGGGCGCAACCAGAACTGGTGGTACGACGCCGGTACGCAGACCGCCCGCACCGCGCTGAGCCACGACCGCTGCCTGGACGTCCCGGGCGCGAAGTACGACGCCGGCGCCACGCTCGTCGTGTGGGACTGCTCGGGCGCGGCCAACCAGACGTTCGTCCGGCAGGCGGGCACCGTCCGCCCGGCCGCCGCGACCGGCCTGTGCCTGACCCTGGCGGGGGCCAAGGACCCGCTCAGGCTCCAGACCTGCGACGGCAGCGCGCAGCAGCGCTTCGTGTAGCGAGGCGCGGACCGGGGGCGGCCGCCGCCGTGCGGCCGCCCCCTCCTCACGCCTCCCGGGCCAGCGCCTCGGACAGCGCGCCCAGCGTCGGCGTCAGATACAGCTGACGCAGCGGCACGCCGGGCAGCCCGCGCTCCCGGGCGAGCGTGCCGATCCGAATCGCGTACAGCGAATTGCCGCCCAGGTCCCAGAAGTCGTCGTCCTGGCCGATCTCCTCGACCCCGAGCACCTCGCGCCAGATGGCGGCGAGAACGGCGGCCGGCCCGGCTCCGGGGGCGGTGGCCCGGGCTGCCGGGGCGGGTTCCGGGGCCGCCGCCGCTCCTCGGGCGCGGCGGGCTCCCGGCGCGGGCAGCCGGTCCGGGTCCAGCTTGCCGTTCGCGGTGAGCGGGAGGGCCGGCAGCACGGTCACCGTCGCGGGCACCATGTGCGGGGGCAGCAGCCGGGCGGCCCGCCGCCGTACGGCCCCGGGGTCCTCGTCCGCCCCCGGGGCCGGGACCACGTAGGCGTCGATCCGCGCGGCCGCCGCGTCCCCGCCGCCGGCGCCGGTCACGGTGACCGCCGCGGCCGACACCGCCGGGTCCTCCAGGAGCACGTGCCGGATCTCGCCCGGCTCGATCCGGAAGCCCCGCACCTTCACCTGATCATCGATCCGGCCCAGGTGCTCCAGGGTCCCGTCGGGCAGCAGCCGCCCCAGGTCGCCGCTGCGGTAGAGCCGCCCGGCCGGGTCCAGGGGGTCCGGAAGGAAACGTTCGGCGGTCAGGGCGGGCCGGTTCAGATAGCCGAGCGCCACCCCCGCCCCGCCCACATGGATCTCCCCGGGCGCACCCGGCGGAACCGGCCGGCCGCGCGCGTCCAGCACCCGGACCGACCAGCCCGGCAGGGGCCGCCCCACCGACCGGGACCCGGCGAGCGCCTCCCGGCGCGTCACCGTCGCCGCCGTGACATGGACCGTGGTCTCGGTGATCCCGTACATGTTCACCAGGCGGCACCGGTCCTCCGGATGCCGGTCGAACCAGTCCAGCAGCGGACGGGCGTCCAGCGGCTCGCCGCCCAGCACCACCAGGCGCGGGGCCGGTGCTTCGTGCGCGTTCCGGTCCACCGCCGCGAGCTGGGTGAACGCCGACGGGGTCTGGCTCAGCACGCTCACCCGCTCCCGCACCAGCAGGGCGTGGAAGTCCTCCGGCGAGCGCGTGGTCCAGTGGTCCACGACCACCAGCCGCCCGCCCGTCAGCAGCGCGCCCCAGATCTCCCACACCGAGAAGTCGAAGGCCGCCGAGTGGAAGCACGTCCACGTGTCGTCGGGGGAGAGGCCGAAGTCGTCGCGGACGGCGTCGACCAGGGCCGTGACATTGGCGTGCGGGACGAGGACCCCCTTGGGGCGGCCGGTCGAGCCCGAGGTGTGGATGACGTACGCGGGCGCGGTGGCCGCGCCCGGCCGGGCGGCGGGGCGGGGCGGGTGGCCGACGAGGGCGGCCGGGTCCCGGACCGTCAGCCGGACCCCCGCGTCCCGTGCGGTGCGCTCGCGCCGGTCCGCCGGATGCTCCGGATCCAGCGGTACGTACGCCGCGTCCGCCTTGAGCACGGCGAGCATTGCCGCCACCAGGTCGGCCGAGCGGGGCAGGCAGAGGCCCACGAGGTCACCGGCACGCACGCCGTGGGCGTACAGCCCGTCCGCCAACGTCGCGGCACGGGCGTCGAGTTCGGCGTACGAGAGGGTGGTGGAGCCCGCGGTGAGTGCGGGGGCGTCCGGGCGGGCGGCGGCCCGGGCCGCGAAGACCTCGTCGATGCGGAGGGGAGCCGGGGCGTTGCGCCGCGGCCCGGCGGCCGGCCGCCCGGCGGACTCCGCGTCGCTCAGCGGATCCAGCGCGGCGAGGAGCGTGCCGGGCGGGAGTCGCCGCAACTGCCGCCGCACACACTCGACATGGCGCGCCGGTACGGGAATCGAGTCCGGGCCCGCCGGCAGCGTGGCCGGCACGTCCCCGTCGCCCGCCGCCAGCCGCAGCGCGGGCGGTTCGTCGCCCTCGGCCGGGGCGGCCGGCTCGGTGGCGAGCAGGTCCGCGACCGTACGGCCGGGTGACAGGTCCGCGGTGAAGACCGCGTACCCGTCGAGCGCCCCCAGCGCGTACGGCGGCCGGTCCCGGGCAGGTGCGGGGACGGCGACGCGCACCGCGAGAGCGCCCTCGTACCGGCCGACGGTGACCGCGAGCGCCGAGGCGAGGCGCCGGGTCTCCTCGTCGGGGCGGAGGTCCGGCGGGAGCGGCCCGGCGAGCGGCGTCACCGCGTCCGGGGGCAACTCGCCCCGCAGGACCCGGGCGACGATCCGCAGCGAGCGGGCGTCCAGGGCGGTGCCGTCGGCGGTCAGGACCAGGTCGGGGCCGGGGGCCGTGTCGAGGCCGGAGGCGGGCCCGGGGCCGGCCCCCGCGCCGTCCGCGTACCGCAGCAGCACCGCGCGCAGCCGGTGACCGGGGGCGACCGGGCGGCGGGCCTCGGCCGCGCGCCGGCGGGCGGCGGCGTCCGATCCGGCCGGCGCGGGCACGGACTGCGTCCACAGCCGGGGGTGGCGGTCCCCGGGCCACCACAACTCCGCCGCCCTCGCGAGGGCGGCGGCGAGCGCGGCGTCGGCGGCGTCCGGCGGCAGGCGGACCGTCAGGGCGTGATGGGCAGGCGGCACGTACACAACTCCTCGTCCACGGAAGGAAAACGGCTGATACGGGCTGTCAGCGGGCGGAGAAACCGCCGTCCACGGTGACCACGCTGCCGGTCACCTGCCGGGACTCGTCCGAGGCCAGCCAGAGCACCGCGTTCGCCACGTCCTCCGGCTCCACCAGCGCGTTCATCGGCTGATCCCGGACGAAGGCCGCCTCGTGCTCCGCGACCGGCACCTCCAGCGAGCGGGCGATCTCCGCCAGCATCCGGCCCTCCATCGCCGCGTCGTCCCGCACCGAGCCCGGGCACACGGCGTTGACCCGGACCTTGCGGGGCGCGTAGTCCAAGGCCACCGCCTTCGTCAGGCCGACCAGCCCGTGCTTGGCCGCGACGTACCCCGCGAAGTGCCGGTAACCCACCAGGCCCGCCGTCGAGGCGATGTTGACGATCGAACCGGATCCCTGAGCCGCCATCCGGCCGCCCACCGCGCGGATCGCCCGCCATGCGCCGCCCAGGTCCACATCGATCATCAGTTGCCACTCGGCCTCGGTGATCTCGTGTGCCGGGCGTCCCGAAGGCGCGGCGATGCCCGCGTTGTTGACCAGCACGTCGATCCGCCCGAACCGCTCCTCGGCCGCCTCCGCCGCCGCCTCCAGCGCCGCCAGGTCCCGGACGTCCGCCTGCCGCGTCAGCACGGCGGACCCGGCCTCGCGGCAGAGCCGCCCGGTGTGCGCGAGCTGCGAGGCCGAACCGAGCGGATACGGCACCCCGGGCACGGCGCCCGCCACGTCCAGCAGCACCAGGTCCGCACCCTCACGGGCCAGGGCCAGCGCGCACGCCCGGCCGAGACCGCGCGCCGCGCCCGTGATCAGCGCCGTCCGCCCGGCGAGCCGGGCCCCGCCTCCGGCCGCGGGCCCCGCGCCACCGCCCGGCACGGGCCCCGCGCCGCTCCCGGCCGTCACCGGCCCCTCGCCGCGCGCACCTCTGCCGCCACCAGCTCCAGCAGTTCGCCCGGCCGCTCGGTGAGGTACATGTGGCCGCCGGCCGGCTCGGCCACCGTCAGCTTCCCGGTCGTCGCCCGGCCCCACTCGGCCGCCTCCGCCGCCCCGACCAGGGAGTCCTCCCGCCCCCGGACGGAGATGACCGGGGTGCCCAACGGCCGGTCCGTGGACGGGACATACGTCTCGTGGAGCCGGACGTCCGCCCGGAGCACCGGCAGCAGCAGCTCCCGCATCTCCGGGTCCGCCAGTGCCGGATGGTCGTACCCGGCGAACGCCCGGACCCGGGCGGCGAACTCCTCGTCCGGCAGCCCGTCCGCCCGGTCCGTGCGGGGAGTCCAGGGACCGGGCGCGCCGCTGACGACGAGCGTCTCCACGCGCAACGCACCGCCCGACCGATCGATCAGGTGCGCCAGTTCGTAGGCGAGCACCGCGCCCATGCTGTGCCCGAACAGCGTGACCGGGCCGCCGCCCCCCGCCCCGCCGAGAGCCGCCGTCACCTGCGCGTACGCGTCGTCGACGGCCGGGGCCGCCGAGGTGTACGGCGGCTCGGGGAACCGCTTCTCCCGGCCCGGGAGGGACACCGGGAGAATCCGCATCCCCTCCGGGGCCAGCCCCTGCCAGGGTGTGAAGAAGGACGGGCCCGCCCCGGCGAAGGGCAGGCAGATGAGGACGGTCTCTTCGTCGGCCACGGTCGTTCCTGTTCTCTGGAGTCCTGCTGTTTCCCCGGGGCCGGCGCGGACGCCCGGAGTTCGGTCAGTCCCCGACCATGATCGTGGTGAGGACGGCCGCGAGATAGCCCGGGTCGCGCACCCCGCACAGCTCGCGCGCCGAGTGCATCGACAGGCCCGGCACCCCGACGTCCACCGTGGTGACGCCGAGCCGGGCCGCCGTGAGCGGGCCGATCGACGTCCCGCAGGGCATCGCGTTGTTGGAGACGAACGGCTGCCAGGGGGCCCCGGCCCGCTCGGCCGCCGCCGTGAAGACCGCGATGCCGGTGGAGTCGGTGGCGTACCGCTGGTTGACGTTCACCTTGACCGTCGGACCGCCGTTGGGGAGCGGGCGGTGGTCGGGGTCGTGCCGCTCCGCGTAGTTGGGGTGCACCGCGTGCGCCATGTCGGCGGAGACGCAGAACGCGCCCGCCAGCGCCCGCGACCAGTCCTCGTCGCCGCCGCCGCGCGCCGACACGGACCGGGAGAGGACCCGCTCCAGCAGCGGGCTCTGGGCGCCCGTCTCGGAACCGCTGCCGACCTCCTCGTGGTCGAAGGCGGCCAGCACCGGCACGAAGGAGGGTTGCGCGGCCCCCGTCGCCGCGTCGACCAGCGCGGTCACCCCGGCGTGCACCGAGACCTGGTTGTCGAGCCGGGACGCCACCACGAACTCCCGGTCCACGCCCAGGTATCCCGGCGGCTGGACGTCGTGCAGCATCAGGTCCCAGCCCAGCACGTCCGCCGGGTCCTCATCGGCGGCCGACGCGACCAGGCGCAGCAGCTCACCCTCGCGCGGGTCGCCCAGCGCCCAGACCGGTGCGATGTGCCGCTGCCGGTCCAGGGCCACGCCCTCGTTCACCGAACGATCCAGGTGAATGGCCAACTGCGGGACTCGCAGCAACGGTTCGTCGATCTGGACCAGGCGGGTGCGGGGCGCGCCGGCGGGGCCGCGCAGGGCGAGGCGGCCGGAGATGCCCAGGTCCCGGTCGAGCCAGGTGTTCAGCGGGACCCCGCCGTAGATCTCCACTCCGAGCTGCCGCCAGCCCGAGGAGCCGGTGTCCGGTGCGGGTTTGACCCGCAGGTTCGGGGAGTCGGTGTGGGTGCCGACGATCCGGAACGGGGTGTGGGCGGGCGCGCCCTCGGGGACGTACCAGGCGATCAGCGCGCCGGCGCGGCTGACGAAGCAGCCGCCGGTCGCACCCGTCCAGTCGTCCGTGCCGCGCAGTTCGCGGAACCCGGCCTTCTCCAGACGCTGGGCCGCACTGGCCACCACGTGGTAGGGGGAAGGGCTGGCGGAGATGAAGGAGAGCAGGTCGTCGGTGTGGCTGCGGTGGGGGGCCGGAGTCATACGGCGTCCGCCTTTCCGGTGTTCGGCAGTGGCTGCGAGGGTGACGGTCCGCCGGGCTGGTCGGGCCCGGCGCTGGCGTCCCCGGCGGAGCCTGCGGGGTCTTGGCCCGAGTGTTCCGCCGGGGGGCGTTCCCCGAGGAGTTCTCGCACCGGCCGGTCGGGCCGGGCGCAGAACTCCGCGAGCAGGTCGGTGTACGACGAGAGAAGGTCGTGGGCGGTCGTGTGGTCCCACAGGTCGGTGGAGAATTCCAGGAACGTTCGATAACCCTTCGCGGGGTCCCGGCGCGGCGCAAGCCCGAAGCACAGCTCGGTGCGGGAAAGCGGCGGTGCCAGATCGGCCACCTCGACCCGGAGCCCGGGGATCTCGATGTCCGTGTCGACGGAGTTCTGGAACGCCAGGACGTGCGGCACCCGGTCCGGGACGCTGACAGCGCCCGCGTCCCGCATCGCCCGCATGATGCGCGCGGTCGGCAGCACGTGCGCCATGGCACCGAGCGCACCCGCACCCGTACGGACCGCCAGCTCCGCGCAGGTCTCGTCGAGATTGGCTGAATCCAGTCGTACGCGGACCATGACCGCGGTGGACGTCATCGCCACGAGCGACTCCGAAGCGGTGCCCTCGCGGTTGGCGTACGGCACGCTGAGCAAGATGTCCGGTTCCCCCGAGAGCCGGGTCAGGAACACGCCGAGGGCCGCCGCCGCGACCGCGAACGGGGTGGTGCCCCGGGCGGCCGCCAGCTCCTCCACCGCCGCCCGCACCGCGCCCGTCGCCACGCCGCGCACCGTGTCGCCGTGCCCGCTCAGCTTGCCCGGACGCGGGCGGTCCGTCGGTACGGGCACGGCGGCCGGCGCCCCGTCCAGGTAGCGGGCGCAGAAGGCGGCCCGCTCCGCCTCGGTGCCGGGGTCGTGGTGCTCCCGCTGCCACCGGGCGTACCCGGGGGCCTGCATCGCCGGCTCGGGCAGGCCGTGCGGGACGCCCGCGGCGGCGGCCGTGTACAGCGCCGCGATCTCCGCCAGCAGGACGGACAGCGACCAGCCGTCGGCGCAGACGTGGTGCAGGACGAACATCAGCTCCCAGCGGTCCTCCTCGACCCGCAGCAGCCGTACCCGGGGCAGCAGGGGCCGCCCCAGGTCGAAGGGGGCGGCCGCGTCCGCCCGGCACAGGGCGTCCGCCCGGGGGCGCCGCTCACCGGCCGGCAGCCCGGTCAGGTCCTCCACCGGCAGGGCCACCGGCTCCGCCGCCAGCACCTCCTGCCACCACGGCCCGTCCGGCGCGCCCTCCTGCGTGAACCGGGTGCGCAGTCCGTCGTGCCGGGCGATCACCTCGGACACGGCGGACCGCAGGGCGGAGGGGTCCAGCGCCCCGGTGAACGTGATCCGCGTCGGCACGTTCCACACGGCGGGTTCCGGCAGGGCGTGGTGCCCGGCGATCATCCGGGCCTGCTGGTCGCTGACGGGGGCGCGGTCGACGACGTCCGGAGCCGCCGCACCGTCCTCTGCCGGGGCCACGGGGGTGTCTTCCGGCGGGGCAGCCGCGCCGTCTTCCGCCGGGGCCGCGAGGGCGTCCTCTGCCGGGGCCCCGGGGACGTCTTCCGGCGGGCCGCCCGTCAGCTGCTCGGTCATGGCCCGCAGCGTCGCGTCGGCGAAGAAGTCCGCCAGCGGGTAGTCGGTGCCGAGGGCGTCCCGGACCCGGTTCACCAGCCGTATCGCGCCGATGGAATTGCCGCCCAGGTCGAAGAAGTTGCCGTCCGCGGGGAAGCCGCGCAGGCCGAGGACGGACTCCCAGACCTCGCGCAGGAGCACGGCGGCGGGGGCCGCCCCGCCGTCCGGCCCCGCCCCGCCGGCGCTGCCGGCCGCGTCAGCCGGGCCGGTCACCTCCGCCGCGTCAGCCGGGCCGGTCACCTCCGCCGCGGCGAGCGGGCCCGCTCCGGCGCCCGCCTTCGGGTCCGCGCCGGCCGCGCCCTCCGGCTCCGGGGCGGTCATCGCCTCCAGTCGCGCGTCCAGGTCCGCGAGGAACCCCTCCGCCGTCGCCGCGTCGAACAGGTCCGCGTCGTAGCGCAGCCGCAGCCGCAGGCTCCCGTCCCGGCCGAGGGTGGCCATCAGCGCCAGCTCCAGCGGTGCCGACTCCGTCCCGGCCGCCACCCCCTCCGCGCGCAGCCCCGGCAGGTCGATTCCGGCCAGCGCCGCACGGTCCAGATCGACCGAAACGGTCACCAGCGGGCGCGGACTGCCCGGGTCCGGATGGACGGCGGCCAGCAGTGCGTCCAGGTCCACCCCGCTGTGCTCCTCCGCCGCGAACAGCGCCCGGCCGGTGGCCCGTACGGCCTCCCGCGCCGGGGTCGCGTCCGTGGCGGACAACGGCAGCGGCAGCAGCGCCACATGGAAGCCGACCGTGTCCGCCGTCGCGGGCGGCCGCCGGCCGAACGTCGTGCCCAGCAGGAACGCGTCCTGCCCCGACCGCCGCCGCAGCACGAGCTGCCAGGCCGTGCACAGCGTGGCGAACAGGGTCACGCCCTGCCGCCCGCTCCACTCCCGCAGCACGTCCGCCCGCTCCCGGCCCACGGTCCGGGCCACCGCCCCGCCGCGCCCCGCCACCCGGCGGCCGCGCGGCCGGTCCGTCGGCAGGGCCGGCACGAGTGGCCTCTCGCCCAGCAGCTCCCGCCACCAGGCCAGGTCCGCCGGGTCGTACGAGGGCTCGGGGGCCCCGACGGTCGTCCCGGCGGGTCGCTCGAAGACCGGCGGGCGCCCGGCGCGGGCCGCCGTGTACAGCTCCCGCAGGTCCCCGGCGATCAGCGCGGCCGAGTGCGCGTCCGTGATGATGTGGTGCATGCCGAGGACCAGGACGTGGTCGTCCTCGGCCAGCCGGAGCAGCCGGGGCGTGAACAGCGGTCCGGTGGCCAGGTCGTAGGCCCGGCCGCTCTCCTCGGCGAGCAGTGCCCCGATCGCCCGCTCGGCGTCCCGGCCCCGGGCGTCGGTCACCGTCAACGGCGTGCCGGGCCCGCTCCGGACCACCTGGACGACACCTGCCTCCTCCTCGGCCCGGAACACCGTCCGGAGTCCCGCGTGCCGCTCGACCAGACCGGCCACGGCGGCCCGCAGCGCCTCCACGTCCAGCGGCCCGCGCAGCCGTACGGCCTGGGTCTCGTTGTACGCCGCCGGGTTCTCCAGCAACTGGGCGGCCAGCCACAGCCGCCGCTGCGCCGCGGTGGCGGGCGCGACGGTGTCCTGAACCCGGGCGTCCCGCTCCCGCTCCTGTCCCCGCTCCCGTGTCCGGCGGCGCAGCAGGTCCAGGCGCTCCAGCCCCGACCGCAGCCGCTCCCGGTCCATCCCGAAGTCGACCAGCGCGGCGATCTCGTCCACCCCCGCCACGCGCAGCGCGTCGACGAACGGGGCGACGCTCGTCGGCGTGCCGATCAGCGCCCGCTGGTCGCAGTAGCGGTCGTAGGCCCGCCGGAACAGGTAGTCAAGGTCCTCCTCGCTCGCCGCCGCCACGTCCTCACGCCGCTGCCCGGACGCCGTGGCCGCCGAGCGCATCAGCAGCGAGGACCGCAGATACCGCACCATCGGCTCCAGCGCCTCGGCCCGCGCGGTGGCGTGGTCGTCGCCGAGGTACGTGTGCACCAGCACCGTCACCCGCCCGGCCGCCGGGTCCATCCCGCACTCCGCACGCGTACGCCGGAAGTGCGCGATGTTCGCGGCCAGCTCGTCCACCGTCTGGCTCATCAGGTTGGTGACGACGCCCAGCCCGCGCCGGGCCGCCTCCTCGTACGACGCCCGCTGCCCGGACGTGGCGAGGAAGAACGGCGGCTCCTCCTGCACCGGGCGCGGGCGGACCCGGATCTCCGTCTCCGCGCCCTCGCCCGTGCGCCGCCGCACCGCATCCCCGCGCCACAGCCGGCGCACCTCGTCCAGGTGGTCGAAGGCGATCCGCCGCCGGTCCGCGAACCGGTCCGGGTGCAGGGCGAAGTCCCGGGCGTGCCAGCCGGTGGCGCAGCCGATGCCGACCCGGCCGCGCGAGAGGTTGTCGACCACCGACCACTCCTCGGCGACGCGCACCGGGTCGTGCAGCGGCAGGACGACCGAGCCCGCGTTGATCCGGACGCGTTCGGTCTCCCGGGCCACGGCGGCGGCGAGGACGGCGGGGTTCGGGAAGATCCCGCCGAAGGAGTCGAAGTGCCGCTCGGGCAGCCAGACGGAGGAGAAGCCGTGCTGGTCGGCGAAGCGCGCGGTCTCCAGGACGGTGTCGTACGCCTCCGGGACGCCGGCTTCGGTGCTCTGCGGGTAGTCGCCGAAGAAGTAGACGCCGAAGTCGGGGGCCGGGCGCGGGGGTTCGGCCCGCACACGGGCCGCGGGGCGGGCGGACCGGGGGAAGAACCCGCCCTCGCGCAGTTCCCGCAGCGAGCCCTCCACCGCTTTCGCGACCCGGTCCACGTCCTCCTCCGTGTGGGCGGTGGAGAGGTAGAAGCTGCGCCACTCCCACACGTACACGCCGCGCAGTTGGAGATGGTGGTACAGCAACTCCAGGTCGGCACGGTGCCTGAACCGGAACATCGACCCGAAGTGGGCCAGCTCCAGGGGGAACTCCTCGTCCCGGAAGAACGCGTTGAGCCGGTCGGCGAGCGCCTGCGTGCGGGCGTTCAGCCCGCTCTGGAGGCCGGGGCCCCGCTCGGTGAGGTGGGTGAGCACCGCGCGGGCCGCCGCCATCGACAGCGGGTGCTGCATGTAGGTGCCGCCGATGAACGTGGTCTCGCGCGAGGGGCCGCCGGGCTCCCCGTACCGCCAGAACCCGCCGTCCACCCCGTCGAGGAGGTCCGCCCGCCCCGCCACCGCGCCGATCGGGAAGCCGGCCCCGAGCGCTTTGCCGTACGTGGCGAGGTCCGGGACCACCCCGAAGTGCTCCTGCGCGCCGCGCGGGTGAGGCCGGAGCCCCGTCAGCATCTCGTCGAAAAGCAGCACGATGCCCCGGCGTGCGGTGAGTTCGCGCAGCGAGCGGACGAACTCCACCGGCCGCAGACCGGGGTTGCGGCACTGCACGGGCTCGACGAGCACGGCCGCGATGCCGTCCCCGAGAGCGTCGATCGTCTCCAGAGCCTCCTGGGCGCCGTACTCCAGCACGATCAGCTCCGCCACCGCGCTGGCCGGAATGCCCCGGGAGACGGGCACGGCGTGCTGACCGGGACCGCCGGGGCGGCCGAGGACGGAGTCGATGTGCCCGTGGTACGAGCCCCGGAACATGACGACCTTGTCCCGCCCGGTAGCGGCACGCGCCAGCCGGATCGCCGTCGAGTTCGCCTCCGTGCCGGACGAGGCGAAGGCGACCCGCTCCATGCCGGTCAGCGAGGCGAGCAGGACCGCCGCCTCTCCGGCGTCGGGGGACCGGGGGCCGAAGCGCAGCCCGTCGGAGAGGTGGCGGCGCACGGCGTCGGTGACGGGCTCCGCCTCGTGGCCCAGGAGCAGTGCGCCGAAGCCCATGGTGATGTCGGTGTAGACGTTGCCGTCCACGTCGGTGAGCCGGGAGCCGTGCGCCGAGCGGGCCGCGAGGGGGTAGAGCATCTCCTTGGTGGCGTCCCGGAACCCCACGACGGCACGGCTGTCGGCGAGCACCGGACGGTGCCGCTGAGCGAGCTCCTTGGAGGTGCGGGTGCGCTCGGTGAACCGCCGGATCAGGGAGGCGGTGTGGGCCCGCTGGGCCTCGTCGGCCCCCGCCCCGGCCATGCCGCCCGCCGCGTCGACCACGAGCCGGGGCCCGTGGCCGGAGGGGGGCCCGGGCGCCTCGGTCACCGGTGCGGCCGGGGCCGTCGCGCGGGCTGCCGTGAGCTGGGCGGTGAGGTCGCGCGACAGCTTCGCCGCCCTGGCCACGGCGGCGTCGGTACCGGTGGCGGCGCCCGCGGCGGTCCGCGTGCCGGCCGTGCCGCCCGGGCCCGCCGGACCGCTCCCCGCGCTCATCGCGCGTCCGTTCCGGTGCGGGAGGTCAGCAGTGCGACGGCCTCGGAGAGCTGGGTGACCATCGCGGCCTGGGTCTCGGCCAGTTGGCGCAGCTGCTCGGACAGGGCGGCGACCTCGGCCCGGGTGGCGTAAACCGGCCGGCCCCCGACGGGCGCGGGCGCGGAGGCGGCCACGGGTGCGGGCTCGGAGGCGGGCGCGGGCGGCGGCTCCACGGTTTCCGCTCCGGCCCCGCGCCCGGCTATCAGCGCGGCCGTCAGCCGGGGCGTGCCGGCCTCCTCCAGGATCTCCCGCATGCTGAGCTCCGTGCCGAACTCGGCCTCCAGTTGCCGGACCATCCCGATCAGCTGGAGCGAGTCCGCGCCGAGGCCGACGAAGGTGCGGTCGGCGGCGACCTCGTCGGGCCGGTGGCCGAGATGGCGCGCGGCCAGTTCGAGCACCCTGTCCAGTACGGCCTGTTCGGTCATGCGGTCCTCCGTGGAGCGTGGGAACGGGTCGGCGGCACCGCCGGGCGGGGCGGACGGCTCCGCGCTGGGTGTGAGCGGTACCGAAGGGGTGTACGGGGCCGGGCCCCGCCAGTACGAGCGGCGCTGGAAGGGGTACGTCGGAAGCCGGACGCGCCGGCCGCCGCAGCCGTCGAGCAGCGCGGCCCAGTCCACCCCCGCTCCCGCGCAGTGCAGCGCGGCCACGGCCCGCTCCCACTGACGGGCCGGTACGCAGACCGCGTCCGGCAGCGACCGGCGGACCATGCCCGTCAGCACGGCGGACGGGCCCAGCTCCAGCAGCAGCGGGGACCCGGACAGCCGGTCCAGGACGGCGGCGAAGTCGGCCGTGCGCCGGGCCTGCGCGACGAGGTACCCGGCGTCCGGCCGCCACCCGGCGGGCCGGACCGTGCCGTCGATGCCGTCGACGAACTCCGTGCGCAGAGGCCGGAACTCCTCCTTGTCGGCCAGCACCCGGAACTCCTCCAGGGCGGGGTCCAGCAGTGCCGTGTGGAACGCTCGGTCCACCGCCAGCACCTCGTACGCCTCACCCCGCGCCGCGAGCAGCGCCCGTGCCGCGTCCACCGCCTCCGGCGGGCCGGCCAGCACGTGGTGCGCGGTCCCGTTGACCACCGCGAGCTCCAGCCCGGCGACGGCGGCCAGCAGCTCCCGCACCCGGCCCCGGGGGACGAACGCGGAGACCATCGCGCCCGGGGCCGCCCGCTCCCGCATCAGCCGCCCGCGCCCGCACACCAGCCGCATCGCGTCCTCGGTGTCCAGCGCCCCGGCCACGCACAGCGCCGCGTACGCGCCGACGCTGTGCCCGGCGACCCGGGCCGGGACGATGCCGAGCCGTTCCCACAGCCGGGCCTGGGCGACCTGGAGGGCGAACAGGGCGGGCTGTGCGAAGGAGGTGTCCCACCGCTCGGGGCCCTGTCCGCCGACGATCCGGTCCAGGAAGTCGTCCCGCCCGGACTCCTCCGCGTACACCCGGGCGCAGTCCTCCAGGACCTCGGCCACCACCGGGAAGCGCGCGGCGAGTTCCGCGCCCATGCCCGGGTGCCCGCCGCCCTGCCCGCTGAACAGGAACACCGGCCCCGGGCCCGGGGCGCCGTCGACGACTCCGGTCGTGTACGCCTCACCGGCCGGAGCCCCCGACAGGAAGGCGTCGAGACCGGCCACCGGGTCGGCGGCGGTGACGACCAGCCGGTGCGGCAGGAGCCGCCGCCCCAGCGCGGTGGTGGTCAGCAGATCGGCGCGGGAGGGGGCGGGGCCGGCCCCGCCCGCCAGGCGGTCCCGCAGGGAGATCGCGTACGCCCGCAGCGCCTCGGCGTCCGCCGCCGACAGCGGCAGCAGCGCGGGCACGGGGGCGCCGGGGGACGGCGACACCGTGTCCGGGGCCTCCGGCGCCTGTTCCAGAATCACATGTGCGTTCGTACCGCCCATGCCGATGGAGTGCACACCGGCGCGCCGAACCCCCGCCAGCGGCCAGCCGGTCGCCCGCACCGGCAGCACGAACGGACTCTCGTCCACCCCCAGCGCCGGGTTGGGCCGGGAGAAGTTCACCAGCGGCGGGACCACCCCGTGCCGCAGCACCTCGACGGCCTTGATGAGCCCCGCGAGCCCCGCCGCGCTGTCCAGGTGGCCGATGGCCGGCTTCGTCGAGCCGAGCGCGCAGAACCCGGTCCGGTCGGTGTGGGCCCGGAACGCCTCGGTCAGCGCGGCGAACTCGATCGGGTCGCCCTTCAGCGTGCCCGTGCCGTGCGCCTCCACATAGCCGATCGTCGCCGCGTCCACGTCCGCCGCGCGCAGGGCCCCGAGCACCGCGTCCCGCTGTCCGTTGACCCCGGGGGCGGCGAAACCGCCGCTCCGCGCACCGCCGTTGGCCGCCTTGTCCGAGCCGTCGTTGGTGACCGCCGAACCCAGCACCACCGCGTGCACGGTGTCGCCGTCGGCCAGTGCCCGCCGCAGCGGTTTGAGGAGGACGGCGGCGGCCCCGTTCCCGCCGACCGTGCCGTCCGCCCCCGCGTCGAAGGCCCGGACCGTGCCGGTGGGGGAGAGGGTGGAGCCCTTCACCGGGACCTGGCCGGTCACCTGCGGCAGGTGCAGGGCCGCCGAACCCACCAGCATCAGGTCCGCGTCCCCGGCGCGCAGCGCCTGGCAGGCCAGGTGCACCGAGACCAGCGCGCTGGAGCAGGCCGTCGAAACGGTCAGCGCCGGACCCGTCAGACCGAGCCGGAAGGCGGCCCGGGTGGCGGTGAAGTCGGGGTAGTTGCCGACCTGCGC
Source organism: Streptomyces sp. NPDC091649 (assembly GCF_044756785.1). Lineage (NCBI taxonomy): Bacteria > Bacillati > Actinomycetota > Actinomycetes > Kitasatosporales > Streptomycetaceae > Streptomyces > Streptomyces sp. NPDC091649. Next base: position 762,770 of record NZ_JBIVTR010000001.1, on the reverse strand, counting down.
CTGCTTGGCGGTCATCCAGTCGCCCGAACCGGCCTCCGCCGCCAGGTTCTCCGCCAGATAACTGTGCAGCGAGTACAGGCGGTAGCCGGAACTGCCGTACACCCCGATCCGCACGGAGCCGCCGTCGCCGCCCGCGTACCCCCCGTCCTCCAGAGCGTGGAAGCAGCACTCCAGGAACAACCGCTGCTGCGGGTCGGTGAGTTCGGCCTCCCGCCCGCTCATCCCGAAGAACCCGGCGTCGAAGCCGTCCACGTCCGCCAGCGGCGCGCTCGCCCCGCCGAAGCCCGGCCTCCCGTACTCCGGCGCCGGGACCCCCGCCGCGGCGAACTCGGCCCGGGTGAAGCGGTGTACACGGCTCGTTCCCGCCCGGATGTCGCGCCAGTACGCCTCGGGGGTGTCAGCCCCGGGAAACCTCAGCGCCGTCCCGATCACCGCGATCCGGTCGTCCCTCAACGGCTTCTTCCTTTCGCAGCCCCGCACGCCCCGCACGCTCCGCCCGCCGCAGCCCCGCCACCCTCAGCAGGAACACCACGGCGACGACGATGGCGGCGCCGTGGGACCAGCCCACCACGGCCGGCGGGGAGAACCGGTCGAGGGCCGCCGCCACCAGGATCATGCCGACGCCGAAACCGAGGTTCTCGAAAGTGGCCGAAAGTCCGAAGGCGTGACCGCGCAAGGTGGCCGGAAGTGTCTGGAGATGCGACGTGTACGCGACCTCGGTGAGGCCGTCCGCGGCTCCCGCGATCAGCGCGATCACCGCCGTCACGGCCAGCGGCAGACCGGCGAACGCCGCGATGAACGCCGCCGACATCACCACCGTGCCGTAGCCGAACCCGAGCGCCCCCACCGAGCGTCCGGTGCGCCGCGCGTACCGCTGGATCACCTGCTGGGCCCCGATGTTGCCGAGCGCCCACACACACCAGAACGCGCTGACGAACACCGCGGGATTCGACGCGTCCAGCGAGGTGGAGTAGATCGGCAGCGCCGCGTTGTGGGACGAGGAACCGAACGCGTCCACCCCGCGCAGGGCCACCATCAGCCCCAGGCCGGGCGCGGCGGCGAGCGCGAGGAAGGCCGCGGGCCGCCACCGCCGCCCGCCCTGGTCCGCCTGGGCGCCGTCCTGCCGCGCGGAGGCGTCCTTCCCGTCGGCCGCGGCCCCGGTGGAGGCGCTGCCCGCTCCCTTGCCGCCCGCGATCGGCAGCAGGGCCACCGTCACCGCGCAGACCGCGAACGTCGCCATGTCGACCAGGAAGGCGGCGGTGTACCCGACGAGGGACACCACCACGCCCGCCGAGGCGAACCCCGCCACCATGGCCAGGGAACGACCGGTGATCGACAGCGAGTTGGCCCAGGCCCTGCGGTCCTCGCCGACCATCTCCGGGATCGAGCTGCGCAGCGCCACCATGAACAGCGTCCCGCACGCGCCGATCACCACCGAGACGGTCATCAGCGCCCCGGTCACCCATCCGTCCGGAGCCAGGACGAGCACCAGCATCACGGCGGCCTGTCCGACGTTCGCCCACAGCATGATGCTCTTCGCGCTGAGACGGGCGAGCAGCCCGCCCACGACGAGACCGGCGACGAATCCGGAGGCGAGCCGCACCGCCATGAACAGCCCCATGGCCAGCGCCCGTCCCGTCGTCTCGTAGACGAAGAGATTGAGCGCCACCATATTCAGGAATGTGCCGTAGGAAGACACCGCGTATCCGGCGACAAGGAGTCGGAATCGGCGCGTCGCCACCGCGGTGTCCCGGGCCTCGCGGGCCTCACTGTCCGCGTCGTTCGCCTTCGGCCCGTCCGCGCTGTCGATTCCAGATGTCACCCGGACATACTCGTCCAGCGCGGACGCCGGACGGGGGACTCCCGATTGCACAAAGGTAATCTGCATCCTTGTGAAGGACGATCATTCCCCCTCACCGGTATGTGATTGCCGTGAATCACCCTCGGACCGGTCGATACCGGAACAACCCTGCGAGGCGGCGCTCGCGGCCTATCGCCGTGCGCTGACGGAGGGCAGCCTCCCGGCCGCCGCCGCGCCACCCTGCCTGCGGTCCCTGCACCTGGTGGTGACCGACCGGGAGTCGCCCGGCCGCCTCATCCCCGTACCGCCGGAGACCGCCTCATTCGCCGCCCTCGCCCCGATCGAGGAGGCGATCCTGGAGCAGCGCCGCACCCTGCGCTCCGCCCGCGCCACCCTCGCCGCCTTCGAGGGCCTCTACGCCGAGATGCACCGCCAGGAACGTCCCGCCCTCACCCGGCTCTCCGGCGAGGCCGTCATCAACAAGGCCCTGGACGCCGGGGTCAGCGGCTGCCGTGCCGAGGTCCGCACCGCCCACCCGGGCGGCGGACGCCCGGCCCACGTCCTGGAGCAGTCGCTCCCGCGCGACCTGGGCAACCTGCGCCGGGGCATCCGGCAGCGCACCCTCTACCAGCACACCGTCCGCTCGGACCGCACCACGCTCGCCTACATCGAGCAGGTGACCGCCGAGGGGGCCGAGATCAGAACGCTGGCCGAGGTCGCGGACCGGTTCATCGTCTTCGACCGGGACCTCGCCCTCATCCCGTTCTCGGACGAGCCGTATTCCGCCCTGCGCGTCCAGCACCCGTCCCTGGTCCGCTTCCTGGCCCGCCACTTCGACGAGGCGTGGACCCGCGCGGTCCCCGTCCGCCCCGAACGCGCGCCGCTGCGCACCCCCGTCGTCACCTCCGACCTCCAGCGCGCCATCCTCCAGGCCGTCGTCAACGGCGAGACCGACGCCGCCATCGCCCGCCGGATCGGCATGAGCCGCCGCAGCGTCGCCGAGCACATGCGCAAGGTGTCCGAGCAACTGGGCAGCAACAGCCGCGCGCAGCTGGGCTATCTGGTCGCGACGTCGGGCCTGCTGGACGGCTGAGACGCGGCAGGGGCCTGCCGGGCGGGCAGGCCCCCTGCGTACGCGTACGGGCCCGCCCCCTTCGTACGGGTCACGCGGCGCGGGCCGGCCGAGACCCCGGCCTCTTCGTACGGGTCACGCGGTGCGGGCCGGCCGTGAGATCCGGCCTCTTCGTACGCCGGTGCGGCCGGATGCGGTCAGCCGAGGCCCGGCCCGCGTACCGGGATGCTGGTGAACGTCGGAGCCGGGGCGGGCTCGGTGAAGAAGTCGTTGCCCTTGTCGTCGACGACGATGAACGCGGGGAAGTCCTCGACCTCGATGCGCCAGACCGCCTCCATGCCGAGCTCCTCGTACTCGACGACCTCGACCTTCTTGATGCAGTCCTGTGCGAGCCGGGCCGCCGGGCCGCCGATCGAGCCGAGGTAGAAGCCGCCGTGCGCGTCGCAGGCGTCGGTGACCTGCTTGCTGCGGTTGCCCTTGGCGAGCATCACCTTGGAGCCGCCCGCCGCCTGGAACTGCTCCACGTAAGAGTCCATCCGGCCGGCCGTCGTCGGACCGAAGGAACCGGAGGCGTATCCCTCGGGCGTCTTCGCCGGGCCCGCGTAGTACACCGGGTGGTCCTTCAGGTACTGCGGCATCTCCTCGCCGGCGTCCAGGCGCTCCTTGATCTTGGCGTGCGCGATGTCGCGCGCCACGACCAGCGGGCCGGTCAGCGAGAGCCGGGTCTTGACCGGGTACTTGGTCAGTTCGGCCAGCACCTCGTCCATCGGCCGGTTGAGGTCGATCTCCACGACGTCCCCGCCGGCCTCGTCGAGGTGCTCGTCGGTGGTGTCGGGCAGGAAGCGCGCCGGGTCCTTCTCCAGCTGCTCCAGGAAGACGCCCTCGGCGGTGATCTTCGCGGTGGCCTGGCGGTCCGCCGAGCAGGACACGGCGATGGCGACGGGCAGCGAGGCCCCGTGCCGGGGCAGGCGCACCACCCGCACGTCGTGGCAGAAGTACTTGCCGCCGAACTGCGCGCCGATCCCGATCCGCTGCGTCAGCTCGAAGACCTTCTCCTCCAGCTCCTTGTCCCGGAAGCCGTGCCCGGCGGGGGAGCCCTCGGCGGGCAGCTCGTCCAGGTAGTGCGCGGAGGCGTACTTGGCGGTCTTCAGCGCGAACTCCGCCGACGTGCCGCCGACCACGATCGCCAGGTGGTAAGGCGGACAGGCCGCGGTGCCGAGCGAGCGGATCTTCTCCTCCAGGAACGTCATCATGGAGGTCTCGTTCAGGACGGCCTTCGTCTCCTGGTAGAGGAACGACTTGTTGGCCGAGCCGCCGCCCTTCGCCATGAAGAGGAACTTGTACGCGCCGCCGTCGGTGGCGTACAGCTCGATCTGGGCCGGCAGGTTGGAACCCGTGTTCTTCTCGTCCCACATGGTCAGCGGGGCCATCTGCGAATAGCGCAGGTTGAGCTTGGTGTACGCGTCGTAGATCCCGTGCGACAGGGCCTGCTCGTCACCGCCCTCGGTCAGCACGTTCTGCCCGCGCTTGCCCATGACGATCGCCGTACCGGTGTCCTGGCACATCGGCAGCACGCCCGCGGCGGCGATGTTCGCGTTCTTCAGGAGGTCCAGCGCCACGAACTTGTCGTTGGAGGACGCCTCCGGGTCGTCGACGATCCGCCGCAGCTGCGCCAGGTGTGCCGGGCGCAGGTAGTGCGAGATGTCGTGCATCGCCTCGGCGGCCAGCGTGCGCAGGGCCTCCGGATCGACCTTGAGGAACGTACGCCCGTCGGCCTCGAAGGTGGAGACACCCTCGGCGGTCACCAGACGGTACGGCGTGGTGTCCTCCCCCAGGGGGAGCAGATCGGAGTACGCAAACTCTGCCATGACGGCCATTCCTCACTCGGCGACAGCGGCTGACCTCCCTCGGGCAGCGCATCCACCAGGGTAGAGCGCCCTCTCCGTGAGCATCCTGTGAGGTAAGGCTCACCTGGACGCCCCCTCGGTAACCCGGGCCGCGGCCGGGGCCCCGGCCACCGGGGCGCGGGCTCGGTCCGCCGGGGTCCGGTCCGCGGGGGTCCGGCTCGCCGTGCTCCGGCTCGCCGCGCTCCGGGAAACGGGCCGGGGTCCGGCGCCCAGCGGGGCCGGGGCGCGCCGTTGGAGGGGTAGTCGCGATCTATCGCGTCTGGGTACGCTGGGTCGGTGGACCTAGAGAAGCAGCCTCAGCAGCCCCCCGCGCCGGCCGCCCCGCCGCCCGCCGAAGTCGTGGGCGGCGATGGCATCCGCGCCTCCGACGCCGACCGCGACCGGATCGCGGACATCCTGCGGGAGGCGATGGCCGAGGGCCGTCTGACGGCGGACGAGCACGCCGAGCGGATCGACCTGGTCTACCGGGCCAAGACCGTCGGTGACCTCCAGCCACTGGTCCGGGACCTGCCCGCGGCCTCCGGCTCCACCGCCCCGCGCCCGGGCTCGCAGCCGTACGCCTACGGCCCCGCCGGTTCCGACGGTCCCGCCGACAACCTCGTCGCGGTCTTCAGCAGCGCCACCCGCAAGGGCCGTTGGCGGGTCGGCGGCCGGACGAACGCCTTCGCGCTCTTCGGCAGCGTGGAGATCGATCTGACCGAGGCGCTTTTCGGCCAACGCCTCACCGTCATCAATGCGACGTCCATCTTCGGCAGCGTCGATATCCGGGTACCGGAGAACATTTCCCTGCGCGGCAACGGCACGGGCGTCTTCGGCACCTTCGAAGTGCGGACGCTGGAATCGGCGGACCCGGAAGCCCCGGTCGTCGTGGTGAACGGCTATTCCGTGTTCGGAACCGTGGAAGCCAGGCCGAAGCGGGGCACGTTCGTCGCGGACCTCCAGCGGCGGCTGCGCAAACACCTCGGCCACTGAATACGGCGGGGCGGACGACCCCGGTAATCGGCCAGAATGCCGCAGGGGCGCATTGCGGTGCGTCGCGCGCTGGTGCCACTCAGTGCATAGGCGCACGTACAGCGGGTAGGGACTGCTGCATCGTCTTTCGCTCGCGAAGCCGTAGCCGTCGTCAGGAGTAGCCGTGCTGCAACCGCCGCATCAGCCTCTGCAGGTCGCCGCCGTACCGGCCCAGCGGACCCCCGCCCGGGGGGACGATGCGGGCCCCTGGCATTCCGACGCGGCCTGTCGCCGTGACGAGGCGGGCCTGTTCTTCGCTCCGTCGAAGGAACCGACCGCCGCCCGGCTGGCCCGCGAGGAGGCCGCCAAGCGCGTCTGCGCCCGGTGTCCGGTCATGATCGAGTGCCGGGAGCACGCGCTGATGCAGCCCGAGCCGTACGGGGTGTGGGGCGGGCTCACCGCCGCCGAGCGCCGGGTGGCGCTCGCCCGGCGGCGACGGCGGGACATCGAGCTCGCGGCCGCGACGACGGGCGAGCACATAGCCGCGGCCGGCTGAACGCATCCGCGTGCGCGAAGAGAAGCGCACCCGCGTGTGCGAAGAGAAGAGGGGGGTGTGCGAAGCGAATGCCCGCCCCGCACGCCCCCTCCCTCTCTTCTCCCTCTTCGTCTCCCGGCCGCCGGGCTACTTCGCGCGGTCGAAGTCGATGGCGCTGTAGGCGCGCAGCTTCGACAGCCGGTGGGTCGAGGAGATCGTCCGGATCGTGCCGGACTTGGAACGCATCACGATCGACTCGGTGGTCGCCTCCTCCGCGCGGTACCGCACACCGCGCATCAGCTCACCGTCGGTGATCCCCGTCGCCACGAAGAACACGTTGTCGCCGCTGACCAGGTCGTCGGTCGACAGCACCCGGTCCAGATCGTGGCCCGCGTCCAGCGCCCGCCGCCGCTCGGCCTCGTCCTTGGGCCAGAGCTTGCCCTGGATGACTCCGCCCAGGCACTTTATGGCGCACGCCGAGATGATGCCCTCCGGCGTCCCGCCGATGCCCATCAGCAGGTCGACGCCGGTGCCCTCACGGGCCGCCATGATCGACCCGGCGACGTCGCCGTCGGAGATGAACTTGATGCGCGCGCCGGTCTCCCGGATCTCCTTGACGATGTCCTCGTGCCGGGGGCGGTCGAGGATGACGACGGTGACGTCCTCGGGCGCGGAGTTCTTCGCCCGTGCCACGCGTCGGATGTTCACCGACACGGGCGCGTTGATGTCGACGAAGTCCGCCGCCTCGGGCCCCGTGACCAGCTTGTCCATGTAGAAGACCGCGGACGGGTCGAACATCGCGCCTCGGTCGGCCGCGGCCAGTACGGCGATGGCGTTCGGCATGCCCTTGGCGTTGAGGGTGGTGCCGTCGATCGGGTCGACCGCGATGTCGACCTCGGCGCCGGTGCCGTCGCCGACCCGCTCGCCGTTGAACAGCATGGGCGCTTCGTCCTTCTCGCCCTCACCGATGACGACGACGCCGTTCATCGAGACGGTCGAGACGAGGGTCCGCATGGCCTTCACGGCGGCGCCGTCGGCGCCGATCTTGTCGCCGCGGCCCACCCAGCGCCCGGCAGCCATGGCGGCGGCCTCGGTGACCCGGACCAACTCCAGGGCCAGGTTGCGGTCGGGGGCCTCCGGGGAGACCTCCAGTGGGGACGGCAGATGATGCTCGGACATCGGAGCGCACCTTTCTGTACGGCGACGACCGGATATGAGGGTGCTGTGACTCTATCGGTAGGTCGATAAAATGAGCAGGCCGGGTCACGCATGAGCGCCCTGGCGTCCTGCGTCAGGAGCAGGCCGGGTGCCGGGGGCCTGCGAGCCCGACATGATCCAGGCGAAAGGCCCTGGGGCCGCGGCCGTCACCGGCACCCTGCGGCCGGGCGTGTCAGGCCGCGTGCCACCATGGATCCCGTGGCAAGCAAGCGAGGCAAGCAGACAGTCCGGGACATGCTCCTGTCGACCTTGGTGATCGCCGCCTGCGCGGGCGTCATCTACCTCTTCATCCCGAAGGACGAGCACGCCGATCCGATCAAGGCCGTCGACTTCACCGTGGAACTGGCGACGGTGCGGACCGCGGCCCCCTATCCGGTGGCCGCGCCCGAGGGCCTGCCGAAGGAGTGGAAGGCGACGTCCGTCAGGTACGACGACGTAGCGGGTGACGCCTGGCATCTGGGCTTCCTCGACGCGGACCGCAGGTATGTCGCGGTCGAGCAGTCCACCGCCGTCGCCCGCACCTACGTCCCCGAGGTCAGCCAGAAGGCGAAGGACACCGGGCGCACCGAGACGGTGGCGGGCCGCGAGTGGCAGTACTGGGAGGGCGCGAAGTACAACGCCCTCGTCCTGCCCGGGAAGGGCCACACCACGGTGGTGACCGGCTCGGCGCCGAAGGAGAGCCTGGTCGAGATGGCCGCCGCGCTGAAGACCACGCCGCCCGCCGCGCCGGCTTCCTGAGGCGCGCCCCGCACCGGCCCGCCTGCGCGGAAGGGGCCCCGGAACACCAGGTGTCACCAGGTGTTCCGGGGCCCCTTCCGCGTATCCGCGAGCGGTGCGACGCGCGCGAGCGCGTGCCGCACGGACTCGGTCCTCGTGCGGCCTCGGTGTCCTCGTGCGGCCTCGGCCTTCGTGGACTCGGCCGTAAGGACTCAGACGGTCGTGAGGACTCAGACGGCCGTAAGGACTCAGACGGTCGTGACGACCTCGTCGAAGGAGAGGCGCGGGCTGCGCGGGAACCAGGCGTCCTCGCCCGGCTTGCCGATGTTGACGACCATCAGCGGGGTGTGGTCGTCGTCCAGGAACTCCTTCTGGATGCCCGCGGCGTCGTAGCCGGTCATCGGGCCGGCGGCCAGGCCGGCGGCGCGGACGCCGATGATGAAGTAGGCGGCCTGGAGCGCGGCGTTGAGGCCGGCGGCCGACTCGCGGACCGGGCGCTCCGCGAAGAACATGTCCTTGACCTGCGGGAAGTGCGGGAGCAGCGCCGGGAGCTCCTCGTGGAACTCGTTGTCGGCGGCCAGGATCGCGACCAGCGGGGCCGTGGAGGTCTTCGGGCGGTTGCCCTCGGCCATGTGCTGCACCAGGCGCTCGCGACCCTCGGCGGAGCGGACCAGGACGACGCGCAGCGGCGACTGGTTGAAGGCGGTCGGGCCGAACTTGACCAGGTCGTAGATCGCCTGGACCTGCTCGTCGGTCACCGGCTCGTCGGTGAAGGCGTTGGCGGTACGGGCCTCGCGGAAGAGGAGGTCCTGGGCGGCGGGGTCGAGAACGAGGGACATCTGGTGCAAACCTTCCGGACGAACGCAGTGGGGATGACCCGAACGTACGCCAGGATTAGGTTAACTTTCAACTAAAACCGGAGGGGAGTGATCCACTCCACAGCGCGGGCACCGTGCGTGACGGCGTCCGCTCTGTGCGGGAACGGGCTCGCGGGCGGCTCAGCCCTCGGTGACGCCCTCCGGGCGGGCCAGGGCCGCGTCCAGCCGGGCGCGGGCGCCCTCCAGCCAGTGCCGGCAGACCTTCGCCAGCTCCTCGCCCCGCTCCCACAGGGCCAGCGACTCCTCCAGCGTCGTGCCGCCCGCCTCCAGCCGGCGCACGACCTCGATCAGCTCGTCCCGCGCCTGCTCGTACCCGAGCGTGCCCGTGGCGGCAGCCGCCGCCGTCCCGTCGTCGTCCGTCATGTGATCCTCCCTAGATGTGAGCTGCTACGACATTGCGGGCGCTGCCGCCCGTGCGATACGGCCGGTCAGGCCGGCCCTCCCCGCTCCCCGGCGGGCGCGGCCGACCGGTCGGCCGCGCCCGCCGGCCTCACCCGTCCACCCGCACCGTGAACTCGCCCTCCGACACCCGCGCCCGCATCGGCTCACCGGGCGCCCCGGCCTCGTCGGGCGAGCGCACCACGTGCCCGTCGGGCCGCTGGAGCACCGCGTACCCCCGCTCCAGGGTCGCGGCGGGCGACAGCGAGACGACCCGGGCGAGCGTGTGCGACAACTCCGAATCGGCCCGGTCCAGCAGGTGGCCCAGCACCCGGCGGCTGCGCCCCAGGAGCGCGTCCACCTCGGCCTCGCGCTCGTCCACCAGCCGCTGGGGCCGCTCCATCGCGGGCCGGCCCAGCGCGTGCGCGAGCCCACGCTCCTCGCGGTCCAGCAGCCCCCGTACGGTCCGCAGCGCCCGGTCCCGCAGCTGCTGCACCCGCTCCAGCTCCTCGCCCACGTCCGGGACGACCTTCTTGGCCGCGTCCGTGGGCGTGGAGGCACGCAGATCGGCGACCAGATCCAGCAGCGGCGAGTCGGGTTCGTGGCCGATGGCGGAGACCACCGGGGTACGGCAGGCGGCCACGGTCCGGACCAACTGCTCGTCGGAGAACGGCAGGAGATCCTCGACGCTGCCGCCGCCCCGGGCCACCACGATCACATCGACCTCGGCCAGCGCGTCCAGCTCCTCGACCGCCTGTACGACCTGGGCGACCGCGTTCACGCCCTGCACGGCGGTGTTGCGGACCTCGAAGCGCACGGCGGGCCAGCGGCGGCGGGCGTTCTCCAGGACATCGCGCTCGGCGGCGGAGGCACGCCCGCAGACCAGCCCGATGAGCTGCGGGAGGAAGGGCAGCGGCTTCTTGCGGTCCAGGGCGAAGAGCCCTTCGGCGGCGAGCGACTTCTTCAGCTGCTCCAGCCGCACGAGCAGCTCGCCGATCCCGACCGGCCGTATGTCCGTCGCCCGCAGCGACAGCTGCCCCCGGGGCGCGTACCACTCCGGCTTGGCCAGCACGACGACGCGCGCGCCCTCCGTCACCACATCGGCGATCCGGTCGAAGACCTGACGGAAGCAGGTCACGCTCACCGAGATGTCGTGGGACGGGTCGCGCAGCGTCAGAAAGACGACCCCGGCCCCGGGCCGCCGCGAGAGCTGGGTGATCTGCCCCTCCACCCAGACGGCGCCGAGCCGGTCGATCCACCCGCCGATGAGCCGGGACACCTCACCGACGGGCAGCGGCGCTTCCGCGGACGTGTTGAGAGCCATACGGGCGAGCGTATCGGCCGCCACCGACATGACACCCGCCCCGCGCCCCGTACGGCGTCCGCGCCCGTACCGCGTCCGTACGGCCGTGCACGGCCGTACGGACTCGAAGTCTCACCTCTTCACACCGCCCCGGCCCGCCACACCACCCGGGCCCTCCGCCCCGCCCCGGCGGCCCGTCCCCTGCACCGCCAGCACGACGAGCCCCACGCCGAGCCAGCAGAGGCCCACCACCTGGGAGGACGTCGTCGCCTCCACGATGACCGCGACCAGCGCCCCCGCCCCGACCACCGGGACCAGGACGTGCCGCCACCACACCGGCGGCCCCTCCATACGGCGTACGGCGAACCAGCCGACCACCGACGCGTGGAGCAGGATGAACGCCGTCAGCGCGCCGATGTCCACCACGGACACCAGATGGTCCAGGCCGTCATCGCGACGGGCCGCCCACACGGCGGCCACCAGCGTCACGACCGCCGCGCACAGGATCGCCACCCGCGGCACCCCCGATCCCGGGTCCACCTTCGCGAGGAATCCCGGCAGGCGCCGCTCCCGGGCCATCGCGAAGACGAGCCGCCCGGCGGCGGCCTGCCCCGCCAGCGCGGCGAACGCGGCGCCGATCGCCTTGCTGACAGCCACCAGATCGTGCAGCCAGGTCCCCACCGACGCGTCCACCGCGTCGTAGAACGCCGACCCCTGCGCCGCCGGGTCCGCCGCCAGCTCCGCCGAGCTCATCGGCTCCAGCAGCGCCGCCAGGTAGGACTGGGCCACGAAGAGGACACCGGCCAGCACCAGGCAGAACAGCACCGCCCGCGCCACCTTCCGCGAGCCGCCCGTCACCTCCTCGGCGAACGAGGCGATGGCGTCGAAGCCCAGATACGACAGCACGGCGATCGACACGGCCCCCAGCACCGCCGCCATGGAGAAGCCGGTGTCCCCCGTCAGCGGCGTCAGCCAGCCGCGCTGCGCGCCGTCCCGTACGAGGACGACCACGGCCGAGACCACGAAGACCAGCAGCACCACGATCTCCATGGCCAGCACCGCGAAACCGACCCGGGCGGCCGCCCGTACGCCCCGCAGGTTGAGCAGGGTGGTCACGAGCACCGCGATCGCGGTCCACACCCACCGCGAGACCTCCGGCACCAGCGCGTTCATCGCGATCCCGGAGAAGAGATAGGCGACGGCGGGGATCAGGAGGTAGTCGAGCATGGCCATCCACCCGGCGATGAACCCCGGTCCTTCCCCGAGCCCCTTGCGGGCGTACGTGAAGACCGAACCGGCGAAGGGGGCGACCCGCACCATCTGGGCGTAGCTGAAGGCGGTGAACCCCATGACCACCGTGGCCACCACGTAGACGAGGGCGACCGCACCGTCGGACTTCGCGTCCAGGGTGCCGAACACCCCGACGGGCGCCATCGGGGCGATGAAGAGGAGCCCGTAGACGACCAGGTCCCTGAACCCCAGCGTCCGCCGCAGCCTGCCCTCTTCCGTGCTGCTCCCCGAACCGCTCCCCGAACCGCTCCCCGGACCGCCCCCGGGTCCGCTCCCCGAGCCACTGTCCGAACCGCTGCCCGGTCCGCTCCCCGCTCCGCCGCCCGAACCGCTGCCCGGCCCGCTCTCCGACCCTGAGGACATCGTCCCTCCATCACCGTCCGTCGTTACCGCACACGCACCGCGACCAGTCTCCCGATCCGGCCGTCCCCGCGCTTGTTCGCCACGGCCTTACGATGGGTCGCATGACTGCAACTCCTGCCCGCCGTGTCCTGCTCGCCGCACCCCGTGGCTACTGCGCGGGCGTGGACCGCGCCGTGATCGCCGTCGAGAAGGCCCTGGAGCAGTACGGGGCCCCGATCTACGTGCGCCACGAGATCGTGCACAACAAGTACGTCGTGCAGACCCTGGAGAAGAAGGGCGCGATCTTCGTGGACGTCACCGCGGAGGTGCCCGAGGGCTCCATCGTGATGTTCTCCGCGCACGGGGTCGCCCCCACGGTCCACGCGGAGGCGGCCGAGCGAAAGCTCGCCACCATCGACGCGACCTGTCCGCTGGTCACCAAGGTCCACAAGGAAGCCGTCCGGTACGCCAAGGAGGACTACGACATCCTCCTGATCGGCCATGAGGGGCACGAGGAGGTCATCGGCACCTCCGGCGAGGCTCCCGACCACATCACCCTGGTCGACGGCCCCGAGGACGTCGCGAACGTCGAGGTCCGCGACGAGTCGAAGGTCGTCTGGCTCTCCCAGACCACCCTGTCCGTCGACGAGACGATGGAGACGGTCGACGCCATCAAGGCGAAGTTCCCCAACCTCCTCTCGCCGCCCAGCGACGACATCTGCTACGCCACCCAGAACCGCCAGATCGCGGTGAAGAAGCTCGCCGAGGACGCCGAGCTGGTCATCGTGGTCGGCTCCAAGAACTCCTCGAACTCCATCCGCATGGTCGAGGTCGCCCTGGACGCCGGAGCCCCCGCCGCCCACCTGGTCGACTTCGCCGACGAGATCGACGAGGCGTGGCTGGAGGGCGTGACCACGGTCGGCCTGACCTCGGGGGCCTCCGTCCCCGACGTCCTCGTCGACGGCGTTCTGGAATGGCTCGGACAGCGCGGTTACGCCGACGTGGAGACGGTGAAGACGGCCGACGAGTCGATCACCTTCTCCCTCCCCAAGGAGCTGCGCCGCGACCTGCGCGCCGAGGCCGCCGCCCTTTCCGCCGAGTAGCCGCGCAAGGGGCCCGGCCGCCCCGTACCGTGGGTTCCATGGAGATCTTCGGCGTGGACATCGGCGGATCCGGGATCAAGGGCGCCCCCGTGGACCTTGACCGCGGAGACCTGGCGCGGGAGCGCCACAAAGTGCTGACACCGCATCCGGCCACGCCCACGCGCGTGGCCGATTGCGTGGCCGAGGTCGTCGGCCATTTCGACTGGTCGGGCCCCATCGGCATCACGTACCCGGGGGTCGTCACGGACGGGGTCACCCGTACCGCGGCCAATGTCGACAAGGGCTGGATCGACACGGACGCCCGGGCCCTGCTGGGCGAGCGGATCGGCCGGCCCGTCACCGTCCTGAACGACGCGGACGCGGCCGGGATCGCCGAGATGACCTTCGGCGCGGGCAAGGGCCGCACGGGCACGGTCATCATGCTGACGTTCGGCACGGGCATCGGCAGCGCGGTCTTCACCGACGGCCGGCTCGTCCCCAACACCGAGCTGGGCCACCTGGAGCTGCACGGCCGCGAAGCCGAGAAGCACGCCTCCACGAAAGCCAAGGAGGACGAGGACCTCAGCTGGCAGCACTGGGCGCACCGGGTCCAGAAGTACCTGCTGCACGTGGAGATGCTGTTCTCGCCCGAGCTGTTCGTCATCGGCGGCGGCGTGAGCCGCAAGGCGGAGAAGTTCCTGCCGCTGATCGAAAAGGTCCGGGCCGAGGTGGTCCCGGCGCAGTTGCAGAACAACGCGGGCATCGTGGGAGCGGCGATGGCGGCGTCGGCCGGCACGGCACACGGCACGGGCTGAGCGGCCCCGACGGCCTCAAGGCATGGAGCGGGGACACCGCGACCGGGAGACAGCATCACCAGCGCCGCACACACAGCGGCGCGAGGCGACAACCGCTTTACAACGGCGTCGGAAACCGCTTTACAGCGGCGTCGGACGACAGCGGTACGAGAGCCGAAGCAGCGCAGGAGTACGTCGCCAGGGCGCAACGCCACCCGGGTACACGGGGCCACGCTGGGGGCGGCGGGCCCCCTGGGGTACCGCGGTTCATCGGGGAACAGTGGTGCACCCGGGGACAGGGAACCGGGGCGGCGGAGGTGAGGCCGCCCCGACGCGGGCTCAGGGCCGGGGCGTACGCCGGGCCGCCGCGCCCGTCCCGGCTCGTACGGAATCCGCGGCGTCGGCTGCTGCGGCGGCTGTTCGGGGCGCCCGCTCGGGAGCGGCGTCGCGCCCCTGTGCCAGCACGTATCGCCGCCGGGCCCGCATGTGGCGGACCTTGCGTACGGAGGCGATGAGGCCCGCGACCAGCGTCCCGCCGTACAGCCAGCCGGCGTGCACGGCGAGGGCGGTGACCAGGCCCATGACCTGCCCGCCGAAGCCGTCCGAGCCGCCGGAGACCGGGAGCACCCCCACCGCGAAGGCGATCGGCACGCTGATCGGCGCGGTGACCAGGTCGGCGGGGCGGACCCAGAGCGCCGTCAGCGCGCTGACGGGCAGGAAGAGCACCCCGTAGACGATCTCCGAGCTGTCGAACAGCAGCCGGTCGACGCAGGCGAGCACGAACATGGTCAGGGCGGCGAACAGCCCGGCCCCGACCCCGGTCAGCCGGGGGTTGGGGAACCGCCGCAGAGCGAGGACCACGGGCGGCACGCTGCGCACCCGCACCCGGTACACGGCGGAACTCTCACCGGCCGGACCACCTGGGACGGGCGGGACGGTCGGCGCGGGCGCGGCCTGCCGGGGCTGCCTGCGCTGCGGGGGACGTGTCCTGTGCTGCTCCACTTGCACAACGTAGGTCGCGGGGAGCCGGGAATCAGGCGTTGGACACGCGCTTTGGCCGAGCTTGGGGATGCGTTCGATGTCACACGGCCGAAAGCCGCACTGTTCGGGCCGGGGGAGTGGGCGGGGCGCCGCCCCGGTTCGGCCCGGGGGAGGGGCCGGGGTGCCGCACTGTTCGGGCCGGGGGAACCAGGGAAGGGGGCCCGGGTGCCGCCCGCTCCGGACCGGTGGGAGAGGGACGGGCACGCCGTACGGTCCGGGCCGGTGGCAGCGGCCCGCAAACCGCACTGTCCGGGCCCATCAGCCCGGCCCGTAAACTGGAGAATCGGTCCACTCCGGGACTCGGCCCGAACACCCGGTCCGGACCCGGAC
The DNA here is from genome assembly GCF_044756785.1 of Streptomyces sp. NPDC091649. Taxonomy (NCBI): domain Bacteria; kingdom Bacillati; phylum Actinomycetota; class Actinomycetes; order Kitasatosporales; family Streptomycetaceae; genus Streptomyces; species Streptomyces sp. NPDC091649. Next base: position 747,131 of record NZ_JBIVTR010000001.1, on the reverse strand, counting down.
GCCCCTGACCCCCTCCTCACTCCAGGAAGTCGCCAAAGTGTCGCTCACGATCGGAATCGTCGGTCTGCCGAATGTCGGCAAGTCGACCCTGTTCAACGCCCTGACCAAGAACGACGTGCTGGCGGCCAACTACCCGTTCGCCACGATCGAGCCGAACGTCGGCGTGGTCGGCGTCCCGGACCCGCGCCTGAACAAGCTCGCGGAGATCTTCAGCTCGCAGCGGCTCCTGCCGGCGACGGTGGACTTCGTCGACATCGCCGGCATCGTCCGGGGTGCCTCGGAGGGTGAGGGCCTGGGCAACAAGTTCCTCGCGAACATCCGCGAGTCCGACGCGATCTGCCAGGTCATCCGGGCCTTCAAGGACGACAACGTCGTCCACGTCGACGGCAAGGTCTCGCCGAAGGACGACATCGAGACGATCAACACCGAGCTGATCCTCGCCGACCTCCAGTCCGTCGAGAAGGCCGTGCCGCGCCTGACGAAGGAATCGCGCCTCCAGAAGGAGAAGGTCGCGGTCCTCGCCGCCGTCGAGGAGGCCCAGAAGGTCCTGGAGTCCGGCCAGACGCTGTTCGCCGCAGGCATCACGGCGGCCACCGAGAAGGGCCGGCTCCTCCACGAGCTGCACCTGCTCACGGTCAAGCCGTTCCTGTACGTCTTCAACGTCGACGAGGACGAACTGGTCGACGAGGACTTCAAGAACGAGCAGCGCGCCCTGGTCGCCCCCGCCGAGGCGATCTTCCTGAACGCCAAGATCGAGTCCGAGCTGATCGAACTCGACGACGACGAGGCCCTCGAACTGCTCCAGTCCATGGGCCAGGAAGAGCCCGGCCTCGCCACCCTCGGCCGCGTCGGCTTCGAGACCCTGGGCCTCCAGACCTACCTCACGGCAGGCCCGAAGGAAGCCCGCGCCTGGACCATCAAGAAGGGCGCCACGGCCCCGGAGGCGGCCGGTGTGATCCACACCGACTTCCAGAAGGGCTTCATCAAGGCGGAGATCATCTCCTTCGACGACCTGGTCGAGACCGGCTCGGTCGCCGAAGCCCGCGCCAAGGGCAAGGCCCGCATGGAGGGCAAGGAGTACGTCATGCAGGACGGGGACGTGGTGGAGTTCCGCTTCAACGTCTAATACGTTCGGCGAAAGGCCGTCTGACCTGCGGCGGAGCGGGTTGGGCGGCCTTTGTGGTCCGCACGGAGTCCGCAGCGTGGTGGATGAGTCCGGCACGCGGGGGGCGGTTACGCCGCTTCGTCGACCTACGGCTGGGACTCGGCGGACTGGTCCGCGTACGCCTTGTCGACGGCGGCCCGGGTCCGCTCCTCCCCCTGGGCTCTACAGCGAGCGGTCAGGGCAGCCTTCGGGGCAGAGCATGGCGCAGCTCATTCGGATGCCGAGGCTATCCCGTGGCGCCATTGCGTCTTCCAGGCTAGCGCGGGCAGCGAGCGATCTTCGGAAGTCGTGACGAGCTTAGGAGCCGATCAAGAGCCGGCACTCCATCGTGGTAGAGCGCTGGGCCAGAAGAACCCGGCAAAAGTCTGCGCAGGGCACAGGTTGCGACATCGGTCAGTTTCGCGCCGATCTCCGGCCCGAGCGCGAGGTCGAGACTTCCAGCCAGATGCACTTGCCGATCGTCCCACTCATTGATGTGCTCGGTGAGGAAGTCCACAACCACAGATTGCCGTCGCCCTAGAAGGAGCACCTCGCAGGCATGTACGACGTCGCGAAGGTCGAAGATGAGCCGGGCGGCTGTCCACGAAGGTCCGAGGCCGGGTTCCTCACAGCTGATGACGAGTTCCTCGGCGTCGGGACTTGCGGTGTGGACACCCAGTTGGAGGCCGCCGCGTTTCAGGAAGTCCTCAACTGCCCGCTGTTCTTGTTTACTGTGAACGACTAGGGACCACCAGGGAATTGCAGCCCACGTGCCATGGTTCATCTTATGTTCTTCGAAGGGCGTGAAGAATTGAGAGCGCTTCAGGAGGTGCTTGCTGAAGGTGGCAAGGCAGCCGTCTTGGAAGTGCTCGTCCGCTGTGCGCTCGCGTAGCAAGTCGTACTCGATGTCGCTCATACTTTCGATAGCTAGTTCGATGTCCTTCAACTGCTCGTCGATGATCTCTGCTGCCCGTACAAAGACTGCACGGGAGTTATGGTCCGCTGGTGTTAGATGGACGTACTGAGCGAGGGTCTGCTGAGCTTCCTTGCACCGGACGAGATCGCCGCCAAGCTGAACCAAATGGCGTGCCTTAAGTGTGCTCCATGGGCGTGTGGACATCCAGTGTTCCCATGCGCGATCGCTCCCACCGCGCTCACCGAGCATCGTTGCTGTGATGGTGCCGACTCGAAGATCCGGCTCGGCCTTCATCTTCTTCCAAAGGTCGGGATAAGTGGCCAATGGCAGGGGCGGTAGCGAGGAGATCGCGCTCAGGACACGGGTGTCCGCGGTGTCCCAAAGCTCGCTGAGTTCCCGCTCCACGCGCGGACGAGGCATCGAGCGGCCTCGCTGGGCGGCCCAGTATTCGATCAGTAGGATGTACGTACTCTCTGGCGCCCAAGGGGAAAGTCCCAGACCTCCGAGGGATGAGACGCTGTTGGCCAGCCCGTCTGTTTCATATGCGAATTGGACCTCGGTGATGAGTTCGCAGAGTTCGTCAGCGTTGGGGTGAGGAGTAGCGAAGACCCCGCTGGACGCGAGCATGCCGCTGATGACCGTCGTGCTTTTGCCCTGGGCGAGTTGGGTCGCGATTCGCGCTACCAGCAGGGAGCGGATGAGTGTCGAATCGCCGAACTCAGGACGGAGCTTGCCTTGCGCAAATGCCGATACATCCCTCAAGCGCCCGAGCAGTTCATGATGGATCTCGCGGAACCATTCCTCGCGCTTTGTCGAAAGTGTCGGTTTCTCTGTGGGTTGGCGCCATTTGTTGTGGAACAGTGCGATGTCGTGCCCCAGGCCGCTGGCTCGTTGCTGGGGCAGTGGCATTCCCTGCGATTTCAGTTGACCATGCACGTGCCTGTACAGGGAGCTCATGTCCAGCGGGTCCGGCACTCCAGCTATGCCCTTGGCAATCGCTTTGACGAGTTCGCCGGTGAACGCTGTAAGCGGGGCATGCGGGGGAGCCATGGCCGCTTGTGTCGCTGCTGAGGCGGTCATGACGTAGGTGCCTTCGATGATGGTCCCGTCCGCGACCTCATCGGTGCTCCCCATGAACCCCTGCAGCGCAGCACCGCTGTAGCAACAGTCCAGGATCACTACCTTGTTGGCAGCCATGCTGTCCAACACTTCGGCACGGAGGTCGTCGAAGGCCACGGACGCGTACTGTTTCCTGCCCCGTTCTGAGTTGCGCACGGCGAGACGGAGGGAGCCATCGGACATCGGCATACCGTGGCCGGCGAAGTACACCACCAGGGTGTCCGACGCTTCACTCGCCGCCCGGTGTACGGGGTCGAGTGCACTGACGATGTCAGTGGGGTTGAGTACGGTTGTGCAATGCCTGTCCGGAAGGCCCCCACCGAGGGGGGACCTGAAGAGCTTGGCCAGCTTGGTGAGGTTGTTGCGGACCGCCGGCAAAGGCGGGAAGTGCTGGTATTCGGCCACCCCAATCAGCACTACACGAGTTGCGTCAGGATCAGGCAGACGCATTACTGATCTTCGGAGATGGAGGGCGCCGACGTCTGGCTCGTGACGATGGTCCCTGGCGCTTCTTCGGGAGGTGCGGATGTCAGCAGGGCCGCGACGCGACGCAGAGTGTCCTCTGATGTGTCGTGGACTGTCACGGTCATTCCATCGTGACCGAAGACGACCGGACCGGATGGCGATGGGCGGGAGGTTCGCCAGGCAACCACGACGTTCACCAACAGGCTCGCGGCGGCAAGACCGTTGCTGACGAACATGTTGATGGTCTCTCCCGCGTTCATGCGGCCAGAAGTGCTAGTGTCCTGCGCCGGAAATTCTGGCGATATATTTCGATAACGAGTTGAGGATTTGGTCGGCGCTCTTGGTCCATGTGAACGGCTTGGGGTCCTCGTTCCAGGTCTGGATCCAGGCGCGGATGTCGGCCTCGAGCGCTTGGACCGATCGGTGGGTCCCGCGGCGGATGAGCTTGTCGGTGAGGTGCCCGAACCACCGCTCGACCTGGTTGATCCAGCTGGAACCAGTCGGTGTGAAGTGGACGTGGAATCGAGGGTGCCGTCCGATCCAGGCTCTGATCGCGGGCGTTTTGTGAGTGGCGTAGTTGTCACAGATCAGGTGGACGTCGAGTTCAGCCGGCACAGCCTTGTCTATCTTGACCAGGAACTTCTTGAACTCCACGGCCCGATGACGGCGGTGAAGGGAGCTGATGACGCTTCCGTCTTCGATGTCAAACGCGGCGAACAGGCTGGTCACGCCGTGCCGTTGGTAGTCGTGGGTGCGCCGTTCGGGCATGCCGGGCATCATCGGCAGGACCGGCTGCGTGCGGTCCAGGGCCTGCACCTGGGATTTCTCGTCCACACACAGCACCACCGCCTTCTCCGGCGGATGGTGGTAGAGGCCGACGACATCAACGACCTTCTCCACGAACTGCGGATCCGCGGACAGCTTGAACGTGTCCTGGACGTGCGGCTTCAGATCGAACTGCCGCCAGATCCGTCCGATCGTCGACTTCGACAGGCCGGTCCGCTCGGCCATCGACGCCCGCGACCAGTGCGTGGCATCACGCGGCGACGTCTCCAGCGTGGCAACGACGACCTCCTCGACCCGGTCGAGGAGGATCGACGGTGGCCGGCCCGGACGCAGTTCGTCGGCCAGACCTTCCAGCCGCAGCTCAACGAACCGACGCCGCCACCGGGCCACCGTGGACACCGAGGTCCCCAGCCGGTCGGCGACCCGTTTGTTCGACGTGTCCTCGGCGCACGCCAGCACGATCCTCGACCGCAACGCCAATGCCTGCGAGGACTTCGCCCGACGGGCCCAACGCGTCAGCTGTTCACGTTCAAGATCGCTCAGAGACAGGCCGGCTTTCGGCCGCCCCGGCCGGTCGGTGTCCGCCAGGCCCTCCAGCCGTGACTCCGAAAACCGCTTACGCCACTTGCCGACCGTCATGGCCGACACACCCAAGTCATCGGCGACCCGTGCGTACACAACGTCCGGCTCGGCACACCGCAGCACAATGCGCGCCCGGACAGCCAACCTCGACGCCCCCTGTGACCAGCGCACCAGCTGGTCACGCTCGTCAGCGGTCAACACGAACTCGACGGAAGAACGTCCCGGAAACGACATCCTGAAACCGTAGCAACTTAACGCCAGGATTTCCGGCGCAGGACACTAGCAGGTAGCGCTAGCTCGACCTGTGCGTGACGTCGGAGTTCGCGATCCTGCCGGAGCCAGTAGTACAGATCGTGGGCCGCTGTGTCGTCGCCGTGTGTATCGACGGTGATTTGGAGCTCCATGCCGTCTCCCCCTATCGCCTACGGTGCTCGATGCGCATGGCAGAGAACGACTGCACCTTCGTGGCTCCTGCCCTAGCCTTCAACCTGAGTGGAAGGATACGTATCCCAACGGGCTTGGCTCTTCGCGAAGTTCGTTGACCACCGGTATCGGTGCCTCATGGATGAGGCTGATCGGTCAGCTGTCGAGAGCGGGGATCTGCTGGCCGGCGATGGCCTCTCTCAGGAGGCTCTGTGTGCTGGGGTGTCGTTTGTACATCGCGTCGATCTCACGCGATGCGGCCTCATGGTCGTAGGGCAGCGCGACCTGACGGGCGATGCCGTACCGGAGCGCGTCCGCGATGTCCTTGCTTATCTCGGCCGTGCGCAGACCCTCGATGATGCCGGTCGAGGCATCGACGAGCACCATGTGCGCGGTGAAGGGCTCACCCTGCCGCCCGGGCACGCCGACAGTGCGGTCGCGTTGGCGATACACCTCCCATGGCGAGTCACCCCAGCCGAGACTCGCCTTCGGCGCTCCGGGCCTTGTCGGGGCCTCGAAGCGATAGCACCACATCAAGTGTCTGTCCCCGACGGTGACCGCGAGTGCCGCTGAGCCGGTCGTGAAAGCGGCCTGCTCGCCCGGCGTGAGACCGTCGAACGAGTAGATGACCTCGACGTAGCTCGTGTGGAGCACCAGGTTAGCTCCGGACTGCGGCCAGTCGACCTGTCTCGGGTACGGCTCACCGACGACCAGTGAGTACGACATGGTGCTTCCTCTCTTGCCGGTCTCGAACCAGCTCTATTTATCTGCCAAGTATTTCAGAGTAGTTGAGTTGCAGTAGACAAAAACGGTGCCCGAGGTGCCGTGGTCGGGCCATCGCATTCGGTGTGGGGTCAAGAGCGGGACCAGCCGTTGGCGACGTCGCATTGGAGGTCCGTCCCGCGGCGAAGCTCGGCAGGGGCGTAGGCGGGGTGGTCGCGGAGGTGGGCCAGCGCGTTGACCCACTGGTCCCAGAGGCCGTCAGGCTGGGTGAAGCGGTCTGCATGGTGGGCGTCGAGGCGGAGGAGGGCACCGAGGGCCGCGGGCTGGTCGTAGCGGAGGTCGGTGCGGGGGAGGTAGCGGTGAGGATCTCGGCGTCCGCGTGGGTGCCGAAGCGGGCCAGGGCGAAGCAGTAGGTGCCGCCGGAGAAGCAGAACCTGCCAGCAGGACTTCGTGCAGGCGTGGCCAGACTCCGGCCTCGGTCCAGTCCCGCAGACGGCGCCAGGCCGTCACCCCGCTGCACCCGACGAGCTCTGCCGGCACGTCCCGCCAGCTCACACTCTTGCGCAGCACGTAAACGATGCCCCGCAGAGCAGCCCGGTCATCGGCCCGCAACCGCCCTGGGTAGCGGCGCCGACGCGGCGCACGAACCGGCAGCAGCGGAGCCACACGTTCCCACAGGTCATCAGACACAAGATCAGCAGACACCCAGCAGATCCTGCCGACATGTGAACCACCTGCCAAGGGTTGCAACAAACTTCATTCTGAAACGATCAGTTAGTGGCCACTGAAACCGGTATATCAGCGGCTCCGTTGCGTTGCCCCCCTGGCCCTTCCCGCCAGGGCGCTGGGGTCTGCTGCAGGCTAGGGACGGTTGACTTGCCCCCTGCCCTGGGTTTCAGTTCTGGTGGCTAACTGATAGACCTTCACGGAAGGCTGGCTGTCATTCCTCGCCCCCATCTCCGGAGTTCCGGGCGTGTGCCGTCGCAGGCGGAATCCGCGCTAGCCCTCACGGAATTCCTGATCCCGCGGACAGGCCAAGGGCCCGCTGGGTACCCTGCACTCACCACGGACACCCCAGCGAGGCGCGATGCAGGAGTCTTGGAACAGTGACCGCCGCCGCACAGCGATCGGCCGAGCCGCCCTTTCCGCCCCTGCCCGCCAAGCACTGGCGGACAGACAACTCGCTCCGGACCGAACAGTCCTTGACTACGGATGCGGGCGCGGCGGAGACGTCAGATCACTGAAACGGCTCAACTGCCGCATCACTGGCTGGGACCCGTACTACAGTCCCGACTCACCCACCGCTCCATCCGACGTCGTCCTGCTCACCTACGTACTCAACGTCATCGAGGATCTGGATGAGCGTCGCCAGACGCTGCTACGCGCCTGGGAGCTGGCGACCACTGTCCTGATCGTCTCCACTCGCCTCACCTGGGAGAAGTCCAAGGTCCGGGGTGAGGAGTTCGGGGACGGCCTCCTCACCAGCCGCCGCACCTTCCAGCACCTTTTCGGCTCCAGCGAGATCCGCAATTACGTTGAGGAGGCCACGGGCACACGCTGCGTCTCCGCGGCCCCCGGCATCGTTTACGCGTTCAAGAATGACAGCGCTCGCCTGAGCTACCTCGCCAACCGCATCGTGCCGAACGCTGAATGGCTCGCCTCCGAGGACACCACCACGGCCATCGCGTCACTCATCGACTACGTCGAGCGACGTGGCCGGCCACCCCACGTCGAGGAGATGCCACGCTCCGTGGCAGAGCTGCTCGCCCCCCTCAAACCCGGCGAGCTCAAGCGCCTCACCCGCGACTCTGCCGACGCGGACAAGATCAACGAGGCTGGAAAGCGCACCACCCTCAACACCTTGCTCTTCCTGGCTGTCGAGCTCTTCAACGGGCGCGGCCCCTTCAGTAGCTTGCCGCTCAGCATCCGACTCGACGTCCGCGCATTCTTCTCCTCGTACAAGGAGGCGTGCCAACGGGCGGACCGCCTCCTCCTGAAACTCCGGGACGACAGCTACGTACGCAGCGCCATGCACGGATCCGCTGTCGGCAAGCTCACTCAGACCGCGCTCTACGTGCACCGCCGAGCGGTCGATCGTATGCCGACCATCCTGCGTCTGTACGAGTACTGCGCCTCGATCGCCGCCGGACGCCCTCAGCAGTGGGCTGTCGCCAAACTCAAGCACCAGGGTCGCGCAGTGAGCTGGCTCGACTACCCAGAGTTCGACACGGACCCTCATCCCCGGATCGCGTCGTCGTACCTCGTAGACCTGCAGACGCTCGAGACTTCACACATCTCCTACGCCGACTCGACCAATCGCCCTCTGCTCCACAGGAAGCACGAGTTCTTGCCGTCTGATGACCCGGACTCCCAGAAGTACCGCCGTCTCACCGACTCGGAAATCAAGGCCGGCCTTTACGAGCACCCTCACCTCATCGGCACTGAGCACGGCTGGGAAGCCGAGCTGATTCGCTGCGGACGCGTACTGCGCGGCCACCGTCTGGTGCGCCGCGCAGTCGGCTGATCTAGGGGAGGCCCGCCCCCTTCAGGAGGAGGCGTCCGGCTGCATCCGTGCCACGGCCTCCGCAAGCTCCTCCGGATCGAAGTCGAGAACCTGACTGGGGAACCAGGAGAAGCGCAGCCCATTTGCGGCGACGTCCTCGGGAAGCCCCATCGCAGTCAGGACGTGACTCGGCGTGTACGAAGCGCTGGTGCACGCCGACCCGGTAGCGACCGCGACCTGGCTCTTCAGCCTCACGATCAGCGCTTCCGCGTTCAGCCCCTCGAAGGTCACGTTCAGGATGTGTGGCACCGAGTGTTCTGCATCGCCGTTGATCCTGAACCGCGTCTTGGCCAGTGCCACCAGGATGCGCTCGCGCATCTCGCGTGCCTCCCGCTCCCAGTTCCCTCGCGTCTCCTGGAAGATCTTGGCGGCCTCGTAGAACCCCATGATGAGCGGTACAGGCAGCGTCCCCGGGCGAAGCTTTCTCTCCTGCCCGCCGCCAAACATGATCGGTTCCAGCGGCACCTTGTCCCAGCCTCGTCGGCGTGTGATCAGCGCTCCCACCCCCTTCGGTGCCCCTACCTTGTGGCCGCTGATGCTGATCAAATCGATGGGGGCCTTCAGATCCTCGGGAAGCTTCCCGTACCCCTGGGCAGCATCCACATGGAAGTACGTTGGCGTCTCCCGCAGCTTCCGCGCGAGCTCAGCTACCGGTTGGATGACACCGGTCTCGTTATTCACATGCATGAGCGAGACCAGGAGGGTGTCCGGACGCAGCTTCTCCAGCACGGACTCCGTAGTGATGCGGCCCGAAGGCCCGGGCTCCAGGAAGTCGACCTCGAACCCCTTGCTCTGGAGATGCAGCAGGGGCTCAACGACTGCTTTGTGCTCGATAGCGGACGTGATGATGTGGCGGCGCTGATGCGTCTCGCCGTACGGGGCGATACCCAGGAGTGCGATGTTGTTGGACTCGGTGGCCCCGCTAGTGAAGATGACCTCCTCCACCTTGGCGCCGACTGTTCCTGCCAGGAACGTCCGCGCCTCCTTGACCGCCCTCTTCGCCCTGGTTCCGTATTCATGAGTACGGCTGCCGGCATTCCCGAAGTCTTCGGTCATCCAGTGGAGCACCACGTCCGCGACCCGGGGGTCGACGCGTGTCGTTGCTGCCACATCCAGGTACGCCACCAAATCAGCCACCCACTTCTTGGTCATCCATCTGTTGCCGTGTACGTCAACCCGTTAACGTACACACGTTACCTGCTGACTCGCGGCAGGATGTCTCTCTGCACGTCAACAACAAAAGCAGCTCACGTCATCCCGCGGGTGGCAATGCGCCAAGACGGGTGCACCCGCCCGCTGATCGCCTCCACTGCTCCTGCTGTGCCCTCCACGCACAGGGGGATGCCTTGATGCATCGAACGAGGGACGCCAGCGACCACGAGTACGTTAAAGTTGCCGAAGTGGAGAACGAAACCGTGGCACCTGCGACCCGAGTCGTCGCCCCACGCGCATCTACCGGGTTTGAGTACACCTTCCCGGCGATTCGCGGCATCCAGGCTGGTCGCGAGTTCTATGTCTCGATGTGCCCGCTACGCCTGATCCCCAAGATTTTCATCTTCGACGAGGAGGAGCTGTCCCCCGAGCTGCGCGCCCAGCGCATCCTCAACAAGGGACGCCTACCCGCCCTGTCCAAGTACATCCTGGACAACCCGGACGACTACATCTTCAGTGCCCTCACTGCCTCCGTCGACGGGGACATGGATTTCGAGAGCCACAGCCCTGACGGTGTCGGCTTCCGTACAGGGCAGCTCCGGATCCCCATGGACGCTCGGTTCTTGATCAACGACGGTCAGCACCGTCGCGCCGCCATCGAGCTCGCACTCAGGGAGAACCCCGATCTCGGCGAGGAAACAATCGCCGTCGTCTTCTTTCAGGACGCCGGGCTTGCCCGCTCCCAGCAGATGTTCGCCGACCTCAACCGGCACGCGGTGCGACCGGCGCGCTCCATTGGCGTCCTCTACGACCATCGGGACACGTCGTCCCTAGTGGTCCGCACGATGATCAGCCAGTCGACCACCTTCAAGGGCTACGTCGAGATGGAGAAGAGTAACCTCTCGCCTCGGTCCCGGAAGATGTTCACGCTCAGCGCGCTCTACTTCGGAACCCAAGCCCTGTTGCAGGGACTGGAGATCGAGGGCGCCAAGGCCACCGATCTCGCGCAGTCGTACTGGGAGGCGATCGACAGGTCGCTCCCGGAGTGGGCACAGGTCCGTGCCAAAGAACTTTCCGCGACGGAGATGCGCCGGGACTTCATTCACAGCCACGGCATCGCGCTCCACGCCTTGGGCCGTATCGGGAACTCCCTGTTGCGGGAGTCCACCGCACCGTCCAAGTGGAAGGAGCAACTGGAACCGTTGACGACTGTGAACTGGACCCGGGTGAATCCCCACTGGGAAGGACGCGCGATCGTGGGAGGCCGCGTCTCTAAGAGTCACCAGAACGTAACCCTGACCGTGAACTACCTGCGTACCCACCTTGACCTGGACCTCAGCCCAGAGGAACAGCGTGTGGAAGACGCCTATCTGCGAGGCGAAGCATGAGTACTCCGCTACCTCTTGGGATCCCCGCCGTTCGTCGGCTGCCGTTCGACGGGCGGTCGCTCGACGAGGTCACCACAGAGCTGACCGAGGAGATCCGCGAGCTGTATACCGCGGACGAGGTTCCTTGGGTCATCGGTTACAGCGGTGGCAAGGACTCCACTGCTGTCCTCCAGCTGGTCTGGACTGCTCTCAAGGAACTTCCAGCCGATAAGCGGACCAAGACAGTTCACGTCATCAGCACGGACACCCTGGTCGAGAACCCTGTAGTGGCTGCCTGGGTCACCACGTCGCTGGAAACTATGGAGAAGGCCGCTGCTGAGCAGGGTCTCCCCGTCGAGCCGCACAAGCTGACCCCGGAGATCAAGGACACCTTCTGGGTCAACCTCATCGGCCGCGGCTACCCGGCACCGCGTCCGAAGTTCCGCTGGTGCACCGAGCGACTCAAAATCAAGCCGTCGAACTCCTTCATCCGCAACGTCGTGGCGGCCCACGGCGAGGCCATCATGGTCCTCGGTATCCGGAAGACGGAGAGCCAGGCCCGCGCTCGTGCGATGGAGAAGCACGAGAAGCGGCGCGTCCGCGACCGTCTCTCTCCCAACGCGAATCTTCCCAACTCGCTCGTCTACAGCCCGGTCGAGGACTGGACTAACGACGACGTCTGGGAATACCTGATGCAGAAGCCCAATCCCTGGGGCTACAACAATCACGACTTGTTGACCATGTACCAGGGCGCTTCGGAAGACGGTGAGTGCCCGCTGGTCGTGGACTCGACCACGCCCTCCTGCGGATCCAGCCGCTTCGGCTGCTGGACCTGCACCCTGGTCGAGCAGGACAAGTCCATGACAGCCATGATCAGCAACGACGAGGAAAAGGAGTGGATGCAGCCACTCCTGGATCTGCGGGACAAGCTCGACTCCCCCTTCGGTTTCGTCGAGGACAAGGACGACCCCGACTACAACCCGGTCAAGAAGCTGCCCCACGCCCGCCCCGACCGGCCGGCCCGCGACTTCCGCCGGATGAACGGTCAGGTGAATCTTTTCACCCGTCGCAGCGACGGTGAAGACGTGGTCGTACACGGCCCGTACCTGCAGAGCTTCCGGGAGAAATGGCTCAAGGACCTCCTCGACGCCCAAACCTGGATCAGGGCCCACGCTCCCGAGCATGTTCGCAATATCGAGCTGATCACGCCTGCCGAACTCCACGAAATCCGCCGTATCTGGGTCTTCGACAAGCACGAGGTCGAAGACACCGTGCCGCGAATCTACACGGAGGCAACAGGCGAGGAGTTCCCCGGCGGTGCCCTCGACGAGCAACTAGTGATGGGCGCTGACGAAATGGAGCTCCTCAAGGAGGTCTGTGAGGGCGACGATCTGCACTACGACATGGTGCGAGAGCTGCTCTCCGTCGAGCGTAAGTACCGGACCATGTCCCGGCGCTCCGGCCTCTTCCAGGCCCTTGAGTCGGCTGTCCAGAAGGGCTTCTACGAGGACCGCGACGACGCGTTCGCATTCGCTCAGCGCAAGAAGCAGTGGCGCAAGGATGCAGAGACCACCCTGACTTTCGACGAAGAGACTGGCATCGATGCTCCTGCGTAAGATCACCCTCGAAGAGTTCGGGGCGTACCGAGGTAAGCAGTCTCTTGACCTCACCGTGAAGAAGAACAAGCCAATCATCCTGATCGGCGGTCTCAACGGCTGCGGCAAGACAACCCTCCTCGACGCCATCCAGCTCGTGCTCTACGGCCCCCGAGCCCGGTGCAGCAGCCGCGGCAACAAGTCGTACGAGACCTTCCTTCGCGAGAGCATCAACCGACAGCACGACCCGACCCGCGGCGCGTCGATCACCCTGGAGTTCACCGTCACGGTGGACGCCAAGGTGCACTACTACAAGGTCGACCGGAGCTGGCACACCAGCAGCAAGTCCTTGAAGGAGTTCCTCAACGTCCAAGTGGACGAGAACTACGGCGACAAGGGCCAGGAGACGTGCCGTGCACAGCCCGGGCTCAAGTACAGCCGACATCTCAGCCAGGGGTGGGCTGACCATGTCGAGGACCTGCTCCCGCTGGAAGTCGCGTCGCTGTCCTTCTTCGACGGGGAGAAGATCGAGTCGCTCGCCGATCCCGAGCGCGCAGCGACCGTCATCGAGTCAGCTATTCACTCGCTGCTCGGTGTAAGCACGGTGGAGCAACTTCGCACCGACCTCCTCGCGCTTCAGCGCCGTCAGAAGCTTTCCGACGAAGAGCAACATCTGATGGACAACATCCACGCTCAGGAACAAGAGCTTGCCTCTGTTCAGGCGGAGTTGGATGTAGCAGCGCAAGAGCGTGCTGATCGCGCGAGGACCTTTCGCAAGGCTGAACGTGATCTCGGCTCCCTGGAGGATGAGTTCAAGAAGGAGGGAGGCGGGCTCTTCGAGCGCCGCGTTGAGCTGGACGCCGAGCGTAGGCGCGCAGCTGGCCAGCTGGCCGACCTCCGTACCTCGCTGATCCAATTGGCAGCAGGACCGCTTCCCTTCCTCCTCATGGGGACGCAGCTCAAGGAACTGCGTAAGCAGGCCAAGCATGAACACTCTGCGGCAGAGGCCGGGCAGGTGCTCGATGTCCTCACCGAACGCGATGAGTGGCTGCTCAAGCTCCTGCCTGAGAGCGCCCGCAACGAAGTGATGGAGAAGCTGGACCAAGACAGGGCGAAGCGCTCGGAGTCCACTGCTCTGAAGGTCGACCTTGGTCTGCCTCACGACGCGCTGGCGCAGATCTCCGTGCTGGACGAGGGGCTGGTCCGCGATAGAGCCCGAGCGGCACAACTCCTGGAACAGGCCGCCAGCGCCTCCGAGGAGGTGGACCAGCTGGACCGTCAGCTGGCCGGTGTCCCTGAGCAGAGCAAGGTGGAAGCTCTCCAGGACGCCCGGGACGAGCAGATTCAGAAGGTCGCCCGGATCCAGGAGGGTATCGCCCGCGACGATCAGCGGATCCTTGAGCTGAAGCGGCGCCGAGAGAACGTCACGGCCGCTCTGGAGCGAGCTCACAAGAGTTTCGTCCAAACCAAGGTCAAGGCCGAAGAGGTCGAGCGAATCATCAAGTATTCGGAGAAGGCCCGCAGCACTCTCGAACGATTCGGAGAGGCTCTGCTCCAGCGCCACATCAACCGCCTGGAAGTCGCCGTGCTGCAGAGCTTCAAGGAGCTCATGCGGAAACAGGGACTGGTCCATGACCTGAGGATCGATACCGACAAGTTCACGCTCACTCTGTGCGATGGAGAAGGCGAAGCCCTCGACCCCGGACGGCTCAGCGCCGGCGAGCGGCAGCTCCTGGCAGTGTCTCTCCTGTGGGGGTTGATGAAGGTGGCCGGCAACCGCCTGCCCAGCGTCATCGACACGCCTCTCGGCCGCCTCGACAGCCGTCACCGGGAGCACCTGGTAGACCGCTACTTCCCGCACGCCAGCGAACAGGTCCTCCTTCTTTCCACGGACGAGGAGATCGATGAGTATCTGCTGGGGCGCCTGAAGAAGTCTGTCGCCCACACGTACACCCTGGTCCACGACGATTCGAACTTCACCACCCGCGTCGTCGACGGCTACTGGTGGAATGTAGGAGCCCAGAATGTCGCTTGAGAACATCCGCCTCGCCACACCGAGCAAGGACCGCCTGGTGCGTCTCAAGCGCACCACCGGCATCACTCAGTGGAACGTCCTGTGCCGCTGGGCCCTCGCTCTCTCTCTGGCAGATGCCTCTACGCCGCTGGTCAAGGACGTCGTTACCGACTCCAACGTCGAGATGTCCTGGAAGACCTTCGCTGGCCAGCACGGGGACCTCTACCTCGCTCTGCTGAAGCAGCGCTGCGTCGCTGACGGTCTGGAGCCGACGGACGAGAACGTCTCCAAGACGCTCACGATTCACCTTGCTCGGGGGATCGGGTACCTAGGTGCGCACAAGGAGATGACGACGGTCGAGGGATTGATCGGTTCTGTCGCAGCTGCCTAGCGACAACTCCGTCTGCCGAGTGGGCCCGCCACCTGCTACGAAAGGCTGGCCCTCTCGGATTCCCGCCGCCGCAACCGCGTGGTGACAACCTTCAGGTTGGTAGATCACTTAACTGTCGCGACCTAGGATGTCCCTCATGGCATCGGGTCACGGCAGTACCTCTCTCCAGCTCAACCTCCTCGGCATTGGGGAGATCCTCCGCAACAACCGGCTAGTAGTCCCTCAGTTCCAGCGTTCGTACTGCTGGAAGGTGGACCAGGAGGTGCGGGACTACTGGACCGACCTGAGCCGCGCGATCGAGACGGGGACCGACGAGGACTACTTCCTCGGGACCGTCGTCCTGACGCAGGACGGCCCCGACGACCGTAAGAAGATCATCGATGGTCAGCAGCGCCTCGTCACCTCCTCTTTGTTGATTGCAGCCATCCGGGAGACCCTGGAGGAGCTCGGCCATACACAGGCTCGACGGATCGAGGACGACTTCCTGGCCAGTCAGGCATGGGATGCCGAAGATACGGAACCGCACCTCAAGCTCAACGAGGAAGACCATCCCCCGTACCACGGGATCGTTACCAGGGGCGGGCTGCCGCTCGCGGCCCCAAAGCGTAACGACTCCGACATCTTCAAGGCGTACCGCTTCTTTTGTGCGCGGCTCAAGGACCTCGCCAGTTTGCACGGCGAGTCGGCCACGAGTGAACTCAAGAGGTGGGTCAAGTACATCCAGCACAGGGCCCAACTCGCCGTCGTGGAGACCCCCTCGGAGGCCGATGCGTACGTAATCTTCGAGACGCTTAACAACCGAGGCGCCGACCTGACGACAGCGGACCTCCTGAAGAACCATCTCTTCGGGGCAGCAAAGGTTCACCTGGACTCAGTGCGGAATAATTGGCACAAGAGCATCGGCGCCCTGTCATTGGCCACCGCTGACGACAAGTTCACCAAGTTCCTGCGACACTACTGGAGTTCAAGGGAAGGAAAGGTCACCGAGCGCGACCTGTACGCCAAGATGCGGAAGGAGGTGGTCCGGAGCCAAGATGCTCTGTCGTTCTCTCAGCAACTTCTGACAGGTGCCCGCATCTACGCCGCTCTGTCCGACCCGAACGACGAGCTCTGGCACGAAAAGTGCGCCGGCCGGAAGCCGGCCCTCAACACTCTGGTTATGTTTAACCTGGTCCCGAACAAGATTCTTCTCCTCGCCGCGGTCGAGCACCTTCCGTCTGGCCAGATCGAGAAGTTGCTCAAGGTCCTGATCAGCTGGTCCGTGCGCGGAATGGTCATGGGGACGATCAGCCGAGGCCGCTACGAGGACGTTTACTCCCAGATCGCGGTGGATATCCGCAACGGGATCATCACGAACATTTCCGAGATTCGCGCCCGCGTAAACGAACTCATCGCTTCCGATATCGACTTCAAAGCTCAGTTCGCCCTTCATACCGTCGGCCGAAACGAAGCGAACAAGAATGCTCGGTACTTCCTGGGTGCGTTGGAGAGAACGCACAAGAACGAAGCCGAGCCCGAGTTCATCCCGAATGACAATCCGGCCGAGGTCAACCTTGAGCACGTGTACCCTCAGGGCGCGGTCGCTGGCGATTGGTCGGAGTTCATTGCAGTAAGCGGAACGCAGGAGGATGCAGACAAGTGGATCTATCGCATCGGCAACATGGTGCTCCTGCAGGCCAGCGTTAACTCGCATATCGGAAATAAGCCGTTCAAGGAAAAATCCGAGGTGCTCAAGGGATCCCAGTTTGCACTGACGAAGGCAGTAGGGGAGTGCACCGCGTGGACGCCGGAAGCTATCCAGTCCCGGCAGGAAATACTGGCCGGTCTGGCAGTCCGAACCTGGCCGCGCTGACGCCCCTGGCCAGCCCTCGCAACCAAGATTAAAGGTGGCGCTGGCCCAAAATAGACCGGCGCCACCTACAAAACAACCTCGTTACCAATCCAGCGAAGCGCTGGCCAAGATCTCGCCGACGTCGTCCTTCTTCTCCTCTGGAGGGTTCCGAAGCCCCTCGAGGACCAAGTTGGAAATGATGAACTCGAGTTCCTGGTGCGGCTGACGGCTTATCAGTGTCTGCAGGTGCGCAAGGCCACCGTTCGCATACTCCTCGAAGATCAGGACTCGCTCATCCTGTCGGTCATTCCCGAGGATCTTCGGGTCGTCCTCATGCTCTACTGCTGCGAGCATATCGAGGAGGACGTCACCGTAGAGGCGGCCCTCCATCAGTGCCAGACGAATCGGTTCGTCGGACTTCTCGAAGGCGATGCGTTCACCCTTGCGGCGCCCAAGCACTGCGGCGAACATCATAGCTTCGACCATGGTCGCGAATGGTCCGGTCTTTTTGTCTGCGAGCTTTTCCAGCAGGGGTTCGTGAGAATGCGGGCGGCGGAAGCGATCCGTGGTAGCCATCAGACGGTCACCTCCTCCAGGACAGTGTGCTCGAATTCGCCGTAGGAAACGTACGGAACTGCACGGTTGTTGATCTCCATGGTCTCTTCTTCAGCTGCCCTGTTCGGCGTGAAGGATCGCAAGACATACATTCGGTTGGCCGCATGCTGCAGATTCTCCATAACGTGGCCACGAGCCTGTGACTGCGACAGCAGGGTAACGATTTGCGACGTCAAAGCCGGAAGCGCCTTCGAGATCTCTTCCTGATAGGTGAGATCAAGGCTTCCGAAGGGTGCATCCATCACGACTGGGTAGACGCCACTTCCATTGCTTTCAATCGTCGCCTCATCTGCGTGGCTCTTTCGGGCATTGATACTCCGGGCTACTTCGGAAACGGCTCCTACGAAACTCAGCCCGAGAATCTGGTTCTCGCCGGTGGAACGGATGGCCACACCGCTCGGCGCGCGCAACTCCAACTCGAAAGAATCATTGAGTTCGGGGATGTAACTCTTGATGAAAATCCGGGAGAAGACTTCCTTAACCTTCTTGTCGAGCTGATCCCGAACCTCTTCCGTTTTGATCGCCAGAATTTCGATCAGTGCGTTTCGAACCGACTCAACCAAACCGACCTGAGTCTGAATCCTGCGAGACTCCTCGTTCTTAGCCGCCGCAGACTTGTATTGGCGAGCAACACTCGCCAATTCCTGCTCGATCAAGGCGATACGGTTCTCGGATTCCCTGTGCGCAACGCGGGCCTCCGTCTCCTTCTCGCCACACTCCTTACGGCGCTCGACCAGGCGTTTCACGTTCTGAACGTTCACGCCTTCCAGCTGACGGTCCACATCTGACCGCTCCGCTTCCAGCTGGCTGATCGCAGCGTCCGCCTTCTGGATGTCAGAAGCGTTCAGGGTGAGCTGGTCCAGGAGTTCCTGTCGCTTGTCGCTCATGCTGCGCATCTCGCCGCTGACGTGCATCCAACGGTGCTGTACATCCTCAAGACCAGCGTTGTACTTCCGCTTGTTGAGCTCCTCGTACTCGGGAGTCCCCTCCTCGACGGAGCGGCCGCACATGCACAGCTGTTCTTCGATGATGTCCTCGATGAAGCTGCGTTGGATGCCAGCTGGCAGCTGCCTGCGCTCACGCATCCGGTCCGCAAGTTCGACGACCTTGTCGTCGAGCCCGCCAGTGAGGGCCAGGAACCCATGTTTGGAGAGCAGTTCACGCTTGCGGCTCTTATGGTCCGCAAGGCGTTCCTTCTCCTGGTTGATACGGCGAGTGAGTCGCTCGCGCTCCTTCTGTAGCGGTTCGGCCTGCTCATTTTGACGCAGGGCGCGCCCAATCGACTCAATTTCTTTCTGAAAGGTGCTGATTGCAGCGGAGTGGCGGAGCTTGTCCTCTTCCTCAGTCTTCGCCTGTGCCGCCAGTTCCTCCTGGCGATCCGTGAGCTGCTTCAGCCGGGTATCGCCCTTAGAGTCGATCGCACGGGCAAGCTGACGAGAAGCCTTGGGGAGATCACCGATGGCCCGCTCAATGGCCTCCAAGTTGAGGAGCGTCTTGATGGCCTTTTTGACCTCTTCGTTGTTGTCGTCGCCGGAGAACATCTTCTCCATACGCTCGCCATTGAAGAAGAAGAACTGTCGCAGCCCTTTGGGAAGGATCTTCTCGATTCGGTCTTGGCCGTTCGGCACAGACTTGGCTTCGCCGTCGAGCCCAACCTCAGTTACGGTCAGCGACGGGCTGGCCGCCTGCTGTTCGCCCGTCTGCTTGTTGACCGTGACGCTCCGAGCCGTGGAGAAGCGGATGCCCTCGTGCTCGAAGTCGAGCCGGACCGATGCCGTCGCCTCCTCCCCGAAGGAGGTCTCTTCCCACTTCTGGTCGTGGATTACCCGGTGCTGCTGTTCGACGTCGTCCGAGAAGGTGCCGTACAGCACCCATCCGAACGCGTTGAGCAACGTAGTCTTGCCTGCGCCGTTGTTGCCGAAGATGAGAACGGCCGGCTTGTCTTCTTTGACGGATAGGTCGAGGACCTGCTCGCCATAGAAGGCGCGGAAGTCCTTGAGGGTCAGTTTGAGTAGCTTCACTTCGTCAACTCCCTCACGGCATCCACAATGCTGGGGACCACCTTCGTCGATTCCCTGATGTGGATGTTCTGGTTCTCCAGGTCTATGACCTTCTGCACGAGGGTCCTAGCAGCCGGCGACAGCTCGCTCAGCACCTCGCGAACTGTCCGCGCTGAGGGCGGGCCGGCTGTTTCTTCGCTCACGGTTTACTCCTGATTCGAGTCGAGGATGCGGGGTAGTTGAGGGGGGCTTGGTATGGGGTCTCAGGTGTCGTACAGGCCGTAGCGCTCGCGCACGGGACGTAGGACGTCCAGGGTCACCGCTTCGTTCTCAGCGAGGTAGGCGAACTCTTCGACCCGAGCGAACTCGCGGCGGAGCAAACTGCGCTCGGTCTCGTACTGAATCGCGTCTCCTCCCGCAGGCGGTACGACGACGAAGTCGACGATGTCAGCCTGGTCCTTGCCAGGGGCTTTCCGCAGTACACGGCCGCGGCGCTGGATGAACTGGCGGGGGTTGGACGAACTCGCCATGAGGTAAGCAGTGCGTGACGCGGGCACGTCCACTCCCTCGTCGAGGCAGCGCATGGACGAGATGATCTGCAGTTCGCTACCTTCGAAGCGGCGAAGGATGTCCTGCCGTGCCGGTCGTTTCGTTTCGGAGGTGTAGCGGGCAGCAGCCAACTGGAGTTCGTTGCCTACGATGTCCATGACCTGGTCGATCTGACGCGGCCCTTCGGCGCCCTGCTCGTACAGGAGCGGGTGCTTGCCCTCCGCACAGTAGATCAACTGATGGCTGCTCTCCCGGCGCTTCTCAAGCTCCGTAAGCAGCACCTCCAGCTTGCCTCGGGCGTGGCCGATGATGTCTGCACGCTTCTTCAGGAGCCGGCCGAGCGGGGTATCTCGGTCGACCGTCTCCTTCAAATCCGTACCGGATGCGATAAGTCGGGCGATCTTCGCACTGGTCTCGGCATAGAGTTCGGCTTCTTCGGCATCCAGCTCTACAAGAACAGGCGTATAGGTGTAGCGACACAGAGCTCCGCGACGGATGGCCTCGCCAATGCCCATCTCGAAGACGATCTTGCCGAAGTAGCGGGTGAGGGCGTCAGTCCCCTCATCGTCGAAATAGCGTCCCGGCGTCGCTGACAGGCCGAGTCGGTACTGAGCCTTTTCGGGCAGTTGAGTGCGAAGGTGTCGAGCGCCGAGGTTATGTGCCTCGTCCGCAATAACGAGAAGTTGGCCCCCGTATTCATCAAGCAAGTTCTGGAAGGTGTCGCCGCCGAAGGTGGCGTTGGTGGTCACGATGACTCCGCCGCTCGTGCCTCCCAGAGCGAGATTCTGCAGGAGGGCATGGGTACGTGGAGACCACTTGCTGGACGACTCGTACGCGCGAAGCGGGCTCACACCGAACCATTCAATGTCCTTTGCCCACTGATCAACCAGATGCTGGAACGGGACCACGACGATGACGAGCAGCGGGGCGTTGTCATCGTTCTTGCGCAAGAACGATCCGAGTTGAGCTGCTGCAGAGAGCGCGGTCAGGGTCTTCCCCGTGCCAGTGGCCATGCGCAAGATGCCGCGACACTGATTGTGGAACCAGTTCTGCACAGCTTCCTTCTGATAATCGCGCACCGCCAGGCTCTGCGGGATCGCGAGCGCTCCGGTCGGCGGCTGCGGAGGCGTCACGACGGGCACACCGCCAGTCGGAAGATCATCCAGCTCGTCGCGGCCAGCAGTCGCCAATGCGCTGCGCTCGACAACCACTTTGGCTGCTTCGGCGAAAGGCACGACGCGCAGCGTCGGAGTCCGGTCGTGCCACAAGTCTTCGAAGTCTTTGCTTATCCGTGCAGCACGATCGGTGTCACGAGGGTCCCAGCTGCGGTAGACCTCGATTGCTTCGAAGTTGCCGATGAGACCCGAGCGGGTCTCGTTCGCGCTCCCCTTGAAGGCGACGATGTCCTGACCGTCCCGGAAGACACCGATCTTCTCGTGGTACATCCCGACACGACCACGCTCTTCGACGTACGCCAGCTTGAAATCGACCCGCCCCTCGGCGACCAGACGCCCAAGCTTGCCGAGCCCTCGCGCAGCGCGCTGGTCTTCCACCGCCTGCTCAAGGTCGCGTAGGGCCGCTCGGTGAAGGACTTCGCGCAGCTCGTAGCCCTCTTCGATGTCCTTGATGTCCGCCGACTCAAGGTAAGGGGACGCGATGATTCGCATTGTGCCGCCGCGCTCGGTGAAGTCGTCGACGCCTTGCCCGAGCGCGGCAATCACTGAGGCCGCGAAGTAGCCCACGGCCCGGTCGTACGTGGTGGAGGCCGCCAGGGCGGGCAGATAGAAATCTTCGACCAGGTGACTGCGATCGCTTCTGTAGTCAGGCTCCACGTTGCACCAACGCAGTCGATGTTCCCCACCCATCAAAGCAGCCCCATCTTGCCCATGAGGTCGTCTACGTCGGGCGCTCCATCGACCGGGCGTCCGGGGCCCTCGGTCGAGGCAGGTCGGCTAGCCGGAATAGACACCTCGCTCTCACGGACGTCCTCCCCGAGGCGACGGACCGTCCCCCCGCGCGTAGCGAAGGGAGGGGAGGACATGGTCTGCCTCAGGCTCGACTCCTTGATCTCAAAGTCACGCCGGAGAAGCCGGATGACCTCGTCAGCAGCGACCGTACCGCCGTGGGCGTCGACCAAGTCCGAGACCAACTCCTTGATCGGCTTGTAGACAGGCATATCCCATTCGACCAGAGCCCACATCGTCTTCTGGCTCCGGCTGAAGCGTCCATCCGCCTCGATCTGCTGTCTCAGGTAGTTGTTGCCGAGCGTGATGCCAGCCTGCGCCTTCAGCTCATCGATGCTCAGTGGACGGTCTACCTCGCGAAGCGCAGCCTCGATCTTGTCGAGCCTCTCGTTTCCACGCTGTGCTGGACCGCGCGCCCCTGCTCCAGCAGAGGGGGCTCCACTCGCTGAGAAGTTAGCGCCGGCGAGGTCTTCAGTGATAGTGAAGAGGGATTGCTCTGGTGCTTCGGCAGCTGTGGAAGCAATCTCAGATGCGTTCTGCAGGTACCAGGACCCCTGATGTGTGATAGAGAAACGGTCGTCCCCGAAGAGCGCCTTTATCACCTGCTCCTGGGAAACCGCCGCGCCAAGAGCTTCCTTGATGAGTGAACTGCTCAACCCTTCGGGCCTACCTTCGAGCAAGCCTGCGATCCGGTCGGCGGGAGACGAGTACTCTCCAACGTCGCCCAGGGGTGACTCTCGGGCCAAATCTCCCGCGTCCACCTGCTCGCGCCCGACTGAGTCATCGGGATGGCCAGAAACGGGAGAGTCGTTACTCTCCGCAATAGATGTATTGGATCCGGTCGTTCCAGAAATTGCGATCAAGTTAGATTCTGCAACGGGAGCTGGGCGTAGGTCATCGTCCGATGCATCTGCCTCGTAGTGCCTCCTTGTGGGCGTTTTGTCAGGAATCACCCATATTCCACCCCCCAGGAACGTCGCATCTCGAAGCCGGCAAACCACCTCATCCAGCTCACCGCCATACGTCCCTGCCTTCTGTATGACTTCACCGAGGGTTACGTTCGCAACGGGATTTTTGTTTACTTGGAGGAGCTCGGAAAGGCGCTGCATGAGCTGAGGCAGGTCCTCAGTCGCTTCGATGGTCGGAGTCGCCGTGACGTCGGGTTCCTGAAAGGACCGCGAGAGCTGATGACCGTCGCTCTCGAATCCGCAGTAGGCCAGCCAAGTACCCAGGGCGTCAAGGTCCTCAGGTACTGGCACCGCGCTCGTCTCGAGGAGGCGAGCCGCCGTCGACAGGCTGATGACTTCGGCAGGGCTGAGATCAAGCGCCTGTACGGTCGCAGCCTGGCATTCGCGCAAATCGGAACCGTAGATCCACTGTCCGCTCGTGCTCGTGGTCGCATCGTGCCAGTACATGCCTGTGAGGAGACGCAGGACCGTCAGTCCACCCCCGACGCTCTCGCCGAGCCAGGGGTAGCGGTACAGGAGTCCGCTGGTGACGCGCGGCTTCTGCAGCTCAAGTTCAACCTGGGCCATCCAGCCACGCGGAACCGAACTGTCGGCCACGCACTGGTTGAAGCTGTAGCTGAGATAGCTCCAGCGCTGCCGTACCGCCTCAGTGGAGATTGCATGCTTTTGAGCCAGTTGCTCCAGGGGCACCGAACCATCTACGCAGAGATGCTGCAAGACGATGTCCCGGCTGAGGCTGCTGAGCTCCTCGTACCAGCTGCGGATTGTGTTCATGGCCCTCAGAAAGATCGATGTGAGTCCGGTGATCTCCATACCGGAGGCAGCCACCCACAGCGTGCGGCTGGGAACAACCGATGGCCACACGCTGAAGATGCCACTACGTTCTGCCCCGCGTACCCCACCCCCTGCGCCGAGTTGCTTCCTAGTACCTCAGCGACAGCGCGGTCATATCGACGGTACAGGGGACGCCACAAAGGCACCTTGGGTTCCCTGATCTTGCATGGCCGCGATCTGCCGTTCAACTACCTTCTCGTCTTCCGTGCTGTTCGCCGTCGTGCCCCCGGACAGTGAGACAAACCCCTTGCCCTGAACGCCCGTT
The DNA here is from genome assembly GCF_044756785.1 of Streptomyces sp. NPDC091649. Lineage (NCBI taxonomy): Bacteria > Bacillati > Actinomycetota > Actinomycetes > Kitasatosporales > Streptomycetaceae > Streptomyces > Streptomyces sp. NPDC091649. The sequence continues at coordinate 722,865 of NZ_JBIVTR010000001.1, read as the reverse complement.
TTCACCGCGCGCTGTCGTTGGCCGATGTTCTCATCGCGGCATCCCCCGAGCGGCACCGAGCCACGGCCCTGCACTACGACGGCGACTTCGACATGATTGCTTCGGTGAGCGGGCTGCAGGCCGAGTTGGTCGTGGGGCCAGGTGCCGCCGACTGGAACTCACCTACTGCGCACCAGCGTCTCCTTCATGACGTTCGCGATCGGGGTGCCGGCCGCCCCGGTTACCATCTGCTCGTCGATGAGGCGGTTGATGTCGCGCCTCTGGTACTTGCGGTCAGGGAAACCCGGGTATGGAGGTTTCCCACCATGCGGTGTCCGGGCAGGCCCGGGGGCCCTACTCGGTGCGCAGGGCCGTGGCGGTCCGGGCCCCGGCGGCCCAGCCCGCGGGCAGGAGCGCGCCCAGGGCGGCGATGAGCAGGCCGCCGAGGGCGAGGGAGACCAGTTCGGCCCCGTGGTAGACGGCGAGGACGGGGTCGGGGAGGCGGAGTCCCACGCTCTCACCCATCGCGGGGAAGACCCAGCCGTGCAGGGTCACGCCGAGAGGCACTCCCAGGGCCCCCGCGACCAGGCCGGTGACGACGACGGAGGTGAGGACCATCGCGACGGTCTGCCGAGGGGTCATGCCGAGCGCCTTGTGGACGCCGAGCTCCCTCACGCGCTCGCGCGTGTCGAGCAGTACGCCGTTGAGTACGCCGAGCGCGGCGACGGCGACGAGCATCAGCGTGAGGATCGCGGACAGCGAGTTGAGCGTGACGACCATGTCGCTGCCGCCGTCGAGCCCGCCCACCTGAGCGGTGGCGCCCAGCGGGGCCAGGTCCTTGTTCAGCGCGTCGACGTAACGGGTGACGTCGGTACCGGACGCGACCGCGATGTGATGGCTCGTCTCCGTCAGGTCGGGGTGCGCTGCCGCGAGGGTCCTCGCGTCGGTGAAGACCTGCATGCCGTCGTTACGGGGGTCGAGGACCTCGCCGACGATCCGGACCGTGACGGGCCGGTCCAGGCCGTTCACCGTGACGGTGTCGCCGACGCGAGTGCCGGTGGCGGCCAGGAAGGGGGTCGGGACCACGGCCTCGTCGGGCTTGTCGGCCCAGCGGCCCGAGACCATCGTGTAGCCGCCCCAGGAGGCGTCGCCGGTGAAGGCGATCACGTCCACGGTGCCGGTCACGCCGGACACGGTCGCCCGTACCGTCGCGGCGCTGTAGTGCTTCGCGGTTCCGGCGCCCGCCTCGATCGCCGCGGCGATCTCGGCGGGATCGGCCCGGGGCTTCTTCGCGGAGGCAGGGTCCCGGGGGCCGAAGTCGGGCAGGGGCGCGGGCACCGCGGCATCGGCGGCGTCGTGGGCCTTGGCCTTCATCACCTCGCTGAGCGATGCCGCCATCCCCACGGTGAACGTGACGGCGACGGTGCCGAAAAGGACGGCCGTTCCCATGGCCAGCGCGCGGGCGGGCCGTGCGAAGGGCCGGGCCAGGCCGAGCGCGACCGGCTGCGGCAGCGGAAGCCTGCCGGCCAGGCGGGCCGCCCACCGGCCGCGCCGTGTCGACGTGCCCCGTCCGACGGCGAGCGCGTCGACCGTACGCAGCCGGCCGGCCCGCCAGGCACTCGCCCACGCGGTCGCCGCGACCAGGCCGAGCACACCGGCGATGACCGACGCGTCGACCCAGGGGGCGACGGTCAGGGAGGAGGAGCCGTAGACCTCCTCGGTCTCGGCCAGCACGGGGACGGCCAGCAGGTGGCCGACGAGGACACCGAGTGCCGTGCCGGCCGCGGCCGGGATCAGCGCCTGGCCGACGTAGGCCCGTACGACCTGGGCCGGGGTGCAGCCGATGGCTTTGAGGACGCCGATGCGGCGGGTTCCCGCGCCGACGGCCGCCGCGACGGTGTTGCCCACGATGAGCACCGACATGACCAGGCCGAGGGCCCCGAACGCGATGAGGAACGGGACGTAGAGGGCGGTGTCGCGCTCGGCGTTCTTCTTGACGGTGAGCCAGGACTGCTGACCGACGGCGGCTCCCCGCGGCAGGTTCCGCGTCACGGCTTCGCCGCCCGCGCCGATCTGTGCGGCGGTGTCCGCGTCGGCGAAGCGGTAGAGCATCTGGTAGCCGCCGCTGCCGGGCGCGGTGAGCGCCGGCATCTGGGACGGCGCCACCCACGCGTCGGCGGTCTGCGTCACCGACCGGGCCACGCCGACCACCGTCAGCGCCGGGCTGCCGGGCAGTTCGGCGAAGGTGAGCTTCATGCCTGGGGCCGGGATGAGCGCGGAGCCGACGGACAGCACGATCTCGCCGGGGCCGGTGGGCCACCGTCCCTCCAGCAGGGCCACTTCGTCCACGTCCCGGCCGGGATCACCCCGCCCGACCACGGTCATCGGCCACCCGGAGCCCGCCCCGTCGGACGTCGGGACGACCGTCGCCGTACGGAACGGTCCCGCCGCACCGCTGACCCCTTCGGCGTCCGCGGACTTCGACAGCGGCCCGGCGCTCACCCGTTCCGCGTCGAACGCGACGGACAGGTGGGCGCCGCGCTGCTCGGCGAAGGCGTCGGTGAAGGGCGCGCCGGAGACCACGAGCAGCGATCCGCCGAGGACGGACGCGGCCACCGCCATCATCGTGGCGAGCCCGATCACCAGCGTCTGCACGCGCCGCCGCCCCACCCCCGCGCGCACGACCTTGCCGAGGGCGCTCATCGGACGCCCTCGGAGGCGGTGGCGGGCGTCTTGAGGTCCTCGGTGATCCGGCCGTCGGTGATCCGGACCGTGCGGTTCGTGCAGGAACGGGCCAGAGCCAGGTCGTGGGTGACCACGACGACGGTCTGGCCCTCGGCGTTGAGCTCGGTGAGCAGCTTGCTGACGTCCTGTCCGGCGGCCGTGTCCAGGGCCCCGGTCGGCTCGTCGGCCAGGAGCAGCGGCGGCCGGTTCATCAGCGCCCGTGCCACCGCCACACGCTGCCGTTCGCCGCCGGACAGCCGCCCCGGGTAGGCACGGGCGTGCCGGTCGATGCGGAGCGTTTCCAGGAGTCGCGCCGCCCGGCGGCCCGCCTCGCCCCGTGCCATGCCCGCGAGCCGTGCGGGCAGGACGACGTTGTCGGTGACGGTCAGGTCGTCCAGGAGGTTGAAGAACTGGAAGACCATGCCGATCTTCGACCGCCGGTAGCGCGCCGCTCCGGCCTCGCCGAGGCGGTCCACCCGTACCCCGTCCACGGTGACGGACCCCGCGTCGGGCCGGTCCAGCCCCGCGACCAGATTGAGCAGTGTGGACTTGCCGCTGCCGGAGGGGCCGAGGACCGCGACGGCCTCGCCGGGCCGCACGGTCAGCGACGCCTCGTGCAGGGCGGGCGGGCCGTCGTGGTAGCGGCGGCTCACCTCGCGCAGTTCGATCACCGGCGTGGTCATGAACGGGCTCCTTCGATACGGGCTTCGAGCGAGGATGACGGGCTCCCGGAACGCTAGGAGCGCGCCCCGCCGCCGCGCGTCGCCCGCCCGGACTCTTTGCCGTACCGCAGCGGGACCACCTGCCGGAACGTCATCCTCGGGATGTAGACGCCCGGTGTACGCGGATGCCGGCGACGGCCGTTGAGACGGATTCCCCGGGTCGGGGCGGCGGTGACAATGAACCGGTGATGTACGTACGTACGCTGCTGGAGCGGCTGTGGTCCGAGGTCCGTGAAACCGTCCCCGGGGCCCTTCGCGACGCCAGGCTCCCGACCGGGCCGCCGCTGCGGCTCAGCCGTCGTGCCTGGCAGTTCGACGTGCTGGTGGCGCTGGTACTGGGCGTCACCACGGTCTATTACGGCATCGACAACACGGACAACGTCGTGGTGCGGGAGATCGCACCCGGCGTGGAGCACGTCGTGCCGCGCCCGGCCGGACCGGGCGGCATGGCCCTCATGGTGACCCTCGCGGCCGTCGCCTCGGGCGCCCTGGCGCTCCGCCGCCGCTTCCCGCTCGCCGTGCTGTGCGTCGTGACCGTCGCGGTACTGGCGACACCGCAGAGCGTCATGCGGCTGACCTTCTACGCGTTCGTGATCGCCGTGTACAGCGCCGCGGTCCACAGCCCCTACCGGGTGGCGACGCTGGCGGCGCTGCCGGTGTCCGTCCTCCTGGTCGGCACCTCAGGCAACTCGGTGACGCCGATCATCCCCAACGAGTACATCGCCCTGCTGGTCCTGGTCCCGATGGCAGGAGCCGCCCTCGGGCTGCGTACCTGGAAACTCCGGACCGACGAGGGCCGCACCCGGCTCTTCGGCCTGGAGCGCGAACAGGCCGAGGCGCTGCGCCGGGCGGTCGAGCACGAACGCGCGAGGATCGCACGCGAACTGCACGACGTCGTCACCCACAACGTCAGCGTGATGGTCATCCAGGCGGGTGCCGCCCGCAAGATCATGAAGACGGCTCCCGAGCAGGCCGGCGAGGCGCTGCTCGCCGTCGAGGCGGGTGGGCGTGCGGCCATGACCGAACTGCGTCATGTGATGGGACTGCTGACGATGGCCGACGACGGTGAGGGGACGGGATCCGGTCCGGACGCGACCGGGACGGCTGCGGAGCTGGCCCCGCAGCCCGGCCTGGACCAGTTGGAAGCGCTGGTCGGACGGGTCCGGGACGCCGGTCTCACCGTCGGCCTGACCGTGACGGGACGGCCCCGTCCCCTTCCGCCGGGCCTCGAACTCGCCGCCTACCGCGTGGTCCAGGAAGCGCTGACCAACGCGGTGAAGCACGCGTCCGGCTCCACCGCCGCCGTCACCGTCGAATACGGCCGGGACCGGCTCCTGGTGGAGGTCACCGACACCGGCGGGCAGCCCGGCGCCGACGCGGCCCCCGGGAACGGCCGGGGGCTGATCGGCCTGCGTGAGCGCCTGGCCGTCTACGGCGGATCACTGAACAACGGCCGGCGCCTGACCGGCGGGTACCGTGTGGAGGCTCTCATCCCCCTGGAGGCGCCGTGACCGAGCAGCCGCCGCGTGTGCTCCTGGCCGACGACCAGACCCTGGTCCGTACCGGATTCCGCATGATCCTCGGCGCCGACGGCATCGACGTCGTCGCCGAGGCGGCCAACGGGGCCGAAGCCGTCGAAGCGGTCCGCCGCACACGCCCCGACGTGGTCCTGATGGACGTCCGGATGCCCGAGATGGACGGCCTGGAGGCCACCCGCCGCATCCTGACGGGCGCCCCCGGCGAACCCCGTGTCGTGATCCTGACGACCTTCGACCTGGACCGGTACGTGTACGCGGCGTTGTCCGCGGGGGCCAGCGGCTTCCTCCTCAAGGACGTCACCCCCGAGCATCTGACGGCGGCCGTCCGCACCGTTCGCACCGGCGACGCCCTGCTCGCGCCCGCCATCACCCGCCGCCTCGTGCAGAGGTTCGCCCGGCCGGGCGGCGAATCCGCCGCTCTCCACCGCGAGCTCTCCTCGCTCACCCCGCGCGAACGGGAAGTCCTCGGCCTCCTGGCCCGGGGACTGAGCAACGCCGAACTCGCCGCCCGCCTCCACCTGGCCGAGACGACCGTCAAGACGCACGTCGCCCGCATCCTGGCCAAGCTCGGACTCCGGGACCGTGTGCAGGCCGTCATCGTCGCCTACGAGACGGGCCTGGTGAGTGTCGGAGCAGGCGAGGCCGCCCGGCAGCCCACCGAGCTGACGTAGACCCCGGGCCGGAGGCCGCGCAGCCGGTGCGACCGCGGCGGCCCTGCCCCGGTCCGTGGCCGTCCGCCGGCCACGGCTGCTCTCCGGCTCGGGTGCGGAGGGCTCACGGTACGGGGAGGACTCACGGTACGGGGAGGGCTCAAGGTGCGGAGGGCGCTGATGAGGCGGAGGGTGTTGAGGGGCGCGGAGTGGGGCGGGTCTCCGGGAGCGACCGGCCCGGTCGGCCGACCCGCGGGCCGCGTCCCCCGGGAGATCAGGCGGGCGAAACGGTTCCGCCCGGGGCCCGAAGGGGTAGAAAACGGGTAGGTCCCCATGGGGAGGCTGATTCGATGCCGTGGTTCGCTTGGCTTCTCGCCGCCGCGGCGCTCGGCGCTGCGGAGTTCTTCACCCTCACGCTGGTCTTCGGCTTGCTCGCCGGCGCGGCGGTGGTCGCCGCCGTCGTGGCCGGCGTCGGCGTCGGCCTGCTCGGTCAGCTCGTGGCGCTCGGCCTGGCGGCGGTCGCGGGTCTCGCTCTCGTCCGTCCCGTCGCGCTGCGGCACATGGCGCAGGGACCCCTGACCCACGAGGGCAGCGACGCGCTGATCGGGAAGCGGGCCGAGGTCATCCAGGAGGTCACCGCCACCCACGGCCTGGTCAAGGTCTCCGGTGAGGAATGGACCGCTCGCGCTCTCGACGAAAGCCACGTGATCCCGGTGGGTGCGCTGGTGGACGTCATGGAGATCGAAGGCGCTACAGCTGTCGTGTATCCCCGCGAGCTCCTTCCGTGAACGCCTGAACACACAGCGAAGGAGGAAGCATGGAGCCGGTCGTCATCCCCATCCTCGTGGCGGCGTTGGTCGTCGTCTTTCTCGTGGCCGCCACCGTACGCATCGTCCCGCAGGCGCGCCGCTACAACATCGAGCGGTTCGGCCGGTACCGGCGGACGCTGCAACCAGGTCTGAACTTCGTCCTGCCGGTGGCGGACCGGGTCAACACCAAACTCGACGTACGCGAGCAGGTCTATTCGTCGGACCCCAAGCCGGTGATCACCGAGGACAACCTCGTGGTCAACATCGACACCGTGCTCTACTACCAGATCACCGATCCACGGGCGGCGGCCTACGAGGTCGCCGACTACTTGCAGGCCATCGACCAGCTCACGGTGACCACCCTGCGGAACGTCATCGGCAGCATGGACCTGGAAGGGACACTCACCTCGCGCGAGGAGATCAACGCCCGGCTCCGCGCCGTCCTCGACGAAGCGACCGGGAAGTGGGGAATCCGGGTCAACCGGGTGGAGATCAAGGCCATCGATCCTCCGAACACCATCAAAGAGGCGATGGAGAAGCAGATGCGGGCCGAGCGTGACAAGCGCGCGGCCATCCTGCACGCCGAAGGTGAGCGGCAGGCCAAGATCCTCACCGCGGAGGGCACGAAGCAGAAGGACATCCTGGAGGCCCAGGGCACGCAGCAGGCCATGATCCTGCGGGCGGACGGCGAGTCGAAGGCGGTGGAACTGGTCTTCCAGGCCGTCCACCGCAACAACGCCGATGCGAAGGTCCTGGCGTACAAGTATCTGGAGACGCTGCCGAATCTGGCACAGAGCGACAACAACACGTTCTGGGTCATCCCGGGCGAGCTGACCGAGGCGATCCGCACCGTCACCAGCGCGTTCGGCGACCAGACGCCGGCAACGGCGCCGGGGGAGCAGTCGACGTCCGCGCGGCGCGAGGACGCCACCACAGCCGAGGCCCCGGACAAGGACCACGTCGGGGCGCCCGAGGTCGAGCCGAACTCGACGCTCGCGCTGGACGCCGTCGCCGCCGCCGACGAGGCCGCGAAGCAGGCGGCCGTCGCGGTGAGCGACGCGAAGGCCGAGGCGGAGGCCGCGGGGGAGACGCGGCTGCCGGGCCGGGAGCGGTCGTCCGGCCGTTGAGCCGGACGCCGCGGACGCACGGGTCCGCGCACCCGCCCTGAGCGCCCGGCCGGGGGACCGCTCTCCCGGACGGGCGGGCCCTGCGTACGCGGACCCGCCCCGAGCGCCCGGCCCGGGGCCCACGCTCCCGGACGGGCGCTTTCCGCCGCTTCCGCCGTCGGCTTCTACCGCCCCTCCGCCTCCACCCGCAGCTCCGCCAGGCCGACCGGCTTCTCGGGGTCCTCCGAGCGGACCGTCACCCGGACCTTGCGGGCCGTGTCGCCCGCCAGGTAGGGGCGCCAGAAACGGCCGTCGAGGGACGTCTCCACGGTGTGCGAGGCGGGGGCGGTGTCGCTCCAGGCCGGGGACACGGAGGACAGCCGCAGCGGGCGGGGGCCCAAATCCACCGTCAGCGAGCCCTCCGCGCCGTCCGGGGACCAGGGCGTCGCGGGGCTCCCGTCCACCGCCGCCTCCGCGTACAGGCCCGGGGCCTCGGAGACCGCCGTCACCGGGCGGCAGCGCGCCGCGTCGGCCGTCGGGACTAGGTCGGGGCGGCGGGTGGGCAGGTCCAGCGTCGAGGAGAGCCGGCGCGGCCCTTCCTGCGTGTGGACCGTGAACGGGGCGCCCGAGGTCAGGCGGACCGTGGTCGTCCGGGGGCCGATCTCCACCTCGTACACGGCATCCCGGTAACGCAGGCCCTTCAGGGCGACGCCCTCCTCCAGCTGGGGAGGCAGCGTCGGGGCCAGGCGCACGCCGTCCTCGCGGAGCCTGAGCCCCGTCAGGCCGTGGGTGAACACCTGGAGGAAGCCGCCCTTCCCGGTCAGGAAGTCGTCGGCCGGGAAGCCCGACAGCGGGTCCTGGCTTCCGGCCTTGTCGCCGCGCGCCTCGGAGAACAGCTCGTACGGGCCCCGCATGAAGGGGCGCACCGCACGCTGGAGGTACGTGTACGCCGAGCAGCCCGGCTCCCCGATCGCCGCCGCGTCGATCGCGTGCACCGAGTCGGTCATCGCCGGGCCGTCCGGGTCGGTGCGGGCCGCGTAGTAGTCCAGGGTGGCCGCCGCGGCCCCGGGCTCCATCGGCCACTCCAGCGGGTAGGTCAGCAGGACCGTGTCCGCCTGCTTGATCGTGGAGCCGTTGTAGCCCGCGTACTGGAGGTAGACCTTCTTCTCCGCGTCGTACGGGATGCGCAGGCCGTCCGCCACCTTGTTCCAGGCGGCGGGCGGAGTCCGGCCGAGGAGGCGGGCGGCGCGGGTCGCGTTGCGGAGGGCGGTGGCGGCGACCGCGTTGGTGAAGACGCCGTCGTCGACGCCGTTGCTGTACTCGTCGGGGCCCGCCACGTTCTTCACCGAATAGCTGCCGTCGGTGTTCGCCGTGGCGCGTGACCGCCAGAAGTCGGCGATGCCCCGGAGCAGGGGCCAGCCCCTCGACGCCAGCCACTCGCGGTCGCCGGTGGCGAGGTAGTACTGCCAGACGGCCAGCGAGACGTCGCCCTGGAGGTGGTTCTGGGTCAGGCAGTGCGGCGGGTCCCAGCTCTGGCACTCGGAGTCGAGGCGGCCCCGGCTCGCACTGGTCCAGGGGTAGAACAGGCCCCGGTGGCCCAGTTCCTCGGCGTTGGCACGGGCCGCGTCCCTGGTGCGGTAGCGGTATTCGACGACCGAGCGCGCCAGCTCCGGGCGGGTCGCGAGCAGCCCGGGAAACATCCACGTCTCGGCGTCCCAGAAGACCATGCCCGCGTAGTTGTCACTGGTCAGACCGGCCGGGGCGATGCTGTCGGAGGACCCGCGCCGGGTGTTCGCCAGCAGTCCGTACTGCGCCGAGCGCAGCCAGCCCTGGAGCCGGCGGTCGCCCGGGACCAGCACATCGGCGGACCACGCCTCGCGCCAGGCGGCCTCGTTCGCGGCGAAGACCCGGTCCCAGCCGCGCCGCGCCGCCCGCTGCGCCGCCTCGCGGGCGTCCTCCGCCGGGGCGCGGGAGGTGAGGGCGGTGTCGACGCCGACGTACTTCTCGAAGGTGTACGTCCGGCCCGCACGGACGCCGGTCGCCCCCGGGGACGTACGGGCCCCTGTCCGCAGCGTCTCCACCGCGCCCGAACCGCGCCGCATCGTCTGGGCGACGGCCCCCTCGATGCTTGTGCCGAGCGTGCGGAACGTGCCGTCCTCACGGAGCGTGATCCGGCGCGCGCCGCGGGCGTCGAGGCGTCCGGTGACGGTCGCCGTTCCGCTCCAGCGCGGGGTCATCCGCAGGCGTACGGCTCCGGTGTGGACGTCGGACCGGTCGGCCAGCACGTCGTACACGAGGTCGGTGGCGCGGCCGTCCGCGGTCGTCCACCGCAGCGAGGTGCGGACGAGGCCGCAGCTGAGGAAGACCGTCTGGCGGTAGTGCGAGATCCGGCCGGCCGGGGTGTCGGCGCCGAGGGTCTCCCCGCCGACGCCCACGTCGACGGTGGTCCAGCTCGGCAGCGCGGCGATCACCTCGCGGCCCTCGGAGACGGCCTTGTCCCGGGCGTAGAGCCCGGAGACGAACGCGCCGTCGTAGCGGGGGGTGTAGAGCGGCCAGCCGGTCTTCTCGCCGGTGGCCGCGTAGCCGGCGCCGACGGCGGGGACCCGGTGGCCGAGATAGCCGTTGCCGACGTAGGGGTCGTAGCCGTCGGCCTCGCCGAAGCGGGTGGACGTCGGGGACCAGGAGGTTCCGGGGGCTCCCTGACCGTCCGTACGGCCGCAGGCGGGCACGGCCGGCGGCGGCTTCACGGGCGGGCCGGGCGGCTCGGGGGAGCGGGGCCGGCCGGCCGCTCCCGGCGGCGGTACGGGGCCGGGGGACTCGGCCGCGCCGGCGAGGGGCGGCAGGGGGGCGATCAGGGCGGCGGCGACCAGGGGCGCGAGGACGGAGGTACGCGAGAGGCTCACGGTACGAAGGTAGGGAGGCGGCGGTGCGGTCGGCGCTCACGCCGCGCGCGGTCCCCGCACGGTCCCCGCACCGGGCGTCCGCCCGACCGCCGGATGGAGCAGATGCCGACGGCGGGGAGAGACAGGTTCCGGCCCGGGAGGGACCGGTTCGGGCCGTCGGAGCGAGTGGTTCCGACCGCTGAGGGAAGCGCGTTCCCGCCCTCAGGCGGAGAAGTTCCGGCCGCCGGACGGAGCGGTTCCGGCCCGGACGGGGAAGGTTCCGGCCGCCGGACGGATTGGTTCCGGCCCCGGACGGGGAAGGTTCTGGCCGCCGGACGGAGCGGTTCCGGCCTCGGGAGGGGCAGGTTCCGACCGCAGGGCGGGGAAGACGTCCGGTCCGAGGCCGGTGAATCGACCTTCCCCGATCGCGCGTTCGACCCTCGGCCCCGTACGGGCGGAGGCCGAGGTCCCAAGGGCCCCGGCAGCCCGCGCAGCACCAGGTCGGAGCAGTGGTTTCGTACCGGGACCGGCCCATCGGACGGTGACGGACCGGCGTGTCCGAGGGCCCGTCAGGCGTATGGCGGGTGAATGGCGCGCGTATGGCGAACCGCGACGCACCCTTGTGGGTTTGCCATGCATCGGTCAATGTTTCGCTGGGCAGCAGGGCATGCCGGTCGCGAACGGCGCAGAAAATGTGGCGCCGGACGTTTGATTTGTCATGCCCCTGCCTGGAGCCTGCGCGGCTCCGCGCCACTTCCCACCAGCGCACCGCCTATGAGGAGGACCCCTCACATGTCAGTGATGCGTCAGACCCCCCACGCCCGGCGAAGACTCGCCACGGCGAGCGTCATCGCAGCAGCCGCCGTCGCGCTCTCCACGGCCGCCGCGCTTCCGGCGACCGCGAGCGAGCGGGCGCCCGAAGGCGTGATCGCCAACGAAGGCGCGCCGGACGCCATCAGCGGCAGCTACATCGTGACGCTCAACGACGATGCCGCCAGGTCTCACACCGCGAAGGGCAAGGCCCTCGCGAAGAAGTACGGCGCCAGCATCGAGCGGACCTACCGGTCGGCCCTCAACGGCTACGCGGTCGAGCTCTCCGCCGCGCAGGCCCGCAAGTTCGCCGCCGACCCGGCCGTGGCATCCGTCTCCCAGAACCGCACCTTCACGGTCTCCGCCACCCAGAACAACCCGCCCTCCTGGGGTCTGGACCGGATCGACCAGAAGAACCTCCCGCTGGACCAGCGCTACACCTACCCGGACTCCGCCGGCCAGGGTGTCACCGCGTACGTCATCGACACCGGCGTCCGGATCAGCCACAGCGACTTCGGCGGGCGGGCCTTCAACGGCTACGACGCCGTCGACAACGACAACGTCGCGCAGGACGGCCACGGCCACGGCACGCACGTGGCGGGCACCGTCGCGGGCACCGCCTACGGCGTCGCCAAGAAGGCGAAGATCGTCGGCGTCCGGGTGCTGGACAACAACGGTTCCGGCACCACCGCGGGAGTCGTCGCCGGCATCGACTGGGTCACGGCCAACGCCGTCAAGCCCGCGGTCGCCAACATGAGCCTCGGCGGCGGTGCGGACTCGGTGCTCGACGCCGCCGTGCGCCGGTCCATCGCCTCCGGCGTCACCTACGCCGTCGCGGCGGGCAACGAGTCGACCAACGCCTCCACCAAGTCCCCGGCGCGCGTCGGCGAGGCCATCACGGTGGGCTCGACGACCAGCAGCGACGCCCGCTCCAGCTTCTCCAACTACGGCTCGGTCGTGGACATCTTCGCGCCCGGTTCCTCGATCACCTCGGCGTGGAACTCCAGCGACAGCGCGACGAACACCATCTCCGGTACGTCGATGGCCAGCCCGCACGTCGCCGGCGCGGCCGCCCTCTACCTCGCCGAGAACCCGGGCTCGACCCCGGCGCAGGTCTCCTCCGGCCTCGTCGCGGCCGCCAGCACCGGTGTCGTGGGCAACCCGGGCAGTGGCTCGCCCAACCGCCTGCTCAACGTGGGCGGGGGCGGCACCACCCCGCCGCCCGGTGACCGGTTCGAGAACAACACCGACTACCCGGTCAACGACAACTCCACCGTCGAGTCGCCGGTCACCGTCACCGGAGTCTCCGGCAACGCCCCGTCCGCGCTGAGCGTCCCGGTCGACATCTCGCACACCTACATCGGTGACCTGAGGATCGACCTGGTCGCGCCCGACGGTTCGGTCTACAACCTGAAGGGCTACGGGACCGGCGGCAGCGCCAACGACATCGTCACCACGTACACCGTCAACGCCTCCTCCGAGGTCGCCAACGGCACCTGGAAGCTTCGCGTCAGCGACAACGCGAGCTACGACACCGGGCGGATCAACGGCTGGGCGCTCCAGTTCTGAGCCCACGCCCGGACCCGGTCCCCGAAGCGCAAAGCCACAAAAGCGCAGGGGCGCCGGACCTCTGAAGCGCGGAACCACCGAGACACGGAAGCAGGCCGGGGCGGTCGCACCACGCGACCGCCCCGGCCCCTTCGGTATCAGCGGCGGTTGAGCGCGCGGTCCACCGCGGTGATCAGCTCGCCGTTCTCCGTGTCCCCGTCCAGCGACCAGAACATGGCCCCGCCGAGGCCCTTGTCACGGATGTACGTGGCCTTGGTGCGCAGCACCCGCGGGTCGTCGTACGTCCACAGCGTGGTTCCGTCGAACAGCCACGCGTGACCGTTCTTCACGTCGCGGTGGACCGTGTACGCCCCCGACGCGGCCAGCTTCTTCAGGACCTTGTAGTCCTCGTAGCCGGCCGCCCAGGTGGCCGGAGCCGGGGCCGTGGCCGGCTGTCCCATGCCCGTACCGCCGCCGCTCACCCCGGTCCAGCCCTGACCGTAGGTCGGCATGCCCATCACGAGCTTGTGCTTGGGCGCGCCGCGGCGGACCCAGTCGCGCACCGTCCGGTCGACGCTGAAGTCGTCCTTCGCGTACAGGGCCGACTGCTGGGCCGTCTTCTTCTCGCCGAAGACGTGGTAGTCGTACCCCTGGAGATTGACGAAGTCGAAGTCCTTCATGAGGCGCTTCACGTCGAAGCCGGCGTCGATCGCGGCCGGGTTGGCCGGAACGTACGCCGACAGGTCGTAGTGCTTGGGCTTCGGCTTCCCGTGCCCCTTCCCCCTGCCTCGGCCCCTGTCCTCGCCCTCGTTCCCGGCGGCCTTCGCCTGGCTCTTCGCGTAGGCGTCGAGCTGGGTGCGGAACTCGTGGATCAGGGCGGTGAAGTTCTTCTTGTCCTCCGGGCGGTAGACGGTGCCCTCATTGGCCGCCGAGCCCGGCCACTCCCAGTCCACGTCGATGCCGTCGAAGAGTCCGGCCGCCGCCCCGTCGCCGCCGCGCGCTCCGTCCACCGGCAGGTTGCCCTTGATGTACAGATCGACGCAGGAGGCGACGAGCGCCTTGCGGGAGGCCGCGGTGCGGACCGCGTCGGAGAAGTGGGTGGACCAGCTCCAGCCGCCGAGCGAGATCATGACCTTCAGACCCGGGTGCTTGGCCTTCAGCTCGCGCAGTTGGTTGAAGTTGCCGGCGAGCCGCTGGGTGTCGGTGTCGGCTACGCCGTCCACCGAACCCGCCGCGTCGAGGGGGCGGCCGTAGTCCGCCCAGGCGTCGGCCTGGCCGGGGATGTTGCCGGTGAAGCACTTGCCCTCGGCGCTGACGTTGCCGAAGGCGTAGTTGATGTGGGTCAGCCTGGCGGCGGCCCCGCTCGTGTCCAGGTCCTTGACCTGGAAGTCGCGTCCGTAGACGCCCCATTGGGTGAAGTATCCGACGCTCTTGTACGCGGGGCGGTGGTGGCCCTGGCCGCGGTCACCGCCGTCGGGCCGGTCGTGGCCGGCGCTGGCCGAGGCCACGGGCGCGACGCCCGCCAGCAGGGCCAGGGAGACGCCGGCGATGGTCATTCGGGACAGGCTGCTTCGGAGCATGAGGGCTCGTTCCTGTGCGTGATGCGGTGCGGAGGAAAGCAGAGGGGAGGCGGGGGGAGCGGGACAGCTGTGCCGTGCGTTGCCGTGCACAGGAAGGTATTGGTCTGGACCAAAAATGGTCAAGAGTACGGGAGTTGTGAAACTTCGCGGCGGCGGCGGCGTCGTCGTTGTCGGCGTGGCGGCGCCCGTACGGCCGTGCCGGCCGGCGCGGTACGGGCGGGGTCGCGGTGGGGCGCGCGTGACGTCGGGCGCCTCGGTGGGGTCAGGTTTTCCCGCGTACGGGGTATGCGTGGACCGTCACAAGATCATCACAATGGGTGAATCTGTGGCCTATGCTTGCGGAGGACAACCCAGGGTTGCCACGCTGTTGCAGACTGTCAACCTGTTGGGAGTGGCCTGTGACTTTTGGTGAGCAGCCCGCCTATCTGCGCGTGGCGGGCGATCTCAGGGAGAAGATCGTCAACGGCGCGCTGCCGCCCCATACCCGTCTGCCGTCGCAGGCTCGCATCCGGGAGGAGTACGGGGTCTCGGACACCGTCGCTCTGGAGGCGCGGAAGGTTCTGATGGCGGAGGGGCTGGTCGAGGGGCGCTCCGGCTCCGGCACGTATGTGCGCGAGCGTCCGGTCCCCCGCATGATCGCCCGCTCCGGCTACCGGCCGGACAAGGGGGCCAGCCCGTTCCGGCAGGAGCAGACGGCCGAGGGGGCGCACGGGACCTGGGAGTCCCGCAGCGAGCAGGAGGGGGCGAGCCCCGAGGTCGCCGGGCGGCTGGGCATCGAGCCGGGCGACCGGGTGATGCGCACGCACTACGTCTTCCGGGAGGCGGGCGAGCCGATCATGCTCTCCACCTCCTGGGAACCGCTCGCCGTCACTGGCCGGACGCCCGTGATGCTGCCCGAGGAGGGCCCGTTGGGCGGCTGCGGGGTGGTTGACCGGATGGCCGCGATCGACGTCGTCGTGGACAACGTCGCCGAGGAGGTCGGCGCGCGCCCGGGGCTGGCGGAGGAGCTCCTGGCGCTCGGCGGCGTGCCCGGCCATGTGGTCATCGTCATCGGGCGCACGTACTACGCCTCGGGCCGGGCCGTGGAGACGGCTGACGTGGTGGTGCCCGCGGACCGGTACCGGATCGCCTATCACCTGCCGGTCAGGTGACGTGAGGAGGCGTCCCGGGCTTTCGGGGGCGCCGGCCGGGGCCGACGGGCCACGAGGGGGCGCATTCTGCGGATGCGCCCCTTTCGCGTTGGCCGGATGTGTATCTCTTTGTGCAAAGGCGCCTGCGGTGAGTGAAGGTCAGGCGTACGCTCGGGCATATGCGTACTGCGGTTTCCTGGGGATCCTTAGAGACGTGCACGCCGGTGGGGAGAGGGGCGATATGCGGGGGAGCGACACGATGAGCGACAGCGGTGCCGTGCTCCCCTGGCAGGTGATACGGCAGGACGACGGCGGTAACCGCTACCGCGTGGGCAGGTACGCCACGCAGGCCGAGGCCCAGAAGGTCGCCGACGGCCTCGACGACCGCCACCGCCACCAGGTCTACCGGGTGGAGCGCGTGAGCCGGGGTGCCGGCCCCTGACGGGACGACGGAGGGGCGGGACGGCTTCGTGGGCCTCGGGGAGGCCCGGGGGGCCCGGAGGTGGACTCCCCGGGCCCCGTGCCTCCGTGAGCGAATCCGCGCGGGTCCGCGCGGGCGGGCCTGCGGGCCGGTCCGGGCGGGCCGCGCCGGGGGTCCGGGTGGGCCCGCGTTCCGGCTCCGGCTCCCGAGCCCGCCCTGCGTCCCCCCTTCTCCCGCCCCCGCGTTCCGTACGGCCGGGGCCGGGGCGGTAGGGTCCCGCCCGACCGGGGCGCGGAAGCCGCCGGAAGCGCGGCGAGCGGGGTGGAGTGATGACGGTGCTGATCGACACGGTGGCGTGGGTGCGGATCGAGGGCGGCAGAATCCTCTGCGCGCGCCCCCGGGGCAAGGACGTCTTCTACATCCCGGGCGGCAAGCGCGAGGGCGGCGAGACCGATCTGCAGACCCTCCTGCGGGAGATCGAGGAGGAACTGACGGTCGGCCTGATCCCGGAGACCGTCGTCCACACCGGGACGTACGAGGCCCCGGTGGACGACCGGCCCGACGCCGCCGTCGTACGGATGAGCTGCTACTACGGCGACTACCGCGGCACGCTCGCGGCGAGCGGCGAGATCGAGGAGACGGCGTGGTTCTCCTTCGCCGACCGGGCCCTCGTGCCGCCCGTGGACCAATTGCTCTTCGACGACCTCAGGGCGGCGGGCGCGCTGCTCTGACCCGCTCGGGCCGCGGCGCGGGTTACCCCGTCCGCACCAAACGCCGCGTTGCACGGTAGTGAGTAATAAATGGTGGGTATGGGCTGTTTAGTCCCCATTTGACAAGGGGTGCGCCCGTGGTCGTCCCTGGGAAGTGATCGGCGTGATCGAGACCGAAGGCGATTGCGCCGAGTGGGCCTTCCCTGCCGAGCCCGGTTCCGTGCGCAGCGCCCGGCACGCCGTCCGGGGCGCGCTGGGCACCTGGGGTCTCGACGCGGCCGTGGGCGACCTGGCGGTCCTGCTCGTCAGCGAGCTGGTGACCAACTCCCTCCGGTACGCCTCCGGGCCCATCGGTGTGCGCCTGGCCCGTTCGCGCCCCGAGGGCGACCCGCGGCCCACCGACCCCCTTCCCGCCGCCCCGGGACTGCTGGTGGAAGTCTCCGATCCGCTTCCGGATCCACCCACCGCACGCAGTGCCGGACCCGACGACGAGGGAGGCCGGGGACTCCAGCTCGTGGCCTGTTCCGCACGTCGCTGGGGGACCCGTCGGGGAAAGAGCGGCAAGACCGTGTGGTTCGAGCTGGCTCTGCCTGGTTAGGAGAGTGGAGGGAAGCACAGCGATCACCAGAGGTCGGGCAGAACCTGGCTGAAAGGTACTGAGACCGTGCTGTGATCGTGAACGCCGTGTCGGTCGGGGCCGTAGTGCTGAATACTGCGGGCAGGACCGGTCCGGTGCGTGAGCTGGAGGGGACGGTCGCGTGAGCGAAATACCTGGGACAACGGGCGACGTCGTGTGGCAGAGCAGCCCGCCCGGTTCGATCTATGACTACATCAGGGTCGCCTCCTTCTCGATCGGCCCCGACGGTCTGATCGAGCAGTGGAGCAGCCGGGCCGCCGGCCTCTTCGGCATGACCTCGACCGAGGCGGTCGGCCGCGACCCGGTGGAGGCGTTCATGCCCGCCGAGCTGCGCTGCGGCGGACATCGGCGGGTCGGCGAGATCCTCGACGGCAAGGAGTGGACGGGCCTCGTCCCCTTCCGGATTCCCGGCGAGGGCGGGGCGCACGGCGTCGCCGAGGTCTATGTGATGCCGAGCCTCACGGGCCGGGGGGAGCGGGCCGCGCTCTGCATCGTCGTGGACGTCCGGGCCCTCCGCCGCATCGAGACGGACCTCGCCGCATCACAGGCTATATTCGGACAATCCCCTTTCGGCTTCGTGCTGTTCGGTACGGACTTCGCCGTCGTCCGGGCCAACCAGCGCTTCGCCACGGTCTTCGGCGGCGCGGCCGAGGACCACCGGGGCCGCACGGTGGACGACTATCTGCCCCGGGCCGAGGCCGACCGGCTGTCCGCCACTCTGAAGCGGGTCCTGGAGACCGGGGAGTCCGTCACCGACCTCCAGCTCGTCGGCACCGCCCCCGGCGACACCGGCCGCCGCCACTGGTCCATGAACCTCTACCGGGTGCACAGCGGCGCCGGCCGCCCCGTCGGCGTCGCCGGCCTCGCCACCGACGTCACCCGCCGGCACATCGCCGCCCGCGAGGCGGCCAGCGCCCGCCGCAACCTCGCCCTCCTCAACGAGGCCAGCGCCCGCATCGGCAATTCCCTGGACCTGGAGACCACCGCCCGCGAACTGCTCGACGTGGCCGTCCCGGGCTTCTGCGACCTCGCCGCCGTCGACCTCTACCAGGGGCTGCTCACCGGCGAGGAGGCCGCTCCCGGCAGCTGGGCGCCCGCGCACCGCGAGTCCGCCGGAGGCTCGGCGGAGCTGCGCCGGGTGGCCCACGCCAGCGCGGTCGCCGACGCCCTGCCCACCGCCGTGGCCGGCAGCGGCCCTCCGGGCCCGGACGACCTGCCGCCCGCGCTCGGCTCCGTCCACCGCTTCGCCTTCGGCTCGCCCTGCGCCATGGCGCTGCGCTCCGGCCGGGTCGAGGACGTCCCCGGCGACGAGATGGGCTTCGTGCAGTCGACGCTCGCCGTGCCGATGGTCGCGCACGACACCGTCGTCGGCCTCGTCCAGTTCTCCCGTACGAAGGGCAGCGAGCCGTTCGGGGAGCGCGACCGGGCGCTGGCCACCGAGCTGGCCGCCCGCGCCGCCGTCTGCATCGACAACGCCCGCCTCTACCGCCGCGAGCACGAACGCGCCCTGATCCTCCAGCGCAGCCTGCTGCCGCCCGGCGACCCGGAGGCCGCCGGTCTCGACATCGCCTGCCGCTATCTGCCGGGCAACACGGCCACCGAGGTCGGCGGCGACTGGTTCGACGTGATCGAGCTGCCCGGCCACCGCACCGCCCTCGTCGTCGGCGACGTCATGGGACGCGGCCTGCGCGCCGCCGTCGCCATGGGCGAACTGCGCACCGCCGTGCGGACCCTGGCCCTCCTCGACCTGGAGCCGGCCGAGGTGCTCTCGGCCCTCGACGAGGTCGCCCGCGGCCTCGGCTCCCCGGGCGGCGGCGAGCGCAGCGAGGGCCTCGGCGGCAGCGGGGGAGCCCAATGGCCCTCCCGCGCCGCGCAGAAGTCCCGCGAGACGGACCTCTCCGAGGTCTATCTCGCGACCTGCGTGTACGCGGTCTACGACCCGGTCACCCGGCGCTGTACGTTCGCCAACGCCGGGCACCTCCCCCCGGCCGTCGTCGAGCCCGGCCGGCCCGCCCGGCTCATCGACGTACCGCCGGGGATGCCGCTGGGCGTCGGCGGCGAGCCGTTCGAGGAGGTCGAGGTCGAGCTGGCCGAGAACGCCCTGCTCACCCTCTACACCGACGGCCTGGTCGAGTCCCGCGACCAGCCGCTGGACGAGGGCCTGGACGCACTGCGGGCCGTGCTCACCGGTCCGCAGATGGAGCTGGAGGACGCCTGCGACCACGTGCTGAGCACCCTCGACACCCGGCACGGCGAGGACGACATCGCCCTGCTGATGGCCCGTATCCAGGGGCTCCCCGTCGAGGCGGTGGGGGACTGGACG
Source organism: Streptomyces sp. NPDC091649 (assembly GCF_044756785.1). Classification (NCBI taxonomy): domain Bacteria; kingdom Bacillati; phylum Actinomycetota; class Actinomycetes; order Kitasatosporales; family Streptomycetaceae; genus Streptomyces; species Streptomyces sp. NPDC091649. The sequence goes on along the minus strand of NZ_JBIVTR010000001.1, from coordinate 703,296 downwards.
CTGCCGCGCGAACCCCGCTCGGTCGGCCGAGCCCGGGAGCTGGCCCGTGACCAACTGCTCTCCTGGGGCCTCGACGACCTGGTCGACACCACCGAACTCCTCGTCAGTGAACTGGTCACCAACGCCCTGCGCTACGGCGAGGGCGAGATCCGGCTCCGGCTGCTGCGCGACCGCACCCTGGTCTGCGAGGTGTGGGACGCCGGTCTCGTCCAGCCGCGCCGCCGCCGCGCCCGCGACACCGACGAGGGCGGCCGCGGCCTCCAGCTGGTCGGCCTGCTCAGCGCAGCCTGGGGCTCGCGCCGTACCCCGCGCGGCAAGACCGTCTGGTTCGAACTGGCCCTGCCGGACGGGGCCCCGGCCGCCGAACTCTCCGTGGAGCAGCTGCTGAGCATGTACTGAGCCCTGCCCGGCCCGCGAGGGTGCTGACGAAAACCCCCGGTCCGCGAGGGCGCGCTTCCCGCCCCGCGCACCAGGCGTTACGCGCCCGTCTTCAGGGCCGCCAGCCGGGCCTCGACCTCCGCGCTGTCACCCAGGCTGTCCAGCTCCTCGAACTGGGCGTCCAGCGAGGAGGCCGCCAGCTCCTGCTTGCCCAGCGCCTTCGCCTCCTCGCGCCGCACCTTGTCCTCGAAGCGGCTCAGCTCGCTCGTGGGGTCCAGGACGTCGATGTCCTTCACGGCGTCCATCATCCGGTTCTGCGCCTGCGCGGACTTCGAACGCGCCACCAGCTCGTCGCGCTTGGCCTTCAGCTGGGAGAGCCTGGTCCTCATCTGGTCGAGCCCCGACTTCAGCTTGTCCACGACCTCGCTCTGCGAGGCGATCGTGGGCCCGGCCGTCTTCGCCTCCTGCTCCGACTGGAGCTGGCGGCCCAGCGCCACCTTCGCCAGGTTGTCGAACTTGTCGGCCTCCGCCACCGACCCGGCCCCGCGGAGCTCGTCGGCCTTCCGGCTGGCGGCCAGCGCCTTGCCGCCCCACTCGGCCGCCGCCTCGACGTCCTCCTTGTGGTCCTGCTCCATCAGCCGGAGGTTGCCGATGGTGGTCGCGACCGCCTGCTCGGCCTCCGCGATGTTGTTCGTGTAGTCCCTGATCAGCTGGTCCAGCATCTTCTGCGGATCCTCGGCCTGGTCGAGGAGGGCGTTGATGTTGGCCTTCGCGAGCTGGGTGACGCGGCCGAGTACGGTCTGCTTGGACATGGGGTGGCTCCTTGGAAAACGAGACGGGTCATGTGCTGCGGTCCTGTCCTGCCGGTCGTTCAGAAGCGGCCGCCACCGCCCCGGCGGCCGCGTGTTCCGCCCCCTCCGAAGCTGCCGGGCCCGCCGCCGAAGCCGCCGGACCGGCCGCCGCCGAACCCGCCGCCGAAGCCGCCGCCCATGCCCCCGCGCCGGCCGCCGCCGAACAGCCCGCCGAGGATGATGCCGCCGAGCACCGCCCCGCCCATGCCGCCCTGCGGGGAGCCGGGGCCCCGCATGTCGCCGAAGCCGCGGACGTCCTGCTCCGCCAGGGCCATCGCCTGTCCGGCCAGCGCGTCCGCCTGCCGCGCCTCCGCCAGCGCCTCCCGCGCGTCCGTGGCCGACAGCTCCCCGGCCCGCTCCCACCGCCGCCGCGCCTCCGCGAGCCGGGTACGGGCCCGGCTGCCGACCGCACCCCGGTGGGTCGTGACGTAGTCGGCCGCCGCCCCGATCGCGGACCGCGCGGTCAGCAGCGCCTGATCGAGGAGGGACCGGGCCTTCGCCTCGCCCCGCTCCCGGTCCCGGGCCCCGGCCAGCGCCTCGTCCAGGGCCGCGTCCGCCTCCTCCACCCGGCGCAGCGCGTCGACCGGGTCGTACGGTCCGGCGGCCATCGCACCCCGCACATCGGTGAGCACGGCCTCGGCCCGGGCGATCCGGCCGCGCAGGTCCGCGGTGGACGCGCCCCCGGCGGCCCCTTCGAGCAGCCCGCCCGCGTCCGCGAGGTCGGCCTCCGTCTCGGCCAGCGCGCCTGGCAGCCCCCGCGCGGCCTCGCCCAGCTCCGCCGCCCGCCGGTCCACCGCGTCCAGCAGCGTTCCCGCCTGGCCCACCGCGCCCTCGGCCGCCCGGATGTACACGGCGGCTTCGGAGTTCTCGTCGTTCCCGACCGCCGTGCGCGCCCGGTCCACGGCCGAGGCGGCGAAGACGAGCCGGTCCTCCGCCTGCTCGACGCCGGCCGCCACGGGCCCGGCGGCGCCCTCCCCGTACCGCTCGCGCAGCCCGGCCACGCCCGACTCGGCCGCCGCGACCCGGGCGGCGAGGCCACGGTGCGTGGCCTCCACGGTGGCCAGGGCCTGCGGTGCGGTGCGTTCCAGGGCGCGCAGCCGGTCGAAGTCCTCCGAGACGGTGTCGAGCCCGTCGTTCGCGGCCGCGCACCGGCGCAGGATCTCCTCCAGCATCCGGCGGCGGGTCGCGTCGTCCTCGGGGAAGGCGTCGTCGAGCTGCTGGCGCAACCGGAACGACCGCGTCAGCTCGTCCTTCGCCCGCGCGACCGCCTCGGTGAAGGGCTTCGCCGCCTCCTCGCCGAACTGGGCGGTGGCGAACCCGAGTTCCTCCTCGCTGGTGCGCACCGCGTCATCGGTTTCCACCAGCACCTCCTTGGCCCGCGCGTCCAGCTCCGGCAGCGGCGTCGGCGGCTCCGGCGCACTCCCCGTACCCGCGGCGCGGCCCCAGCCGGTGGCCGCCGGGGTGGTGCGGCCCGCCGTGCGCCGTCTGCGCCGGGTGTACGCGTAGGCGGCGACCGCGCCCACGCCCGCGACGACGGCCACCGCCAGGACGGCGCCGCCGGCGCCGGTGGAGCCGGAGTCGCCCGTTCCGGGGTCGGCGGGTCCGGGAGTGATGGCGGGGGCGGCCACCGGGCGTCCGGCCAGTACGGCGGCGTAGCCGTCGGCCGCTCCGATCGCGGCCCCCGCCCAGTCGTTCTCCCGCAGCGCGGGTTCGATCGCGGTGCCCGCCACCTCCCGCAGTTGCCCGTCGGTGAGCGGGGAGCGGGCGTCGACGGAGTAGGCGTACTGCCGGTCGTGGGTGGCGACGGAGAGCAGCACGTCGTCCTGGCCCAGGCCGTTGCGGCGGGCGGTCTCGTCGCTCCAGGTCTGTCCGGACCGGCCGGAGAAATCACGTACGTACACCACGAAGAGCTGGACGCGCTCCTCGTCGTACAGCCGGTCGAGAGCGTCCTCCGCCTGCCCCTTCCGGTCGCCCAGCGCCCCCACCCGGTCGGTGGTCTGCCCGTCCCGGGACAGCTCCACGGGGTCGTCGGCGCGGGCGCTCGCGGCGGGGAGCACCAGCCAGCACACGGCTGACAGCACGGCGAGCAGGCCGATGAGGGCGACCGTGGGCGGACCGGCGAACGGGGAGCCGGCCGGCCGGTCCCCTCCGGGCGCGGCGCTCCGGGTCCGTGGCAGTCGGTGGGATATCACTTTTGTGAGGTTATGTGCGCTCTACCGCCCCCGCGACCCGGCGTTCCACCGCCCCGCGTCGGCTGTTCGCATGAAAGGGCGCGGGAAAGGAGCACTCCCGCGCGTGTACGGAGATGCGGGGGGCCGCCGCCCGTCGTCAGATGGGGCGGACGTGGAGTGTCCCGGGAACCGGCGCCGAAGGCCGGCGGCGCCGTGCCGGTCAGGCCCGGTCCTCACGAGAGGCCGGAAGTCCGGAGGTGGCGAGTGACTGCCCTTCAGCTGTCGGTCGTCGTGCCGTGCTTCGACGAGGCGGAGGTGATCGATGCCTTCCACGCCGCCCTCGTCGCCGTCCTGGACCCCCTCGGGGACAGCTTCGAGATCTGTTACGTGGACGACGGCAGCCGGGACCGCACCCGCCTGCTGCTGAGCGCCATCGCCGCCCGCGACACCCGGGCCCACTACACCGCTTTCAGCCGCAACTTCGGCAAGGAGGCCGCCATGCTCGCCGGCCTCCGCATGTCGCGGGGGGCGGCCGTGGTGATCATGGACGCCGACCTCCAGCACCCGCCCGAACTGATCCCCCGCATGCTGGAACTGCACCGGCACGGCTACGACCAGGTCATCCCGCGCCGCGACCGCACCGGCGAGGGCGTGCTCCGCAGCACCCTCAGCCACACCTACTACGCACTCGTCCGCCGCTGCATGGACGTGGAGCTCATCGACGGATCGGGAGACTTCCGGCTGCTGTCCCGGCGGGCGGTGGAGAGCGTCCTGTCCCTCCCCGAGAGCAACCGCTTCTCCAAGGGGATCTTCTCCTGGATCGGCTTCGACACGGTCACCTTCCGCTACCGCAACAGCGAGCGGGTGGCGGGCCGGTCGAAGTGGGGCAGCAAGCGGCTGCTGAACTACGGCATCGACGGACTGCTCTCCTTCAACAACCGGCCGCTCCGCCTCGCCATCTACACCGGCTTCTGGGTCTTCGTCTCGGCCCTGGTCTACGCCGTGTGGACGGTCGTGGGAGTCGTCCTGCACGGCACGGAAACCCCCGGCTACGCCACCCTCCTCACCGCCGTCGTCGCCCTCAGCGGCATCCAGCTGGTGACGCTCGGCGTCATCGGCGAGTACGTGGGCCGCATCTACCACGAGGCGAAACACCGCCCGCCCTACGTGGTGCGGGAGACCGACGCCACCCGCCGAACCCTGCCGGACGGCCCGCCGCCGCGCCCCCAGCTCACCAAGGGCCCGGCCGAACGCGCCGCGGCGGCCACCACGCCCGAGCCCACGCCCGTCACCACGCCTACGCCCGCGCCCGCCACCACGCCCGCGCCCGCGTCGGCCCCAGCCCCCGGCCGGTCCCGCACCGTCCGCCAGTTCGGCAGCTTCGTCCTCATCGGATGCGTGAACACCGCCGTCTACCTCGGCGTCTACGCCTCGCTGAACCGCTTCATCCCTTATCTGACCGCCCATGTCATCGGCTACACGGTCAGCATCGTGTGCTCGTTCCTGCTCAACTCCTACGTCACCTGCCGGACCAGGCCGACCTGGCACGCGTTCGTCCGCTATCCCCTCTCCAGCCTGGTCAACCTGGTGGCGTCCGGAGCGCTGCTCTACGGGGCGGTCAGCGGCCTGGGCATGGACGAGAACCTCGCCGCGCTGGCGGCCGGCGTCCTCGTCACGCCCGTCTCGTTCCTGCTGGCCCGGTGGGCGATCACCTCCGGGCAGACCAGGGCCGCCTCCGTACTGGAGGCGGTGGAGGGCCCGGCCGGTGCGGAGGGCGTGGGAGCAGAGGGCAGCCCGTCCCCGGTGGAGCGCCCGCCCCGGGCGGAGAATCCGTCCGCGCCGGGGACCGGCCGGCCGGCCCCGGCGACGCTGCCCACCCGCTCCTCCCAGGACCGGTGACTCCCGCCATGCCCGACGACGCTCCCGTGACCGCCGCGGCCCCGGGAGGCCCGCGGGGCGCGGCCGGGACGGACCGGTCCCCACACCCCGCGGACCGCCCCTGGACCAGCCTCTGGACCAGCCTCTGGGTGAGCGCCCTCGCGCTCCCGCCCCTGGCGCTGCTCGCCGCCGCGGCCTGGTTCGGGCGGTGGGTGAGGCCCGGCGCGGACGACTGGTGCTTCCTGCCCGCCGTACGGGACGACGGCGTCACCGGCCTCGTGGGCAAGTTCTACTTCGACGACAACGGCCGGGTCGCCAACGCGCTCCTGGTCGGTGCGTACGCGAAGTTCCAGGTCGCGGGGCACCAGTGGTCCCCCCTCGTCAGCGGGGTCCTCGTGTTCGCGGTCCTGTGGACGGTGGCCGCCCTGGCGCTGCGCCGGGCCCCGCTGCGCACCCCGCGCGGGCTGCCGCTCCTGCTCGCGGCCATGGCCACGGCGCTCTTCCTGTTCGTCACACCGAACACGTACAAGACGTTCTACTGGCCCGCCGCGTCCGTCTCGCACACCCTTCCGCCCGTCCTGGCCTGCGCCGCCCTGATCCCGCTCCTGCTCGCCCGGTCCCGCCGGGGGCGGATCCTCGCGATCGCCGTCGCGGCCCTCACGGGGGCCTTCCTCGCGACGCTGTCGGAGGAGACGGCGGTCGTCGTCGTGACGGTGCTCGGAACCGCGCTCCTCCTGTCCGGCCGGGTCGTCCCCGCCCCTGACCGGGGGTTCGTCCGCCGGTGGTGCGCCGCGGGCATCGCCGGGACGGCGGCCGGGGCCGTCGTCCTCATCACCTCACCCGGCTCCATGCGCCGCAGGGAGCGGTTCGGGGCCGAGACCACCTCCCTGCTCGCCCCCGACTCCCTCGCCGCGTCGCTGCGCGCGTTCGCCGAGGTCGCCGTCACCGTGGGCAGCACCTGGCAGTACGCGGGCGCGGTCGCGGCGGGCGTACTGCTGGGGCTGCTGGTCCGGCGGGCGGACGGGACGCCGCCCCGGCCGCCCGCGCACTGGCCGCTGCTCACCGCCGCGGGGGTACTCGCCCTCCTCGTCGCCGGCTACCTCTGCACGGTCATCGCCTACCCCGTCTTCGGCGACCGGGTGAGCGACCCGGGCGCCAACCGGCTGTGGAACGACTACCTCCTGCTGTACGTGGTCCTGCTCGTCGGCGTGGGAGCGCTGCTGGGCCTGGCCCTCCGCCGGCAGACCCGCCGCACCGCCCCGGCGAAGGCCGTGTGCGCCGCGCTCTGCGTCCTGGTCTGCGTCGGCCCGGCCGTGGCGCTGGGCAACCTGGACGGCGCGATGCGGGCCCGGGCCGAGAAATGGGACGCCCAGGACCGCCGGCTCCGCGAGGGGGCGGCGGCCGGCGAACGCGTCCTGCCGTACGAGCGCCTGGTGATCAGCAACATGCTGGAGCCGTTCAGCCAGGGCGGGCGTTCGTACTGGCCCGGCGGCTGCGTCGCCGACCTCTACGGACTCGACCGGGTCACGGACGGGTCCCGCGACGGTCCGTGACGGGAGCTCAGGCGTACGCGCGGAGCGGCGTGCGGCTCGGGGGAGGGCTCCCGCCCGCCTGCCCGAGCGGGTCGGCGAGGCGGAGCCGGCCGGGCCCGTTCCGTCCGTCGGGTGACGGTTCTGTGCGGTTCGAGCCTCTGCTCGGTGCTCATGTCCTCGTTCTGTGACAGCGCGGTCCTGGAACCGCACACGGGGACCCCTTCGGCCCTCGGCCCCCTCATAGTGATCAAGGAACACCCGGGCGGTCGGACTCGCTTCGGTGCCTCGACCACGACCACGCTCCACGACCCCCAAGGGGATCTCATGTTCGGCGACCATCGCAAGGCATTCCTCGTCTCCGCGGCCCTCGTGGGAGGCACCCTGCTGATGACGGCGTGCCAGGACACGGAGGACGGCGCCGCGCCGAGTGCCTCCGCCAGCACGCCCGCCGCGGACGTGGCCGGGGCGGACACGGCCGGGGCCGACGCCTCGAAGGGCGCCGACGAGGGCACGGAGCAGGGCGCCGACAAGGGCGCCGACGCGAAGGGCGGGGGCGGCGCGGAGGGGTCCGGCGCCGACGCCGGCGACGGGACGCGGGTGCCGGTGCAGCAGACGTGCGGCGCCAACGACATCTCCTGGAGCACCCGGTCCGAGAGCCGGGCCGGCGGCTACATCCTGGTCATGGCGAAGGCCAAGCAGGGGATCACCTGCATCCTGCCGGCCGCGCTCCCGACGGTGGCGTTCGGCTCCGACGGCACGCAGGCCGGCCCCGCCGAGCAGGCGGTCGGCGAGGCGGTCACGCTGAGCGGCGCCACCACCGCCTACGCCGGGGTGAACCCGAAGACCAACGACACGGACGGCGGCAAGGAGCTGGACTCCATCATCGTCGGCGTCGGCGACGAGGACCCCGACCCGGTCTCCCTGAAGGTCGGCGCCATCACGGTCGACAAGCCGGTCGTCACCAACTGGCACACCGCCCCGGCGGACGCCGTTCCCTTCGGCTGAGGGGACCGACGCCGGGCCGGGGGGCTTCGAACCGGCCGTACCCGGGTCGTCTGCCGCTGCGACCTGCTGATGGTGGACGCCGAAGGGGTCGAAACCCTCTGCGCGGTGGCCCAGGGCACGGTCTCCGTCGCCGGAGAACCCGAACGCTGACCGCCGCCGTCGGCAACGGCCGCACGCGCGCCCGGAAGCCGCCCGTGCGGGGGCTCGGCGCGAGGGGCCGGCGGTCGTCAGGTTCCGCCCGCCCCCGGCCCGCCCGGGGGAGCCGCCGGGCGGCTCCCCGTACAGGGGTCGGCCTCGAAGGCCGATCAGGCTGCCGTGCGCGGGAGTTCACGCGTGCGGCCGAGCGAGCCCAGCCACCTCGCCGAGTCGCGGGGGGTGCGCTCGAAGGTCTCCCAGTCGATGGCGATCAGGCCGAACGTGGCCTTGTAGGTGCCCCACTCGTAGTTGTCCAGGGCGCTCCACGCCAGGTAGCCCCGGATGTCGATGCCGTCGGCCAGCGCGGCGGCGACCTCGTCCAGCGCGCCCGCGTAGTAGTCGACGCGCCGGCTGTCGTCGGCGGTGGCGATGCCGTTCTCCGTGACGATCAGCGGGACGTCGCCCACCACCTCGGCCGTGTGGCGCAGCGCCTCGCCGACCGCTCCCGGGTAGTACTCCCACGTCGTCAGCGTCCGCTCGACGTCGTCGGCCGTCGGGATCGGGCCGTCGGGGCCGATCCGCGTACGGGTGTAGGACTGCACGCCGATCCAGTCGTCGCCGCGCGCCGCCTCGATGAAGACGTCCTCGCGCGGGTGGCGGTAGGCGGCGGTGACGTCCTCCGCGCCGGGCAGGGCCTGGTAGACCTGGTTGGCGATGGTCCAGCCGACCCGGATGCCCGCGTCCAGGGCCCGGACCTCCTTGACGGCCGCGCGGTGGGCGGCGATGAGGGCCTCGGTCGTCTCGTCGTCGGGGGTGGGCAGTCCGGCGGGCGGGAAGCTGTTGTCGCCGCGCTTGGCCTGGCCCGCCATCACGGCGACCATGTTCGGCTCGTTGATCGTGCAGACGTGACCGACGCCTTCGGAGATGACGGGCGCGCACGCCGCGACGTACCGGGCGAACAGCTCCACCGCGCCCTCGGCCGTCCAGCCGCCGCGCGCCTCGAACCACTGCGGGACGGTGAAGTGGTGCAGGGTCACCATCGGGCGCAGGCCGCGCTCGATGGCGCCCTCCACCATCCGCCGGTAGTGGGCCAGTTCGGCACGGGAGAAGTGGCCTTCGACCGGCTCGACGCGGGCCCATTCGAGGGAGAACCGGTAGTCGGTGAAGCCGAGCGAGGCCAGCAGGTCCATGTCCTCGGGCCAGCGGTGGTAGCTGTCGCAGGCGTCCAGGCTCGGTTCCTGGATGTGGGTGCCCGGAGCGTGCTCCTTGACCCACCAGTCGCTGTTGGTGTTGTTGCCCTCGATCTGGAAGGCGGCCGTGGAGGCCCCCCAGAGGAAGCCCTCGGGGAACGGGACGGGGGTCTTCTGGTTCGGGGCGGGGGCGTGTGTCATCGCGACATGTCCTTCTGGTGGTGGTGAGGGGTGTGGCCGCGCTCGGTTACGGGGCGGGGTGCGGCCTCGTACGTGAAGTGGGCTGGCCCGAGGGCTACTTCATGCCCGCCGTGGCGATGCCCTGCGTGAAGTGCCGTTGCAGCGCGATGAAGACGACCAGCACCGGCAGCACGATCAGGAAGGCCCCGGCCATCAGCATCCCGTTGGAGCCGCCGGCCTTGTTGGGGTCGGTGGCGAAGGTCGCCAGGGCCACCGGGAGGGTGTACTTGTCGGGGTCGTTGGTGGCGATCAGCGGCCAGACGAAGTTGTTCCAGGAACCCAGGAACGTGAAGATCGACAGGGTCGCGAGGGCGGGCTTCACCAGCGGCATCACGATCCGCCAGAAGATGTACCACTCGCTCGCGCCGTCCATCCGGGCCGCTTCCAGCAGCTCGTCCGGGATCGACTGCATGAACTGGCGCATCAGGAAGACCCCGAAGGCCCCGGCGGCGAACGGCAGCACCAGACCCGCGTAGCTGTCGATCAGCCGGAGCTTGCTCATCAGCACGAACAGCGGCAGCAGCATCAGGTTGCCGGGCACCATCAGCGCGCCGAGCACCAGGCCGAAGACCTTGTTGCGGCCGACGAAGTTCAGCTTGGCCAGGGCGTAGCCGAGCATCGAGCAGAAGACCAGGTTCGAGACGGTCACCAGGACCGCCACGATCACCGAGTTCATGAAGTACAGCGGCAGGTCCAGCTTGTCGAGCAGCTGCCGGAAGTTCGCGAGGGTCCACTCGGTGGGTATCCACACCGGCGGGCTGGCCGACAGCTCGCTCTGCGTCTTGAAGGCGGACAGCCCCATCCAGAGGAAGGGCGCCGACATGATCAGCAGGCCGAGCGAGAGCAGGACGTAGACCAGGGGGCGCGCGGTGTCCCGCTTCCCGGCGACCTTGGCGGGTGCCGGGGCGTTGCCGCTGTTGGCGCTCATTTCGTGTTGTCCTTCAGCAGTCGGAGCTGGAGCACCGTGATGCCCATGATCACCACGAAGAGGACGTACGCCATGGCGCTCGCGTAGCCCATGTGGAAGAAGTTGAACCCTTCGCGGTACATGTTCAGCGAGACCGTGAGGGTCGAGTCGGACGGGCCGCCCTGGGTCATCACGAACGGCTCCTCGAACACGTTGAGGTAGCCGATCGTCGTGATCACCGTGGCGTAGAGGAGGGTCGGCCGCAGGAGCGGGACCGTGATGCCCCGGAACTCCTTCCAGACGCTCGCGCCGTCGAGCTTCGCGGCCTCCCGTACCTCGGTGGGGATCGCCTGGAGGCCCGCGATGAACAGCACCATCACCGTGCCGACGTTCCGCCAGACCGCCATGACGATCAGCGACGGCATCGCCAGCGCCTCGGAGCCGAGGAAGTCCGGTGCCGTCCAGCCCACTTCGGAGAAGAGGCCGGCGATCAGCCCGTCGCTCGGATGGAGGACGAACCGCCAGACGACGGCCACCGCGACGATGGTGGTGACCACCGGGGCGTAGAAGCCGACCCGGAAGAAGGTCCGCGCCCGGTCGATGCCGTTGTTCAGCAGAACGGCGACGACCAGCCCGATCCCGATGGTCAGCGGCACGCCGACGACGACGAAGTACCCCGTGTTGAAGAGGGACGTGAGGAACTTCTCGTCGCCGAAGAGACGGACGTAGTTCTCGAACCCGATGAAGTCCGCTTCCCACGGCCGCGTCACGTTGCGCAGCCCGAAGTCCGTGAAGCTCATCACCAGCGTGGCGAGGATCGGGAATGCCATGAAGACGGTGAACAGGACGAGGAACGGGGTGGAGAACAGCCAGCCCGCCGCGTTCTGCACGCCCATCGAGGGCTTGCGGTCCCGGCTGTCCCGGCCGGCCGGGGACGGTGCGGCCCCGGGCTTCCGGGGGCCGCGGGCCTTCTCGGTCGTGGTGCTCATGGCTACTGCTTCACGAGACCTTCGATCTCGGACTGCGCGGTCTTCAGCGCGTCCTCGGCGGAAGCCTTGCCCTGCGTCACCTTGGCGATGGCCTGGTCCACCTTGTCGGTGATCTCGGTCCAGTTGGCCAGGGACGGCGAGGACTTGGCGGTGTCCATCTGCTGCTTGAAGGTCTGGAGGACGGCGTCCTCGGCGAGGGCTCCGGACTCCCACGCGGAGGTGTTGGCGGGCAGGTCCTTCGTCCGCTCGTACCAGTCCGACTGGCCCTTCGTGTCGGTCAGGTACTCGATGAACTCGGTGGCCGCGGCCTTGTGCTCGCTGTCCTTGGAGACGACCAGCGAGGAACCGCCGGCCATGGAGGTGGAGGAGGCGTCCGCCGGGACCTGACCGATGGCCCACTTGCCCTTGATCTGCGGCTGGCCCTCGTCGAGGAGCGTCACGTGCCAGGGGCCGCCGAAGAACATCGGGACCCGGCCGTTGCCGAAGTCCTTCACCACGTCGTAGCCGGGCTGCACGGACTTGTCGGAGAGGCCCTTGTCGAAGTACGAGCCGTACTCCTCCAGCGCCCTGACGGCCGCCGGGCTGTCGATGACCGCCTCGCCCTCGCCGTTGACGATCTCGCCGCCCGCCGAGTACAGGAAGGGGTAGAAGTTCTGCACGGTGTCCAGGCCGCTGGGCTGGATGGACAGCCCCCACTTCGTGCCGGCCTTCTCCCGGTAGGCGGTGGCCAGGTCCTTCAGCCCCTTCCAGTCGGTCGGAGCCTTCGTCACGCCCGCCTTCTCGGCCAGGTCCGTGCGGTAGTAGAGGACCCTGGTGTCGACGTACCACGGCACGCCGTAGGCGGTGCCGTCGACCTCGCCCTGCTCCCAGCCCGCCGGGAAGAAGTCCTTCTTGTCGAAGACCTTGGTGTCCACCGGCTCCAGCACGCCGAGTTCGGAGAACTCGCCCAGGTAACTGCCGCCCATCTGCGCCACGTCGGGCAGGGTGCCGGCCGCCGCCGCCGAGACCAGCTTCTGGTGGGCGACGTCCCAGCCGATCGGGGTCACCTTCACGGTGATGTTCGGGTGGGCCTTCTCGTAGACCTCCGCCACGTCGGCGAGCTTCTCGCCCTCGGCCCCCATGGCCCACACGGTGAGCGTCTGCTTCTCGTCCGCCGCGACGTCGCCGCCGGAGGAGCCGCAGGCGGAAAGGGTCACGGCGAGCGCGAGCGCTATGCCGGCGGGAGCGGTTCTGGCGATGCGGGACATGGGAGGGCTCCTCCTTGAGCAATCCGGAAGCTGCGCGATGTATGCGCTGCCTGTAAGCGCATACATCACTCTGCTCCAGACCTTCGGGAATCCGCAAGAGGGTGCTGGGTCACACTCGTGCAACGTGCTCGACGCCCCGGCGCCTTGTTGTCGAACGCCTCGCTGTCGAACCGTAAACGCACTGTTTGTTGAACAACAGGCGATGTGACCGATACGTCGTTCCATGCCCGGAGCGGGGAGCTTCCGGGCCGGAGTCGGAGTCGGAGTCGAAGTCGGAGCCGCCCGGGCGGGGCAGGCGGGGGCGGTCCGACGTCGGGGCCCGGGCCGGGACCGGGCCTGCGTCGGGGGCGGGTCCCGGCCGGGCGAGGGTCCGCACGGCGGGGCCGCGTCCGGCGTCTACGCTCGCGGCATGGCCTCATCCGTCGCGCTCTCCCACGGCTTCCCCTTCGACCCGGCCTACGGGTACGGCACGCCGGAGGCCCTGCTGACCGTCCCCGCCCCGCCCGCCCCCGACGGCTTCGACGCGTTCTGGCGCGAGCGGTACGCGCGGGCCCGGGCGGTCGACACCCGGCCGGTACTCGGCCCCGTGGAGGGCGAGCGCGACGGCGTACGCCTCCACGGCGTGACCTACACCTCCGTGGGCGGCGTCCGCCTCGGCGGCTGGCTCGCCCTGCCCGCCGAGGGGCTCGTGCGGTACGGATTCGTCATCGGGCACGGCTACGGCGGCCGGCCGGGACCCGGCCGGGACCTCCCGCCGCCGCTGCCCGGGGCCGCCGTGATCCTGCCGTGCGTACGGGGCATGGGGGAGCGGGGCCGGGTCGAGGGCATCCCCGGCCTGGCCGACCGGCACGTCCTGCACGGCATCGGCTCCCGCGACACCTACGTCATCGGCGACTGCGCGGCCGACCTGTGGTGCGCCGCCACCGCCCTCACGGCACTCGTCCCGGAACTGGCGGGCGCCGGCCTCCCGGACGGGCCCCGCCTCGGCTACCTGGGCGAGAGCTTCGGCGGCGGCCTCGGGGCCCTCGCGCTGCCGTGGGACGACCGCTTCGGCGCGGCCCAGCTCACGGTCCCCACGTTCGGCAACCACCCGCTGCGCCTGACCCTGCCCTGTGCCGGCAGCGGCGAGGCGGTACGGGCCCACCACCGCGAACACCCCGGTGTCACCGACGTCCTCGGCTACTTCGACGCGGCGACGGCGGCGACCCGGCTGACGCTGCCCACGCTGGTCGCGGCCGCGCTGTTCGACCCGTCCGTGCCGCCGCCGGGGCAGTTCGCGGTGCACAACGCGCTGGCGGGCGAGCGCGAGCTCCAGGTGCTGACGGCGGGGCACTTCGCGTACCGGGGGATGTCGGCCGAGGCGGCGGAACTGGACGCGAACCGGACGCGCTTCTTCGGGGAGCGGCTGCGGCCCGCCGGACCCCGCCGGTGACCGACGGGCGGTCGGCCGAGAGGCGCTTCGCCGCGGGCGTACGTCGCGGGCGGGCGCGGCAGCGCTGACTCGCGGCCGCGCCGCCCCGGGGGACCCGGTGATCCCGGGCCCGGCCGACGCGGCCCCGGCTCAGCCGCAGCCGCAGCTCTCGCGGCGGGTCACGGAGACCGGAAGCTCCAGCGAGACCGGGGCGCGCCCCGGGTCCGCCAGGCGCTGTACCAGCAGCTCCACCGCCTGCTCGCCCAGCCGTCTGATCGGCTGCCGGACGGTCGTCAGGGACGGGCGGACGATCCGGCTCAACGGGATCCCGTCGAACCCGGTGACGGCGATGTCCTCGGGCACCCGCACGCCGCGCCGCTCCAGCGCCTGGAGCGCGCCGACCGCCAGCTGGTCGTTGGCGAACAGCATCGCCTCCGGCCGCTCCACGCCCGTACCCTCCGACCGGTCCAGCAGGGCGCCGGCCGCCAGTGCGCCCTCGGCCTGCGTCATCATCCCGGCGCGCAGCTCCGGCCGGGGCGGCACGGGGAGGCCCGCGTCCCGGCACCCCTCCTGGAAGCCCCGGAACCGGGCCTGGGCGTCCGGTGCTTGCTCCTCGCCGCCGATGAACGCGAGCCGGCGCAGCCCGTGGTCCTCGATCAGGTGGCGGGTCAGTTCGCGCTCGCCCTCCGCGTTGGCCACCACGATGTGGTCCAGGTGGTCGATCTCGCGCGGCCCGGCGAGCATCACCACGGGCAGCCGGCGCGATATCACTTCCAGGTCCTCGGTCGGCACGGTCCGGGCCAGCACGGCGAACCCGTCCACCCGCCCCGCGACCTTCGCCACCAGGCTCTCCGGCCCGCCGTCCAGCGAGGCGGCGATCAGCAGGGCGTAGCCGTGCCGACGGGCCGCCCGCTCCATGCCCCGGATGATCTGGTCGGAGTAGAGCATGACGGCCTGGTCGTCGTCCGCGTCACTCGCGGCCGCCGCGGTCTCGGCGTCCGGGTCCGCGTAGTCGGGGAAGCAGAGGCCGAGCACGCCCGTGGTCCGGCTGGCCAGGCCCCGGGCGCTCCCGCTCGGCACGTACCCCAGCTCGCGGGCCGCCTCCATGACCTTCTCGCGGGTCCGGGCGCGTACGGAATCGGGGTTCCGGTAGACCCGGGAGACCGTGGCAATGGAGACGCCCGACCGCTCGGCGACGTCGTACACCGTGGGGGCACTCACTCGACCGACCGTCCGCTTCTTCTTCCGCGGCGCCGCGCCTGGCGCGTGCGCTGATACCGGGCCGGCGGCGTGCTCGCCGGCCGATGCGATCACGGGGGTCGTGAAAGCGCATTCACCCTAAATCCCAGGCCGCGAAGGGGGCAAGGCGGCCGGGGCGGGGCGGGTCGCGCGCGGCCGTGTGCGTGGGGGAGCCCTGCGGCCGTGTGATCCCGGGCCACCTGCGGCCTCTGCGCCGGGAGTCCCGCCGACACCGGCGCGTACACGCCCTGCCGGGCAGCCGCGTCCTCTCCGACCTCTTCCCACAGCCGCCACGGCGGTCCAGTGGGCCGGGGCTCGACGGCGTACGTCGCGGGCTCCATCAGCGGAGGATGAAGCGGGGCGTCCCGCCACCGTGCGCCGCCGGGAGTGGCGCGGATCGCGGGAAAACGTTCCTCCGGCCGGGTGAGGTTGCGGCTCCCTCCGCCGTGTCTGCGCCCCCTCGCGCGAGGGGGCGTTTTCAGTGGGCGGAAGGAATCAGTGTGATCAACTGCAAATGCCACCACACACGCACTATCCGGTCCATTCCGGTACGGGGTGGTCCGGGCCGGCCCCGGAGGTATCAGCCATGTCCCACGTCGGCGTCCCGCGCGGGACGGTTCGAAAGCGCCGATCGCTCGCGCTCCTCACGACGGGAGTGCTCACGATCCCGGTGCTGGCGGGGTGCAGCTCCGGCGGCGAGGAGACCTCCCGGGGCGTGCCCCAGGACATCGCGCCCGCGGCCCGCGAGGCGGTCGCCGACGGTTCGACGGTGTCTTGGGCGGTCGACGCGGTGCCCGCCACCTTCAACGCCTTCCAGGCCGACGCGGACAGCGCCACCACCCGGATCACCGGGGCCCTGCTCCCGACCCTCTTCCCGATGGACGCCTCCGGGCAGCCGAAGCTCAACCCGGACTACCTGGAGTCCGCGAAGATCATCGAGCGGGAGCCGAAGCAGGTCGTGCTCTACAAGCTCAACCAGCAGGCGGTATGGAGCGACGGGCGGGAGATCGGGGCCCCCGACTTCGTCGCCCAGTGGCGTGCCCTGCGGGGCAAGGACTCCGCGTTCTGGACCGCCCGCAACGCCGGTTACGAGCGGATCGAGAAGATCGAGCGAGGCGCGGACGACCTTCAGGTGAGGGTCACGTTCTCCAAGCCGTACGCGGACTGGCGCGCGCTGTTCTCGCCGCTCTACCCGAAGGAGATCACCGGCTCGCCGGACGCCTTCAACGACGGCGCGCGCACCACCCTGAAGAACACCGCCGGACCCTTCGTCCTGCGCAGCGTCAGCAAGGCCAAGGGAACGGTCACCCTGGCCCGCAATCCGCGCTGGTGGGGCGACAAGGCCAAGCTGGACGCCCTCGTCTTCCGGGCGGTCGCCGCCAAGGACCGTACCCGGGCGCTCGCCGACGGCACGGTGGACGTCGCCGACATCGACGCCGCCACCGCCGACCGCATCGCCCTCGCCCACCGCGACCGGGGCAACAACGGCCAGCCGCTCGCCCACGGTCCGGGCTCGCAGACCTCGCCCGCCGCGGCCCTGCGCTCCTGGGCCCTGGCGCACGGCTCCGACGAGGACGCGGCGGAGATCGCGCAGGCGGCCCGGGAGAAGAACCGCAAGGCCGTCATCGCGTACACCGCGGAACAGAAGGCCCTGCGCGACTACGTCGTGCGCAAGTCCCTGGAGCCCGCCTACACCCAGCTCGCGCTGAACGGGGAGTCGGGTCCGCTCGCCGACGACCGGGTCCGCCGGGCGGTGGCCCGCGCCCTGGACCGCCAGGAGCTGGCCCAGACGGTGCTGGGCCCCCTGGGCCTTCCGGCGAAGCCGCTCGGCAGCCACCTCGCTCTCGTGGGCCAGCCCGGCTACAAGGACGGCAGCGGGGCGCTCGGCGAGCAGAACACCAAGGAGGCCCAGGCCCTGCTGGCGGACGCCGGCTGGACGCGGGGCGGCGCGGCCCAGCCGCCCAAGGACACCAAGGCGGGCAGCGAGGCGGAGAAGAAGGGCGACGAGGACTCGAAGGAGGCCAAGGAGGCCAAGGAGGCCAAGGAGGCCAAGGAGGCCAAGGACGAGAAGACGGCCAAGGAGGCCGAGGAGGAGAAGGCAGCCGCCGAGGAGAAGGCGGCCGAGAAGGACGGCGAGAAGGCCGAGGACGGCGAGAAGGCCGCGGCCGGGAGCGAGAGGGCCGACCGGGCCGCGGAGGACAGCGCCGCCTCCCGCGAGGAGGGCCTCTACATCGTCGGCCAGGACAACAAGCCCGGCGCCCTCGCCCCCGCGCAGGCCCTCTCCACCGGCGGCGGCTCCGCCGTCCACGTCCTGGCTCCCGCCCGGACGGCCGCCGCCCAGGGCGCCGCCCTGCTCCGGCAGGCCGGCGCGCTCGGCGAGGACGACGCCGTCGCCGCGCGGGACAAGCGTCCCGGGGGAGCCGCCGGAGCGTACGCCCCCGTCGGCACCGCCGCTCCGGCGCCCGCCGCGGCCAAGGGGCAGCTCGGCAAGGACGGCAAGGCGCTGACCCTGCGCTTCGTACTCCCCTCCGGGCCCGGATCGCAGTCGCTGCGCAGCGTCGGCGACAAGATCGCGGCGATGCTGGAGAAGATCGGCATCGGCACGGAGATCACCAAGGTCCCCGACGAGAGCTACTTCAAGGACCACATCGCCTCCGGCGCGTACGACCTGGCGCTCTACTCCTGGCCCGCCACCGCCTACCCGGCCACCGACGGACGGCCCATCTACGCCAAGCCGGAGCCCGCCACCGACGGATCGCTCCTCGTGGAGCAGAACTACACCCGGGTCGGCACCGACCACATCGACCAGCTCTTCGACCGGGCCGCCGCCGAACTCGACGAGAAGGCCGCACGCGAGCTGATGAAGCAGGCGGACGCCCGGATCTGGGCCGCCGCCGGATCGATTCCGCTGTTCCAGCGCCCGCAGCTCGTCGCGGTCGACAAGAAGCTGGCGAACGTCGGGGCGTTCGGTTTCGCGGCCCCCCGTTACCAGGACATCGGGTTCAAGAACCGGCAAGCGGCAGGATCCTCCGCAGACCGGAAGAAGTAGCGAGGAAGCACCACCGGCCTCCGCCGCCAAGCTCAGATACACCTCAAAACCCTTGCCCGCCGGTTCCGCCGGCGGGCAATGTGGTGTCTGCCCTGACCCGGGCCGTTCATCGCTTCGCCGCTCCTCACCACCCCCACAGCCCGCCCGCATTCCGGCCTTCGACGGGCCCGGCAGTACCTTGACACCGGCTGAATATCGCCTGAATCACACGGGAAGACCGCCTCTGCGGATCGGCCTGGGAAGCCCTGCGGGCCCGAGGCCCGTACGATGGTACGAGCCGTGGCGTGCCGCCCGGCGGGCGTACGAGGACTCGAAGACCGACTGAGACGCCTGATCCCACGATCCGAGAGAAGCGCAAGCCACCCATGCCCACGCGCCACGACATCCGTAACGTAGCCATTGTCGCCCACGTCGACCACGGCAAGACCACGCTGGTCGACGCCATGCTCAAGCAGGCCGGAGCGTTCGCCGCCCACGCCGCCGAGCACCTCGACGACCGCATGATGGACTCGAACGACCTGGAGCGTGAGAAGGGCATCACGATCCTCGCCAAGAACACGGCGGTGAAGTATCACCCCAAGGACGGCGGGGACCCGATCACGATCAACATCATCGACACCCCCGGCCACGCCGACTTCGGTGGCGAGGTCGAGCGCGGCCTGTCGATGGTGGACGCGGTCGTGCTGCTCGTCGACGCCTCCGAGGGCCCGCTGCCCCAGACCCGCTTCGTGCTGCGCAAGGCGCTGGCCGCGAGGATGCCGGTCATCCTGTGCATCAACAAGACGGACCGCCCCGACTCCCGGATCGCCGAGGTCGTCGACGAGACGTACGACCTGTTCCTGGACCTGGACGCGGACGAGGACCAGATCGAGTTCCCGATCGTCTACGCCTGCGCCCGTGACGGCGTCGCCTCGCTGACCAAGCCCGAGGACGGCACCGTCCCGCCGGACAGCGAGAACCTGGAGCCGTTCTTCAACACCATCCTGTCGCACGTCCCCGCCCCGGAGTTCGACGCGGAGGCGCCGCTCCAGGCGCACGTCACCAACCTGGACGCCGACAACTTCCTCGGCCGTATCGCGCTCTGCCGCGTCGAGCAAGGCGAGCTGCGCAAGGGCCAGACCGTCACCTGGATCAAGCGTGACGGCACCATGTCCAACGTCCGCATCACCGAGCTGATGATGACCGAGGCGCTCACCCGCAAGCCGGCCGAGAAGGCCGGCCCGGGCGACATCTGCGCCGTCGCCGGATTCCCGGACATCATGATCGGCGAGACCCTGGCCGACCCCGAGAACCCGGTCGCGCTCCCGCTGATCACGGTCGACGAGCCCGCCATCTCGATGACCATCGGCACCAACACCTCGCCGCTCGTCGGCAAGGGCGGCAAGGGCCACAAGGTCACCGCCCGTCAGGTGAAGGACCGCCTGGACCGCGAGCTGATCGGTAACGTCTCGCTCCGCGTCCTGGACACCGAGCGCCCCGACGCCTGGGAGGTCCAGGGCCGCGGTGAGCTCGCGCTCGCCATCCTGGTCGAGCAGATGCGCCGCGAGGGCTTCGAGCTGACCGTCGGGAAGCCCGAGGTCGTCACCAAGCAGATCGACGGCAAGACGCACGAGCCGATCGAGCGCATGACGATCGACTCGCCCGAGGAGCACCTCGGCGCCATCACCCAGCTCATGGCGACCCGCAAGGGCCGTATGGAGACCATGACGAACCACGGTTCGGGCTGGGTCCGCATGGAGTGGATCGTTCCGTCCCGCGGCCTCATCGGCTTCCGTACGGAGTTCCTGACCCAGACCCGCGGCACCGGTATCGCGCACTCGATCTTCGAGGGTCACGAGCCGTGGTTCGGCGACCTGCGCACCCGTCACAACGGCTCGCTGGTGGCCGACCGTTCGGGCTCCGTCACGCCGTTCGCGATGGTCAACCTCCAGGAGCGCGGTGTCATCTTCACGGAGGCCGGCACCGAGGTCTACGAGGGCATGATCGTCGGCGAGAACTCCCGCGCCGACGACATGGACGTGAACATCACCAAGGAGAAGAAGCTCACCAACATGCGTGCGGCCTCCGCGGACACCACGGAGAACGTGGTCCCGGCCCGCAAGCTGTCGCTGGAGCAGTCCCTGGAGTTCTGCCGCGAGGACGAGTGCATCGAGGTGACCCCGGAGACCGTGCGTATCCGCAAGGTCGTCCTGGACGCCAAGCAGCGCGGCCGCACGGCCTCGCGCGCCAAGCACGGCTGACCCCCGGTCGGCCCCGGCCGGGACGGCCCGGCGTCCTGGCCGTACGGCTGACGTCCAGGGCGGGTAGCGCTGACGTCCCGACGTGAGGGCCGTACCGCCGGCGGCTCCCGATCCGTACGGGCGGCATGCGTCCCGTACGGCCGCCATGGCTTACGCCGCGGCCCCATCGGCCCCTAGAATCGCCCGGTCGCCCCCTGAGGGCTTCCGGGCGGTCCTGTATGCGGCCCCGGGCGGACTCGGAGCCCCGTATGCGGCCCCGGGCGGACTCGGAGCCACACGCTCCGTATGCGGAGACCCTCCGCGCCCTTCCGGGTCTGCCGGACGGCGCGTCAGCACAGCCATGGACACAGGGCCCGGCCCGCCACGGACACGGTGGCGGGCCGGGCCTTCGTCAATCGCTTTTTCTGACCGCGGTGTCCGGATATCGGGGGTCGCTCTCCGGAACATGTGTTAACAGTCCGTTTCGGGCGTGTCTGTCTGGGATCAGTTTGTCCGGATTTCGGTCACACAAGGCGGGCTGATGTTGTCAAACCGAGACCCTTTAAGTGTGGTTTACAGCCCGGCCGTACTCAATAGTTGGCTCCATTGAGCTCGGGTCAATGGGTCACGCACTGTGGGGAGTGCCGACTCACGAGCACACTCGGGGCACTGAACGATCACCGTCAGGGGTGTCGGTGAATCTCTCCAGTGCCCCTCTTGTAGTCAAAAGTGGACTCATGAGGAGGAAACCCATGCGCGGTGCCAAGAGCGCCAAGTGGGTCGCGGGAGCGGCCGTCATCGCCCTGGCCGCGACTGCCTGTGGCGGAAGCGACAGCAGCGACGAAGGCAAGAAGAACACGTCGGGCCAGCCCGCCGGTTACGTCTCGATCGACGTCGGTGAGCCTCAGAAGCCTCTGATGCCGGCCGACACGAACGAGAGCAACGGCTCCTACGTCATCCAGTCGCTGTTCACCCAGCTGCTGGACTTCGACGACAAGGGCGAGATCGTTCTCACGAACGCCGAGTCCGTCGAGACCGAGGACTCCAAGACGTGGACCGTCAAGCTCAAGAAGGGCTGGAAGTTCCACAACGGTGAGGCCGTCACCGCGCAGTCGTACATCGACGCGTGGAACTGGTACGCCAACGTCGAGAACAAGCAGCAGAACGCCTTCTGGTTCTCGGACATCGCGGGCTACGCGGACGTCCACCCCGAGAAGGGTGCGCCGAAGGCCGACAAGATGTCGGGTCTGAAGGCCGTGGACGACACCACGTTCACGATCGAGCTGACCAACAAGGTCCCGTACTTCAACTACAAGCTCGGCTACGCGACGTTCGCGCCGCTGCCCAAGGTCTTCTACGACGACCCGAAGGCGTTCGGCCAGAAGCCGATCGGCAACGGCCCGTACACGTTCGAGAAGTGGACCCACAAGAAGCTCATCCAGGTCAAGGCTTGGGACGAGTACCAGGGCCCGAACAAGGCTGCCAACAAGGGCATCCAGTTCAAGAACTACTCGACCGTCGAGGCCGCGTACCAGGACGTCATCTCCGGCAACCTGGACATGATCCGTCAGGTCGGCCCGCGTGACCTCCCGAAGTACAAGTCGGACCTCGGTGACGGCGCCATCGACCAGCCGTACGCGGCGATCCAGTCGCTGAACCCGGCGTTCTACTCGAAGACGTTCAAGGACATCGACCCCAAGGTCCTCCAGGGTCTGTCCATGGCGATCGACCGTGACACCATCACGAAGACCGTCCTGAACGGCACCCGCATCCCGGCGACGAGCTTCACGCCCCCGCAGGTCAAGGGCAACCAGACGCTCGACTCCGACATCCTCAAGTTCAACCCGGCCAAGGCCAAGGAGCTCATCGAGGAGGGTGGCGGCGTTCCGGGGAACAAGTTCACCATCCAGTACAACGCCGACGGTGGGCACAAGGAGTGGGTGACCGCTGTCTGCGAGTCCATCCGCAACGCCACCGGGGTCGACTGCGTGGGCGACGCCAAGCCGGACTTCCCGACCGACCTCGAAGCGCGTGACAACAACGAGGTCAAGGGCTTCTACCGCGGTGGCTGGGTGGCCGACTACCCCGTCAACGTGAACTTCCTCAAGGAGCTCTACCACTCCAAGGCGGAGTCGAACAACGGTCGCTTCGCCGACAAGGAGATCGACGAGCTGATGGCGAAGGGCGACAAGGCCGACTCGCTGGAAGAGTCGGTCGCCGCCTACCAGGAGGTCGAGAAGGCCCTGGTGGACAAGATGCCCGCCATCCCGCTCTGGTACTACGCCATCAACGGCGGCCACGGCAAGAACGTCGACAACGTCAAGGTCGACTTCCACGGTGACCTCGAACTGACCGGCGTCACCGTCAAGTAAACGCCTGCGGGTCATTCCCCAACTGGCCGTCATCCGCCCGTGCTGCCCCTCAGCACGGTCGGTGGCGCGGGGGTCGTCTCTGCGAAGAGGCGGCCCCCGCGCCGCAGTTATCCCCACACGGAGGCACCCATGGGGCGCTATGTCGCACGACGACTGCTCCAGATGATCCCGGTCTTCATCGGGTCGACCCTGCTGGTCTTCCTGATGATGTACGCACTGCCCGGCGACCCCGTCAGAGCGCTTGCCGGTGAACAGCACGTAGATCCCTCGCAGATCGCTGCGATGAAGGCCGAGTACGGACTCGACCAGCCGATCTGGCAGCAGTATTTGAACTACCTGGGCAAGTTGTTGTTCCAGGGAGACCTCGGCACGCAGATCGGGACGCAGCGTCCGGTCGCCGAAGTCATCTCCGAGGCTTACCCGATCACCGTCAGGCTCGCGATCTTCGCCTTCGTCTTCACGGTCGTCGCCGGAATCTCGCTCGGCATCATCGCGGGTCTCAAGGCCGAGTCCCTCCGGGACCGCGGTCTGCTCGGACTGACGCTGGTGCTGATCTCCATGCCGTCCTTCGTGCTGGGCTTCCTCGTGCAGTACTTCTTCGCGTTCCAGCTGGGCATCGCCAAGCCGAACGTGAGTCTCGAACCGACCAGCACCGAGTTGATCATGCCGGCCATCGTGCTGGCGTCCCTGTCACTCGCCTACGTGGCCCGCCTCACCCGTACCTCGGTCGCCGAGAACCTGCGCGCCGACTACATGCGTACGGCTGTCGCCAAGGGGCTGCCGCGCCGCCGCATCATCGGGGTCCACCTGATGCGCAACTCGCTCATCCCGGTCGTCACCTTCCTCGGCACCGACATCGGCGCCCTGATGGGCGGCGCGATCGTGACCGAGGGCATCTTCAACATCAAGGGTGTCGGCTCGCTGGTGTTCGAGGCGCTTCGCAAACGTGAGGGCGCCACGGTCGTCGGCGTCGTGACCCTGCTCGTCATCGTCTATCTCGTCTGCAGCCTGCTCGTCGACCTGCTCTACGCGGTCCTGGACCCGAGGATCCGGTATGCCTGACTCCACCGCACTCAAGAGCACCGACGTTTCGGACACCGCCGTCGAAGCGGCCGCCCCGGACGCCGGGCCCGCGCCCGGCAAGCCGCGCAGTCTCTGGTCGGACGCCTGGCACGACCTGCGCCGCAACCCGCTCTTCATCATCTCGATGGTGCTGATCCTGCTGCTCGTCGTCATGGCGATCTTCCCGGGGCTGTTCACCAGCGCTTCGCCGCGCGACGCCAACCTGGCCGAGCACTACCTCCAGCACCCGAACTGGGGGCACTTCTTCGCTCCCGACTGGCTCGGGTACGACGGCCAGGGACGCTCCATCTACGCGCGCGTCGTCCACGGGGCCCGCGCCTCCATCATGGTCGGTGTCGTCGTGACCATCGCGGTCACCATCACCGGACTGGTGATCGGCATGCTCGCCGGCTACTTCGGCGGCTGGATCGACACGATCCTGTCCCGTGTCACCGACGTCTTCTTCGGCGTTCCCTTCATCGTCGGCGCCATGGTCATCCTGACCACCTTCGAGGAGCGCTCCGTCTGGGTCGTGATCCTGTCGCTGGCCTTCCTCGGCTGGACGTCGATCGCCCGTGTCGCCCGCGGCTCGGTCATCACGATCAAGCAGGCCGACTACGTCGTCGCCGCCCGGGCGCTCGGCGCCTCCACCACCCGGATCCTGACGCGGCACATCCTGCCGAACGCCATCGCTCCGGTGATCGTGGTCGCCACCATCGCGCTCGGCGGTTACATCGCCGCCGAGGCCACCCTGTCGTTCCTCGGCATCGGCCTCGCCGAGCCGACGGTCTCGTGGGGCATCGACGTGTCCGCCGCGGCGGCCCAGCTGCGCAACGCCCCGTACGTCCTGATCATCCCCTCGGTGATGGTCTCGATCACGGTGCTGTCCTTCCTGATGTTCGGCGATGCGGTCCGCAACGCCCTCGACCCCAAGATGCGCTGAGGGAGGCGTTCGTGACCACCATCGACAAGACGGCTCACGTCCCCGCACCGCGGGAGTCCGTGAGCGGCGACGGTCCCCTGCTCGACGTCCGTGACCTGCACGTGGAGTTCCACACCCGCGACGGTGTGGCCAAGGCGGTCAACGGTGTGAACTACACCGTCAGCGCCGGCGAGACGCTCGCCGTGCTCGGCGAGTCCGGCTCCGGCAAGTCCGTGACCGCGCAGACCATCATGGGCATCCTCGACATGCCGCCCGGGAAGATCACGCAGGGCGAGATCCTCTTCCGCGGCCAGGACATGCTGAAGATGTCCAACGAGGAGCGCCGGCAGATCCGCGGCCAGAAGATCGCGATGATCTTCCAGGACGCGCTGTCCTCGCTGAACCCGGTGCTCTCCGTGGGCTACCAGCTCGGCGAGATGTTCCGCGTGCACCAGGGCCTGTCGCGGAAGGAGGCCCGGGCCAAGTCCATCGAGCTGATGGACCAGGTCAAGATCCCGGCCGCGGCGGCCCGCATCGCGGACTACCCGCACCAGTTCTCCGGCGGTATGCGCCAGCGCATCATGATCGCCATGGCGCTGGCCCTGGAGCCGGACCTGATCATCGCGGACGAGCCGACCACCGCGCTCGACGTGACGGTGCAGGCCCAGGTCATGGACCTGCTGGCCGAGCTCCAGCGCGAGTACAACATGGGTCTGATCCTGATCACCCACGACCTCGGCGTCGTCGCCGACGTCGCGGACAAGATCGCCGTGATGTACGCGGGCCGGATCGTGGAGACGGCCCCGGTCGGCGAGCTGTACAGCCGCCCGGCCCACCCGTACACCAAGGGCCTGCTGGACTCGATCCCGCGTCTGGACCAGAAGGGCCAGGAGCTCTACGCGATCAAGGGCCTGCCGCCCAACCTCACGCGCATCCCGGCGGGCTGTGCCTTCAGCCCGCGCTGCCCCAAGGCACAGGACATCTGCCGCACCGACGTCCCGCCGCTCGCCCCGGTGACCGAGCAGGACGGCCTTGAGCTGGTCGGCCGCGGCAGCGCGTGCCACTTCTGGAAGGAGACGATCCATGGCTGAGCTCAAGAAGGGGCCCGTGGACGCCACCCCGAACGTCTCCGACGTGGAGGCCGCGGACGCCGCGACCGAGGCGGAGGCCGTATCCGCCGTCGGCGCGCCCGTCAGCCAGGGCGAGCCGATCCTCCAGGTGCGGAACCTGGTCAAGCACTTCCCGCTGACCCAGGGCATCCTCTTCAAGAAGAAGATCGGCGCGGTCAAGGCCGTCGACGGCATCTCCTTCGACCTGTACGCCGGCGAGACCCTCGGCATCGTGGGGGAGTCCGGCTGTGGCAAGTCCACGGTCGCCAAGCTCCTGATGACGCTGGAGCAGGCCACGTCCGGGGAGGTCTTCTACAAGGGCCAGGACATCACCAAGCTGTCCGGCCGGGCGCTGAAGGCCGTGCGCCGCAACATCCAGATGGTGTTCCAGGACCCGTACACCTCGCTGAACCCGCGGATGACGGTCGGCGACATCATCGGGGAGACCTTCGAGATCCACCCCGAGGTGGCCCCGAAGGGCGACCGGCAGCGACGCGTCCAGGACCTGCTGGACGTCGTCGGGCTGAACCCGGAGTACATCAACCGCTATCCGCACCAGTTCTCCGGCGGCCAGCGCCAGCGCATCGGCATCGCCCGCGGCCTCGCGCTCAACCCGGAGATCATCATCTGCGACGAGCCGGTCTCCGCGCTCGACGTGTCGGTGCAGGCGCAGGTCATCAACCTGATGGCGCAGCTCCAGGACGAGTTCAACCTGTCCTACCTGTTCATCGCGCACGACCTGTCCATCGTCCGGCACATCTCCGACCGGGTCGGCGTGATGTACCTCGGCAAGATGGCCGAGATCGGCACGGACACGCAGATCTACGACCACCCGACGCACCCCTACACCCAGGCGCTGCTGTCGGCGGTCCCGGTCCCCGACCCGTCGGTCCGCGAGGGACGCGACCGGATCATCCTGAGCGGTGACGTCCCGTCACCGGCGAACCCGCCCTCGGGCTGCCGCTTCCGCACCCGGTGCTGGAAGGCGGAGGAGCGCTGCGCGACGGAGGAGCCCCTGCTGGCTATCCCCGAGCGCTTCGTCGCGGGCACCACGCCCGCCACGCACGAGTCGGCGTGCCACTTCGCCGACGAGCGGTCCGTTCTCGTCAGCTGAGGAAGTGCACGCGGCGTGACCGTTTCCGGTACCTGAACGGCAGATGCCCGGTCCCCCGCGGGGGACCGGGCATCGTCGCGTTTCCCTCCGCGCCCGCCCGTACGGGGGAAGCCCGCATGCGGTACATCGCGTTATGGGGTGATATGAGGCATTGAGCTACTCGATGACTCTAGGAGGCACTTCATGCGCGGAGCCACACAGGTCAGGTGGGCCGCATGTGCGGTGGCCGTCGCCCTGGCAGCGTCGGCCTGCGGCGGTGGCGGTGGCGGTGACGGCGGCGGCAGCGGCGCCGACGGCATCGTCAGCTCCTCCTGGGGCGACCCGCAGAACCCGCTGGAGCCCGCCAACACCAACGAGGTCCAGGGTGGCAAGGTCCTCGACATGGTCTTCCGCGGACTGATCCGCTACGACCCGAAGACCGGCGAGGCCGAGAACATGGTCGCCGAGTCCATCGACACGAAGGACTCCCAGAACTTCACGATCAAGCTCAAGGACGGCTGGACGTTCTCCAACGGCGAGAAGGTCACCGCCAAGTCCTTCGTCGACGCCTGGAACTACGGCGCCGCGCTGAAGAACAACCAGAAGAACGCCTACTTCTTCCAGTACATCGAGGGCTACGACAAGGTCCACCCGGAGTCCGGATCCGCCTCCGCCGAGACCCTGTCCGGCCTGAAGGTCGTCGACGACCTGACCTTCACCGCCAAGCTCACCCAGAAGTTCTCCCTGTGGCCGGACACCCTCGGCTACTCCGCCTTCGTCCCGCTGCCCAGGGCGTTCTACGAGGACCACGACGCCTGGCTCTCCAAGCCCGTCGGGAACGGCCCGTACACCATCGAGTCGTACGCCAAGGGCTCCTCGATGAGCCTGCGCAAGTGGGACGACTACCCGGGCGACGACAAGGCGAAGAACGGCGGCGTCGACCTCAAGGTCTTCACCGACAACAACACCGCCTACACCGACCTGACGTCGGGCAACCTCGACCTCGTCGACGACGTGCCGGCCTCCCAGCTCCGCAACGTCGAGGCGGACCTCGGCGACCGGTACATCAACACCCCCGCCGGCATCATCCAGACCCTGGCCTTCCCCTTCTACGAGGAGGAGTGGGCCACCGATGACGCCCGAAAGGTCCGCCAGGGCCTCTCCATGGCGATCAACCGGCCGCAGATCACCGACCAGATCTTCCAGAAGACCCGCACCCCCGCGTCCGACTGGACCTCCCCGGTCCTCGGCGAGGAGGGCGGCTTCAAGAAGGGGCTCTGCGGCAAGGAGTGCACGTACGACAAGGCCGCGGCCAAGAAGCTGATCGACGAGGGCGGCGGCATCCCCGGCGGCCAGCTGAAGATCGCGTACAACGCGGACACCGGCTCCCACAAGGAATGGGTCGACGCCGTCTGCAACAGCATCAACAACGTCATGGGCGACAACAGGGCCTGCGTCGGCAACCCGGTCGGCACTTTCGCCGACTTCCGCAGCCAGGTCTCCACGCAGAAGCTGACCGGTCCCTGGCGGGCGGGCTGGCAGATGGACTACCCGCTGATCCAGAACTTCCTCCAGCCGCTCTACTACACCAACGCCCCGTCCAACGACGGCAAGTGGAGCAACCAGCAGTTCGACGACCTGATCGACAAGGCCAACGCCGAGAGCGACAAGGCCAAGGCCGTCAGCACCTTCCAGGACGCGGAGAAGATCCTCGTCGAGGAGATGCCGGTCATCCCGCTCTGGTACCAGAACGGCAGCGCCGGCTACTCGGACCGGGTCGAGAACGTGTCCCTGAACCCGTTCAGCGTCCCGGTCTACGAAGAGATCACCGTCAAGTGACGCGCTGAGCCGCGGCCGGCCGGGACGCCCGAAACGCGGCCCGGCCGTTCGCGCTTGCCGCACACCCCGGCGCCGGGCCTCGCCACCGAGGCCCCGCCCCGCCGTACGCTCTCGCCCGCCCCGACCCCCGGAGCCCCTCATGGGACGTTACGTGATCCGGCGGCTGCTGCAGATGATCCCCGTCTTCTTCGGCACCACGCTGTTGATCTTCCTCATGGTGAACGTGATGGGCGACCCCATCGCGGGCCTCTGCGGCGACCGCCAGTGCGACCCGGCCACCGCCGCCCGGCTGCGCTCCGACTTCGGCCTCGACAAGCCCGTCTGGCAGCAGTACCTCACCTACATGGGCAACGTGTTCACCGGAGACTTCGGCACCGCCTTCAACGGGCAGAAGGTCACCGAGCTGATGGGCACGGCCTTCCCCATCACGATCCGGCTCACCATCGTCGCGATCGTCTTCGAGGTCGTCATCGGCATCAGCCTCGGCGTCGTCACCGGCCTGCGGCGCGGACGCCCCGTCGACACCACCGTCCTCATCCTGACGCTGGTCGTCATCGCCGTGCCCACCTTCGTCACCGGCCTGCTGCTCCAGCTCCTCCTGGGCGTCAAATGGGGCATCATCAAGCCCTCGGTCTCCCCGGACCCCGCCTTCGACGAACTACTCGTCCCCGGGCTGGTCCTCGCCTCGGTCTCGCTCGCCTACGTCACCCGGCTCACCCGCACCTCGATCGCGGAGAACGCCCGCGCCGACTACGTGCGCACCGCCGTCGCCAAGGGCCTGCCCCGCCGCCGGGTCGTCGTACGGCACCTGCTGCGCAACTCCCTCATCCCCGTCGTCACCTTCATCGGCACCGACGTGGGAGCCCTGATGGGCGGGGCCATCGTCACCGAGCGGATCTTCAACATCCACGGGGTCGGCTACCAGCTCTACCAGGGCATCCTGCGCCAGAACTCCCAGACCGTCGTCGGTTTCGTCACGATCCTCGTCCTCGTCTTCCTGGCCGCCAACCTGATCGTCGACCTCCTGTACGCCGTACTCGACCCGAGGATCCGCTATGCCTGAGCCGCAGTCATCGGACGGAGCGATCTCCCCGGCGGGGGCCGGCGGCCCCACGGACCTCGCCATGGCGGAGGGCGCCAGCCTGGAGAAGAACCCGGGTGGGCCCGACGGCGCCGGACCGGCCGGGAAGCCGCGCAGCCTGTGGTCGGACGCCTGGCGCGACCTGCGGCGCAACCCGGTCTTCATCATCTCCGCGCTGGTCATCCTCTTCCTGGTGATCATCTCGGTCTGGCCCTCGCTCATCGCGAGCGGCGACCCCCTCCAGGCCGACCTGGCCGACGCCCAGAAGGGCTCCGAGCCCGGCCACCCCTTCGGCTTCGACCCGCAGGGCCGCGATGTCTACACCCGGGTCGTCCACGGCACCCGCACCTCGGTGACGGTCGGCATCTGCTCCACCCTCGGCGTCGCGATCCTGGGCAGCGTGCTCGGCGGGCTCGCGGGCTTCTTCGGCGGCTGGTGGGACTCGGTCCTCTCCCGCCTCACCGACGTCTTCTTCGGCATCCCCGTCATCCTCGGCGGCCTGGTCTTCCTCTCCGTCGTCACCAGCTCCACCGTCTGGCCCGTCGTCGGCTTCATCGTCCTGCTCGGCTGGCCCCAGATCGCCCGCATCGCCCGCGGCTCGGTCATCACCGCCAAGCAGAACGACTACGTCCAGGCGGCCCGCGCGCTCGGCGCCTCCAACTCCCGCATGATGCTGCGCCACATCACCCCGAACGCCATCGCCCCCGTCATCGTCGTGGCGACCATCGCGCTCGGCACGTACATCTCGCTGGAGGCGACCCTCTCGTTCCTCGGCGTCGGACTGAAGGACCCGGCCGTCTCCTGGGGCATCGACATCTCCGCCGCGGCCAACTACGTCCGCAACGCCCCGCACATGCTGCTCTGGCCCGCCGGAGCGCTGGCGGTCACCGTGCTCGCGTTCATCATGCTCGGCGACGCGGTGCGCGACGCCCTCGACCCCAAGCTGCGCTGAGGAGCCGGTTGCCATGTTGCTCGAAGTGCGCGATCTGCACGTGGAGTTCCACACCCGCGAGGGCGTGGCCAAGGCCGTCAACGGGGTCGACTACTCGGTGGCCGAGGGGGAGACGCTCGCCGTCCTCGGCGAGTCCGGCTCCGGCAAGTCCGTCACCGCCCAGGCGGTCATGGGCATCCTCGACATGCCGCCCGGGAAGATCACCGGCGGGGAGATCCTCTTCAAGGACCAGGACCTGCTGAAGCTCAAGCCGGAGGAGCGGCGCAAGGTCCGCGGCCAGGAGATGGCCATGATCTTCCAGGACGCCCTGTCCTCCCTCAACCCCGTCCTCACCGTGGGCGAGCAGCTCGGCGAGATGTTCGTCGTGCACCGCGGCATGTCCCGCAAGGACGCCAGGGCCAGGTCGGTCGAGCTGATGGACCGGGTCCGCATCCCGGCCGCCAAGGAACGGGTCGGCAACTATCCGCACCAGTTCTCCGGCGGGATGCGCCAGCGCATCATGATCGCCATGGCGATGGCCCTGGAACCGTCCCTGATCATCGCCGACGAGCCGACCACCGCCCTCGACGTCACCGTCCAGGCCCAGGTCATGGAACTGCTCGCCGAACTCCAGCGCGAGCTGAACATGGGCCTCATCCTGATCACCCACGACCTCGGCGTGGTCGCCGACGTCGCCGACAAGATCGCCGTCATGTACGCGGGCCGCATCGTCGAGACCGCCCCCGTGCACGACATCTACCGGGCCCCCGCCCACCCGTACACCAAGGGCCTCCTCCGGTCGATCCCGCGCCTGGACCAGAAGGGCCAGGAGCTCTACGCGATCAAGGGCCTGCCGCCCAACCTCACCCGCATTCCGCCCGGCTGCGCCTTCAACCCCCGCTGCCCGCAGGCGAGGGACGTGTGCCGCAGCGACGTGCCGCCGCTCTACGAGGTGGACGAGCGGCGCCGGAGCGCCTGCCACTTCTGGAAGGAGACGCTCGATGCACGCTGACCGCGACGAGAGTGCGGGGGCCGGCGGTGGCGCGGCCGGCTCCACCCTGCTGTCCACGGCGCGGGAGGACGCCGTCACTCCGTACGCGGAAGGCGACCCGATCCTCCAGGTACGCGGCCTCGCCAAGCACTACCCGCTGACCCAGGGCATCCTCTTCAAGCGGCAGATCGGCGCGGTCAGGGCCGTCGACGGCGTCGACTTCGACCTGCACGCGGGCGAGACGCTGGGCATCGTGGGGGAGTCCGGCTGCGGCAAGTCGACCGTCGCCAGGATGCTCGTCCACCTGGAGCGCCCCACCGCCGGGGCGATCCGCTACAAGGGCGAGGACATCGCGAAGCTGTCCGGCCGGGCGCTGAAGGCCGTGCGCCGCAACATCCAGATGGTGTTCCAGGACCCGTACACCTCGCTGAACCCGCGGATGACGGTCGGCGACATCATCGGGGAGCCGTACGAGATCCACCCCGAGGTCGCCCCCAAGGGCAGCCGCCGCCAGAAGGTGCAGGACCTGCTGGACGTCGTCGGGCTGAACCCGGAGTACATCAACCGCTATCCGCACCAGTTCTCCGGCGGCCAGCGCCAGCGCATCGGCATCGCCCGCGGCCTCGCCCTCAACCCCGAGATCATCGTCGCCGACGAACCGGTCTCCGCGCTCGACGTCTCCGTCCAGGCCCAGGTGGTCAACCTGCTGGACCGGCTCCAGGCGGAGTTCCGCCTCAGCTTCGTCTTCATCGCCCACGACCTCTCGATCGTCCGGCACATCTCCGACCGGGTCGGCGTGATGTACCTCGGCCGGATCGTCGAGATCGGCTCGGACGCGGAGATCTACGACCACCCCACCCACCCCTACACCCAGGCCCTGCTGTCCGCCGTCCCCGTGCCGGACCCCACGGCCCGCGCCCACCGGGAACGGATCATCCTGCACGGCGACGTCCCCTCGCCCGCCAACATCCCCTCGGGCTGCCGCTTCCGCACCCGGTGCTGGAAGGCGCAGGAGCGGTGCGCCCTGGAGGTCCCGCTGCTGGCGGTCCCCGCGGAGTTCCGGCTCGTCGACACCCCGGCCCGCCACGACTCCGCGTGCCACTTCGCGGAGGAGAAGCGCGTGGTGCCGCCGGAGGCGGAGCGGGAGGATGCCGCGCCGGACGTGGAGCCCCCGGGCACGACGACCCGCGGCCGGCCGGCCGAGGACGTGCCGGGGGCCAAGGAGCCGGGGGCCGAGGAGCCGGGGCGCGCGGAGGAGCCGGGGGCCGAGGGGCCCGGGCGCGCGGAGGGCCGAACGCCGTGAGCGGTCGTCCCCTTCGTTGACAGCCGGGCAACTCCACCGTCGCCGCGCCGAAACGCGGACGCGCCAAGCTGAGTGCGTACGGCCGTGCGGGTGCCGTGGAACGGCCGGAGCGCCGCGTTGTCGCTCCGGCCGGTCGCCCGCCGCCCGCACCCTTCGAACGAACTTGTTCATCCGTTCGGGGCAACGGAGTGCTCGTCCTGGCCTTCGTGGCGGCGGCCGTCGG
Organism: Streptomyces sp. NPDC091649; assembly: GCF_044756785.1. Lineage (NCBI taxonomy): Bacteria > Bacillati > Actinomycetota > Actinomycetes > Kitasatosporales > Streptomycetaceae > Streptomyces > Streptomyces sp. NPDC091649. Next base: position 669,929 of record NZ_JBIVTR010000001.1, on the reverse strand, counting down.
CGCGGTCTCCGGGGCGCCCCACGCCCGACCGCTCGGACTGATCGCCGGCGGGTTCGTGCTGTCCTCCGGCGTGCTGGGCGTGGCGCGCTTCGTGCACCACGAGATGTACGAGCGGTTCGCGGACCTCGGCATCGAGCAGCAGCTGAACCTGCTGAGCTTCGTCTCCTCGCTCCTCATGGGGCCGGTCGTGATCGCCGTCCTCGCCCGCAAGGGCGTCGAACGGTCCTCCGGCGGCCTCCCGGGCCCGTGGGGCGGCGACGGCCCCTGGGGCGTCCGGACGCCCGGCCACCAGCCTCCCGGAGCCCCCGGCTTCGCGCCCGGGGCTCCCGGGGCGCCGCCGGCCCACGCCCCGGCCCCGGCGCCCGGCTTCGGGCCCCCGCCGGCCTCACCGCCGCCCGGCCGGTGAGGCCGTTCACCGGAAGCGGGGCGGGCGGTGGTGCTGTGGTGAGGACGGCGGCTCCGCGCCGCTCAGGCTCCGGTCATCCCCAGTGACCGCTTGAGGAAGTCCACCTGGAGCAGGAGCAGGTTCTCCGCGACCTGCTCCTGCGGCGTCATGTGCGTCACCCCGCTCAGCGGCAGCACCTCGTGCGGGCGCCCGGCCGCCAGCAGCGCCGAGGACAGCCGCAGGGCGTGCGCGACCACCACGTTGTCGTCGGCCAGGCCGTGCACGATCATCATGGGCCGGACCTCGGCGGCGGGCTCGGAGAGGCCGTCGTCGGTGAGCAGCGAGTTGTACGCGTACACCTCCGGCTGCTTCGCCGGGTCGCCGAGATAGCGCTCGGTGTAGTGGGTGTCGTACAGCCGCTGGTCCGTCACCGGTGCGCCCACGACCGCCGCGTGGAAGACGTCGGGCCGCCTCAGCACCGCGAGCCCCGCCAGGTAGCCGCCGAAGGACCAGCCGCGGATCGCCACCCGGGACAGGTCGAGCGGGAACCGTCCGGCGAGCCCGTGCAACGCCTCGACCTGGTCCTCCATGGTCAGTACGAGGTTGTCCCGCACCGCCTTCTCCCAGCCCGGCGAGCGGCCCGGCGCGCCCCGCCCGTCCGCCACGACGACCGCGAAGCCCTGGTCCGCGAACCACTGCGAGGTCAGGTGCGCGTTGTGGGCGGCGACCACCCGGCGGCCGTGCGGGCCGCCGTACGGATCCATCAGGACCGGAAGGGGACCGTCCGCCTCCTGGTAGTCGGAGGGAAGCAGCACGGCGCACGGAATCCGCCGTGCGCCCCCCTCGGTGAGGGTGATGCGGGCGGACAGCACCGGCTCCTGGGCGAAGCTCGGGACCCGGGTCAGCCGCTTGCCGTCCCGGACCACCCACGCGGCGGCTCCCGGCTCCTCGGGAACGGCCGAGACCACGACCGCCAGACCGCCCGAGCGGACCGCGGAGTGCACACCCACCCCTTCGGAAATCCGCTCGATTCCCAGCTCGTTCACCCGGTACACATGGATCTGGCCGATCTCCGGCTCGACCGCCTCCTCACCGGCCACCGCCGAGACCAGGATGTCGGACTCCCCGATGTCCAGCACCGACTGGACGTGCAACTGCGCCCCGGTGAGCAGCCGGTCCCCGACCGCCAGCACCCGCGCGCCGCCCTCGTCGGCGATCCGCACCAGCCGCCCGTCCGGCGCCCACGCGGGCACCCCGGGGAAAAGATCCAGCCACACCGGGTCCTCGTCGACATGCACGGTCCGGGTCGCGCCCGACTCCGGGTCCACGGCGAGATACCGCTGACTGCGCTGGTCGCGGGCCTGCACCAGCAGCAGCGGCGCACCCGCCGAGGACCAGTGCACCTGGGCCAGATACGGGAACGCGGCCCGGTCCCAGACCACTTCGGTGCGGGTGCCCTCCAGGTCCATGACGAACAGCCGCACCTCGGCGTTGGGCGTGCCCGCCGCGGGGTAGGCGACCTCGGCCGGAGTGCGCTCGGGGTGCGCCGGATCGGCGATGTACCAGCGCTGTACGGGGCTGTCGTCGGCCCGCGCGACCAGCAGCCGGTCCGACTCCGGCGACCACCAGAAACCCCGGTAGCGGTGCATCTCCTCGGCCGCGATGAACTCCGCCAGGCCGTAGGTGACCCGGGAGTCCTCCGGCTCGGCCAGAGCCCGGTCGCCCTCGCCCCCCGCGTCCACCACCCGCAGCGCGCCCTTGGCCACGTACGCGATGTGCCGGCCGTCGGGGGACGGACGCGGGTCGATCGCCGGGCCGGGTACCGGCAGCGCCCGCGCGGTCCCGGCCCGCAGCTCCGCCACGTACACCTTTCCGGACAGGGCGAACGCGGCCAACTCCGCCGCCGCGTCCACCGCGTAGGAGACGATGCCCGACGAACCCTCCCGGGTCCGTTCGCGCCGGGCCCGCTCCTGCGCCGACAGCTTCTCGGCCGAGCCTCCCAGCAGGACTTCGGGGTCGGCGGCGACGCGCTCCTCGCCGGTCGCCGGGTCAAGTACCCAGAGGCGGTTGGTCCGGTCCGTTCCGGACGTGGACCGGAGGAAGATCACACGCGTCTCATCCGGTGAGACGGTGAAGGCGCGAGGTGCGCCGAGAGTGAAGCGCTGGGTCCGTGCTTGCTGGCGGGGAAAGGACAGCTTCTGCGAGGTCATGGCTCCGAACTTAGCTCCGTACGGCGGTTCGTGCGCCCCTCGTGCTGCTGTGCCCCGATCAATGCGTTGGCACGGATAGTTATGATCCGTAGCGCTCGGTGGGTAGGAACCTGCTGACTCCGCGTGTGCTCCCGTTCCGACCGTACTGATGGAGGTGAACCGCCGTGGCGCTCTCGATTTCGGCGGTAGTGCTGCTGGCGATCATTGTCTTCCTGCTGATCCGGAAATCCGGGTTGAAGGGCGGGCACGCGGTGGTCTGCATGCTGCTCGGGTTCTACATCGCGAGTTCGTCCATCGCCCCGACCATCTCCGACCTGACGACCAACGTGGCGGGGATGATCAGCAGCATCAAGTTCTGAGGGCCGTCCGGAGGCCGGGCCGACGCGGGACACGGGCCCGGAGAGGCGGAGCGCGGGTCGCGGGGCGCGGGGCACGAGGTGACCGGGGGCTCGTAGGGTGGTCCCCATGAAGGACCTCCCCGCCCGCCGTCTGCTGCTGGTGCACGCGCACCCCGACGACGAGTCGATCAACAACGGCGCCACCATGGCCAGGTACGCGGCCGAGGGCGCCCACGTGACCCTGGTGACGTGCACGCTCGGCGAGGAGGGCGAGGTCATCCCGCCCTCGCTCGCCCGTCTCGCCGCCGACCGGGACGACGCGCTGGGGCCCCACCGCGTCGGCGAGCTGGCCGCGGCCATGCGGGAGCTGGGCGTCACCGACCACCGCTTCCTCGGCGGTGCGGGCCGCTACCGGGACTCCGGGATGATGGGCGTCGAGCAGAACGTCCGCCCCGGCTCCTTCTGGTCCACCCCGGTGGACGAGGCGGCGGCCCACCTCGTCGAGGTGATCCGCGAGATCCGCCCCCAGGTCCTCGTCACCTACGACCCGGACGGCGGCTACGGCCACCCCGACCACATCCAGGCCCACCGCGTCGCGATGCGCGCCGCCGCCCTGGCCGCCGACCCCGCGCACGGCTCCGGCGCACCGCACGCCATCGCCAAGATCTACTGGAACCGGGTGGAGCGTACGGTGGTCGAGGACGCCTTCGACCGGCTGCGCACCACCGCCCCCGGGGCCTTCCCCGGCATCGCCGCCGTGGACGACGTCCCGGGAGTGACCGACGGGGACCTGATCACCGCGGAGATCGACGGATCGGCGTACGCCGGGGCGAAAACCGCGGCGATGCGCGCCCACGTCACCCAGATCGCGGTCGACGGACCGTACTTCGCCCTCTCCAACGACCTCGGCCAGCCCCTGCTGACGACCGAGTACTACCAACTGGTGCGAGGCGTACCGGGCGTGCCCGAAGGGGTCCGCGAGAGCGACCTCTTCGCCGGCCTGCCGGCCGCGACGGGCACCGCGGGAGGCGCGGCGTGAGCGGCAGGTCCGAAGAAGCCCGCGGCCGTGCGCGGTCCTCCCCCACGCCGCGGCGGAGCGCCCCGTCCGCGCCCGCCGGGCCCGCCGGGCCCGCCGGCCGTCCCGACCCGGCCAGGATCGCCGCCTACGCGGGCCTCGCCGTGCTCGGCGCGCTCGTCGCGCTCGCCGGAACACTCGTCCAAGCCGCGTGGTTCCCGGGCGGGTTGATCCTCGCGCTGGCCGGGTCCGCGGGCCTCTTCTACGGCGGCCGGATACTGACCGGCACCCAGATCGGCGCGCTCGCCCCGGCGGTCGGCTGGTTCATCACGGTGTTCGTCCTGCTGGCCGGCCGGCCCGAGGGCGACTACGTCTTCGGTGACGAACTCGGCCTGGTGCTCTTCATGCTCGGCGGGACGGCAGTCGCTGTGATGTGCGCCACCACCTTCAAAGTGCCGCAATCAGCCATCCGCAGCGGCCGGTCCGGGACGTGAAGTGCCATATCCGGGTCGCGAACGACCCCCACAGGTGTGATGCCCGGGTGGAGGTTTCCCCCGGCCGCGGAGTGTCCGGCGGCGGCGGCCAGTATGGTGGTGCGCGCGCCGAGCCGTCCCCTGGCCTGCGGCATGGGGGAAGTACGGGCGGCGGAGCCAATCGGGAGAACCTGCTTTGAGTCGTGAAACTGACAGTTCGTCCTCCGGGCCCCAGGGCCGCGGCGGAGCCGCGTACCCGTCGGGTACGCCGCCGTACGGATCACGCCAGTATCCGTCACAGGACGGCTCTGACGAGAACCCGGAATCCGTGGATCCGCCCCGGCCCGAGGAACCGAAGACCGAGACCACGCTGACGACGCGCATCCGGATCAACATCCCCGGATCGCGCCCCATCCCGCCGGTCGTGATGCGCACGCCGATGGCGGAGAGCGACGTCGCCGGCGGCCGTTCCGACGCGGAGCGCACCGGCGCCACCCCGCGCCCCGGCACGCCGCCGCCGGCGCCCGGGGCCGGACCCTCGAACAGCCCCGCGGGCCCGAACGGCAACGCCCCCGCGGACCGGCCCCGGGACGGCGGCCCGGCCGCCGACCCCGCAGCCGCGGAGAGGCCGGCCCGGGAGAAGAGCGGCAGCGACTGGTTCGCCCCGCGCAAGGCCCCGGCCTCCGGCCCGGGAGCAGCCGCTCAGGACGCCGGTGCGCCCGGCGCCCCCGGCGGCGCTCCCTTCGGCCCCGGTGGCGTCGTGCCGGGCTCCGGCGCGGGCGCCCCGGGCGGTCCGGGCCCGGGCGGCCCCGGCGCCCCCGGCGGTTCCGGTGGCCCGCACGAGGGCGGCCCCGGCGGTGCCTCGGTCGGTGACGCGGGCCGCTCGCGCCCCGACCTGCCGTACTTCTCGGACGCCCCGCAGTCCGGCGGCGGCGTTCCGGGCGCGCCCGGTCCCGGCCGCAGCGCGCTCGACGGCTACGGCACCGAGCCCCCCGGCGGAGGCCCCCGTCCCGCCCCCGGCCTCGGCGCGCGGACGCCCGGCCCCTCCGGTCCCACCACGGGCCCGGTCACGGGCAGCTCCTCGCTGACCCCGAACCTCGACGGCGTCCCCGGCCTCGGCGGCCCGGGCCCCGGCCCGATGGTCCCGGGCGCCTCCGGCGGCGTACCGCCCCGGATGTCCGACGACACCGCGATCCTCACCCCGCAGGCCCCCGCCCCCGAGCCCGGCCCCGGCGGCCGTGTCTCGGGCGACACGCTGACCAGCGGCATCCCCGTGGTGCCCAGCGAGCCCCGCGCCCCGTTCCCGGGCGGGCCGGGCACCCCCGGCGGCCTGATGACGGGCGGTCCCGGCGGTCCGGGCGCGCCCTCCGTCCCCGCACCCGGCCCCGCCGCGCCGCGCCCCGCTCCGCAGACCGCCGCCCCCGCGAAGAAGGGCCGCTCCAAGCTGGTCCTGCTCGGCGTGGCCGCGGTCGTGCTGCTCGGCATCGCGTACGGCGCGGGTCTCCTGCTGAACCACTCCGAGGTCCCCAAGGGCACCACGGTGCTCGGGGTCGACATCGGCGGCGGCACGAAGGAGGAGGCGGTCGTCAAGCTCGACGCCGTACTCGGCGAGCGGGCCAAGAAGCCCCTCCAGCTGTCGGTGGACGGCAAGAAGGAGAAGCTCGACCCCGAAAAGGCCGGGCTCACCCTGGACAGCCAGGAGACCGTGCGCGGCGCGGCGGGCAGCGACTACAACCCCGTCTCGGTGATCGGTTCGCTGTTCGGCGGGGAGCGTCCCGCCGATCCGGTGATCCCGGTCGACGAGGAGAAGCTCGGCGTGGCGCTGGCCGACCTGGCAGGCGCTTCCGGCTCGGTCAGCGACGGCACGATCCGCTTCGAGCCGAACAAGGCCGTGGCGGTGCCGGGCAAGCCGGGCAAGGCCCTGGACGCCGGGCAGTCCCTGATCTCCATCCGGGACGCCTACCGCGCCCAGGTGCAGACCGGACAGGACCGGCTGGTCGAACTCCCCGTCACCACCGTCGAACCCACCATCACCAACGCCGAACTGGAGCGGGCGATGAAGGAGTTCGCCGAGCCCGCGATGTCCGGCCTGATCACCATCAAGGCCGGCCCCAAGCAGATCCAGTTCGGTCCGGCCCGGTCGCTGCCGCAGATCCTCTCCATGAAGCCCGTGGACGGCCGGCTGGTCGACGTCTATGACAAGAAGGCGATCGACGAGCTCCTGGACGGCGTCTTCGACGGCATCATGGCGGTCAAGGGCGACGGCAAGAAGTACCCGGTCGGCGCGGACGACGTGGCCCAGGCGATGAAGACCGCCCTGACCGGCAAGACGCCGGCCGAGCGCACGGTCACCATCGACCTGACCGGCCAGGGCTGACGCCCCGCACGGACAGCGGCTCCACCTCCTCCGCCCCCGCCCGGGAACGTCTCCGGCCGGGGGCGGAGTCGTCGGCGCGCGTCCTTCGAGGGGCTGTGCGGCCGGGCCGCCGACCCGGCGGGAGGGGCGCGCCGCGGCGGGGACGACGGCTCCGACGGCGCCGGTCCCGGGCACACCGGCCTCAAAAGCGGATGTCGCGCCCGGTCGTGGCGGGTGGACGGGCGCGGGCCCCGAGCGCGGGGGACCATGGGGCCATGAGTTCCTCCGCCGGCCCGGAACGCCCACCCCGCGAAGCCGATCGGATCAAGGTCTGGTTCCGCTTCGTCCCGCGTGAGGACCGGCCGCCGTACGACACCGAGGGGCTGTGGGCGACGCGGCTGGGCCCGGACACCGCGCGGGTCGACAACGTGCCCTTCCTCCAGGACGGGGTGGCCGAGGGCGAGACCGTACGGTTTTGGACGGACGACGGCGGGGTGCACTGGGCCGTCGGCCGGGTGGCGGACTCGGGCAACTGCACCGTACGGGTGCTGCCCGTGCCGGACGGCCCGCTCGGGCGCGACGCACGCGCCGTGCACGAGCGGCTCGCCGGCTTCGGGCTCACGGGCGAGGTCTTCAGCGCCGCGTTCCCGCTGGTCGCCCTGACCGTGCCCGGCGGTGCGGACCTGCGCGAGGTCAAGGCGCTGCTCGCCCGGGGACGGGACGAGGGATGGTGGCACTTCGAGGTCTCGTGCGTCACCGACGCCTGGCGGGCCGCGTGAGGCCCGGGTGCCCGCCGCTCAGGACGCGGGCCTCCGTGGCCCCAGCCGGCTCTCCTGTCCGCTCCCCCCCCGCCGCCCCTACGCCTCGGGCCCGGCCTCGCCGATCTTCCGGATCACCCGGGCCGGGTTGCCGACCGCCACCACGTCGGCGGGCAGGTCCTTCGTGACGACCGCCCCCGCGCCGACCACCGTGTTCTCGCCGATGGTCACTCCGGGGCAGACGATCACCCCGCCGCCCAGCCACACGTTGTCGCCGATGGTGATCGGCCGCGCGGCCTCCCACTTGGCCCGGCGCTGCTCGGGGTCGACGGGGTGGGTCGGGGTGAGCAGCTGGACGTTCGGGCCCAGCTGGACGTCCGCGCCGATGGTGATGCGGGCGACGTCCAGGAGGACGGCGCCGAAGTTGATGAACGTCCGAGGCCCGATGGTGGTCCGGTAGCCGTAGTCGACCCGCAGCGGGGGCCGTACCTCCACGCCCTCGCCCAGCTCGCCGAGGAGTTCGGCCAGCACGGCGCGCCGGGCTTCGGGATCGGCGGCCGAGGTGGCGTTGTAGCGCTCGCTCAGCACGGCCGCGTGCAGCGCGTCCGCGGCTAGTTCGGGGTCGTCGGCGATGTACGGCTCGCCGGAGAGCATGGCTTCCTTCTGGCTCGGCCTGGCCTCGTGGGTCATGTCGTCTCCTTCGTCCGGGGTGTTCGGGGTGCCGGAGGCTATCCGTCCCCTCCCGGCAGTCTGCCCCCACCGCCCCCGGGCCGGTCCCTCAGCCCCGGGGCCAGCGCCAGCGTCACCGCCACCGAGATCCCCGCTACGGCCGCCATGCCCGTCGCCGGGGAGGTCACCTGGGCGATGCCGCCCGCCACGGCCGCACCCACCCCCTGCGTCGCGAGCATCCCCGAACTGCTCAGCCCGAGCGCCTGGCCGCTCAGCTCCTGCGGGGTGAGGGCCATCAGCCGTTCCTGGAGCAGCAGACTCGCGGCGAAGCCCACGCTCGCCAGGACGACCGCCGCCAGCGCGAGAGGCAGTCCGGGCCGCAGGGCGAAGAGGAGGTAGGGCGCGGCCAGCAGCAGCCGGAGCGGAGCCCCCAGCCGTGCCCGCCACGTGGGGCCCGTCGCCGCGACGAACCGCCCGACCAGCGTGTCCCCGGCCAGCATCCCCAGGGCTCCGCCGGCGAAGAGGAGCCCGGCGTGCCCGGGCGCGTACGCCACGTACAGCGACTCACAGCCGACGACGAGCCCGTTGGGCACCCACAGCGCCAGGAACACGTACCGGCGCGGCGTCGACGACCACAGCACCGCGTTCGTCCGGCGGGTCTCCCGGACCGAGGGGCGGCCGGTGGCCCGGGGCGGCCGGGCGGTCAGCCCGAACCGGGTCACGGCCGCCGCGACCGCGTACAGGGCCGCTCCGATGAGCAGCGTCCCGCGCGCCGAGAACACCGTCACCAGCAGCCCGCCCACCGCGAAACCGCCGATCTGCGCCGTGCCCCCCGCCATGTTGAGCACGGAGCGGCCGAGCAGGAATCCCTCGCGCGGCACGATCTCGTTGAGCAGCCCGTACCGTACGCCCCCGCCCGGCGACGAGACCGCCCCCACCACCAGCAGGACGGCGAACGCGCCCCACAACGGCAGACCGGGAGCGGCCTGGACGCAGGCGGCCCCCGAGGACAGCAGGGCCAGAGCGGTCAGCGCGGCGCGCGGCGGCAGCCGGTCCGCCGCGGACAGCAGGGTGAGCGCCCCGGCCGCCTGGGCCAGCGACGGGCCGAACATCGCCAGTGCCGACAGCAGCGGCGAACCCGTCCGCGCGTACACGAGCGTGCCCAGGGCCAGGCCGGTCGCGGTCTGGGCGGCCGTCTGCACGGAGACGGCCGCGAAGAAGGGGGTGAACTCCGGGGTCCGGAACAGTTCGCGGTAGGTGCGCATGGGACGGAGTCTCCGGACGGCGCGGCCGGGGCCGTTACTGTTTCGCGCGGGTGCGAAAGCGGGCGGGGCGGTGAACCGGGTCCTCCTGGACCGGCGCGGCCGGCCGGGCCGCCGGGGGCCGCGGGTGGCGCCGGTGGGACCGACGAGGGCGGGCCGGGGCCGGCGCGAGCGGCGGAGAACGGGACGGTGGGGCGTATGGGCTGGTGGCAGGTCAGTGCGGACACGCTCGCCGGCAGCCGGTTCGTCGTCTCACCGCTCGCGGAGGCCGTCGCGAGTCTGCTGGTCCTGGAGCGGGCCACCGCCGCGCACCCGGGGGAGCGCGCCTGGCTGGAGGCCCACCTGCCCGCCTACCGGCGGCGGGCGGCCGGTGATCCGGTCACCGCGCTGGTGATCCGCGCGGCCCTCGCGCCCCGGTGGATCGCCGACTTCCTCACCCCGGCCCCGGCCCCCGCCCCACCCGGCGCGGCCCGCACGTCCTCCTTCGCCGAGGAGCTGGCGCGCATCCGGGCCACCCCGCCCGGCCGGGCCCGCGCCGAACTCGCCGAGGCGCTGCGCGGCCCGCTGCCCGCCGCTCTGGACCGCGACGACCTGGCCGAGCGCGCCGCCGACACGGTGGAGTGGGTCTGGACGCACACCGTGCTGCCCGACTGGCCGAGGCGGCGACGGGTCCTGGAGGCCGACGTGCTCGCCCGCGCGGCCGAGTTGGGCCGGGGCGGCTGGGCGGCAGCCCTGAACGGCATGCGCCCCGGCGTCCGCTGGCTGGGCGACAGCCGGCTCCAGATCAACACCTTCGACAACCCGCCCCGCGAGCTGGGCCGTGCCCAACTGCTGTTCGTGCCCGTCACTCCGCAGCAGTCCTGGGTCTGCTGGGACGTCCCGCGCCGGTACGGGCTGGTGTACCCGTGCTCCGGCGCCCTCGCCGGAGCCGGGCGCGTGCCCGTGCCGGAGGCCCTCGGCGCGCTGATCGGCCCGGCGCGGGCGGCGGTTCTGCTGCTGCTGGCCTCCCCGCTCAGCACGACGCAGCTCGTCGCACTGACCGGACAGGGGCTGGGCTCGGTGGGGCGTCATCTGCGGATCCTGCTGGACGCCGGACTGGTTCGCCGCCGCCGGGCGGGCCGCTCCGTGCTCTATTTCCGTACGGAAGCGGGGGACGGGCTGGTGCACAGCGCGGGCTGAACCGATGCGGGAACGCCCCCCGCACGCCCCCGCACGCCCCCGGCCCGGACCCGCCCACAGCTGGGCGGGGAGCGGAACGCATCGTCACGCGGTGCGCTCCGCATGGTGGGTGCGCATGTGCGAGTCGTGACAACAGTGACTATGGGCATCCCTCCTCGTTGTGACAATTTCTCTCTCGCCACGAAAGATCCGAGCGAGGGGGCCGTGCGTGAATCCGGAGTACGCCGCGTACTGCCAGGCGGACCGCCGCTTCTACGACGCGCCCCACCGTTCCCCCGGGCCGGGCGGAGCCGCCGATGAGGAGCGCGCGTTCTACGCGCCGCTCCGCGGCCCCGTACCCGGGGGCTGGACACGCTCGCGGCGCGGCGACTGGCTCGCGTACAGCCCCGAGGGGCTCCGGCTGCCGCCCCAGGGCTGGAAGATCCATGTCTCGGCCGCCCTCGACAACGCGGCCTCCGTCCTGGACCGGGTCGTCGGCCACTGCCTGGAACACCGGCTGGCCTTCAAGTGCGTACCGAGCCCCGGGCTGCTGGCCCTGCGGAACGCCAAGTACGCGGACCGGGCCGGCAGCGGCAAGTTCATCACCGTCTACCCGCCCTCCGAGGACGCGTTCCCCGAGGTGTGCACGGCCCTGATGCGGCTGCTGGAGGGTGAGCACGGCCCGTACATCCTGAGCGACCTGCGGTGCGGGAACGGGCCGGTGCACACCCGGTACGGGGCGTTCGCCGCCCGCTTCTGCTCCGGTCCGGACGGACGGCCCGTGCCCGCCGTCGCCGATGCGCGGGGCCGGCTCGTCCCGGACGACCGGGGCCCGGCCTTCCGCGTCCCCTCCTGGGTGACCCCGCCAGGCTTCCTGACCCCGCACCTCGAAGCCCGCGCCGCCGTGGGCCTGGCGGACCTCCCGTACACCGTGGAGAAGGCGCTGCACTTCTCCAACGGCGGCGGGGTCTACCTCGGCCGTGACACCCGCACCGGCGAGCGGGTCGTCCTCAAGGAGGCCCGGCCGTACGCCGGTCTGGCCGCCGACGGGGCGGACGCCGTGGCCCGGCTGGAGCGCGAACGGACGGCCCTGGAGCAACTGGCCGGACTGGACTGCGTACCGGCGGTCCGGGACGTGTTCGAGGTCGGCGACCACCACTTCCTGGTCCTCCAGTACATCCCCGGCACCACCCTCAACACCGTCTTCGCCCGCCGCTTCCCGCTCGCCCGGCAGCACCCGTCACCCGAGCTGCTCGCCGAACACGCGTCGTGGGCAGAGGAGTTGTACGGCCGAGTCGAACGCGCCGTCACGGCCGTGCACGCCCGGGGCATCGTCATCAGCGATCTGCACATGAGCAACGTCATGGTCGACGAGGAGAACGCGCGGATCGTCCTGCTCGACTTCGAGGCGGCCTCCCCGGCCGCCGAGCGCCGCCGCCAGATCGTCGCCAACCCGGCCTTCGTCGCCCCGCCCGACCGGCGCGGCGCCGACATCGACCGCTACGCGCTCGCCTGTCTGCGGCTCGCCCTGTACCTGCCGCTCACCACGCTGTTCGGCATCGACCGCACCAAGGCGGCCGGTCTCGCCCGGGACATCGCCCGCGTCTTCCCGGTCTCCGAGGAGGCGCTGCGGCCCGCCGTCGCGGAGATCCTGCGCGACACGGAGGAATCCGGGCGGGGCGGCACCGCCCCGCGGGCGCCCGCCACCGCCCCGGAGGCCGAACCCCCGTCGCCCGCCGCCGCCCCCTTCTCCGCCCCCGCGCACGCCCCGGCTCCGGTTCCCGACCCCGGTGACTGGCCGCGCAGCCGAGACGCGATGGCCCGGGCTGTCACCGCCTCCTGCACACCGGAGCGCGAGGACCGCTGCTTCCCCGGGGACATCGCCCAGTTCGCCACCGCCACCGGCGGCCAGTCCTTCGCGTACGGGGCGGCAGGAGTGCTCTACGCCCTCCACGAGACGGGCGCCCCGCCGTGCCCACCGGCCGAGGACTGGCTCCTGCGGCACGCCAAGGACCCGGCGTCCGGCAGCCCCCTCGGCTTCTACGACGGACTCACCGGCATCGCCTGGACCCTGAACCGGATCGGCCGCACCGCCGAGGCCGCCGACCTCCTCCGGATCATCCTCGACCAGCCCCTGGAGGGCCTCGCGCCCGGCCTGCACAACGGGTACGCCGGCATCGGCCTCGCCCTCGACGACCTGGCCCGCACCGCCTCCGACGCCCCGGCCCTGTCCGCCGCCGCGGCCCGCTGCACCGACCTCGCCGTCCGGGCCCTCACCGAGGGTCCGCCGTCCCCCCGCACCGGACTGCTGCACGGCGCGAGCGGCATCGCCCTGCTGCTGGTGCGCCGGTACGCGACTACCGGGGACCCCGCCCTGCTCGACCTGGCGGCCACCGCCCTGCGCCGCGACCTGGAGCGGTGCCGGGCCGGCGACGACGGCGAACTCCTGGTCGTCGAGGGCAAGCGGCTGATGCCGTACCTCGGTTCGGGCAGCGCCGGCATCGCCGCCGTCATCGACGCCTACCTGGCCCACCGCCCCGACGCCGGACTCGAAGCCGCGGGCCGGGCCCTCCTGCCGGCCGCGCTCTCCGCCTTCTACGTCCAGCCCGGACTGCTCCGGGGCTCGGCGGGACTCCTGCTGCACCTGGCGGCCACCCCGCTGTGCGACGCGGCCGGCCGGCCGCGGGCCCTCGCCCGCCACGCCGGCCTGCTGGGCAGCCACGCCCTCGCGTACGGCGACGGACTCGCCTTCCCCGGCGAGCAGTTGATGCGCCTGTCGATGGACCTGGCCACCGGTACCGCAGGCGTTCTGCTCGCCCTGGGCGCCGCGTTCGGCGGCCCCACCGGACTTCCCTTCCTGCCCGCCGCTCCGGCGGCGCGCCCCGGCCGCGCGAGCGGCCCCGAGAACCGGCCCCGTCAGGGGTCGTCGTAGCAACACCGTCCAGCACCATCACCGTCCCCGAAAGGACATCATCATGGCGCTTCTCGACCTTCAGGCGATGGACACCCCCGCCGAGGACTCCTTCGGCGAGCTCGCCACCGGCAGCCAGGTCTCGCTGCTGGTATGTGAGTACAGCTCCCTCAGCGTGGTCCTCTGCACCCCGTGACCCGACCCGGCCGGCCCATCGGTGATCCTCACCGGTGGGCCGGCCGGCCACGTGCCCCCAGGGGGCGTTCTGCCGATCACGCCGGAAGACCCCCCAGGAAAGGCGACCCCGTGCGGCTGTACCCACGCCCGGGCACGGAGCCCGGCACCCGGTGGCTCGCCCGGCAGCACCCGGCCGCCCTCCTCGGGCTCCTCCTGTGCTCCGCCGGCGGGGCGCTCGCCGCCCTCGCCCTGCCCGCCGCCCTCGGCCACACCGTCGACCGGCTCGTCGCCGGCGGCCCCGTGCCCTGGCCCGGGCTGCTGCTCTGCGCCGCCCTGACCCTCGCCGAGACCGGGTTCGACGCGGCGGCCGCCGTGACCGGCACGACCACCACCGCCCGGCTCACCGCGTCCCTGCGCACCCGCACCGCCGCCCGGCTCCTGGCCGCCGAACCCCGCCGGGCCCTCGCCCTGCCCACCGGCGACCTCACGGCCCGGCTCACCGCCCGCACCGCCGACGCCGCGTCCGCGCCCGTCACCGCCGCCGGAGCCGTCGCGGGCGTCCTGCTCCCGCTCGGCGCGATCGCCGGCCTCCTGCTCATCGACGTGTGGACGGCCGCCGCGCTCCTCCTGGGCGCCCCCCTCCTCGTCGCACTGCTGCGCGCCTTCACCCGCCGCACCGCCGACGCCGGGGCCGACTACCAGCGCGCCCAGTCGCTCATCGCCCACCGGCTCACCGAGGCCCTGGAGGGCGCCGACACCATCCGTGCCGCCCGCACCGGCGCACGGGAGCACCGCCGCGTCCTGGAGCCCCTGGCCGCCCTCGCCGGACACGGCAGGCGCACCTGGGCGGTGTACGGCCGGGCCGTCGGCCGCAGCGGCCTCCTGCTGCCGCTGCTCATGCTGCTGGTCCTCGCGGTCGCCGGACTGCGGCTCGGCGCGGGCGCGATCGGCGTCGGCGACCTGGTCGCCGCCTCGCGTTACGCGAGCCTCGCCGTCGGCATCGGCGCCCTGACCGGCGCCCTCGGCTCCCTCGCCCGCAGTCGCGCCGCCGCCCGGAGCCTGGAACCCCTCCTCACCCTCCCACCGCTGCCGCACCGCGGCCTGGGCCCGCCGCCCGACGCCCCCGGGCGCCTCGAACTCCGTAACGTCGGCGTCGAACAGGACGGCGGCCCGCTGCTGGCCGGCGTCCACCTGACCGTTCCCGGCGGCACGTCCCTGGCCGTCGTCGGGCGCTCCGGCTCCGGCAAGTCGGTGCTCGCCGCGGTCACCGGGCGGCTGCTCGACCCGGACACCGGCAGCGTGCTGCTGGACGGCGTCCCGATGGGCTCCATGGAACCGGCCCGGCTGCGCCGCGAAGTGGCGTACGCCTTCGCCCGCCCGGCCCTCCCCGGCGTCACCGTCGAGGACACGATCGCCTACGGGCCCTGGACCGCGTCACCCGAGGCCGTACGCGAGGCCGCCCGCGCGGCCCGCGCCGACGGGTTCCTGGCGCTGCTCCCGTACGGCTACGCCACCCCCGTCGCCGACGCCCCGCTGTCCGGCGGCGAACGCCAACGCCTGGGGCTGGCCCGCGCGTTCGCCCACCCCGGCCGCCTGCTGATTCTGGACGACGCGCTGTCCGGCCTGGACACCGTGACCGAGCACCACGTCCGGCGGGCGCTCGACGCGCGGGCGGGGCGCTGCACCCGGGTCATCGTCGCGCACCGGCTGTCCTCCGCCGCGCGGGCGGACCGGGTCGCCTGGCTGGAGGACGGCCGCGTCCGCGCCACGGGCCGCCATGACGACCTGTGGGCCGACCCGGACTACCGGGCGGTCTTCCGCACGGACGGCGGCCCGGGTACCGGCCCGGGCGAAACGGCCACGCACGAAACGGGCCCGGGCGGCGGAACCGGCGGCGGAACGGCCACCGGCCCGGGCACCGGCGCGGGCACGAGCCCGGGCCATGGCGCGGCCACCGGCACGGCCGGCACGGGCGGCGGGGACAGCCCGGGCGCACCTGACCGGGGTGCCGGGGGCGCCGTTCCCGCCGCCCGTACGCCCGCGACGCCGGCCGCCGGAGCGGAGGACCGGTGAAGGGCGGCGCGAAGCGGCCCCGGCGCGACACCCCGCTGCGCAGGGTCGGCCGCGAGGCCCGGCCCTTCCTGCGGGCGCGCACCGGCGTCGTCCTGCGGCTGGCCGGCTGGTCCCTGCTGGAGTTCGCGCAGACCTTCCTCACCGGATTCGGGGTCGCCCGCGCGCTCGACGACGGCTTCCTCGCCGAGAGCGCGCTCACCGGCCTCCTCTGGCTTGCCGTCGCCGCCCTCGCCGCGCTGCCCGCCGTGCCCGCCGCGCGCGGAGTGTTCGGCCGGCTCGCGGACCTGGTGGAGCCGCTGCGCGACGGACTGGTCCGGCGCGCCGTCTCCCGGGCGCTGTCCGGCGCGCTCGACCGCGCCGGCGACGTCAGCACCAGGTCGCTGTCGCAGGTCACTCATCAGAGTGAGATCGCCCGGGACGGCTGGGCCGGACTCGTCCTGACGCTGCGCTCGTTCGTGTTCACGGCCGCCGGGGCCGTCACCGGCCTGCTGGCCCTCTCGCCCGCCCTCCTCCTGATCGTGCTGCCCCCACTGGTCCTCGGGTCCGCCCTGTTCCTCGGCACCCTGCCGCCGATGGCGGCCCGCCAGCGCGACTACCTCGCCGCCGACGAGGCGTACGCCGCCCACGCGGGCCTGCTCGCCGCCTCGGTGCGTGACATCGCCGCGGCCGGGGCCGCCGAGCGGACGGTGGCCGAGTCCCGGGCCCTCGCCGAGGCGCAGCTCGCCGCCTCCCGTTCGCTGGCCCGCTGGTCGGCCGTACGCGTGCTGGCGCTCGCCGTCTGCGGCCGCTTCCCGCCGCTGCTGCTGCTTCTGGGGGCGCCCTGGCTGCTGCGGAACGGGCTCACGCCGGGCGCACTGGTCGGCGCGCTGACCTACCTCACCCAGGCGCTCGCCCCCGCCGTCCAGGCACTGATGACCATGCTGGGCACGGTCGGGGGCCGGCTCGTCGTGGTCCTCGACCGGTTCACGAACGCTCCGCCGCCGCCCGCCGAGGACCCGCCGCCGCCCGCCCGCGACGCCGCCCCGCCGCCGCGCGGGACGCCGGTCGCTGAACTCCACGAGGTCACCTTCGCCTACGGGCCCGGGGCCCACCCCGTCCTGGACCGGCTCTCCCTGACGATCGAGGCGGGGGAGCACCTCGCGGTCGTCGGACCGAGCGGCAGCGGCAAGTCGACCCTGGCCGCCGTCCTCGCCGGGACCGAGCGGCCCACCGGGGGAGCGGTGCGGTGGCGGGGGCGGCCGGCGCGCCCGGCCGACGCCACCTCCGTACGCGTCCTGCTCCCCCAGCACGCCTATGTGTTCAGCGGCTCCCTGCGGGACAACCTCCGCTATCTCCGTCCCGACGCCCGCGACCGGGAGATCGCGGCCATGGCGGACGTGCTCGGACTGGACGGGCTGCTCTCCCGGCTCGGCTCCCTCGACGCGGCCGTGGAGCCGGACCGGCTCTCCCAGGGCGAACGGCAGCTCGTCGCCCTGGGCCGGGCCTACCTCGCCGCCCCGCCGCTGCTGATCCTCGACGAGGCCACCAGCCGGCTCGACCCGGCCGCCGAGAGTCGCGCCGAACTCGCGTTCGCCGCCCTGCCGGGCGCGCTGGTCGTCGTCGCCCACCGGCTCAGCTCCGCCCGGCGCGCCGGGCGGACCCTGGTGATGGACGGTCCCCGCACCCAGTGCGGCACCCCCGAGGAACTGCTGCGCTCCTGCGCTCTCTACCGGGACCTGGCCGGTCTCTGGGAGCCGGAGGAGGCGGAGGCGGTCGGAGCGGCGGCGGTGCAGCGGGAGGCGCCCGGCGGGCCGGGCCGACCGGGCGGGGCCGCCGGTTCCGCGCGGCCGGGCCGGGGCGAGGAACGGGATGTCAGATCCACCCCGCCTCCTTCGCCCGCCTGATCGCGTCCAGCCGATTGCGCGCCCCGGACTTCCGTATGGCGGCGGCCAGGTAATTGCGCACCGTCCCCGGCGTCAGGTGAAGTCGGGCGGCTATCCCGGCCGCGGTGTCACCCCCTTCGGCCATCGAGAGCACACTCAACTCCCTCGGCGACAGCGGCATGTCGGCCACCTGTAGCAGGCTGAAGGCCAGCGACTCGTCGATATGCCGCCCCCCGTCCGCCAGTTTGTGCATCACCTCGGACAGGTCGTCCACCGCGCGGTACTTGTCGATGTAGCCGAGCGCCCCCGCCTCGTACGCCCGCCGCAGCCCGCGCGGCCGGTCGCTGCGGGTGAGCACGGCCAGCGGGCACGGCCCGCCGTGCGGTGCGGTCACCGCCTTCACCTCGTCCAGGACGTCCATCACGCCCGGACAGTCCAGGTCGGTGAGAACCACGTCGGGGCCCGGCCCGTCCAGGGGGGCACGTATCGCCCCGCGTTCGGCGGTGCGGACGTCCAACCCCCGCCCCGTGCCGAGGAGCGACGCCAGCGATGCGCGCCACAACGGCACGGTGTGGACCAGCAGCACGGTTGTCATCAATCTGCCCTCAGCTTCTCTCTCCGGCCCGCCCAACGCGGAGCGCGATGGGCTGTACGCGTCCGGTGACGGGTTTCCAGTTGAGCGCATGGGCATTCGCGTACGCCGACAAACGGGCTGAATAGCGCGCCCGTTGGGCGCGGAAGGGGGCGTTCAGAGGCAAAACGGGAGCGCACACCGCGCACGGACCCATCCGCCTCGCCCCCCGCAGGGGCCCTCCGGAGGCCCGGCGCCCGGTGAACTCCGCGGAAGAGCCGCCGGGCGGCCGGTTCAGTTCAGCAGGGCGCGCGCGGCGTGAGCCTTGCGCCGGACGTTCTCGGCCGTCGTCGGCTCGATCCCGTCGAGGATCTCCGCGTACTCCTCCATCTCCACCGCCCCGCGCAGGAACTCACCGCGCTGGACCAGGAGCTGGGCGTGCTCGTAGCGGAGCCTGGCCGGATGCGAGGGCAGGAGCAGCGACAGCTCCACCGCCCACAGGGCCACGTCCGTGCGCTCGGGCCGGGCCGCCGCCCACGCCCGTACGTTGTTCAGGATGCGCAGCACGATCTCCAGCGGCCGCGCCGGCGTCATCATCGACGGGTCGAGGGCGGCCCCGGTCGCCCCCGTGACCAGCAGCTCCGCGTCCCGGCCGGTCAGCGGGGCGCCCCCGGCGAACGGATCGGCCAGCACCAGGCTCTCCCGGTCGCCGAAGCCGACCACGAAGTGGCCGGGCAGGGCCACCCCGCACACCGGCGCGCCCGCCCTCCTGGCGACCTCGATCCACACGACCGACAGCAGGATCGGCAGGCCCCGGCGGCGTCGCAGCACCTGCTGGAGGAGCGAGGAGTCCAGCCGCTGGTAGTCGGCCGAGGAGCCGCCGAAACCGCAGCGCTCGCCCAGCAGCCCGGCCAGCGCCGAGGCCCAGGCGGCGGGGGAGCGGGGGCCGTGGGGCACCATTCCCGCCAGCCGGTCCAGCTCGATCTGCGCCGTGTCGATGCCGTACGGGTCGGGCACGGTCTCCCCCGGAGTCAGCGGGCGGACCTCGGCCGGTCCCACCGGTCCGGCCTCCGCGCCCAGCAGCAGGCACAGGTAGGCGAGGTCCGGCCGCTCGGACCGGGCCTCCTCGGCGAACTGCCGCCGCCGCTCGGCCGATCCGGAATCCCTATCGCTCATATGCGACCCATGTCCCCTTGCCTGCCCGTATCCGTCATCCGCCCGCGCCCGCGCCCGGGTCCGTGGCCGTCATGTACCCGCCGGGCGGGCCCGAGCGCCCTGGCGCGGCACATGGCCCGTCACGCCGAGCGGTAGTGGTGGTAGCGGTGATGGGCCGAGAAGCCCATGCCGTCGTACAGCGCCCGCGCCCCTTCATTGTCCTCCTCCACCTGGAGCCAGGCCGCCGAAGCGCCCTCGTCCAGGGCCCGGCGCGCCAGCGCGGTCATCACCGTGGTGGCGAGGCCGCGACGCCGCTGCTCCGGAGCGACCTCGACGGCCATGAACCCCGCCCACCGCCCGTCCACGACGCACCGCCCGATCGCGGCCGGCGCGGCGGCCGGGTCCGCGTCCGGGGCGCCGGCGTCCCCCGGCACCGTGGCGAACCAGACCGAAGGGCCGCTGCCCAGCACCCGCAGCACATGGGGCCCGGACGTGGAGAAGCGCTGGTAGCGGGCGAGCCAGGCCGCGTCCGGTTCGCGGGTCAGACGGACCGCCCGCACCTCCGACTCCCGGTCACCGACCGGCGCCAGCGCGGCGATCCGCACCTCCGCCGAGACCTCGCGCCGCCAGCCGTGCCGCTCCAGTTCCGCGCACAGCACCTCCTGCGCGCCCTCGGCCCCGGTCGCCGTCTGGACGTACGCGGGCAGGCCCCGCTCCCCGTACCAGTCGCGGACCCGGCCGAGCGCCGCGCCGAGCGGCAGGCCCGGATCGCCCAGCGGCAGCGCGGAGTTGGCGCGCCGGGTGAAGCCGCCCGCGGCACGCAGCCGCCAGTCGCCCAGCGCCTCGCTCTCCACGGGCTGCCAGGCGCGCGCGGTGACGGCCGCCAGTTCACCGAAGGATGCGGCGGGCCCGCGCCGACGTGCCGGGGCGGCGGGCACGACCTTGCCCGCTACCAGAGAAGCTTCCACGATGCGGACCGATTCCCCGCTCTTGCGTGTGATCGAGAGCACACCGTCGTCCCACGATGTGAGCACCCCGACCGTGTCGGTGAACTCCGCGCCCGCGCCCCCGCCGTCGGTCCGGCACCGCACGGACACGCGTTTGCCCACGTCAGCGGGGGTGATGCGGACTTCGAGTCGTCCGCCGATAGTGAATTCCACAGCTGTGTCCGCCCCTCCTGTTCGGATCGTGCCCGAGAACGGAGATACTAGGTGCGGGCATCGACGACGCCGCGCTCCCGCGCGAGAGCCAACGCCCTACCGAGGAGGAACGACAGCGTGACCTACGTCATCGCGCAGCCTTGTGTCGACGTGAAGGACAAGGCCTGCATCGAAGAGTGCCCCGTCGACTGCATCTACGAGGGCCAGCGGTCTTTGTACATCCACCCGGACGAATGCGTCGACTGCGGAGCCTGTGAGCCGGTGTGCCCGGTCGAGGCCATCTTCTACGAGGACGACACTCCGGAGGAGTGGAAGGACTACTACAAGGCGAACGTCGAGTTCTTCGACGATCTCGGCTCGCCGGGCGGTGCTTCCAAGCTCGGTCTCATCGAGCGCGACCACGCGTTCGTCGCCGCACTGCCGCCGCAGAACCAGTAGACACGGCGGCACCACGCGCGCAGCACCGGTCCCGTACGGCTCGTCCCCGTGCGGGACCGAGGTGTTTCCCCGTACCGCCGGGGCGTCGCCGCGCCCGTTCCGCCGCCGCCGTCCGTACGAGACCCCCGAAACCCGTACGCGAACGCTGCCGAAACCCGTACGAGAACATCCGAGAAAGCAGAGCGCCGTGTCCGCAGTCTCCTCCCGCCTCCCGGTCTTCCCGTGGGACAAGCTCGCGCCCTACAAGTCGACGGCCCTGGCCCACCCGGACGGCCTCGTGGACCTGTCCGTCGGCACCCCGGTCGACCCGGTCCCCGAGGTGATCCGGCGGGCGCTGGTCGCCGCCGCGGACAGCCCCGGCTATCCGACGGTGTGGGGCACCGAGGCCCTGCGGGACGCGCTCACCGGCTGGGTGGAGCGCCGCCTCGGCGCGGTCGGCGTGACCCACGCGGGCGTGCTGCCCGTCGTCGGTTCCAAGGAGCTGGTGGCCTGGCTGCCGACCCAGCTCGGGCTCGGCGCGGGCGACAAGGTGGCCTACCCCCGGCTCGCCTACCCGACGTACGAGGTCGGCGCCCGGCTCTGCGGCGCGGAGCCCGTCGTCTACGACGACCCGACCGAGCTGGACCCGGCGGGGCTGAAGCTGCTCTGGCTCAACTCGCCGTCCAACCCGACCGGGAAGGTGCTGTCCCGGGACGAGCTGACCCGGATCGTCGCCTGGGCGCGCGAGCACGGCGTCCTCGTCTTCAGCGACGAGTGCTACCTGGAGCTGGGCTGGGACGCCGAGCCGGTCTCGGTGCTCCACCCGGACGTCTGCGGCGGCCACCACGACGGCCTCGTCGCCGTCCACTCGCTCTCCAAGCGCTCCAACCTGGCCGGGTACCGGGCCGCCTTCATCGCGGGCGACGCGGCCGTCCTCGGCGAGCTGCTGCTGATCCGCAAGCACGGCGGGATGATGACGCCCGCCCCCGTCCAGGCCGCCGTCGTCGCCGCTCTCGGCGACGACGTGCACGTGTCCGAGCAGCGGGCCCGCTACGCGGACCGGCGCCTCGCCCTGCGCGCGGCCCTGGAGGCGCACGGCTTCCGGATCGAGCACAGCGAGGCGAGCCTCTACCTGTGGGCGACCCGCGAGGAGCCGTGCTGGGAGACCGTGGCCCATCTCGCGGAGCTGGGCATTCTGGTGGCGCCCGGAGACTTCTACGGTCCGGCCGGCGCGAGCTTCGTCCGGGTGGCGTTCACCGCGACCGACGAGCGGGTGGCCGCGGCGGTCAAGCGCCTGTCCTGACACGCGGCACGCACCTGCGGGAGGGCCTGAGGAGTGCGCACTCCTCAGGCCCTCCCGCAGGTCGCGCGCCGACCGGCCGAGCGTGCTCGGGCGCCGGCCGGTCAGCCGATCGGCAGACCGCCGCCCAGTGCTTCGGTGGGCAGGCCGCCGCCGGCGGCGTCGGTCACGCCGCCCACGGCCTCGCCCGCGTCGCCCGCGGTCCGGCCGACGGTCTCCTGTGCGGCCGGGAGGGCCACCGCGGCGGACTCGCCGACGGTCTCGCCCGCGGCCGGGATCGCCGTGCCGACGATCCGGCCACCGGTGTCGCCGGCCGCCCGGGTGCCCTGCTGCGCTGCGCCGTCGACGGCGCCGCCGAGACCGGCGCCGTCCAGCGTGGTCAGGCCGCCCAGGTCCGGGCTCTGCGGGAGCTCTGCGGCGCTCGCGGCGCCGGCCGCACCGACCACGGGGGCCGCGCCTGCGGCGATCAGCAGCGCGGCACGAGCGATCCGACGGGTCAGGGGGAGGGACATGATGCTCCTTCAGCGGGTTGTGCGCGAATTCTTCTGTCCGGTGATCGGACGCACTGACAACCGCTGCGGGGGAGGGGGAGGTTGCGGTGGGCCAAGGTAAAGGCTGAGTAATGCGTCGGATTATCCGCAGGGGAAGAACCCGGGCAAACGATCCATACCGTCGAAACCTGGTGAACCGTCACTTCCCTTGGGGGGCAAGGGAATCGGAGCCGGACGACCGGCCGGCCGGGCGGCCGGACGGAGCGGTCCGGGGGCGGGGCGCCCAAGGCCCGTACGGGTGATGGGGCGTACTACTGAACGACCCGGATTCTGACCGAGGCCGCGTCCGTTTCCGTGCCCTTCGCGCGTTCTGTCCGCCAGCCCCTACCGGCCTCCCAGACCCGGTCCGCGTAGCTCACGCGCCCGATCCGCAGCGCCTCGGACTGCGCCACGGCCCAGTGCGCCAGCTCCCAGCCGCGCCGCGGAGCGCCCTCGTCACCGGACGGCGCCGCGGCAACCGGTACGGGCACCGAGACCGTCGCCGACGCGGACGCGCCGGCCGCCTTCGCGGCGGGCAGCACGTCCTCGCCGAAGGCGCGCACCAGCTCCGTCCGTACCCGCGAGGCGTCCCCCGGACCGTCCGCCGTGGCCGTGGACGGCGTGCAGTTCAACGCGGCCGGTTCACGCCCGGTCAGGGCGGCGGCCAGCAGCGCGGCGTCCGGCTCGTGCTTCGCGTACGCCTGCGGGAATCCGCTGCGCTGCACCCGCTGCGCGGCCACGGTCAGCGGCAGCCGCGAGTAGCCCGGGACCTCGGCGAGGTGGTCGTAGAACTCACCGGCGGAGTAGACCGGGTCCATGAGCTGCGCGGGCGTGCCCCAGCCCTGCGAGGGGCGCTGCTGGAACAGGCCCAGCGAGTCCCGGTCCCCGTAGTCGATGTTGCGGAGCGTGGACTCCTGGAGCGCGGTGGCCAGCGCGATCGTCACCGCACGCTCCGGCATGCCCCGCGTGGTGCCCACCGCGGAGATCGTCGCCGCGTTCACCGCCTGGGCCAGGCTCATCTCGTACGTGTGCGACGTCCGGCCGTCCCCGTCGGAGCCCACCACGACGCAGCGGGGCGGGTTCTTCGAGCCGGAGTCGTACTGCACGGCCAGATAACCGGCCAGGGCCGTGAGCACGGCGAAGGCCACCGCGCATCGGATGAGGCGGCTGCGGCGGGCGGGGCTGGCTGTCCGGGGCACGGCCCCACCGTACTGGAGGCCCCGGCCGGGGCCGAGAGCCAAGTCCCTTAGGGTCGGGTCCATGGCCGACAGCACCCTTGACCTCACCCTGGACGGACCGGCGCTCACCGCCCGGCTCGTCGACTTCCCTTCGGTCAGCGGGGAGGAGAAGGCCCTCGCCGACGCGATCGAAGCGGCCCTGCGCGGCCTGCCCCACCTCACCGTCGACCGCCACGGCAACAACGTCGTCGCCCGCACGAACCTGGGCCGCGCCGAGCGGGTCGTCCTCGCCGGGCACATCGACACCGTGCCGATCGCCGACAACGTCCCCTCCCGCCTCGACGGGAACGGGATCCTCTGGGGCTGCGGGACCTCCGACATGAAGTCCGGCGTCGCCGTCCAGCTCCGGATCGCCGCGACGGTCCCCGAGCCCAACCGCGACCTGACCTTCATCTTCTACGACAACGAAGAGGTCGCCGCGCACCTGAACGGCCTCGGCCACATCGCCGAAGCCCACCCCGATTGGCTCGCCGGAGACTTCGCCGTCCTCCTGGAGCCCTCCGACGGCGAGGTCGAGGGCGGCTGCCAGGGCACGCTCCGGGTCCACCTGCGGACGCGGGGGGAGCGGGCCCACTCCGCGCGCGGCTGGATGGGCTCCAACGCCGTCCACGCCGCCGCACCGATCCTGGCGAAGCTCGCCGCGTACGAGCCCCGCCGCCCGGTCATCGACGGCCTCGAATACCACGAGGGGCTCAACGCCGTCGGCATCGAGGGCGGCGTCGCCACCAACGTCATCCCGGACGCCTGCACCGTCGTCGTCAACTACCGCTACGCCCCCGACCGCGGCGAGGACGAGGCCGTCGCCCACGTCCGCGAGGTCTTCGCGGACTGCGGGGTGGACGAGATCGTCATCGACGACCACTCCGGCGCCGCGATGCCCGGCCTCTCCCACCCCGCCGCCCAGGCGTTCATGACCGCCGTCGGCGGCGCCGCCCGGCCCAAGTTCGGCTGGACCGACGTCTCCCGCTTCGGCGCGCTCGGCATCCCGGCGGTGAACTACGGCCCCGGCGACCCGATGTACGCCCACAAGCGGGACGAGCACGTCGCGGTCGAGAAGATCACCCACTGCGAGGACCGGCTGCGGTCCTGGCTGACCACCTGACGCACGGCATTCCCCCGTACGTAACCTCCGCCGATCTACGCTGGCCGGACGCAGTACGACACGACCCAGCGCGACGCGGGTCGGTGGAGGGAGCGGAACATGGGCAACGCCGAGGACGCACGGATCCCCGAGGGCGCGGAGGTTCCCGAGGGCGCGGTCAGCCCCGAGGAGAAGTGGCTGGGCCCGGTCCTGCGCCGCGGGGACCAGGTCCAGCCCGGCACGACCGACCAGCGGCTGCTGGACTCCGAGGGCGACTCCGAGTGGGTGCACACCGACCCCTGGCGGGTGATGCGCATCCAGTCGGAGTTCGTCGAGGGTTTCGGCGCGCTCGCCGAACTGCCGAGTGCGATCAGCGTCTTCGGCTCGGCCCGCACCCCGACCGGATCACCGGAGTACGAGGCAGGGGTCCGGATCGGCAAGGCCCTGGTCGACGCGGGCTTCGCGGTGATCACCGGCGGCGGTCCGGGTGCGATGGAGGCCGCGAACAAGGGCGCCCGGGAGGCGAAGGGCGTCTCGGTCGGCCTCGGCATCGAGCTGCCCTTCGAGTCGGGCCTCAACCCGCACGTCGACATCGGTGTCAACTTCCGCTACTTCTTCGTCCGCAAGACGATGTTCGTGAAGTACGCCCAGGGCTTCGTCGTCCTCCCCGGCGGCCTCGGCACCCTGGACGAGCTCTTCGAGGCGCTGACCCTCGTCCAGACCGGCAAGGTCACCCGCTTCCCGATCGTCCTGTTCGGCACCGCCTACTGGGGCGGCCTCGTCGACTGGCTCCGCGACACGGTGGTGAGCCAGGGCAAGGCGTCGGAGAAGGACCTGATGCTCTTCCACGTGACGGACGACGTGGAGGAGGCGGTGACGCTCGTCACGAAGGAGGTCGGGCGCTGAGTCCGAGCCCGCCCGGCGACCTCGGGCCCGCCCGGCCGACCCGGCCGCGCCCGGCGGTCGAGGGCGCCCTCGCCGGCCCCCCGGGCGCTTGAGGAGCGGGTCCCGGGGGCGGCAGCCCCGGGACCCCGCCCACCGGCGGGCGACGCCCCTACGCCAGCCCCCGCCGCGCCACCGCCGGCGGCCGGTGCCCGGCGATCGACGCCACCATGTCCAGCACCTGCCGCGTCTCCGCCACCTCGTGCACCCGGTACACCCGCGCCCCCAGCCACGCCGAGACCGCCGTCGTCGCCAGCGTGCCGACGACGCGCTCCTTCACCGGCCGGTCCAGCGTCTCCCCGACGAAGTCCTTGTTGGACAGGGACACCAGCACCGGCCACGCGGTCTCCGCCATCTCCCCGAGCCGCCGCGTCGCCTCCAGCGAGTGCCGGGTGTTCTTCCCGAAGTCATGACCCGGATCGATCATGATCCCGTCCGGCCGCACCCCGACCGCCACCGCCCGCTCGGCCAGGCCCACGGTCACCCGCAGGATGTCCGCCATCACGTCCTCGTACGCGACCCGGTGCGGCCGGGTCCGCGGCTCCGCGCCGCCCGCGTGCGTGCACACGAGACCCGCCCCGTACCGCGCGGCGACCTCCGCCAGCTTTGGGTCCACGCCGCCCCAGGCGTCGTTCAGCACGTCCGCCCCCGCCTCGCAGACCGCCTCGCCCACCTCGTGCCGCCAGGTGTCCACACTGATCACCACGTCCGGATGGCGGCGGCGGACCTCGGCGACGAACCCGACCGTGCGGCGCGCCTCTTCCCCCGCGCTCACCTCCTCGCCGGGGCCGGCCTTCACCCCGCCGATGTCGATGATCGCGGCGCCCTCGGCCACCGCCCGCTCGACCCGGTCGAGTGCCGGCCCGTCCCGGAACGTGGCGCCCTGGTCGTAGAAGGAGTCCGGGGTCCGGTTCACGATCGCCATGATCACCGGCTCGTGCGGCCCGAATTCCCGTCGGCCCAGCCTGAGTACACCGCTCCGCATCCCGTACGTCCTCCTCGATAGCCCGCCTGCGACCCTTAGGGTCTCTCGTTCGGATCATGCCGGGCTCGCGGGGTCCGGTGCGCGCGCGTCCGCGGCGTTGGGCTGATCCGAACGAAAGACCCTAACGGTCGGCCCCGACTGTCCGTGCCGCATGGCACGATCGGAGCCGGACGAGGTTTCCGCCCCCGGGAGATGCGCGTGTTCTGGTTCTTGCTGCTCACGATGGTCGTGGTCGTCACCGCGGTCACCCTCGCGGTGGTCGGGGGCGGTGGGAGCGCGGTGCTCCAGGACGTCCCGCCCGAGCGGTTCAGCGACCCCCTGCCCGCCGCCCGCCCGGTCGGCCGGGCGGACGTCGAGGCGCTGCGCCTCCCGATGGCCCTCCGGGGCTACCGGATGGCGGACGTCGACGAGGCCCTGTCCCGGCTCGGCGCCGAACTGGCCGAGCGGGACGCCCGGATCGCCGAGCTGGAATCCACCCTGGCCGGGGCACAGGCCGCCGCGGTGACGACGGGCAGCGACCTGTTCGAGCAGCCGGGCGCACAGCAGGGAGACCGCCTCGCCGAGCGGAGCGGCCAGGAGGGCGCGCAGGACCGCACCGAGGAGGACGGCCGATGAGCGGCGGAGCCATGGCCGCCCCCGACGGCGCGCTGCGCTGCCCCTGGGGCCTGTCCGCCGAGGACTACCTCGACTACCACGACACCGAGTGGGGCCGGCCCGTCCACGGGGACGACGCCCTGTTCGAGCGGCTCTGCCTGGAGGCGTTCCAGTCCGGGCTCTCCTGGATCACGATCCTGCGCCGCCGCGAGACCTTCCGTACCGCCTTCGAGGGATTCCGGATCGAGGCCGTCGCGAAGTTCACCGACACCGACCGGGAACGCCTCCTGGCCGACCCGGGGATCATCCGCAACAAGGCCAAGGTCGACGCGACCCTCGCCAACGCGAAGGTGCTCGCCGACTGGCCGGCCGGGGAGCTGGACGAGCTGATCTGGTCCTACGCCCCCGACCCCGCCGGCCGGCCCGCCCCGCGCGAGCTGTCGGACGTCCCGGCCGTCACGGCGGAGTCCACCGCGCTGGCCAAGGAGCTGAAGAAGCGCTCGATCCGCTTCGTCGGCCCCACCACCGCCTACGCGCTGATGCAGGCGTGCGGACTGGTCGACGACCACCTCGCGGACTGCGTGGCGCGCGGCGGCGGGGCACCGCGCTGAGCGGCTACTTCCCGAGGTAGACCGGCTTCTCCTTGGCCAGGAACGCCTCCACCGCGATGGTGTGGTCCTGCGACGCGCCCGCCCGGGTCTGGAGCTCGTCCTCCTTCTCCAGCGCCTCGGCGAGGGTGTGCCCGGCGCCGTACGCCATCGACTCCTTGAGCGCCGCGTACGCCACCGTGGGGCCGTCGGCGAGGGCACGGGCCACCGAGGCCGCCTCCTCGGCCAGCTCGGCGGCCGGGACGACACGGTTGACGAGGCCCAGCTCGTACGCGTCCCGCGCGGAGACCGAACGCGGGAAGAACAGCAGATCGGCGGCGCGGCTCTGCCCGATCAGCCGGGGCAGCGTCCAGGACACGCCGGAGTCGGCCGTGAGCGCGACGCCCGCGAACGAGGTGTTGAAGGAGGCCGTGTCGGCGACCACCCGGTAGTCGGCCGCGAGCGCGAAACCGAACCCGGCCCCGGCCGCGACGCCGTTCACCCCGGCCACGACCGGCTTCGCCATCCCGGTGATCGCGCGCACGATCGGGTTGTAGTGCTCCTGGACGGTGCTCAGCGCGTTCCCGCTGCCCGCCTCGCGGGTGGCCGTGAGCGTGGCGACATGCTCCTTGAGGTCCTGGCCGACGCAGAAGGCGCGCCCCGTGGCCGTGAGCAGCACGGCCCGGACGCCCGCGTCCGCCGACGCCGCCAGCAGCGCGTCCCGGAGCGCGACCTTCGCCGCGGTGTTCATGGCGTTCATCGCGCCGGGTCGGTTGATCGTGATCGTCGCGAGACCCTCGCTCACGTCGTACAGAACGGTGTTCGCCGGCTCGTCGGCCATTCCGGTATCCCCTCGCTGCATGGGCATCGTTGCCACTGAAGAGCAAGCATGGCCGATCCGGGGCTGGGCAGAGATGTGACCTGCGTCTAACAATTGGCACTCGCCCGGGGGCCCGGAGCCGCGCAGTATCGCAGCCGGATCGCCGAATTGGGTGGTTTTGAGAGAGCGCGTTGCGCAAGCGATGCAGACCGATGTTGGTCATCGGGGTCGTTGATGCGGGATAATGGCGAAGAAGCAATGTGTTCGATGCCGGTGAGGCAGCGCCTGTCATGGGGCCGCCGGTTGCGATGAGCTGGTTTCAGGAAGGGGAACGAGCATGGCGGCCATGAAGCCGCGGACGGGCGACGGCCCGCTCGAGGTGACAAAGGAGGGGCGGGGCATCGTCATGCGCGTTCCGCTCGAAGGCGGCGGTCGGCTTGTTGTCGAGCTGACTCCGGACGAGGCCGATGCCCTCGGCGACGCGCTGAAGAAGGTCGTCGGCTGACGCGGAACGCCCATCACCTTCACCGCTGCCCGGTACGGATTCCGTACCGGGCAGCGGTGCGTCCAGGGGTGCTTACGGAGCACTGGGAGCGATACGGGAGGCGGCGGCCGAACCGGGTCCCGCCGCGCGGTACGGGAGCCGCCGGCCGTACGGGGTCAGCCGCGCCGGACCGCGCAGAGCAGGCCGTCGCCGACCGGCAGCAGCGTCGACATCAGCTCCTGGCTCTCGCGCACCGCCCGCAGCAGCTCCCGCAGCCGCAGCACCTCGGCCGGCTGGGCCGCCGAGTCGACCGTGCGGCCGTCCGCGAAGACGCCCTCGAAGCAGACCAGGCCGCCGGGCCGCAGCAGGCGCAACGATTCAGCGAGCACATCGAGGCTCTCCAGCCGGTCCCCGTCGCAGAAGACGAGGTCGTAACCGCCGTCCGCGAGCCGGGGCAGGACGTCCAGGGCGCGACCGGGGATGAAGCGGGCCCGGTTGGTGGCGAAGCCCGCCTCGCGGAACGCCTCGCGGGCGAACTGCTGACGCTCGGGCTCGGGGTCCACCGTGGTCAGGACCCCGTCCGGCCGCATGCCGTGCAGGAGATACATCCCGGACACGCCGGTGCCCGTGCCGATCTCCGCCACCGCTTTGGCGTCCGCGGCGCCGGCCAGCAGGCGCAGCGCAGCGCCGGTGCCCGGTGACACCGAGCGAAGTCCCAGCTCGCGAGCCCGCTCCCGGGCCCCGTGCAGTGCTTCGTCCTCGGCGACAAAGGCGTCGGCGAACGCCCAGCTCGTCTGCCGGTTGGCGGTAATGACCCTCTCCTGTCCCCGTAGTTGGCGCAACGGTGACTGTATCCGCTGGACCCGGGAACCCGCAGATGGGACCGGGCGTTGTGCAAGGAGTGGGGAAAGCGCAGCGACCGGGCCCGCGGATCGGGCCGGTGAGCTGCGAGGAAGTCCCGGGTGACGCCCGGCCCCAGCAAGGAAAAAGGCTTATCCGGAGCTAACGGGCGAGGTGGCTATGGTAGGGGCTCCACTGGACACCACCAGAGCCGATAGGGGAGGTGCGGCTGCGCCTGTGGACCGGAGAGGAGTGCTGCGGCGTCTTCTCAGGTCGGCCGGTGAGCCGAAATCCGTGACCGAC
Source organism: Streptomyces sp. NPDC091649 (assembly GCF_044756785.1). NCBI lineage: Bacteria > Bacillati > Actinomycetota > Actinomycetes > Kitasatosporales > Streptomycetaceae > Streptomyces > Streptomyces sp. NPDC091649. The sequence continues at coordinate 639,275 of NZ_JBIVTR010000001.1, read as the reverse complement.
ATTGCTGACCGTTCTTCCGAAGACTCCGCACCGACCGCGACCTTCGCCCCTGATGCGGATTCTCAGGCGTGGACCCCACCCTCATGGGAAGAGATCGTCAGCACGCACAGCGGTCGCGTGTACCGTCTCGCCTACCGGCTGACGGGAAACCAGCACGACGCGGAGGACCTGACCCAGGAGGTCTTCGTCCGGGTGTTCCGCTCGCTGTCGACGTACACGCCCGGGACCTTCGAGGGCTGGCTGCACCGCATCACCACCAATCTCTTCCTGGACATGGTCCGCCGCAAGCAGCGCATCCGCTTCGACTCGCTCGGCGACGACGCGGCCGAGCGACTGCCCAGCCGCGAGCCGTCCCCGCAGCAGGTCTTCAACGACACCCACTTCGACGCCGACGTGCAGCAGGCGCTGGACACCCTCGCGCCGGAATTCCGCGCGGCCGTGGTCCTCTGCGACATCGAGGGCCTCAGCTACGAGGAGATCGCCGCGACCCTCGGGGTGAAGCTCGGCACCGTCCGCAGCCGTATCCACCGCGGCCGCTCGCATCTGCGCAAGGCGCTCAAGCACCGCTCGCCCGAGGCCCGCGCCGAGCAGCGCTCCCTGGCCGGCGCGGTTCTGGCAGGGGAGGGCGGAACGGCGTGAGCGGCACAGGACCCACCCCCGCGGAAGCGCATCTGGGGGACCGCCTCGCCGCGCTGGTCGACGGCGAGCTGAAACACGACGCCCGCGAGCGGGTCCTGGCCCACCTGGCGACCTGCGCCAAGTGCAAGGCCGAGGCCGATGCCCAGCGCCGCCTCAAGAGCGCCTTCGCCATGTCCGCCTCACCCTCGCCCTCCGAGGGCTTCCTGGCCCGCCTCCAGGGCCTTCCCGGGGGCCCCGGCGACGACGACGCAGGCTCCGGCGGACCCTTCGGCGGCCGACGGCCCTTCGCCGACGAGTTCTTCCCCGGGCTGCGGCCCTCCGGCGGCAGTACCCGCGCCGACGCCGTGCCCTCCCCCCTCGACGGCTTCGGATACCTCCCCGCCACCCACGGCTCCACCGCCGTGCTGCCCGGCGGGTCGGCCTCCGGTTCGGTCTTCCGCATACACGAGGTGGCCCGCGACGCGGACCGCTCGCCCTGGCGCGGGCGGCGCTTCGCCTTCGCCGCGGCCAGCGCCGTCTCCCTCGCGGCCATCGCGCTCGGCGGCACGCTGCCGCTGGACTCCGGCCCCGAACCCTCCCTGCGCGCCGAGGGCAGCGGGAACAACGTCACCCCGCTCGACGCCGAGACCCGGGCCGAGAAGGGCGCCGAATCGGTCAGCCGCCGGGGCGGCGGCGCCCTCCCGGCGACCGGCGAAGCCGCAGCGGCCGAGCAGCCCGCGTCCGGCACGGCCCCGGCCGGGAAGAACACGGTGCCGCCGTCGCTCACCGGGACGCCCCCGGTGGTTCCGGCCGTCACCCCTCCGGCGAACCGCCAGGGACCGCCGGCCGCTCCGCCGCTGTTCGGCGTCTCGGCGCCGGGCGGGCACCCCTTCACGCTCCCCGTGCTGAACGTGTCCGTGCCGCCGCTGATACGTCCGACCACGTCCGGAACCCCGCTGCTGGTGGCGGCGCTCGGCAGCGGTGCGGTGCCGAGGACGACTCCCTCCGCGGCCCCGTCCCCGAGCTCCCCCGCCAACGACCTGGCGAGCCCGCTTTCCCCCCGGCCCTGAGCGGATCCTGCGCAGGACTTCGCAAACCTGGTTGAATTCCGGTGAGGGACGCCTCTGTGGGGCGTGCAGAGGCCAGTTGCGGGGAGAGCATGGACGACGGGAAGCCCACCGGACCGCAGGCGAAGTGGTGGAGCCGCCCCCCGGCGGGGCGTGCCGACCGCACGGAGCCGGACAGCGCGGCGGCACCCGCCGGGTCCGCGCCGGCCTCGGGCGCTCCGGTGCCCGAGAGCCGCGAGCCGTCAGCACCCGAGGAGCGGGGCCCGGGGGCCGAGGACCGGGCCCCCGCCGCACCGTCCGACGCCGTCGGCCGGCCGGACGGGCACGGCGACCGGGAGTTCCCGGGCCCCCGTCCGTCCGGGCAGCCGCTGCACGAGCCCGACGAGTACAGCACTCCGCCCTACGGAGGCCCGGGCCCCTGGGCGCCCGCTCCACCGGTGCTGCGGCCCACCCCGGCCCACGGCACCGTCGTACCGCCGGGAGACTCGGAGCCGCCCCCGCCGTACGCCGCCCCGGACGGCACCGGAATCCCGGCCCCCGCGCCGGCGTCCCCGCCCACCGATGACGTCACGCCCTCGCACGCCCCGCCGGCCGGGGGGTTCACGCCCCCGCCCCGGCACCCGGGACCTCAGGCGCACGCCCAGCACCCGGCGGCCCCCGGGGCCCAACCGCCCCACGCGCCGCAGCCCCCGCAGGGAGCCGCCGAACACCCGACGCCGCACCCGGCACCGCAACCGCACGCGCGGCAGCAGACCCAGTGGCTCCAGTACGACCCGTGGGGCGCTCCGGGGCAGCCGCTGACCCGGCCGGGACCGCCCGGGGGCGCCGTCGAGGCCGGCGGCCGGAAGAAGCGCCGGGGCGGCGCCTTCATGGGGGTGCTCCTGCTGACGCTGGTCGCCGGCGGCATCGGCGGCGGAGCCGGCGCGTACATCGAACGCAACGGCGGCCTGACCACCGTCGAGCTGCCGCAGGCGGGCCGCGACAACGGCGACCGGCCGCCCGAGAGCGTCGCGGGCATCGCCGCCAGCGCCCTGCCCAGCGTGGTCACCCTGCACGTCAGCGGCACCGCCGAGTCCGGCACGGGCACCGGCTTCGTCCTCGACGCCCAGGGCCACATCCTCACCAACAACCACGTCGTCGCCCCGGCCGGAACCGGCGGGGACATCACCGTGACGTTCAGCAGCGGCGAGACGGCGTCCGCCGAGCTCGTCGGCAAGGACAGCGGCTACGACCTCGCGGTCGTCAGGGTCCGCGGGGTCTCCGGACTCAAGCCCCTGCCCCTCGGCAACTCCGACAACGTCCAGGTCGGCGACCCGGTGGTGGCCATCGGCGCCCCCTTCGACCTGTCCAACACGGTAACCTCGGGCATCATCAGCGCCAAGCAGCGGCCGATCACCGCGGGCGGCGAGAAGGGCGACGGCAGCGACATCAGCTACGTCGACGCCCTCCAGACCGACGCCCCGATCAACCCGGGCAACTCCGGCGGCCCGCTGGTCGACACGCAGGCCCACGTCATCGGCATCAACAGCGCCATCCGCGCGGCCGACAGCGCCCGGGGCCCCGAGGCCGGCGGCCAGTCCGGCTCCATCGGCCTCGGGTTCGCGATACCCATCAACCAGGGCAAGCGCGTCGCCGAGGAACTGATCAGCACCGGCCGGGCCACCCACCCGGTCATCGGCGTCACGCTGGACATGAAATACACCGGCGACGGGGCCAGGGTCGGGGACAAGGGGGCCGCAGGCGCGCCCGCCGTCGCGAAGGACGGTCCCGCTGCCAGGGCGGGCATCAAGTCCGGCGACGTCATCACCCAGGTCGAGGGCCAGCGGGTGCACAGCGGCGAGGAACTGATCGTGAAGATCCGGGCGCACCGGCCGGGCGACGACCTCGACCTCAAGCTGACCCGCGGCGGCGAGGAGCGGACGGTGACCCTGACGCTCGGCTCGGCGACCGGCACGTAGTGCCCGGCGTCACCTTCCCGTCCGCCCGGGCGGCCACCGCGAGGTACCGCCCGGACACCTTCGACAGGTACCTTTGACCGGTCCGGGCAGCCGGGGGACCCGGGCCGCGATCGCACGGAGAACACGCGGAGAACACGAGGAGCAGCAAGGTGTTCAATGACATAGGCGCACTGGAGCTGCTGACGCTCGGAGTGCTGGCCGTGCTGGTCTTCGGCCCCGACAAGCTGCCCAAGCTCATCCAGGACCTCACGCGCACCGTCCGCAAGATCCGCGAGTTCTCGGACAGCGCCAAGGAAGACATCCGCACCGAGCTGGGTCCGCAGTTCAAGGACTTCGAGTTCGAGGATCTCAACCCCAAGACGTTCGTCCGCAAGCAGCTCATGGACGGCAACGACGACCTGGGGCTGAAGGAGATCCGCGAGAGCTTCGACCTGCGCAAGGAGATGGCCGACGTCACCGACGCGGTCAACGGGCGCACCCCGGCCGCCTCCGATACCGCCAACGGTGCGGCGAACGGCTCTGCGGGCGCGTCGTCCGACGGCTCCTCCACCAGCCTCACCAAGACCGGTGACACGGCCCCTGACCTGCTGAAGAAGACTCCGGCGCAGACGCAGCCGGAGCGCCCGCCGTTCGACGCGGACGCCACCTGACCCCGGTCAATCCCGACTCGTCCGGACGGTATGGCTATTCTCCATCTGTCCGGTTGCGAGGACGCCCGAGCCCGCGGGGGGCGGGCCGCTCCGGATCATGACTGATCGAGGAGGCGGCCGCGCAGATGGAGACGACGAGTCGGATTGATACGGACGGTGTCCCGGGCACGGCCACGCCGGAGGAGGCGCGGGCGGCCAGACGCCCCGTCGACGGCTACCTGGAAGCGGCCTTCCCCTGGTACGGGCTGGACGAGGCGTTCACGGGCCCGCGCTGGCTGATGCAGGTCGGCACCGCGGCGGACGGCACGGTGCAGCACGGCGCCACGGGGCACGGCGACGAGCCGTCGGTGAAGTCCGACGGCTCCGCCGACAAGGAGCGCTTCGCCGCGGTGATCACCGTGGCCGCGAGCCCGGTGCGGCGCAGCGGGGACGGCACGGGCGTGCTGGACGCCACCACGGTGTCCTCGGCGGCCTGGCTCGCCGGCTCGGGCCTGCTGGCGTACACGTGGCCGCCGCAGATGGACCACACCCTGCGCGACGACTGGCTGGACCAGCAGACCGAGACGGCGTTCACCCTCGCCGACGACCTCGGCAGCGCGCCCTGGACGACGCTGTCGCTGCCGGTGGACGGGGTGCCGGTGGAGTTCCACTACCGCGAGTCCGAGTTCGGCTGGGTCCTCGCCGGGTCCGCCCACGAGGGCGTGCACATCGGGGCGTACGGGCGGGGAATGAGCGCGTACGGGCTCGGCTTCGCGGCCATCGAGGACATCGCCACGTACGCGTAGGGACCCTCTCGCACGGACGACGGGCGGGGCCGGAAGTCCGGCCCCGCCCGTCGTCCGTGCGCGTGTCGTCAGAACTTGTTGCGCGGGGTGATCCCCAGCGACATGCCCGACAGGCCGCGCTGACGGCCGCCCAGCTTCTCCGCGATCGAGCGCAGTGCGCTGCCGGCCGGGGAGTCGGGGTCGGACAGGACCACCGGCTTGCCCTCGTCGCCGCCCTCGCGCAGCCGCACGTCGATCGGGATCGAGCCGAGCACCGGCACCTCCGCGCCGACCGTGCGCGTCAGCCCTTCGGCGACCCGCGCTCCGCCGCCCGAGCCGAACACGTCGACCATCTCGTCGCAGTGCGGGCACGGCATGCCCGACATGTTCTCCACCACGCCGACGATCTTCTGGTGGGTCTGCACCGCGATCGACCCGGCCCGCTCGGCCACCTCGGCCGCCGCCTGCTGCGGAGTCGTGACGACCAGGATCTCCGCGTTCGGCACGAGCTGCGCCACCGAGATCGCGATGTCGCCGGTGCCCGGCGGCAGGTCGAGCAGCAGGACGTCCAGGTCGCCCCAGTACACATCGGCGAGGAACTGCTGGAGCGCCCGGTGCAGCATCGGACCGCGCCAGACCACGGGCGCGTTGCCCGGGGTGAACATGCCGATGGAGATGACCTTCACGCCGTGCGCCGACGGCGGCATGATCATGTTCTCGACCTGGGTGGGCTTGCCGTCCGCGCCGAGCATCCGGGGCACGCTGTGCCCGTAGATGTCCGCGTCCACGACGCCGACCTTCAGCCCGTCGGCCGCCATCGCCGCGGCGAGGTTCACCGTCACCGAGGACTTGCCGACGCCCCCCTTGCCGGAGGCGACCGCGTACACCCGGGTCAGCGAGCCGGGCTGGGCGAAGGGCACCTCCCGCTCGGCGGTGCCGCCGCGCAGCGAACTCGCCAGGTCCTTGCGCTGTTCGTCGCTCATGACGTCGAGGGTCACCTCGACCCGCGAGACGCCCTCGACCCGGGCGACCGCATCGGTCACGTTCCGGGTGATCGTCTCGCGCATCGGACAACCGGAGACCGTGAGATACACCGTGACAGCCACTACACCGTCAGGATCGATCTCGACCGATTTCACCATGCCCAGCTCGGTGATCGGGCGGTGGATCTCCGGGTCGTTCACTGTCGACAGTGCCTCAAGCACCGCGTCTTCCGTAGCCATACCGACGATGTTACGGCGCGGGGGCCTACGCGCGGGTAGCCCGTCAGCGGTCGCCTTCGTCACTCTCGGCCGGGAGCAGCACCTGGCGGTCCTCCATGTCCTTCACCATGTCCTGGAGTTCCGAGCGGATCCAGTCCCGCGTGGCGACCTCGCCCAGGCCCATGCGCAGGGCCGCGATCTCCCGCGTCAGGTATTCGGTGTCGGCGATGGAGCGCTCGTTCTGCTTGCGGTCCTGCTCGTGGGTGACCCGGTCGCGGTCGTCCTGCCGGTTCTGCGCGAGGAGGATCAGCGGCGCGGCGTACGAAGCCTGGAGCGAGAGCATCAGGGTCAGGAAGATGAACGGGTACTGGTCGAAGCGCAGGTCCTTCGGCGCGAAGATGTTCCACAGCACCCAGAGGATGATGATCAGCGTCATCCAGACGATGAACCGCCCGGTCCCCAGGAAGCGCGCGATCCGCTCCGAGAACCGGCCGAACGCCTCCGGGTCGTACTCCGGAAGCAGCCGCCGGCGGGGGGCCCTCGGCTGGTCCAGCCGCGTGCGCGGGGGGCGCACCAGGCCCGAGGCGCCGGTCGAGACGGCCTTCGCCCGGTCATCGCCCGCCATGACCGATCCCCTCCTCGCCGAGCAGGTCAGTCTCGCGCCAGTCGTCCGGCAGCAGGTGGTCCAGGACGTCGTCCACGGTGACCGCCCCCAGCAGCGAACCGCTCTCGTCCACGACGGGCGCCGAGACCATGTTGTAAGCGGCCAGATAACTGGTGACCGTCGGCAGCGGGGTGTCCGGCGGGAGCGGCACCAGATCGCTGTCGACGATCGAGCTGACCAGCGTGAACGGCGGGTCGCGCAGCAACCGCTGGAAGTGCACCGTGCCCAGGTACTTCCCGGTCGGGGTCTCGTCCGGCGAGCGGCACACGTACACCTGTGCGGCGAGCGCCGGCGACAGGTCCGCCTGCCGCACCCGGGCCAGCGCGTCCGCCACCGTGGCGTCCGGCCGCAGCACGATCGGCTCGGTCGTCATCAGACCGCCCGCCGTCCGCTCCTCGTACGACATCAGGCGGCGGACGTCCGCGGCGTCGTCCGGCCGCATCAGCGCCAGCAGCCGTTCCTTGTCCTCCTCCGGCAGCTCGGAGAGCAGGTCGGCCGCGTCGTCGGGGTCCATCGCCTCCAGGACGTCGGCGGCCCGCTCCTCGGCGAGCTTGCCGATGATCTCCACCTGGTCGTCCTCGGGCAGCTCCTCCAGGACGTCGGCGAGCCGGTCGTCGTCCAGGGCGGCGGCGACCTCCACCCGGCGCTTGGGCGAGAGGTGGTGCAGGGCGTTGGCCACATCGGTGGGCCGCAGCCGCTCGAACGTGGCGACCAGGTTCTCCGCGCCCTGGCCGTGCTCCTCCAGCGAGAAGCCGCTGACCGCCGACCACTCCACCGTCAGCGTCTCGCCCTTGCGGCGCAGCGCCCCGCCGCGCCCCTTGCGGACGAAGTACTTGTCGATCTCCCAGTCGCGGCGGGCCGGCAGCTGCTGGATGGCCACGTCCAGGACGGTGACCTCCTCACCGTCCTGGCCATGGCCGTCCACCAGCCGCACCCGCCGGTCCAGGAACTCGCCGAGGACGAGACGTTCGGTGGGCCGCTGTTCGAAGCGCCGCATGTTGACCACACCGGTGGTGATGACCTGACCGGACTCGACGCCCGTCACCCGGGTCATCGGCAGGAAGATCCGCCGGCGGCTGATCACCTCGACCACCAGGCCCAGGATGCGCGGCGGGCGTCCGCCGACCCGCAACATCGCCACCAGGTCACGGACCCGGCCGACCTGGTCGCCGTTCGGGTCGAAGACGGGCACCCCGGACAGATGCGAGACGAAGACCCTGGGGGTGACCGCCGCCATCCTCCGCCTCCTTCGTCCGTCCGTGTCCGCCGGGCCAGTGCGGCCCCGGTGACCGTCCGCACCCGGCCGCCCCGGCCCGGGGTCGCCGACCAGCGGATTTCACCGGCACGCCGGGATCAGGCTAGCCCGAACCGCCGCACCGCGCCCCGGCGGACCCGTCCGTGTGACGGGCTGCGGGACGGTGTCCGGCTCCCGGGTACGCTGCCGTCTGCCACCCCCGATCGCCGTTTGAGAGGCAGTGCGCCCGTGACCTCTTTCGCCCCGGCCGTGCGAAACCACCGCCGGACCGCCCTCGCTCTCGTGGTGTGCGGAGGGCTCACCGCGGCCCTGGCCGCCTGCGGCACGGAGGAGGACCCGGACAAGGGGACCAACGGCGTCGCCAGACTCTCCGCCGCCGAGATCGACGAGAAGGCCAGAGCGGCGGCCGACGCGGCGAGCGCCGTACGCCTGACCGGCACGCTGGTCAGCAGGGGCGGCGCCTACCGGCTGGAGATGAAGCTCAACGCCGAGGGCGGCATGGGCTCGGTGACCTCGAAGAAGCAGAGCTTCGCCCTGTTGCGGGTCGAGGACGACCTCTTCCTCAAGGCGCCCGCCGAATTCTGGACCCACGAGGACGGCGGCGGGGGCGGGTCCGCCGACGCGGCGGCCGCCGACAAGCTGGGCGGCAAGTACGTGAAGGTCCCCGAGGGCGACCCCAGCTACCGTCAGCTGCGCGGCTTCACCGACAAGAAGGTCCTGCTCGACGGCCTGCTCGCGCTGCACGGAAAGGTCAACAAGGGCGGCCGTGACACGGTCGCCGGGCAGCGCACCATCCAGATCCTGGGCGGCGAGGGCGAGGGCGGGGCGTTCGACGTCTCCCTGGAGGGCCGGCCCTATCCGGTACGGGTGGCGCGGGGCGGCGGCGGGGGCACGGTCACGCTGGCCGACTGGGGGAAGTCCTTCCCGCTTCAGGCCCCGCAGGACGACGACACCGTCGACTACGGCGGCCAGCTCCCCAAGTCCTCCGGCTGAACGCCCCCGGGAGCCGTCACTCAGCCCTTCCGGCGACGCTTCAGCAGCAGTCGCGGCAGCGCCGCCGGGGCCGCCTCCCGGGTGGTGGCCCCGGTCGGCAGCGGGACGGCAGCCAGCGAGGCGTCCGGCAGCGCGGTGCCGACGGCGTCGGGAGTCAGGCGCACCACGGTGCACGCGCGCGCCCACCGCTCCGTCATCGACTCGGCGTCCGGCGCGTTCAGCCGCTTGCCTTTCAGCTCGGCCACCGCCGCCTCCCACTCCTCGGAGTGCGGGGCGAGGAAGCGCACGGCCGCGGTCCACGCGACGATCCGGCCGCCCTTGTCCTTGCTGCGTACGGTGACCTCGGCGCGGCCGCCGTCGGCCAGCCCCTCGGGCAGCGGCTGCTCGCCGGGGCCGCCGCCGACCAGGTGCGCCGCGCCCGCGTGCCAGACGTGCCACACGGCACGGGCCGGACCGGTGCCCCGTACCCAGACGAGGCCGGACTTCTTCGTGGCCTCCTCGACGAGGGCACGCTCCAGCAGGTCGGCGGCGGCATCGGGCGCGGCGGCGTCAGTCATGGGCGCGAGCTTAGACCGAGCGCCCGCCGCGCACCGCTCAGAGCCAGCCGTTGCGCTTGAGGATGCGGTGGATCGAGAAACAGACCGCCCCGATGACGCCCAGCACCAGCGGATAGCCGTACTTCCACTCCAGCTCGGGCATGTGGTCGAAGTTCATGCCGTAGACACCGCAGATCATCGTCGGCACGGCGATGATCGCCGCCCAGGAGGTGATCTTGCGCATGTCCTCGTTCTGCGTGACGGTCGCCTGCGCCAGATTCGCCTGGAGGATCGAGTTCAGCAGCTCGTCGAAGCCGAGGACCTCCTCCTGGACCCGGGCGAGGTGGTCGGCGACGTCGCGGAAGTACTTCTGGATGTCCGGGTCGATCAGCCGCATGGGACGCTCGCTCAGCAGCTGCATGGGCCGCAGCAGCGGCGAGACGGCTCGCTTGAACTCCAGCACCTCACGCTTGAGCTGGTAGATCCGGCCCGCGTCCGAGCCGCGCGGGCTGCCCTTGGCCGGAGTGGAGAAGACATCGATCTCCACCTCGTCGATATCGTCCTGCACCGCCTCGGCCACCGCGATGTACCCGTCCACGACGTGGTCGGCGATGGCGTGCAGGACCGCGGAGGGGCCCTTGGCCAGCAGCTCAGGGTCGTCCTGGAGGCGGTGGCGCAGGGCGCGCAGGGAGCCCTGGCCGCCGTGCCGGACGGTGATGACGAAGTCCCGGCCGGTGAAGCACATCACCTCGCCGGTCTCCACGACCTCGCTGGTCGAGGTCAGTTCGGCGTGCTCCACGTAGTGGATCGTCTTGAAGACGGTGAACAGCGTGTCGTCGTAGCGCTCCAGCTTGGGCCGCTGGTGGGCGTGGACGGCATCCTCGACGGCCAGCGGGTGCAGCCCGAACTCCCTTGCGATACCCGCGAATTCGGCCTCGGTCGGCTCGTGCAGGCCGATCCACGCGAAGCCGCCCTCCTCCCGCACCTGGAGCATCGCCTCGTGCGGCGTCGGCGTCGCGGGCGTCACCAGCCGGCGGCCGTCGCGGTAGACCGCGCAGTCGACGACGGCGCTGGAGGCGGACGGGTCGCGGGTGGTGTCGTACGCGCTGTAGGGGGCGCTGTTCTTACGGAGGGACGTGCGCAGGGACGGGCGCACGGCGGCGCGCAGGTCACGGATCATCGACATGGCTGACTCCTTCACGGAGGGCCGTCGGCGAGGGCGTGGAACAGCCCGGAATGGGGACGTGCACTCACGTCCGCAAAGCGGGCGGCACCGCGCGGGCGCGATGACGGCGTTCGCTACAGACAGGCAAAAACGAAGTGCTCTTCCGTCGCGCGAACCGCAGTCGGGGAGTCGTCCGGATACGACGGCGATGTCGGGACCGGGCGACCGACGGAGCGTCGGATCAACGGGAAATGCGAGGCGCGGAGGAGCGGTCGGTACTGCACGGTCGACTTGGATCCATGGCAGTCCCCACCTCCTCCGGCCGGTCCCCCGTGGGGGACGACGTGTCGTCGGGACGAAGAAGAGCGACGCTTCTGCGTGCTGTCCCGACCGGCGGCCAGGCTATCAGCCACCTCAGGGCCAATCCCGTACTTTGCCCATTCCCCACGCGATCTATGCTCGCGGGATGGCAGAAATTCTCGCTCTGGTCGAGGCACGGCTCCGCTCCGCCCTCGGTGAACCGGACGCCCGCGCCGATGTGACGTTCCTCGGCACGGACCGCATCGAGGTGCTGCGCTTCCTCGACGGCGACGTGGTGCGCTACGCGACGCTCGGCATGTCCGGTCAGCCGATGGCCGACCCCACCTCCCCGCTCGCCGACCCGGTGAAGGGTCCCCGCGCCGAGCTGGTCCTCTCCGTACGGGGCGGACTCGCCGACACCGACCAGGTGCTGCGCCCGCTCGCCGTGCTGGCCGCTTCCCCGCAGGTCGAGGGGCTGATCGTGGCTCCCGGCGCCTCACTGGACCTGGGCGAGCCGCTGTGGACCGGGGCGGCGTTCACCTCGGTGCTGGTCGCGGAGCCCGGCGGTCTGGTGGAGGACCTGGAACTGGACGAACCGATGGACCCGGTGCGCTTCCTGCCGCTGCTGCCGATGACCCGCAACGAGGCCGCCTGGAAGCGGGTGCGCGGCGCGCAGGAACTGCAGGAGCGGTGGCTGACGCACGGCACGGACCTGCGCGACCCGCTGCGTACCTCCGTCCCCCTGGACTGAGGCCGCAGCGGCGGCCGGCCGCGGGACACAGCGGTCCCCGGCCCGGAAGACGCCGGACGGGTGACCGTCCTTGACGCGAGGACCGGCGGGGAGGACGGTTGGTCCTTATGAGGGGCGAACCCAGTTGCCCGAAGTGCGGTGGCCGGGTCAGGGCGCCCGGTCTCTTCGCCGACGCCTGGCAGTGCTCCGCGCACGGCCAGGTCCATCCGATGCAGCCGGTCATCCCACCGAGCGTCGAAGGGCTCGGCGTCGTGGTGCACCGTGCGCAGGTCCCCGTCTGGATGCCCTGGCCGCTCCCCGTGGGCTGGCTGTTCACCGGCGTCGCCAGCGCGGGCGACGACCGCAGCGGCGGACGCGCGAGCGCCGTGGCCTGCTCCGGACCCGGCCCGCTGGGCGGCATGGGCGAACTGCTGCTCGTCGCCGAGGAGCTCGGCGTCGGACTCGGCGCCCGGTACGCCGGCATCGAGGGGCCGGACCCCGGCCCGCACCTGAACGTCGACGCGGCCCCCGACGCCAAGGTCCACGCCGCCGGCCGCCCCACCCCGCTCTGGCACGTCAGGAGCGCCCCGGAGGACCGCGCCGTCTTCGCGGGCGAGGCGCGGGGGCTGTGGCTCTGGGCGATCCTGTGGCCCGAGCAGTCGGGGCTGCTGATGTACGACGAGCTGGTGCTGACCGACCTGCGGGACGCCGGGGGGGAGGTGGACCTCGTCCCCTGCGGCGCGCTCACCCCCCGCCTGCTCACGACCCCCGAGGCGCCGCCCCGCCAGGCGACGGGCGGGCGGTAGGGACCAAGGGAAGGCGCCGGGTCCGGGTCCCGCCCTCCGGGGCGGGGCCTGTGGCGGTCGCGGGGCCAGGACCCGGGGCGGGGCGGGCGGGCGCGGGGCCAGGAGCGCGGGCGGGCCGGCCCAGCGGTGAACGCGGCCGGACGGCCGGCGCGCGGCGGTTATCCTTGAGCGGTCCCCCGTCCGTCCGCGAGCCCCGGAGTCAAGCGTCGTGCGCATCGACCTGCACACCCACTCCACCGCGTCGGACGGTACGGACACCCCCGCCGAGCTGGTCGCGAACGCCGCCGCCGCGGGCCTGGACGTCGTCGCCCTCACCGACCACGACACCGTGGGCGGGCACCGGCAGGCCGTCGAAGCGCTGCCCGAGGGGCTCACGCTCGTCACCGGAGCCGAGCTCTCCTGCCGCGTCGACGGCGTGGGCATGCATCTGCTGGCCTACCTCTTCGATCCCGCCGACGCCGAGCTGGAGCGCGCGAGGGAACTCGTGCGCGACGACCGCGTGCCGCGGGCCCAGGAGATGGTCCGCAAGCTGCGCGCCCTCGACGTCCCCGTCACCTGGGAGCAGGTCGCCCGGATCGCCGGGGACGGCTCGGTCGGCCGCCCGCACGTCGCCGCGGCCCTCGTCGAACTCGGCGTCGTCCCCACCGTCTCCGACGCCTTCACACCCGACTGGCTGGGCAACGGCGGCCGGGCGTACGCCGAGAAGCACGAGTTCGACCCCTTCGAGGCCGTCCGCCTGGTGAAGGCGGCCGGCGGGGTCACCGTCTTCGCCCACCCGGCCGCCGTGAAACGCGGTGCGGTGGTCCCCGAGTCCACGATCGCCGCGCTGGCCGACGCCGGCCTCGACGGCGTCGAGGTCGACCACATGGACCACGACGCGCCCACCCGGGCCCGGTTGCGCGGCCTCGCCCGCGAACTGGGGCTGCTCACGACCGGCTCCAGCGACTACCACGGCAGCCGGAAGTCCGTCGAACTCGGCGCGTACACCACCGACCCCGAGATCTACGGTGAGATCACCCGGCGCGCCACGGGCGCCTTCCCGGTCCCGGGCGCCGGCGGAGCCGTCCGCCGCTAGGGACCGTTCCGGGTCCGGACCGCGTCCGGCCCCGCCTCCTCTCCGCACCACGTCCTCCTCCCCGCGCGCCCCGGTGCGTACCGCCGTGTGCCCGACGCACCGGCACGCGCTGTCCGGGCCCCGCGCCCCTCCGTACCGCCCGCTCTTCTCTCGCAAGGCTCACTGTGTTCGACGTCGCTGTCTTCGGATCCCTCTTTCTCACCCTTTTTGTGATCATGGACCCGCCCGGGATCACGCCGATCTTCCTCGCTCTCACCGCGGGCCGCCCCGCCAAGATGCAGCGCAGGATGGCGCTCCAGGCGGTCATGGTCGCCTTCGGGGTGATCGCCGTCTTCGGTCTGCTCGGTCAGCAGATCCTCGACTATCTGCATGTCTCCGTGCCCGCGCTCATGATCGCGGGCGGACTTCTGCTGCTGCTCATCGCGCTCGACCTGCTGACCGGCAAGACGGACGAGCCGACGCAGACCAAGGACGTCAACGTGGCGCTCGTACCGCTGGGCATGCCGCTGCTGGCCGGGCCCGGCGCCATCGTCTCGGTCATCCTCGCGGTGCAGCACGCCGACGGGCTCACGGGCCAGCTCTCGGTGTGGTCCGCGATCGTCGCCATGCACGTGGTGCTCTGGCTGACCATGCGCTACTCGCTGGTGATCATCCGTGTGATCAAGGACGGCGGCGTGGTGCTGGTGACCCGGCTCGCCGGCATGATGCTCTCCGCCATCGCCGTCCAGCAGATCATCAACGGCGTCACCCAGGTCATCCAGGACTCCTGAGGCCCCGGCACACCACGGCGCCCCCGCACGGACGTTCCGTACGGGGGCGCTTCGTCTTTAGCGGCGCAATGCGTCATCGGGCGATGTGAGCCCCTGGAGCGTTACGAGGCCGAGTTGCCGGCCGGCCGGATGTAGATGCGACGGCCGACTGCCGCGGCCTGCTGCACGATCCGGTTGACGGAGGCGGCGTCCACGACGGTGCTGTCCACGGCGGTACCGTCGACGTCGTCGAGTCGCATGATCTCGAAGCGCATAGGGCTTCCCTTCGTCTGATCCCCCTGCTGGAGAACTACTGGCGCCGGTGGGCGTCCCACCGGCAAGACTAGGAACGCGAGGTTTCCCTCGCGTTCCACATGGGTGACAACGGCTCGCCCTCGGCAAACATTCCCTACGCTAAGGAAATTTTTTGGATGTCTAAGTACCTGATGGTAGCCACCCCGCCACAGACCATGGGGCCCGCATGACCGAGGCGGACTCGCAGTCCACCGGGGGAGCCGGCCTCGGCGCCCGACTGGACCGCACCAACGAGCTGCTCCAGCGCGTGCTCATCGAGGTCTCCAAGACCCCGTCGACGCACGCGATCTTCGTGGACGCCGGCTATGTGTACGCCGCGGCCGGCCTTCTCGTCACCGGCACCGAGGACCGGCGCTCCTTCGACCTCGACGCCGAGGGGCTGATCGAAGCCTTCATCGACAAGGCCCGCACGATCTTCGCGGACAGCAGACTGCTGCGCGTCTACTGGTACGACGGCGCCCGGCGCCGCATCCACACCACCGAGCAGCAGGCCATCGCCGAACTCCCCGACGTCAAGGTGCGGCTCGGAAACCTCAACGCCAACAACCAGCAGAAGGGCGTCGACTCACTCATCCGCACCGATCTCGAATCCCTCGCCCGGCACCGTGCCATCAGTGACGCGGCGCTCGTCGGCGGCGACGAGGACCTGGTCTCGGCGGTCGAGGCCGCCCAGGGCTACGGGGCCCGTGTGCACCTCTGGGGCATCGAGGCCGCCGAGGGCCGCAACCAGGCCGAACCGCTGCTGTGGGAGGTCGACAGCCAGCGCACCTTCGAGCTCGACTTCTGCCGCCCCTACGTCACCCGGCGGCCCGTCACCACGTACGAGGACGACACCCCGGCCCCCTCCCGGGAGGACGTCCGCTTCGTCGGCGCGCAGATCGCCGCCGCCTGGCTCGCCGCCCGGGGCCGGGAGTCCCTCGCCGACCTGCTGCCCGGCCACCCCTACCTGCCGGGCTCCGTGGACCAGGACCTGCTGGTGGAGGCGGAACGCCTGCTCCAGCACTCGCTGCGCGGCCACGCGCACCTGCGGCGGGCGCTCCGCGACGGCTTCTGGCAGCATCTGCAGTCGCAGTACTGAGGGCGGGCGGCGGGGCGGACCGGGTGCGCGTCAGGCGGTCGGCAGGTCGTCCCAGAACGCCGCCAGCGCCCTCGCCGTCTCCAGGGGGCGGGCCGTGTTGGGGGAGTGCTCGGCTCCGGTGATCGTGGTGCGGCGGGCGTCCAGACGCCGGGCCATGGAGTCGAACCGCTCCACCGGCCAGACGTCGTCGCGCTCCCCGGACAGGACGTGGACGGGCAGCCCGACGGCGGCCAGCTCGTCCACCCGGTCCGGTTCGGCGGCCAGCTGGGCCCCGGTGGCGATCAGCTGGGCCGGGCGGTGGGCGAGCCAGCGGCGGCGCATGTCCGCACCGTCACCGGTGTCCGCGTCCTGCGGGGGGTCCAGCGCCCGCATCGCCTGCCAGACCTCGTCCATGGACAGCACGGCCAGCGCGTCGCTCAGCATCTTCACCTTGTCCCGCTGGGCGGCGACGACCTCGGCGGGCCCCGAGGACATCAGCGTCAGCGAGCGGAACGGGGTGGCGTCCAGCAGGACGGCGGCGCGGGCGATCTGACCGCCGAGCGAGTGCCCGAGCAGGTGCAGCCGTCCCGCACCGACGTCCAGGGCCGCCGCCTGGGCCAGCACATCGCTCGCCAACTCGGCTTGTGCGTAAGCCTCCTGACGGTCCGTCCCCTCGGATTCGTACTGCCCCCGGCCGTCCACGGCGACCACCCGGTAGCCCGCCGCGCTCAGCGGCTCCAGCAGCGCGATGAAGTCCTCCTTGCTGCCGGTGTACCCGGGCAGCAGCAGGGCGGTGGCCCGGGCCGGGGTGCGCGGTACGGCGTCCAGGACGGCGAAGTCGCCGCGCTCGGTGCTCAGGACACGGGCGCGGGCGCAGGGGGGCGGGGTGAAGGTGGGCGGGCGGCTCATACGGCGAGGCTATCCCCGCCGCCCCCTCCCTGACGTCACCGGGCGGCTCCGGCGTCGCCGGGCGGCAGAACGGCCCCGGCCCCCGCGTGTGCGGGGGCCGGGGCCGTAGGTGGTGCGGTGCCGCCGGAAGCGTCAGCTCTCGGTCGCCGACGCCTTGCCCGCCGGGCGGGTGGCGCGACGGCGGCGCGGCTTCGTCTCGGCGGCGGCCTCGCTCGCCACGGACTCGGCCTCGGAGACCACGGCGGCCTCCTGGGTCGCGGTCGAGGTGACGCTGCGGGTGGCACGGCGGCGGCGCGGCTTGGCGTCCGCCTCGGCGGCCGGGGCCTCGACGACGGGCTGCTCGGTGGCGACCGCCTTCGCGGCGGCCTTCGGCGCGGGCTCCGCCGTCTCCGCCTTCGCCCGGGACTTCGTCGACCTGGCCGCACGGGCCTTCGGCTCCGACGCGGCCTTCGTGGCGCGGGCGGGACGGCGACGCGTCTTCGCCTCGGGCTCCGGCTCGGCGGCCGGGGCGATCTGGAAGTCGACCTCGTCGGCCGGCTTCACGATCCGGGTACGGCGGCGCGGCTTGACGGTCTTCGGCTCGGCGACCGGCTCCGCGACGCCCGCGGCGACCGCCACGGTCTGGAACTCGGCCGGAGCCGCGACGGCCCGGGCCGCGGCGACGGGCCGGTCCGTCTCCTCGGCGACCGGCTTCGCGGCGGCACGGCTGCGACGACGGCGGGGCTTCGCCTCCGGGGCGTCCTCCGCGACCGGTGCGGCCACGGGTGCGGCCTCGGCCACCGGTGCGGCCTCGGCCACGGGAGCGGCCTCGGCGACCGGGGCGGGAACCGCCGGTGCCTCGGCGACGGCCACGGCAGTCTCGGCGACGGCCTCGGGAGCGCTGACGCGGGTGCGGCGGCGACGGCGCGGCGTACGCGGCGCGTCGGACGCCTCCTCACCGGCCGGCGCGACCGGAGCGGCCTCCTTGGCGGGGGCGGGCACCGTCGCGGCGCCCTCCTCCGAGGCGGTCCCGCCGCGGGTGCGGCGGCGCTGGCGAGGCGTACGGGTGCGCGGCTCGCGCTCCTCGCGGGCGGGCGCCGGGGCGGCGGCCTTGCGGCCGCGGCCACCGGTCTCGCCGAGGTCCTCGACCTCCTCCGCGCGCAGACCGGCGCGGGTCCGCTCGCCACGCGGCAGCACACCCTTGGTGCCCGCCGGGATGCCGAGCTCCTCGAAGAGGTGCGGCGAGGTGGAGTACGTCTCGGGCGGGTCCGGGAACTTCAGGTCCAGCGCCTTGTTGATCAGCTGCCAGCGCGGGATGTCGTCCCAGTCGACCAGCGTGATCGCGATGCCCTTGGCGCCCGCGCGGCCGGTGCGGCCGATGCGGTGGAGGTAGGTCTTCTCGTCCTCCGGCGACTGGTAGTTGATGACGTGGGTCACACCCTCGACATCGATACCGCGCGCGGCCACGTCGGTGCAGACGAGGACGTCTACCTTGCCGTTGCGGAAGGCGCGCAGCGCCTGCTCGCGGGCGCCCTGGCCGAGGTCGCCGTGGACCGCGCCGGAGGCGAAGCCGCGCTTCTCCAGCTGCTCGGCGATGTCGGCCGCCGTGCGCTTGGTCCGGCAGAAGATCATCGCGAGACCGCGGCCGTCCGCCTGGAGGATGCGGGAGAGCATCTCCGGCTTGTCCATGTTGTGGGCACGGTAGACGTGCTGCACGGTGTTCTTGACGGTCGTGCCCTCGTCGTCGGGCGACGTGGCGTTGATGTGCGTCGGCTGCGACATGTAGCGGCGCGCGAGGCTGATGACGGCGCCGGGCATGGTGGCCGAGAACAGCATCGTCTGGCGCTTGGGCGGCAGCATCGTGATGATGCGCTCGACGTCGGGCAGGAAGCCCAGGTCCAGCATCTCGTCGGCCTCGTCGAGGACGAGCCCGCGGATGTGGGAGAGGTCGAGCTTGCGCTGGCCCGCCAGGTCCAGGAGCCGGCCCGGGGTGCCGACGATCACGTCGACGCCCTTCTTGAGGGCCTCGACCTGGGGCTCGTACGCCCGGCCGCCGTAGATCGCGAGAACGCGGACGTTACGGACCTTGCCGGCCGTGAGCAGGTCGTTGGTGACCTGCTGGCACAGCTCGCGGGTGGGGACGACGACGAGCGCCTGGGGCGCGTCGGTCAGCTGCTCGGGCGTGGCGCGGCCCGCCTCGACGTCGGCGGGGACGGTCACGCGCTCCAGGAGCGGCAGACCGAAGCCGAGCGTCTTGCCGGTGCCGGTCTTGGCCTGGCCGATGACGTCGGAGCCGGAGAGGGCTACGGGGAGCGTCAGCTCCTGGATGGGGAAGGGGGACATGATGCCGACTGCCTCAAGGGCTTCGGCCGTCTCGGAAAGAATACCGAGGTCGCGGAACGTAGTCAGGGTGCTGCCTCTTCTGTGAGACGCGGTCCGAGGCGAACGCTGGGGGTCGTACCGTGCCGGGGTTGGTCATCCGGCCGTGGATGGGCCGGGTGGCGCGGGACCACTGCCGTCGCTCGAGCGCTCGTGCCGCTGAGGGGGCCCCTCAGCTGCGGTCGTACGTGTCATACGCACCGCGTGGAGGGCTGTCGGGTCGGAGCCGATCGGGCCTCCGACCGGGCATCCTCATTCAAGGGCGCGCCTCTGGCACAGCACAGTGCTCAGTAAGCGCAATACCACTGTACCCCGGATTCGCGCATGTGTGTTGGACGAATTCATCGGAACGGTATGAGGCCCCCGGCTGACCAGCCCCTTCCGCCCTGCGCGGAGCGGGCTATCGTTCCGTTCATGGAGACGCCTGACCACGCCAATGAGACCCCCGCCGAAGCTTCCGGAACCACCGGGATCGCCGCCCAGGACTGGACCACCGCGTCTGCCGACCCGCAGTACCGTGCCGCCGTCGTGGACCTCCTCGGCGCCCTCGCCTACGGAGAACTGGCGGCCTTCGAGCGGCTGGCCGAGGACGCGAAGCTCGCCCCGACACTCGGGGACAAGGCGGAACTGGCGAAGATGGCCGCCGCCGAGTTCCACCACTTCGAGCAGCTGAACCAGCGGCTCACCGCCGTGGACGAGGACCCCACCGCCGCGATGGAGCCGTTCGCCCAGGCGCTCGACGACTTCCACCGCCAGACGGCGCCGTCCGACTGGCTGGAGGGCCTGGTCAAGGCGTACGTCGGCGACTCGATCGCGAGCGACTTCTACCGCGAGATCGCGGCCCGGCTGGACACCGACACCCGGTCCCTGGTCCTGTCCGTGCTCGACGACACGGGCCACGGGAACTTCGCCGTGGGGAAGGTGCGCGCGGCCATCGAGGCCGACCCGCGGCTCGGCGGGCGGCTCGCGCTGTGGGCGCGCCGGCTGATGGGCGAGGCGCTGTCGCAGGCCCAGCGGGTGGTCGCCGACCGAGACGCCCTCTCGACGATGCTGGTGGGCGGCGTCGCGGACGGTTTCGACCTGGCCGAGGTGGGCCGGATGTTCTCCCGGATCACCGAGGCCCACACCAAGCGGATGGCCGCCCTGGGGCTGGCCGCGTAGTACCGGATATCGGATACCAGGTATTGGATGCCGGGTTCCGGGGCCGCGGCCGTCCGGGGCCCCGCGCCACTGGGCCCGCGCTACTGGGCCGCCGCCGACCGGGCGAGGCGGCGGCCGCGGGGCCGGATCAGGAGCGACAGCGTCACCGCCCCGACGGACGCGGCTCCGATGAGCGTCGCCAGCAGGTGGCCGGAGTCCAGCGCGGCATGGGTCAGCCAGGCGCCGAACAGCGCGCCCAGCGCGCCGGTGGCGTAGACCGCGCGGCCGGACGGCAGCCGGTCGGCCAGGGACCGGAGCGCCGCCCAGGACAGGGCGAGTCCGAGCACGGCGGCGCCGAAGGATTCCCAGATCACGGAGGATCACCTCGCGGGGGTGTGCGGGGCGGGCAAATCGGTCGTAGGCCGTACTACCCCTTGCCTGCGGAGAACAACCCTCCGGGAGCCCGTTCCGACCCGTACGAGCCCCGGCGCCCGGCGGGAACGGGCTCCGGGCACAACGCAGGAGCGGCCCTGCGGGGACACCCCCGCTGGGCCGCTCCTGCGATCGACGCCTCCGGTGGACTACAGCGTGCCGAACCCCACCCGCCGGGTGGTCGGCTCGCCGATCTCCACATACGCGATCCGGTCGGCCGGCACCAGGACCTTGCGGCCCTTCTCGTCCGTGAGGCTCAGCAGCTCCGCCTTGCCGCCCAGTGCCGCGGCGACCGCGCTCTCGACGTCCTCGGCGGAAAGCCCGCTCTCCAGAACGATCTCGCGGGGCGTGTGCTGCACCCCGATCTTGACCTCCACGGCTATGTCCCTCCGACGGTCAGTTTGTGCGCGGCGAACCGCGCCGTACGCAGCCACACTAGCCCGGTGGGAGCGGCGCTCAGGGCCCGACCGGCAACGCCCGCAGCGAACACGGTGTCAGGCGCGCCC
Source organism: Streptomyces sp. NPDC091649 (assembly GCF_044756785.1). Taxonomy (NCBI): domain Bacteria; kingdom Bacillati; phylum Actinomycetota; class Actinomycetes; order Kitasatosporales; family Streptomycetaceae; genus Streptomyces; species Streptomyces sp. NPDC091649. The sequence continues at coordinate 618,026 of NZ_JBIVTR010000001.1, read as the reverse complement.
CGGCGGAGCACTCAGTGCTGCTCGACACCGTGCAGCGGGAAGCCCGCGATGCCCCGCCAGGCCAGCGAGGTGAGGAGCTGCACGGCCGTGTCGCGGGGGATGGCGGACCGGCTGGAGAGCCAGTAGCGCGCCACCACCTGGGAGACGCCGCCCAGCCCCACCGCCAGCAGCATGGACTCCTCCTTGGACAGGCCGGTGTCCCCGGCGATCACGTCGGAGATGGCCTCGGCGCACTGGAGCGACACCCGGTCGACCCGCTCGCGCACGGCGGGCTCGTTGGTCAGGTCGGACTCGAAGACCAGCCGGAAGGCGCCGCCCTCGTCCTCGACGTACGCGAAGTAGGCGTCCATCGTCGCCTCGACGCGCAGCTTGTTGTCCGTGGTCGAGGCCAGCGCCGTGCGCACGGCCTGGAGCAGGGACTCGCAGTGCTGGTCGAGGAGGGCGAGGTAGAGGTCCAGCTTCCCGGGGAAGTGCTGGTAGAGCACCGGCTTGCTGACTCCGGCCCGCTCGGCGATGTCGTCCATCGCCGCGGAGTGGTAGCCCTGCGCGACGAAGACCTCCTGTGCGGCGCCCAGCAGCTGATTGCGTCGGGCGCGGCGGGGCAGGCGGGTGCCCCGCGGGCGCGCCGCCTCTGTCTGCTCGATGGCTGTCACGCCGCCTCCCAAATATGTGTTCCAGCACAGCCGGTCCGTGCGGGCCGCGCCGTACAGCCATCGTACTTTTGGGTAACCCGGGTGTGCGCGGCGCGGACGCAGAATTTCACGGACCGGACGGCTGTGGAAGCCACAGTTCTCCATGGTCGCGAGCAAACCGGGGCGTTCTACCGGTAATCGTCCTCATCGAGGGGGATCACCCTGCGCTGCTCCATCGCGTCCGCCTCATTGGCGGTGGCCGGGTCGACGCTCTCCGCCCTTTCGTCCTCCTCGGGCCGGATGTCCGCCCGCTGTTCGGCGGCGTCCGCCTCGGGGGCCTCGGGCCCGGGGCCTTCGGGCTCGGCGTCCTCGAAGGTGTCCGGGTCGCTCGGGTCGACCGTCATGTGCAGCTCCCTTCCTCATCTGAAGCGTAGGAGCTACTCGTCTACCCCGCGATGCGGCCCTGTGACGGCGAACACATGAATCAGGGCGTGATCGTCTCGTAACATTGCCGCATGTCTTCGACCGAGCTGCCGGGTGTCCAGGCCGCCGCCGCCGCGGCGGCCCCCACGGTCAGCGCCGTCCGGGTCGCCGACGGCGAACGGCTGCGCTCCGTGTCCCTGCCGGGGATCGGTCTGAACGTCCGCTGCCGGCCGGGCGACCGGACCGGACTGCCCCCCGCGCTGTACGTGCACGGCCTCGGCGGCTCCTCGCAGAACTGGTCCGCGCTGATGCCGCTGTTGTCCGACGTGGTCGACGGCGAGGCCGTGGACCTGCCCGGGTTCGGGGACTCGCCGCCCCCGGACGACGGCGACTACTCGGTGACCGGACACGCCCGCGCGGTGATCCGGCTGCTGGACGCGGGCGAGCGGGGGCCCGTCCACCTGTTCGGCAATTCGCTGGGCGGCGCGGTCGCCACCCGGGTCGCCGCCGTCCGCCCCGACCTGGTGCGCACCCTCACACTGATCTCGCCGGCCCTGCCGGAATGGCGGGTGCAGCGGCCCGCCGTCCCGACCGGCCTCCTGGCGGTCCCGGGAGTCGCTCCCCTGTTCGCCCGGCTCACGAAGGGCTGGACGGCGGAGCAGCGGACGCGGGGAGTCATGGCACTCTGTTACGGCGATCCGGCACGGATCTCCGACGAAGCCTTCCGCCATGCGGTGGCCGAGATGGAGCGGCGGCTGGAGCTGCCGTACTTCTGGGACGCGATGACGCGTTCGGCCCGGGGCATCGTCGACGCGTACACCCTGGGCGGCCAGCACGGACTGTGGCGCCAGGCCGAGCGGGTGCTCGCACCGACCCAGCTCGTGTACGGCGGACGGGACCAGCTCGTCTCGTACCGGATGGCACGCAGGGCGTCCGCGGCCTTCCGCGGCGCCCGGCTGCTGACCCTGCCCGACGCGGGGCACGTGGCGATGATGGAGTACCCGGAGGCGGTCGCCCAGGCGTTCCGGGAACTGCTGGACGATGGTGGCGGGAGCTGATCCGGGGCGTGGGACGACACAGTCGAAAGGGCTCCGGGGCGATCCGCCCGGACGCGGCGGCGGAACCGAGCGGCGAACGCGCCGCGGCGAGGCCCGCGCCCGGTGGCGGCCGGCGCAGGCGGACCGGGCCGACGCCGGCCGGCGACGGAAGGGGCCCGTTCTCCGCCGACGCCCCGCAGGTGCGCGGCGGCCACCCCGAGCAGCGGGAGCAGGGCGGCGGCTGGGGGGCCGGACCGGCGTCCCGCCAGGGGCCCGGCGCCCCGGCAGCCCCCGGCACCCCCCACTGGCGCCCCGGCCCGGACCACCGCCCCGCCGACGTCCGGCCGTACGCCGACGACTCCGGCGGGCCCCAGGCCGCGGCCGCCCGGCAGCAGGCCGTGGCCCGCCAGGTGTCCGCCCAGCGCGCGGCCCAGCGCACCGCGGACGGCCGTGCGGCACAGCAGCCGACGCCCACCGGGCCCTCGGTGCCGGGCCCGCGCCGGGAGTTCGTGGACGCCTTCGACGCCGAAAGCCCGGCGGGCCCGCCCGCCGCACCGCCCGGCGCGACCCCGGACGGCGGCGCGGACGACGCCGAGGCCGGGGACCCGGACGAACGCGCCGCGCCCCGGGGCTCCAAGGGGCGGACGTTCACCGGGATCGCCGCAGCCGCGGTGACCACGGTGCTCGCGGTGGTGGTGGCCGGACAGGTCGCCGAGGAATCCGGCGACCGCGCGGCCGCCGCGCGCGCCGCCGAGGTGGAGCGGCAGGGCCCGGGCGACGAGGCATCCCGCTCCGACGCCCGCCCGACCCCCGAGCACCCCTCGGACAAGCCCGAGGTCAAACCCCTCTCGTACGCGGACAAGATGGCGCAGCCGTTCCCGCTCCCCGCAGACCTGCGGGCCAGTGGGGAGTTCGAGGCGGTGCCCGGTCTGGCGAAGGCGCCCGGCAAGGGGCAGAAGCACCGCTACCGGGTCGATGTGGAGAAGGGCCTCGGCCTCGACGCCGGCCTGTTCGCCGAGGCCGTGCAGAAGACGCTCAACGACGACCGGAGCTGGGCGCACAACGGCGCGATGACCTTCGAGCGCATCTCGTCGGGGACCCCGGACTTCGTGATCACGCTCGCCAGTCCCGGGACCACCGGCGACTGGTGTGCCAAGTCGGGTCTGGACACCACGATCGACAACGTCTCCTGCGATTCCGCCGCGACCGACCGCATCATGATCAACGCCTATCGCTGGGCCCAGGGCGCCGCCACGTTCGGCCCGGGCCAACTGCTGGCCTACCGTCAGATGCTCATCAACCACGAGGTCGGCCACCGCCTGCGCCACAACCACGTGAACTGCCGCACCCCCGGCGCCCCGGCTCCGGTCATGCAGCAGCAGACCAAGACTCTGGAGATCAACGGCATCAAGTGCAAGCCCAACCCCTGGGTGTATCCCGCCGGTTGACCTCCGCGCGCCTCTGCGGCGAGACGGCCGTCCTGCTCCGCTCCGGCGGTGGCCGGGCGGCCGTTCGTGTGTGACGGCCTCCCCGGCCCCGGCTCGGCCCCGCTCGTCCCCGGCTCGGGCCCCGGTTCCGGCCCGTGTTCCGCCCGCGCGGCGGCCCGCCGGGTGAGCCGCCAGGGCCTGGCCCGGGCCTGACTCTCCGTCATGGTCGGCCACCGTAGCGCGACAGAACGCGACGGGGGCGGGAAAGTTACGACGGTTCACCCCTTTCGGTGGTGGGGGGGGCCACCCCCCCGCCCCCCCCCCCCCCCCCCCCATGAGGGGGGGGCCCCGGGGGGGGGCCGGTGAACAGCGGGCGGCCACACCGGGGTTGAGGGGGGGCCACCGGCGGCTAGGGCA